>JBKQKP010000210.1:0-11798 GCA_052147435.1 Polyangiaceae bacterium | reverse complement strand
GCGTCGCCGTCGCCTCGCCCGCGTACGTTAAGAAGCACGGGGAGCCGAAGGATCCGTCCGCGCTCCCGAGCCACCGCGCGCTCGTCTTCGCGCCCGGTCTCGGCAGGCCGGGGGCGTGGCGCTTCGTGCGCGACGGCGAGGTCGTGAGGGTCCAGGTCTTCGGCGTGCTGATGAGCAACTCGCTCTACGCGCTGCGCGACGCGGCGGTGCGAGGCGCCGGGATCGCTCTTCTGCCGAGGCCGATCGTCGAGAGCGAGCTCGCTACCGGATCGCTCCGCGTCGTCCTGTCTGCCTGGGAAGAGCCCCCCGTCCCCATGTTCGCGGTCCATCGCGTCGAGCTGCGTGGAGCCGCGCGGCTGCGGGTCTTTCTCGAGTGCCTCCGCGAAGCGTGCGCAGCCTCTACTTCTCCGTGAACGTCACGTTGTCGAACTCGATGTCGACCGTGCCCGTGTTCCCGCCCCCCCCCGCGTAGTCGCCGAGCGCGACGGACAGCGCGTGCGGGGTCACGAACTCGGCGGGCAGGGCGAGACACGGGGACAGCAGCGGCGTGACCCCCTGGTAGATCTGGATGCAGCCGGTCTTCGCCGCCGCCGTGCCGGTGTAGTCGATCTCGATCGCGTAGCGGCCGGACCACTGGCCGGTCGTCGGGAAGGAGCCGGTCGCGTTCTGGGTCTTGAAGCTGTTCGCGTTCGCGGCGCCGGCGTCGGCGGGGAGCGTCCACACCGCCGTGAGGTTCGGCCCGGAGCCGATCGCGAGGGCCGCGTAGCCGTCCGCGAGCGAGTCGCCGAACGCGATGGCGGCCAGACCCGCCGCCGAGAGCAGGCCGACGGTGCCGGCCTCGTTGATGCGCAGGTCGAACTCGAGGTGGAGCGTGGTGATCGATGCGCCAGGCGTGGCGAGCCCTTTCACGATGAGCATCTGCGCGTTGCTCCCGCCGGTCGCGACGAACGCGTTCGGAGGGGAGGGGGGATTCGACGTGTCGAAGCTGAACGTCCCGCCGCTCTGCTCGAAGGTCGGCCAGGTGGTCGAGCTGAGGAGCGCGCTGATGCCGGCGGCGCCCGAGGGGTACTCGTCGAAGTCTTCGCAGAAGACCGTGGAGGTGGTCGTGTTGCTCGCGCACCAGGAGGGGCCGGCGTCGGTCGGCGTGCCGGTCTCGGGGGTGCCGGTTGGTCCCGCGTCCTCGGTGACGAACTCGTTGCCGCCGCAGCCCGAGAGGAGGGCCGATGCGGCGAGGCAGAGGGCGCCGGGAGCGGACAGGAGGCGCATGGGTCGAGTGTAGCGTGGGTCGCGCGGGGGGGGCTTCTTCTCGGATCTTCTCGGGTCTTCTCGAGTCAACGCCGTCGGATCGCCCTGTCGTAATGGCACACGTTGCCCCCTCCCAGAGACGCGCCGAGCGTTGAGATCGTTGAACGCGTCCGCTGGCACACGAAGTGCTGGTGCGTCTGCGCGCTTCCGATCCCTTCACCCCCTTTTATTCAGTCATGAACAAAATTCTCTCCTCGCTCTCCTCGCTCCCCGCGCTCGCTCTTGCCCTCGCCCTCGCGTCTCTCTCGAGCGGCTGTGGCTCGACCTCCTCCGACGCTCCCGGCACGACCGGCCTGGACGACGCCGGGACCGGCGGCCCCGATGGGACGGTCACTGTGAACACGCCGCTCCCCTGCGATGTGAACGCGGTCGTGGTCGAGCACTGCCAGACCCGCCACGCCAACCCGCCCCAGAACGGCGCGCCGATGCCGCTCGTGACGTGGGAGGACTTCCAGGCGAAGACGCCGGCGGACGCGCTCGGCCCCAACCCGATCACGGGCACGTACGTCTACCAGACCGCGCAGTTCCGGATCGGGGACAACCAGGCCCCGATGCCCCAGCCGCCGAACGCGCGCCTCGACGCCGCGGACATGGCGACGATGAACGCGTGGTTCAACGCGGGGGCTCCGAAGACGGACGGCGCGACGTGCGGTGGCGGCGGGGAGGATGGCGGCGGCTCGGACGGATCGGTCGTCGTGACGGTCCCCGACGCGGCCCCGCCGACGGTGACCTGCAATGAGAACAACGTAACGCTCACGCCGGCCTCGCCGTGGACGATGCCGGCGAGCGAGTCGACCGAGTACGTCTGTTACCTGGTCACAGTCCCCGTAGCCGACGCGGGGACGTCGCACGTGCTCGCGATCACGCCGAACATCGACAACCACAAGATCGTCCACCACGTCCTCCTCTTCCAGGCCGCGGCCGGCGACCCGAACGCGGCGAGCCTCACGTCGACCCCGCAGGCGTGCCAGCCGTTCGGATCGCTCGGGTGGCGGATCGTCTACGGCTGGGCGCCGGGGGGCGGGCCGATGGAGACGCCGCCGAACGTCGGCTTCCCGTACGACTCGACGACGCAGTGGATCGTGCAGGTGCACTACAACAACCCGACGGGGCTGAGCGGCGAGACCGACACGAGCGGCTTCTCGTTCTGCAGCACGGACAAGCCGGTCCAGTACGACGCGGACGTCGTCGCGTTCGGGACGGAGAACATCAGCATCCCGGCGCTGTCGTCGCTCGACGAGACATGCTCGGTGCCGATCACCGCCAGCTCCGCGGCGTCGGTCCTCGCGGGGGCGCATCTGTTCGCGGCGTTCCCGCACATGCATCTTCTGGGAACCGCGATTCAGACCGAGCAGGTGATGTCGGGAGGGGGCATCGGCAGCATGGCGCAGAACGACCCCTGGGACTTCAACGCGCAGATCTGGTTCCCGATCAACACGACGCTGAGCATGGGCGACACCGTCAACACGCGGTGCGCGTGGCAGAACAGCACGACGGAGACGGTCACGTTCGGGCCCGCGACGACGAACGAGATGTGTTACTCGTTCACGGCGTACTACCCGCGGATCGCGAGCTTGTCGCAGTGGGATCTGCCGGCCGCGAGCTCGACGTGCGCGCCGACCGTGGGGAGCACGCTGCCGACGCCGGACGCGGGATGGGAGAGCGACGGGAGCTTCGGGGCGTACGTCGATGCGGGGGGGGATTGATCGACGGGGCGGCGCTCAGTTGTCGCCGCCGTCTTCGCTCTCGAGGGGCGAGCTTCCGTCTTCGCCCGCGCTCCCCCCTCCGTCGTCAGCGCCCACGCCCGCCGAGCCGCCGTCGTCGAGCCCGGGGCCGTAGCCCGCTCCGCCGCCCGTGACGTAGGTGCCCCCGCCGGGGACGCACGCGAAGATCCAACCGTAGAGCACGGACATGTCGCTGACCGACGGGCGCGGGATCGCCGGATAGCCGGGGAGAGCGAGGGGGGGCATGCCGGCGTTCGATCCGCTCAGCCCCGTCGCGACCATTTGATAAAGCCTCGAGTCGTACGGGTCGCCGGGGATGAGGAGCCTCTGCGGTCCGCCGTCGGCGAGGACCGCGGTCTGCGAGAGCGCGGTCGCGAGCTGACCGTCGTCGAGGATGAAGCCGAGCCCCCCCTGGCTCGCGGGGGGGGCGTGGCATCCGGCGCAGTAGGTCTGACGAAGCGCCACCGACTGCGCCTCGACGTCGTCGCACGGATCGGTCGCCGTGCCCCCGTCGGGGAGGTAGATGACGGGGGTGGCGGTCAGCGGGGGGACGTAGCCGTCCGGCTCATCGCAGGACGGGGACTGGCAGAGCTCCCACGACGTCAACGCGCCGGCGGAGGGGGGCGCCGCCGAAGCCGCCGAGTTGCTGCTCGCGTTCGTGTCGAGCTGCTGAATGCATCCGCCGACGAGCGTCGCCCAGACGATCACGGAGCACGAGGCGCGGAGCTTGGCGGACCTTCTCATGTCAGAAGGTCCCCCGAAACGTCGCGAACGCCCCGGACGGAGCGGGGGCGACGTCGAACGTGAGACCGGCGTGCGCCGTCTTCTCGCGCCCCTTGCCCCCCCCCGCCACGAGCATCACGGTGGCCACCCCCACCGCGGCGGCGCCGACGCCGAACGCGATGTCGGAGGCGAGGTACAGCGTCTTGATGTGATCGAGGTCCGACGCCGCGCAGTTGGGGGCGCACGCCGAGAGAGCCGCGTTGTCTTGCCTCCCCCAGAGCGTGAGGAGCGCGCCGGCCCCCACGCTCGCGAGCCCGAGGCCGCCGAGGAGATACGGGAACGCGGAGCGGCCGTGCTTCTTCGGCTCGAGATCGCTCGCCGTCGCGGGCTCAGGAGGGGGAGCGGGCTCCGACGCCTCTTTCGAGGACGTCCCTTCGGTCGGCGGCGTCGTGGGAGTAGCGGGCGCAGCGGACGGAATCATCGCTTCCTTCTCCGGCACGACGCTCTTCGTCGCTCCGGTCGAGGCGGCGATCGCGGGCGAGCCGCGCTTGTGAATCGCCACGGCGATCGGCCGGTTGCGCTGCCCCTCGACAATCATCAGCGTCTTCGTCGCGAACACGCCGAGCTCGGAGGTGCTGAAGCAGAACACGTGCAGGCCCGGGTTGATCGCGAGCCCGCGCCCGTCGAGCCGTGACGCCATCAGCTCGCCGTCGACCGTGAACTGCACGTTCACCACCGGGCCCCCCGCGTCGTCGTTGACGACCGGGACGACCGTGGGAATGTCGGTCTCGACCTGCCCGAGCTTCGTCGCGCACTGCGCGAACACCGCGCCGCAGGACGGCTTCGCGCACGAGCGCAGGAGCTCCCTCGCCTCGCGGAGGTGCCCGGCGTCGCTGCGCATCTCCGCGTCTTTCCATGTCGCCGCGCAGACGTTCGGCGCGGCCCTCTTCGCCTTCTTCTCGGCCCCCGCGCTCGGTGCCGCGCACATGACGCTCGCCGCCGCGCAGAGCGCGACGAGGGCGATACGTCTGGCAGTGCGGGTTCGAGTCACTAGGTCCCCCCGTCGGCGTAGCCCGGGCACGTCGAGCCCGGCGCGTCGGCCGGCCCGCCGCACTCGCGGAGGATGAACTCCGAGAAGATATGGCTCACGTTGATGAGCGCCGGCCTCGGGAGGAGGACCTGCGTCGTCGGGTCGCGGTAGCTCGGCGTGCCGTTGGTCGTGATGGGCTGCGTGTTGTGGCAGGAGAAGCAGTTGGGGAACGAGTTCGGCGCCTGCGTGAACGACTCCATCGACGTGCTCGACAGTCGATCTTCGCCGCCGAGGATCGAGAAGGGGCTGTCGGTGCCGTTGGCGAGGAAATCGTTCGTGATGGCCTGCGCCGCCGACGTGCCGGGGCCCGCGCTCGCGAGCAGGTCCGCGCGCGTGACGCACCCGGGGACCGTGTTCGTCGCGCCGGGCACGTCGCCGCTGCCGCCGTTCGGGCCGATCGGCGTCCCGCACGACGTCCCCTCGTTCAGCTCCGGGTGAACGCCGCCGTCGGCGACGGCGTCCACGAACAGCGGGTTGGTGCCGTCGTCGTTCTGGATCGAGATCCCGGCGCCGTTCGCGCCGAGCCCGAAGAGCGCCGGCTTGTCCATCCAAACGGCCGCGACGATGCGGTAATTGAGTCGGACGTCGATCGCGCCATTGGCCGCCTGCTGCGCGGCGATCGACGCGAGGTTCTGGTTGAGCGAGATGATCGCCGTGTCGGGGCCGAGCTGCTGCGATTTCGAGCCGGGGAACATCCGGTAGATCGACGTCTGCTGTCCGGGGAACGACTGCGTCGTCGGATCCAGCTTCAGCTCCTGGTTCGTGTACGCCTGATTCGCGGCGTTCTCCGGCGTCCCTGCCGCGTAGAGCAGGAACTTCGATTGGCTGAGGACCGTCGTGACGTCGAGGTTGTCCGGATCGCCCGGCGCGCCGTCCGGCTGGGTGATGACCGGCAGCGCCGGCGTGTTCGGCTGATCGTCGGGGGCGCCGCTCATCGGCGCGCCTTGAACGGCGGTCGCCGTCGGATCGATCGCGTGCACGTTCACGTGCTGGACGCTCCCCCAGACGAACTCCGGATGACCTGGGAGCGTGTAGACCGAGTGGATCGCGACGAGCGCCACCTTGATGAGGCGCGGGTTGTTCGGGTCCTCGACGATCGTGCCGGTGCTCGGATCCTGACTCAGCGTGGGGACCCACGCGTGGGTCGTGATGTAGTTCGAATAGTCGCCGGGGTCTCCCGGATAGCCGCCGGGGGGTGGGACGACGCCACCGGGGAAGTCGCCCGGGTCGATGTCTTTCCACGCGGTCTTGAACTCGACCAGCCCCGGAGGAAAGCTCAAGTACGGATCGACCTGGAGAATGCCGTTTACGGTTTGCAGGTTGTTCGCGCGAATGAAATCGACGAACGCCTGATTCATGTGAATGCCGTAGTAGAGCGTGTGGTGATCCTGATCGATCAGCACCTGCCGCTCGCCGGCTTGCCGAACGGCGCCGAGCCACGCGCGCTGCGCGGTGTTGCGCACGCCATGCGGAGCGCCGACGAAGGCGTCGTCGATCGTCGGGTAGCTGACGATCGCGGGGTCGCCGCCCGGCTGCGGCTGCGTCGCGATGAGGAAGTTCTGGTAGGCGCCGCGGTAAAACGGGCACTCCGTGTCGGGGTGCGGCGTGGGGACGAACATCCGCACGGGGGGGGTCGCGCCGCCGTTGGCGGGGAACCACTCGGCGCTCGCGGGGCAGTCTTCGGCCGCGGTGATCGGTGCGCCCGCGTCGGCACCCGCGACCGCGGGGCGGAAGCTCGTCGGATCGGTGCACGAAGCGGCGATAGCGAGGTACGCGCAGGCAGATGCGGTGAGCGCGTAGAACGTGTAGGGGAGCGTGCGAGCGCGGACTACGCGGGATTCGTGGAGATTTTTCTCCATCAACGGAGGATGCGAAGCAATCGGAAGGCCATAACAGGACGCGCGAATGTTGTCGTGACGTCGAAAAGAGCGACGTTATCGCGTGAGAAATCCGCTCCGAGGACGGTGCTGGACAGCGGAGCGGCCAGAGGTCCGCACGGATCCAGCGTTGGATCCAGCGCGCTCCGCGATCGGCGCATCCTTGCGCTTCTGTTCCGTAGTCGCGCTCGTGGATGAACGCGACGCGGATGGTCTATCGACCGGACGGGCTCTTCTGTTCGAGCGCTCGAGCTCTCACGTTGATTGCGAGAGGCGGCGCGAGCCGCGATACCTTTGATTCGTGCGCATCGCGGTCTGGCTGGTCTTCAGCGCGACGCTCCTCTCGGTCGCCTCGGTCGCCTTCCTCGCTGGCTGCGCCGCGGGGCCGCTCGAGCCGTACCTGAGATGGGAGAGTCGACCTGCGAGCGCGCCCGTTCAAGGGAAGGTCGCCATCAGAGCGGTCGTCAACAAGCGGCCGGCGAATCGCGGCGATAGCGAGTTGAACAACGTGGGCAACATACGGTCATTGACCAACGTCCCAGAAGCCATTCACGTCGACAATTCGTCTGGGGCATTCAAGTTCGAGCCGGAGCCGCTCGACAAGGCGCTCATCGCGTTCGTGAAGGACGCGCTCGCGGCCGCGGGGATCGGCACGACGGGCGCGGACGACCCGTCCGCGACGGCGCGGTTGGTGATCGAGATTCGCGAGCTCTGGGTCGATGTGTCGAACGACGGCGACGGGCGGTACGTCGCGAACGTCTCGCTGGATCTCGTGGCTCAGGATCCGGTGACCGGGCAGGTGCGCGCGACGCTCCCCGTGCACGGGGAGGGGGACGCGAGCCCGGGGAGGCACGCGGGGCGTCAGGATCTTTTCGCGAAGAGGGCGTACCAGCGGGCGCTCGATCAGGCGTACGGCAATCTGGTCGACGCGCTCGCTGCTCCGGCGCCCATCCGGGCTGCGTTGACCACCGCACCGAAGCAGGTGGCGCCGGCCGCGTCGGGGTCCGGGTCGGGGCCGGGGCCCGGGTCGGGGTCGGGAACGAGGGGGGGAGCGCCTCTGGGCGTGGGGACTGTGACCGCGACGGGGACGGTCCCCGGGCCGGGATCGAGCTGTCCGTCGGAGCAGATGGTCACCGACAAGACCGACGGACATTGCTGCTGGGCAGGGCAGATCTGGGCCAACGACAGGTGCAACGGGCGGCCGGCGAGGTGTCCGCGCGGGCAGGAGAAGCGAGGGGATACCTGCGTCGAAGCGCGGTGAGTGATCACAGCTCACCAGAGGAAGGGGATCAGCGCGCGAGCCCTCTGACGGTACGCCGCGTACTCGTCGCCGAACTGGTCGGTCATGAAGCGCTCTTCCTGGCGCATCTTGATCCGGAAGGAGACGGCGATCAGCACCTCGACGAGGAGCCAGGCGCGCGAGCCGAACCCAAGGAGCGTGCCGAAGATGGCGAAGAGGATGCCGGTGTAGATCGGATGGCGCACGAAGGCGTACGGGCCGTTCGTGATGAGGTGGTGCCCCTCTTTGAGCGTGACGATGCCGCTCCAGTTGCGTCCGAGCGCGTAACGCGCCCAGAACGCGAACCCGATCCCAAGCGCGGTC
The DNA here is from genome assembly GCA_052147435.1 of Polyangiaceae bacterium. GTDB lineage: Bacteria > Myxococcota_A > Polyangia > Polyangiales > Polyangiaceae > JBKQKP01. The sequence continues at coordinate 3,476 of JBKQKP010000210.1, read as the reverse complement.
AGAGCGACGGAGAGGACGCCCAGCGGGGCGCTCGACGGGAGGATGCGCGACTCGAGCCAGGCGGTGGCGGCGCTAGGGAGCACGTACCTGTCGTACGGCGGGAGCAGGAGGATCGCGCCGAGGAGCGGAGCGCCCTGGATCAAGCGAGACGCGATCGGCTCTCGGCGTATCGTCTTGCGGGTGAACCTCGCGGCGACGATCCACACCACCCCGAAGAGCGCCCAGATTCCGAAATCAATCGTCTGCCAGAGCTGCATTCCGATCCTCGCTTCTTGCCGCGAGGAGAACCTAAGGTCGGGATCGCCGGCGCGGTAGGGGTTGACCTCCTTCCGCCGGGTGCTCGTCGACGAGCGCCTACTGGGCGGTCACGCAGGTGGGGGCGAACCCGAGCGGGGCGCTGATGAAGGTCACGCCGAAGTGACGCGCCGCCCCTGAGTGTCGTGGTCCGACACCCTGGTGATGCCGGACGACACTCCCTCCCGTCCGGCGGGTTCGCCCGCGCGGGAAAGGCTCTTTTCGGGGCTCGGCCTGACCATTGCAATCCGATCGGCCCGATGACGAACCGCGCTGAAATGACGTTCGAGAACGACCGTTCGCGGCGTGGAGCCTGCGGGCTCGCGGTTGCCGCTTCGCTCCTCTCGGTCTTGGCCTTGCTCGGGTGCACCGCGGCGACCTCGGAGTCGTCGGGCGTTTCGAGCGCCGCGGTCTCCGCGGCAGCCCCGACCGACGCCGCCGAAGCGCACGCCGACGCCGACAACGCCGTCGAAGCGATGCTCCTCACGTTCTGGGATCAGAGCCAGCAGTACCTCGTCGCCACGCGAGGCACCGAGACGCTCACCGGCTACTGGACCTACCAGCAAGCGTGGGACGCGGTGCTCGACGCGGTGGGCCGCCACAACGGCGCGCGCTTCACCGGGACGCTCCGCACGTTCTACGAGACGCAGAACGCGATCGGGTGGTCTCGCAACTATTACGACGACGAAAACTGGGCGACGCTCGCGCTGATTCGCGCCTACGACCTCACGGGCGACGCGACGTACCTCGACGAAGCGAAGACGCTCTACGCGGACATCATGGGGGCGTGGGACACGACGTGCTGCGGGGCGACCCCCGGCGGTCTCTGGTGGGACCGGGCGCACACGCAGAAGGCCACCGCCGCGAACGCCGGGGCGGTCGTCAGTGGAGCGCAGCTTTACACGCTGACGAAGGACGCGACGTACCTGGCGTTCGCGCAGAAGGCGTACGCCTTCTGGGCCGCGAACATGGTCGACCCGACGACGCACCAGGTGTTCGACCACCTCACGACGGACGGCCAGAAGGTGGCGTGGAAGTTCACGTACAACGAAGGGCTGATGATCGGCGCGACCGTCGCGCTGGCGCAGGCGAGCGGCGACGACAGCTCGCTCGCGCTCGGCGAAGAGATCGCGACGTTCATGCTCGCGCACGAGACGGAGACCTCGGCGGACGGCGCGATCCTCACCGACGGGTCCGACACCTCGTGCGGCGGCGACTGCATGCAGTTCAAGGGGATCGCGGCGCGCTACCTGGCGACGTTGTACCAGGCGGCGCCGACGCACACCGAGTACCTCACGCTCCTCACCGACAGCGCGGACGCGGCGTGGACGATCGCGCGCGACCCGTCGTCGCACCTGTTCGGCACCGACTGGGGGGCGCCGTTCGTCGCGCCGGCGCAGCTGAACGCGGCGTCGTCGGCCGCGATGGTGCTCTCGGCGGTGGCGACGCTCGAGGGGAGCGCGGCGCCGGACACGGCGGGTGTGTACGAGGCGGAAGAGTCGGTGCTTCACTCCGTCGGCCTCGAGGCGACGCACGGCGGGTTCGACGGATGGGGATACGTCGCGGGGTGGAACGCGGACGGGCAGTGGGTGGACTTCCTCGTCACGGCGCCGAGCGCGGGGTCGTACGACCTGACGTTCCGCTACGCGGCGGGGGCGGGGGACGCGAGCCGGCTCGTATACGTGAACGGCGCGAACGCGATCAAGAACGAGCGCTTCGCCTCGACGGGGAGCTGGGACACGTACGGAACGGTGACGGCGAGCGTGGCGCTCACTCGAGGCGCGAATACCGTGTCTCTGATCCACAATGCGTCGCTGGGGAGCGCGAACTATCTGAATCTCGATCGGCTCACCGTGACCGCGCGCTGAGCCAAGCGGCGCTACTCACAGGCGCAGCAGTAGACGCTCGGCCCCGACGAAGTGCCGGTCGCGCGCGCTTCGCACCCGGCGGGGACCTCCGGATTCGCGACGGAGCCGTCCGGGAGCGGGGAGCCTCCGCAGGAGACCGCGTACTGGGTGAGGGCGCAGATGTCGCCGCACGTCGTCGAGCTTGCCGCCGATCCGAGGCACGAGCTCGAAGGGTCGGACTCGAGCGCGCCGCAGCTCCCCGAGCCTCCGGTGCACTGGACGTAGGCGCGGCCGGTCGTGCACGTGGCGGAGGCGGAGCCGTCGTCGAGGGTGGTGGGCCAGGTGCAGGAGGGGACGGTGGCGGAGAGGGAGGAGGCGTCGCACGCGAGCAAAGCGGCGGCGGCGGCGCAGAGGAGGAGGGAGAAGAAGGAGAGGCGGAGGTGGCGCATCGGGGGGGAGCGTACGAGGCGGGGAGGCAAGTGGGGGATCAGCGCGATCGAGGGGGAGTGGCCACGCGCCGGACGATCGCCTCGACCTCGTCCCGCTCGACCTTCTTTTCGAGTACGGCTTCGACTTTGTTCACCGCGCCCCGGAGCTCCCCGACCTCTCCGCGGAGCTCCCCGACCTCTCCGCGGAGGTCTCGCAGCTCGCGACTGTGATCGACGATGGCGCTCTTCACGAGCTCCAGGTCGCGGTCGATTCGGCCGAGACCCTCGGCCATCTCGCGGTCGACCCGGGCGAAGCCAAGAGCCATCTCGCGGTCGACCCGCTCGAAGCGAGACGTAACTTCCTCACGGAATCCCGCGAGATCTTGGCGGACTCCAAGGACTGCTTCTCCGAAGACTTTGAACTGCGATCGCATCTCCTCGATCACGACCCCTGAGCCCTGTGATCGGGAAGAGCGAGTCGTCGAGCGCGTTCTGTTTCGGGCAGCCATCGGTCTTCCTCTTTTCTTCGCATCGGCCGTTGCGCGGAGCAAGCGACGCGGGCCCTCCTTGCATCGCAATCGCGATGCCAACGCATGCCTGTGGAAAACGTCGACGGATCGGCGCTGGCCAAGTGGCACGGCCAGCAGGGTGGGTGGCCCGTGTCAGTCGTCCTTCGCGCCGAACGGATACACGAACTGCCCCCCCATCGTCGTGGGGAGCGCGTGGACGGTCCCGTAGTCTTTTGGCCAGTAGTCACCCGGCAAGTGAAACGACCGGAAGAGGAGATCCCAGAGCGGCGTGTGGACTGCGTAGTTCGTGTCGATCGCCGGCTTGTCCTTGCTGTGATGCCAGTGGTGAAACTGCGGCGTCACGAGGACGTACCGCAGCGGCCCGAAGCGGAAGCCGA
>JBKQKP010000209.1:0-8975 GCA_052147435.1 Polyangiaceae bacterium | reverse complement strand
TCGGTGTTGGCCGTCGTGGTCTTCCTGAGCGCCCTCGGCACCGTCGTGCGCGCGCGCATGCGCGGCGTGCTGGTGCATCCGGACGGGATCGAGGCTCGCTATCTCCTGCCGCTCGGAGTCCCTCGCGTGAAGCGGTGGACCTGGGCCCAGGTCGAGCGAGTCGTGCTCGACGACGAGGGGGCGATGCTGGAACTGTGGGATGCCACCTACGAGCGCCTGCCGGACGTCCGTCGCCCGAAGGATCTCGCGGCTCTTCTCGAGCGCGTCGCCTCCGAGCGGCGGATCGTCGTGACGAGGTTGGACGCGGTGCGAACCCGCTAGCCGCCCGCTCTAGCGCACCTCCCACTCCGCCCGGACGTTCTTGCGCAGATCGGCATCCGCCAGGAGCTCGATCGCCGTGCGCGCGAGCGCCTTCGCCGCGACGACAGCGGCCTCGAGCCCCCGATCGCTCACAGCGGCCTCGGCGAACGGGTGCGTGTGGCAGAGCGCCGACCCCGCATCGACGATCCCGAGCCAGGGGTGGATCGACGGGACAGCGTGCGAGACGTCTCCCATATCCGTGCTTCCTGCCCCGACGCGGGGATCCGTCTCCCGCGGCGTTCGCCCCAGGGCTTCGAGGTGCGCACCGAAGCGCCTGGCGAGGGCGAGGTTGTTGACCATGTCCTTGTACCCCTCGCGAACGACGATCGAGACCTCGACCCCGCTCGCCGTGGCCGCTCCGCGGGCGCAGCGCTCGACGATGGCGCGGACGCGCCCGAGCTCGGCAACGTTGGGCGCCCGCACGCTGAACTCGCAGGCGGCGCGCTCGGGGATGATGTTCACGGCCTGGCCGCCGTTCGTGACGTAGCCATGCACGCGCACGCCGTCGCGAAAATGGACCCGTTGCCCATCGATGAGGCGGAACGTATCGAGGCAAGCCGTCAGCGCGCTCGCACCGTCGTGGGGAGCGGCGGCGGCGTGGGCAGGCTTCCCTTTGAAGTCCATGGTGAGCCAATGCGACGCGAGCGCGGGGTGCGCCAGGATGTCGCGGTCGAAGGGGTGGAACATCATGGCGGCATCGATCCCCTCGAACGCTCCCGCCTCGAGGAGCCGGATCTTGCCCCCTCCTCCCTCCTCGGCCGGCGTGCCGAGCAGCACGACCTCGCCCCCGACTCTCTCGACGACGCGCGCTGCGGCCAGGAACGCACCGACCCCTGCGGCGGCGATCAGGTTGTGACCGCAGGCATGCCCAATCTCAGGGAGCGCGTCGTACTCGGCGAGGATCGCCACGCGCGCACCACCCAGCTTACCGGCGCGGGCCCGCAGCGCGGTCTTCATCCCTCCGACGCCTCGCTCGACCGCGTGGCGTCGCGAGGTGACAAGGTCGTCTATCCATCCAGCCGCCCGCACCTCCTCGAAGCGAAGCTCCGGGTTGGCGTGAATACTGCGCGCGAGGCGCAGCAGATCGGCGCGGTCGTGCTCGACGGCGGCGTCAATGGCGAGGGCAATGTCGTGCTGGAGCATGCGACGCCTACGTTCGAGCAAACTCCCCTTTGCGTCAAACCTGCGCCCCTCGAGGGTAAGATGCGCCACGATGCTGCGCCGAACGATCACCCTCGCGCTCCTCGCGCTCGCGGGCGGATGCCACGAGCACGACACGCCCCCGCCAGGCCCTGTCTCGTCCACGGCTCCATCTCCCGCCCCAGAGAAGGCGTCCGAGCCCGTCGCCACCGGTCCGGCCGTCCCCTCCCCCCCGCCTCCTGTTCCCCAGGTGCCGAAGCGCGTGACGGCGGAGGACAAGGCCATGGGCACCCACATCGCTCTCGCCGCCTACACGACCGATGCGCTCGATGAGGCCGCCGTGCGAAGGGCCTTCGACGCATCGGTGGCCGAGATCCGGCGCCTCGAGGCGCTCATGACGACCTGGAAGCCCGAGAGCGAGCTGTCGCAAGTGAACGCCGCCGCCGGGAAGGGGCCGGTCGCGGTGAGCCAGGAGACGTTCGACGTCGTCAAAGAGGCGGTCCACGCGAGCGAGATCTCCGAGGGGACCTTCGACATCACGTTCGAGAGCCTCCACGGTCTCTGGAAGTTCGATCAGGACCTGGACCCCCATCCCCCGACCGAGGCGCAGATCAAGGCGAAGCTCCCGTTCGTCGGCTACCGCCACATCCACCTCGATGCGGCCGCTCGGACGGTCTACCTCGACCGGGACGGAACGAAGATCAGCCTCGGGGGAATCGCGAAGGGGTATGCGGTCGACCACGCCGCGAAAGTCCTGCGCGATGCGGGGCTATCCTCCTTCTATGTCCAGGCGGGGGGGGACCTCTACGCCGCCGGGAAGAAGCCCGACGGCAGCGACTGGTCCGCAGGCATCCGCGATCCGCGCGGTCCCGAGGGGGTGTACTTCGCCATCCTCCCGGTGAGCGATCACGCCTTCAGCACGGCGGGGGACTACGAGCGGAGCTACGTCATCGACGGGAAGCGTTACCACCACATCATCGATCCGCGAACCGGCCGCCCCGCCACCGCAAGCCGGAGCGTAACGATCTACGCGCCTACCGCCCTCCTCGCCGACGAGATCGACGACTCGGTCTTCATTCTGGGCCCGGAGAAGGGGCTCAAGCTCGTCGAGTCGCTCGACGACGTGGGGGCGGTCATCGTCGACGCCCACAACAACGTGCACATCTCGAAGCGACTCGAAGGGAAGCTCCGGATCACCGCCGTCCCGACCGACGCGCCATAACGAGACGAGAGCGCTCAGCGGTGGAGGAGGAGCGTCCTTGCCGCCTCTTCCAGCTCGCGAGCGCAGCGCACCTCCAAGACCGCGGTGCACTTCGAGGCATAGCGGAGCATCGCGCTGTCCCCGGTGGCCCACTGGGATCGCGACTCCGGCGAGAGCCAGACGAGCGCGGCCGCGCGCGCCCGGATGCGATCGAGCACTTCCGCGGCGTCGTCGTGGTAGTTCGTCCGCCCATCGCCGAGGATAGCGACGGTCGTGCGGCGATCGAGGTCGCGCAGGTAGCGCTCCTCGAACTCGCGCAGGACGCGCCCGTAGTTGGAGTTCGCGTGGACGCTGACGATGGAGCCGCCGTACGCGTGGCCGAGCGCGACGCTGGCGGGCTCGCGCAGGAAGAGGTCGGTCGTTTCCCCGAGCTCGCTCACGAAGACGAAGCTCCGGGTGCGGTCGAAGAGCTCGTGCGCGGCATGCACGAACTCGAGCATGAACCGAGCGGCTGCCCGGACGGAGTCGCTGACGTCGCAGAGGAGGACGAGCCGAGGCTTGTCCCGCCGCCGGGCGCGGTGGGCGGGCGCAAAAGGGACTCCCCCCGTCCGCATCGCAGCGCGGAGCGTTCGATGGGGATCGATCCGGCCCCGCTGGGCGCGCCTACGGCGGACGTTCTCACCCCCGCGCAGGCGCTCGACGAAGCGGCGAACGGCGCGCGTCACGTCGGCAATCTCGTCGTCGGAGAGCGAGGCGAAGGTCGCGCTGTCCGCGCGCCTCGAGCCATCCGGCGCTTCCTCGACGAAGCGGCGGTCGATGCGATCGCGCACATGCTCACGGACGGCATTTCCGGCCTGCTCGAGCTCCTTGTGCAGCGCGTCGGCGAGCAGCTCCCCTCGCTCGCCGAGGGCTTCCACCAGTCGCGCCCGAAGCGCGGCGAGGGATTGGTACGCGCGGGGGACGTCGAGCGTTTGCAGCGCGCGGTGCGCGAAGAAGCCTGCCTGGAGCGGTGACTGGGCGGCGTCGAGCGTTCGACTCACGCTCGCGAGCTGAAGGAGGCGATCGAGCTCTGCCCCGCGCTCGAGGAGCATTCCCAGGCGCACGAACGCATCGCCGTTCGCGTCGGCCAGGCGCTCGAGGAGCGTGCGCAGCTCGCCGCGCTCGTCGTCGTTGAAGCCTCGCGCCGCAAGCCGCTCCCAAAGCGTGCCCCGCTCGGCGCGATCGGGAGCGAAGAAACGGCCGAACGCCGCATCGAAGCGGGGTCGGTCGCGCGCTCGATCGAGGACGATGCACGCGAGCGCCTCCCGCAGAGCGACCCGGTCCCCGAACCCAACCGCCTGCACGGCGCGCAGGGCGTCGATGGCCTGGGGCGTCGCGATCGCGAACCCCTCTCTCCGCAGTGACCAGAGAAGCTCGTCGACGACGCGGGTGAGGGCGCGCTGATCGGGCATCCTGTTAGGCGCCTATTCGCCTGGAGCCGGCTCGGCGAGGAGCTCCTTGAGCAGCGACTCGAGCTGCGCGTCCCGCCCTTCGTCGTACCCGACCGCGACGTCGCGAACGACCCCTCGCTTGTCGATGACGAAGAGCGTCGGAAGAGCGGAGACTTCGTACGCGCCCGAAGTGTCTCCCTTGGGGTCGACCGCAATCGGATAGCGCATGTTCGTGCGCTGGGCGAAGACCGCCGCGACCTCGGAGGGGTCGGTCGTGACGCCCACGACGCGGAGCCCTTGCGCTCCGTAGCGCGCCTGGAGCGCGCCCAGCTTCGGCGCCAAGAACCGGCACGGGCCGCACCATGTCGCCCAGAAGTCGAGCAAGACGACCTTGCCCCGCAGGGAAGACACCGAGGACGGGGCGTCGCCGATAGGTTCGAGGCCTACCCACGGCGGCGCAAACGCACCAACGCGGTCCATTCGCAGCATCTCGTCGGGCGACGGCCGGTTCGCGAGCGCAACCTTGATGGAGAGGGCGTCTTGCGCGCGGGAGAGGCTCGCGACGATCGCGTCACCCGGCTCGTGCTTGCTCACGATCCGCGTCACGTCGTCAGGCGACGCGACCTTCTCGCCGTCGATCGCGCGAATCAGGTCACCCTCTTTCAAACCTGCCCTGTCGGCCGGCGATCCTCGCAGGACGTGCTTCACATGCACGCCTCCCCCTTCGGTCACCTTCTCCATCGCGATGCCCAGCCAGGCATGGCTCGCGAAGACCAGAGGCGTACCGGCGCCGTGACCCGCCGCAGAGACGCTCAGCGGAGCGAACCCCGCGACAGCGAAGGCGAGGACGGCGATGACTGTGCGGCGCCGCGGCTCGAACATCTCTTCTGTCTAGCACGGAGCACAAAAGCGACGCGGCGCCCCCCCCTTTCAGGGGACGCGCCACGCGAAAGCGCTCTCGACGTAATTCACCGAGCCACTCTCAAGCCAACAAAGGAATCGAAGCGAGAGAAAGCGAGGAAAGCTCGGCAAAGAAAGCGCGGAAGCCAATCGGACCGGAAGGGTCAGGTCCGTTACGTTCAAAACGCCCGGTCGTCCGCAGCCCCGGATGATCGAGCGGTGGGGCACCGAACCGGCGCACACCCGCAAGCGCAGCACGCATAAGCACCTCCCGTGCCACATTGATTTGGCCATGGTTACGCAGGTCCAGTCGATCGGCCCAAAGAGGCGGACCGGCATTGGAGTCATGGGCCCGCCCAAGCCTCGCAAACTTTGCAAGTTTCGGAGGGACTACCTCCCCTCAGGCCGAGCCAGAGGGTGGTTGACACACGGGGCACGCTGACTATGGTTCGCGGCCTCTCGCACGCGCCCATAGCTCAGCTGGATAGAGCATTGGTCTACGGAACCAAGGGTCGGAAGTTCGAATCTTCCTGGGCGCGCATAGGATCTGGCGGCGCGCGACTCATCGAGGCTACGAATCTTGAGCGCCGAGCACGACGAACAGCTGATGCGCGTCGCGCTCGCCGAGGCGGATGCGGCGGCTGCCATCGGTGAGGTTCCGGTCGGTTGCGCGCTCTTTTCCGATGCGGGCGAGGAGCTGGGGCGTGGCCACAATCGGCGCGAGACTCAGAACGATCCGACCGCGCATGCAGAGATGATCGCGCTGCGAGCTGCGGCGCAGAAGCTGGGAAGCTGGAGGCTCGAAGGCGCGGTCGCGTACGTCACCCTCGAGCCGTGCGCGATGTGCGCGGGCGCGCTCGTGCACGCGCGGGTTGCGCGCGTCGTGTATGGCTGTGACGACCCGAAAGGGGGCGCCGTGGTCACGCTCTACCAAATCGGCCAGGACGCCCGTTTGAACCATCGCTTCTCGCTGACGAGGGGCGTCCTCGCCGAGGAGTGCTCCGAACGTCTGCGCACCTTCTTTGCGGGGCTTCGGGCGCGGAAGAAGTAGCAGGAGTACCCAAAGCTACGGGGCTCGAGTCGGCTGCCACTCTCCCTCTTCCGCGGGCGGCTGGAAGTGCGTTCCAACCACGGCGACGCGGGGGGGAGGGAGCGGGTCCTTGGGATCGTGGAAGGTGACCTCTTCTTCGAGTCCAGCGGCGAGCTCCTCGGGGCTGATCAGGTCGTTCTTCGCTGCGATCGCCATGAGCTGACGGAGATGTTTCGTCCATGCCTCCGAGAGTCGAGGCTTCTCCGCGAGCTTCGAGAACCGGAGCGGCGAAGGAAGAAGGGACGAGAGAAACAACGACTCCGCCAGGTTGAGCTCATCTGGCTTTCGCCCGAAGTAGTGCAGCGCCGCCTTGCTGATCCCGTAGATGTCGGGCCCGAACTCGATGACGTTCAGGTACAGCTCCATCAGCTCCTTCTTGCTGAAGGTCTGCTCGGCGTAGTCCGCGAGGACGATCTCCTCGAGCTTTCTCGAGAGGGTCTTGTCGCGGAAGAGGAACAGATTCTTCGCGAGCTGCATCGTGATGGTGCTGGCCCCGCGAGCGAAGCGACCTGCCTTCAAGTTCGCGACGAGCGCGTTCCGTATCGCCGCGCGGTTGAAGCCGTGATGCCGGTAGAACGCTCCGTCCTCGGTCGTCAGCACGGCAACCTGAACGAAGGGGCTGATGTGGTCGAGCTCAGCCCAATCGTCGCTCGTCGGTCCGGTTGTCTCCTCCGAGGTTGTTCCGTCTGGGAGATAGACCGTGTGCTCGAACGGTACGAGGAACCTCTCCCTCGCGAGCGCCTCCGGGACGACTGACAACGTGCACCCGTCGTCGACCTTCCAATCAAGGAGAAGGTCGTCGAGCTTCCTGGAGTCGAAGACGAGGGTTCCCTTCGCACCGAGCGTCCCGGTGAACTCGGCCCCCTCGAGGATCGGAATCAAGGCGGTGGGCATGCTCAGGAGGAGAGCCTGACATCGCGTCGTCGCGAGCTCGAAGCTGAGTGACGCGGCGAAGTGGTCTGCGTCTTGTTGGACGGCACCGTGAGCGATCAGGTGAAGAGCCCCCACCGAGATCTCCCCGTCGTCCAGGCGAAGGGCGCCATGATCATCGAGGACCCCTCGTGCAATCAACGTCGCGTCCACCCCGCGCACGACCTCGTTCGCAACGGAGGGACGATTGATGGCGAGCGCATGAACGGCCAGTTGCCCATCGAACGTCATCGCATCGCCGGCAGCTGGCATCGCCGCCTGCCCGCGCCCGTTTACCGTGGTCTGATCGACATCGACCAATCCCGCCGCCCCCTCCTCGAACCCCAGAAGTGCGAGCGAGATAGGCCCTCCCGCAAACGAAAGGGCCGCGTCGTGGGCGTCGAGCGGGATGGTCGCGCTGAACGAGACGGGCGTCCCACTCGTATTGGGCTGGGTCGAGAAGGTCACATCGAGCTCTGCGGGCTTTCGGGTCGCGGAGAGTGGTCCGCGCCCGATCGAGAGGAGCCGCGCCCCTTCCCCGATCTCGAACTCGAGCGCGTCGATGTTGACGTTTGCATCCTCCGTGAGCTGACGCTCGATGAGGCTCGTGAGAACGGCCAGGCGAGCGCGAAGCGTTCGGAGCTCTGGTATGTGAAAGCGCGCCGCCATCGAGGCGTCGGGATCCGTGGCGGGCAAGCTTGCCCCCACGAGAGGGAGCGGCGGCGGCGTTGGATCGGCGGCCGCCAACGGCGGTGTCGCCGCGAGCGCCCCCGCTTCGCCGGTCCACGCTACGGACAGCCGCGAGGCATGCATCTCCCGGATCGCTCCCGTTCGACTCGCGCTGGCGCTCACGCCGGATGCCCCCAGGGATAGCGCCCCTTGACGCAAGTGAGCCGACTCGAACGCGCCGCGCCACCCGAAACTCGAGCGCTCCAAAGAGCCGCCCGCGACTTCGGCTATGGGCGCATCCCCAGGCTGCGCGCGCCAAACGACAGAGACTCCCCCCACCGTGACGGGCAGAAGACCCGTCGGCGAGTCCCGCGAATCCGTCCGCCGGCCCTCCTCCCACGCTCGTATCGCCGCCTCTACGGCCTCGGCATCTCCGAGGATCTGAACGTCGACCTGCCGCGCTTCGACCCGACTCGGCGAGAGCATTGGGCTCAGATCGACCCGAACGTCGCGAAGCCCGACCTCCACGGGAACGCCGGCCGGGGTCAGCCGCACGTCCCGGAGATTCAGTCCAAACCACCCCGGTGTGACCGTCCCGACCGTCGCGGAAACACGCCGCGCCGCCGCGATCGACTGCATACGCCACCGAACCAAAGGGGCGAATCCGAAACCGGCGACGAGGCCCCCGATCACCACCAACGCAGCCGACGCTACGAGACGTCGGCGCCACCGCATGAACGGAGCTTATCGCCTCGCGCTCTGAAAGCCGACCCCGAAGCGGGAGCACAAAAGCAAGAAGGCTCATCCGCTTTCGCAGATGAGCCTTCCTAAGAAAATCCCGGCGGCGTCCTACTCTCCCACACGGCTTCCCGTGCAGTACCATCGGCTCCGAAGAGCTTAACTTCCGAGTTCGGGATGGGATCGGGTGTGGCCTCTTCGAAATCACCACCGGAAACTTTTGGGTCGAATCGTTCGCGGAGCGCATGCGCTCACGCTGTGTCGCGACTCGCAACCCGAATCCTGGGTGCGAGCTTCAATGTTTGCCTTAGAGATATGATCAAGCCGCACGACCGATTAGTACCAGTTAGCTCCGCAGATTGCTCCACGTCCACACCTGGCCTATCAACCTCGTAGTCTACGAGGGGTCTTTAGAGGCCTTGCGGCCTGGGATACCTTGTCTCGAGGCCGGCTTCCCGCTAGATGCTTTCAGCGGTTATCCGTTCCGCACATAGCTACCCAGCTATGCCACTGGCGTGACAACTGGATCACTAGAGGT
>JBKQKP010000208.1:0-13184 GCA_052147435.1 Polyangiaceae bacterium | reverse complement strand
TCTCGCCGTCGGCGTGATCATCGGCGGAGCGTTCGGCAAGATCACCTCCTCGCTCGTCGGGGACATCATCATGCCCCCCATCGGCCTCGTCCTCGGCAAGGTCGACTTCTCGAACCTGTTCATCGACGTCTCGGGTCACGGGTACCCGAACCTCGCCGCGGCCAAGGCCGCCGGGGCGCCGACGATCAACTACGGCATGTTCCTGAACACCGTGATCGACTTCATGATCGTCGCGTTCGCGGTCTTCCTCCTAGTGCAGTGGGCGCAGAAGCTCCTCCCCAAGCCGCCGGCCCCGGTCGCCACCAAGGATTGCCCCCGCTGTTGCGAGGCGATCCCCCTGAAGGCGACACGCTGCCCCAAGTGCACCTCGGAGCTCGCGACCGGCGCGGCGGGCGCGACGGCGTAGAGCGCCTCCCCTACGACGGCGAATAGAGCCGCCGGTGATCGCGCACTCCGAGGAAGCGCGTCGCCGGCGGTGCACCCGCGTCGATGTCGACCGCGCCTCGCGTGTCCATCGCCTCGCGTGCGGTCATTATGGCCTCGTACTCGGCGACGTCGATCACCCGCTGCCCCTCGATGAGCGCCCTCCACCCGCTCCCGCGCGCGAAATCCTGCGCCCCCGGCTGGACGACTCCGCTGAAGAGCTCCGCGCACGATCCGCTCCCGTAGCTGAAGAGCGCGACCGAGCGCTGCGCGAGATCGTCCTTCGATTCCGAGAGCGTGCTCGCGAGCGCGAGATAGAGGGAGCCCGTGTAAATGTTCCCCACGAGCTTCGGCAGGGCGAGCCCCGGCGCCACTTGTCGCTCGAAGCTCTTCGCGGAGTCGGCGTCCCCCTCGAGCGCGCGGAGGTGGCGATGCGCCTTGATCGCCATCTTGCCGTACGGGACGTGGTAGGCGATGGCCGCGAAGCGGTCGCTAAACGGACCGTCGCCGCGCGCGCCGCTGCTGCGCTCGACGTAAGCGCGGTACGCCCCTTCAAGCGCTTCGAGGTAGCAGGTCACCGAGTAGTGGCCGTCGACGACGGCATCCTTGGAGTAAAGGGGGCGCCAGAAGTCGTTCACGTCGTGAGCGTACGTCCCGACCGCCCCTGTCTCGAACGCGACGAGCCGCGGAGACTCGCTGACGAGGAGCGCGACCCCCCCCGCCCCTTGCGTCGGCTCCCCGGGCGTCCGCAGGCCGTATCGCGCGATGTCCGACCCGATGACGAGCGCCTTCTTTCCGCGCGCGCTCCCGGCGCGGATCCAGTCGAGCGCGGTCTGTAGGCCGGCGGTCGCGCCGTAACAGGCGTGCTTCGTCTCGTAGATCCGGCACCCGCTCGGGAGACCGAGGAGCCCGTGGACGAACGCCGCCACCGGCTTGCTGTGGTCGACCGCGGTCTCGGTCCCCACGATGCAGAGCCCGATCTCCGACGTGGCGACCCCCGCGCGCTCGAGCGCGCTGCGCGCGGCGCGGACGGCGAGCGTCACCGTGTCTTCGTCCACAGGGGGGATCGCGATGCGCGTCGTTCCGAGGCCGTCGATGTACTTCGACGGTTCGACGTTTCGTGCGCGGGCGAGCGACGCGAGCTCGAGGGTCAGCGGGGGGAGGGCGAGGCCGATGGCATCGATTCCGACGTGCATCCGGCTCACCGTAGCACGCTAACGCGACGTGTCATCGTAGCCCGGCTGGCCTCGTGCTACGCCCACGCCGTGCTTGCAACGAATCGGTTCGACGTCGTCGTCATCGGAGGGGGTCACAACGGGCTCGTCACTGCGGGGCTCCTCGCCAAGCGGGGGCGCCGCGTGATCGTCCTCGAGCGGCGAGCGGTCGTGGGGGGCGCGGCGATCACCGAGCAGCCCTGGGGCCCCGACTTCAAGGTCACGGCGCTCTCCTACGTGATGAGCCTGATGCCCCCTACGGTCCTGCGCGAGCTCGAGCTCGAGAAGCACGGCTACAAGATCTATCCGCAGCACGGCTACTTCGTCCCTCAGGCGGACGGCCGCTTCTTGCAGCTTCACGCGGTCGAGACGCGTCGCCACGCCGAGATCTCGAAGTTCTCGAAGCGCGACGCCGACGCGATGGTCAAATGGGACGCCTGGCTCGGCGAGCTCGGCGCCTTCCTCGGGCCTCTCCTCGGCGTCATCCCGCCGAACGTCGGCTCGAAAGATCTGCCGGACCTCGCGCGGCAAATCGGCCTCGCCTGGCGGCTCCGTTCACTCGATCCGAAGCGGATCGCCGACATCACGCGGCTGATGACCATGAGCGTCGCCGATCTCCTCGACGACCATTTCGAGTCGTCCCAGCTGAAAGGGGCGCTCTCGGTGAGCGGCGTCATCGGCACGTGGGCCGGTCCGCGCTCTCCGGGGACCGCGTACGTGATGGCGCATCACAAGATCGGCGACATCGGCGAAGGGCAGATGGGGATGTGGGGGTTCCCCGAGGGGGGAATGGGGGGGGTGACGCAGGCGATGCGGCGCGCGGCGGAGGCGTTCGGCGCGACGGTCCGGACGAGCGCACCGGTGGAGCGCATCCTCGTGCACGGCGGGCGCGCGACAGGCGTCGTGCTCGAAGGGGGAGAGGAGATCTACGCCGAGACCGTGGTCACTACGACCCACCCGAAGATCGCGTTCCTCCAGCACATCGAGCGGAAGGAGCTCCCGGAGGACTTCGTCACCGCCATCGAGCGCTGGAAGACCCGCAGCGGCACCGTGAAGGTAAACCTCGCGCTCGACCGCCTCCCCGAGTTCACGTCGAAGCCGGGCTTCGATCCGGAGGTGCACGGCGGGACGATCGTGCTCGCGCAGTCGATGGGGGACATCGAAGGGGCGTTCCAGGACGCCGCGCTCGGACGCGCCGCGCGCCTCCCGTTCGCCGACATCTGCATCCCGTCCGTCTTCGACAAGACGCTCGCCCCCCCCGGCAAGCACGTCATGTCGATGTTCACGCAGTGGGTGCCGCACGAGTGGGCGGCGATGCCGGACCGGAGCGAGCTCGTTGCCTACTCCGATCGCGTCATCGATCGCGTCGAGGCGCTCGCCCCCGGCTTCAAGAGCTCGATCCTCCATCGGCAAGTCATCGGCCCCCACGAGATGGAGAGCGAGTACGGGCTCATCGGCGGGAACATCTTTCACGGCGAGCTCTCCGTGAATCAGCTTTTTCACATGCGCCCCGTTCCCGGGTACGCCGACTTCCGCACGCCGATCCGGAACCTTTACCAGGCCTCGTCGGCGACGCACGGTGGGGGCGGGGTCACGGCGATACCGGCGCTGCAGGTCGTGAGGCAGATAGCGGCGGGGTAGATCGTTCAGAGCGGCAGCGGCGCCAGATCCACCACCTTGTTCCCCCGCACGCCGATCCGCGGGATCGGCGTCCCGATCGCGGCGATCTTCGCCCCGCTCGCGTCGACATCGACGCGCACCCCCCCTTTGCGCGTCAGCCCGTAGCCGAGCTTCACCTCGTCGCCGCGGCGGCGGAGCAGATCGACCAGCACGCGCAGCTCGTCCCAGTTGTCCGCCTCGGCGTGGGCGTCGGCGTGGATGGGGGCGATGCCGAGGCACGGGAAGAGCTCCGCCTTCGATGCGTCGTCGTCGGGGAAGCGGACCCACTCGCACGCGAGCATCAGCGACCCGGCGCTGATCCCGAACATCGGCTTCCCGGCGCGCGCGAGCGACTGGATGGGCTTCACCATGTCCTTGTCGCGCAGAACGTTCATCCCGTGCTCGACGTCCCCCCCGGAGACGAAGACGAGATCCGACTCGGCGAGGAGCGCTCGCGCTTCGCTCGCGGAGGCGCGAGGGGACGCGAGCTTCGCGAGGCGCATCCGCGCCCCGCCCGCGCCGGCGCACGCCGCGGCCTTGATCATCGTGAAGAACCCGGCGTTGTCGTTGCTCGCGGCGCCGACGTAGGCAACGAGGGGGCGCTTCTTCCCCGTCTGCGCGAGCGCAGACTTGAAGTGGCGCCGGAGGGCGAGCACGGCCCCGGGGCCGCCGCCGGTGAGGTGGACCGTCATGGGCTTCTTCACGACCGCGAAGCTAAATCGAACGCGCGTGGGATGCCAAGGCCAATGGCACCGGCAACGCCAAGGCGAGCGCGGCGCGTCAGAACGTCCCGACGAACCCGAGGTGAACGCTCACCTCCACGTAGCGCCCGGTCGTCGGATCGGGGCCGCTGAACTCCCAGAGCTCGCCCGAGGTCTTGAGCCGGAAGTTCCGGTCGATGGCGTACGCGAAGCCGAGCGTCTCCCTTATCACGGAGGCCTTATCGGAGAGCGGGCTCGTCGCCAGGACGTTTCCTGCGCGGTACATGCCGTCGAACCGCCCGATGACGTCGAGGTCCTTCACGAGCGGCTGCTCGAGCTCGATGAAGCCGCCGTGCTTCACGAAAAAATCTCCCCCTTGCGTGGGGACCGCGTACTTGAAGATCGCGGGGTCATCCATGTCCATCTGCTGACGCCGCAGGAGATACTCCATACGGAGGTTCGTCCGGTGGATGCGGATCGATAGGTCGCCGCCGGCGATGAGGTAGTTGAACCGGTCGTGCGGATCGTAGACGCCGTACTGCGCGCTCGCGCCGAAGCCAACGTCGGAGGCGCTCCCGGTCTTCACCGTCATCGCGAGCCGTCCGCCGACGGTGGGGCGGCCGTTGTTGTCGACGAGGTAGTTCGGCGAGTGCTCCTCGGTGAAGTCGAAGTCGGTCGGGTACTGGGCGGTGTCGTTCTTGAAACCCATGATCGCGTACAGGGCGTAGTCGAGCTGCACGCGGTCGCCGAACCAGTGGGTGCCATTCAGCTCGGCACCGTTGTCGGGGAACGGGTTGGGGAGGACGCCGTTGTTCCACGCGGTCTTCCGGAGCATCCGCCCCATGTCGTAGGGGAGGGGCTTGTCCGTGAGCTTCTGGTTGGCCGGGTCGTGCCGGAGGATGAAGGCCCCGAAGCTGGGGCTGAAGCGGCCGATGCGGAGGTTCAGCTCGTCGAGCGCGCGGAAGTCGAAGTAGAACATGTCGGCGTCGAAGCCGTGGCAACCGAGGCAGAGCTTGACGTTCGACGAGACGTGCTCGTTCACGTCGACGGAGAGCTTCAGCGCCGCCTCCATCGTGAAGCCGTCGAAGGTGCCGTTCGTCCCAGCGTTCGCGTTGCCGTTCTGCGCGGTGGGGACGTACTCGTAGTCGAGCTGCGCCGACCCGGCGATGTTGTGCTCGATCGCCGAGGCGCTGCGGAACGTGAAGAGCGCTGCGAGGACGATCGCGAAGAGCGCGAGGTGGGCGAGCGGCTTCATCCGGCGTCGCCTTGTCCCGTCGCGGCGTCGATCACCACGGGGGGCGCCTCGGAGGCGCTCGCGGCGCGCGCCTGCTTCTTTCGAATCTGCTCCTGCGAGTAGAAGTGCAAAAACCGCAGGATCACGCGCGAGTCGTCGACCGAGATCCCGCTCCCCGGTTGGCGCCGCATCCGGGCGACGTACATCGACCAGTAGTCGTCGTCGACGATGCCGCTGTTCAACGGCCGCGAGAGCGAGTGGCACTTCGAGCAGCGCTGCGCGAAGAGCTCGTAGTCGGCGCGGACCTCCTGCGGGAGGGTCGTCGGGTCGATCGACTCCGAGCGCTCGTCGGGAGACGGGCACGCCGTCTGGGCCAAAGCGCCGACCAAGATAGGCGTGAAGAGGAGGAGCTGGCGGAAGGTCAGGTTCATAGGGGCTCGAACTTCAGCGAGACGTCGGCGTTGGCGGTTCCCGTGTCGACCTCGATTCGGGCGCCGTGGGTCAAGAGGCCCTCGATGCACCGGGCGGCTACCGGGGGGACCGGGCCTGTCACGCGCGCCGAGTTCACGTAGCCCTGATCGTCGCTCTCGACGTGGAGCGTCGCCGCGGTCTCCGTCGCGGCTGTCGCCTGCGCAAGGGCCGTGCGGTAACACGCCGTAAATCGCGCGGCGAACGGCGCGATCGCGCGGCTGACGTCCCCCCCGGTTGCCGCCGCGTTGTTCGTTCGCGCCTGCCCGATCTCGACGCGCGCGGTGGCGACGTTGAAGGTCGGGGGCGAAGGAGCAGGGGGAGGGGGAGCGGCGTTCGCGGTCGGGGGAGCGGGAGTGGGAGTGGGAGCTGGAGCAGGGGGCGTGAGGACGGTCGGCGCCGCGGTCGCCGTGGTGGGCTCGGGAGGGGTGGGGGGCGTTGGCGGGACGGAGTTCGTGGGCTGAGGTGCTTCGGGGGCGATCGTCATCGTCTCCTTCGGCTCGTGAACGGCGTGGTGATTGGGCGGTCGCGGGGCGGACGGGGAAAGAGAAGGAGGGGGGGGGGCGGCAATCACGCTCGGCGGTGGTGCGACCACTTCCCCCGTCGGCGGGGGCACGGCTGCCGACGAAGGGACTGCCGTCAGGATCGACGGTGACGGAGCGGCCGCGAGTACTGCGGTCGCGGAGGGAGCGCCACGGATCACCTTCAAGGAGAAGAGCGCGAGCCCCGCGATCGCCAACCCCGACAGGATCCCCCCTGCGCGCCAGAACCGTGCTGGACTCGCAGCGGTGGCCGCCACGGCGCGCACGCCGGTCGATCCGGCGGAGCTCGTGAGCTCGACTTGCGTCGGCGCGTTCACGATCGAAGGGCGTTCCCCCGACGAGATGACGATCTGCCGCTCGATCGGAGCCGCGGCTCGCAGCGCCGCGCGCATGTCACGCGCGCTCTGGTAGCGCTCCGCGGGGGGCTTGCTCATCGCCTTCACGCAGATCGGCTCGAGGCCCGGCGCCGCCGTGGGGCCGTACGAGCCGAGCGGCGGCGGCGCTTCGTGGAGCGCCTTCACGACGATATCGAGTGGCGTGTTCCCCTCGAACGGGAGCCGCCGCGTCAGGAGCTGGTAGAGGATGACCCCGACGGAATAGATGTCGCTCCGCGCGTCGCACGGCTCGCTCCGCGCCTGCTCAGGCGCCATGTAGCCGGGCGTCCCCACGACGAGCCCGGCGGCGGTGAGCTTCCGGCCGCCGCTCGCCGCCGCCGCAGGCTTCGCCTCGCTCTCCTCCGCCACCTTCGCGATCCCGAAGTCGCACACCTTCACCGAATCGGTCGGCGTGCCGTCCTCCGCCTTCTTCCGGAGCAGCATGATGTTCTCGGGCTTCAGATCGCGGTGGAGCACCCCCGCGTCGTGCGCCTCCGCCAGCGCCGAGAGGGTCTGCGACAGGATGTCGACGATGCGGTCGTGCGGCATCGGCCACTCCTCGTTGATCGCGGTGAACAGATCGCGCCCGTCGAGGAACTCCATCGCGATGTAGAGCAGGCCGTCGGGCTCCTGCCCGTAATCGAGCACCCGGATGAGATTCGGGTGATCGAGGCGCGAGACCGCCTTCGCCTCGCGGTGGAAGCGGGCGGCGTACGTCGGATCGGCCGCGATCTCGCGGTGCATCACCTTGATCGCGACCGTCCGCTCCAGCGCCGTCTGGTGCGCGCGGTACACCGCTCCCATGGCGCCGGCGCCGAGGAGGCGCTCGATCACGAACTTGCCGCCGATGGTCCTCCCGATGAGGGGATCGAATTCGCTTTCGCTGGCGTCCGGCGGCGGTCCGCTCAAAGGCCCCTCCCGTCTGCCGGGAGAGCGTAATCGATCAGCCCCCGCCCTGCTGGAGCTTCGATCGCTTGATTCCGTAGCTGAAGTAAAGGATGAGCCCGATCACGAGCCAGACGCCGAGCCGGGTCCAGTTGGGCCAGCCGAGCCCGAAGATCATCGAGCCGCAGACCACGACCCCCAAGACCGACACGACCTTGACGGCCGGCACCCGGAACTCGCGCTTCGCGTCGGGCTCCTTCACGCGCATCACCCAGACGCCGATGCAGACCAGGACGAAGGCGAAGAGCGTCCCGATGCTCGACATGTCGCCGACGAT
This sequence comes from Polyangiaceae bacterium, assembly GCA_052147435.1. Classification (GTDB taxonomy): domain Bacteria; phylum Myxococcota_A; class Polyangia; order Polyangiales; family Polyangiaceae; genus JBKQKP01. Next base: position 5,347 of record JBKQKP010000208.1, on the reverse strand, counting down.
GTCCTCGGGGATGAACGCCGCGAAGAGCCCGACGAAGCCGAAGAAGAGCCAGTTCGACTTGTAGGGGGTGCGGTACCGCGGGTGCACGTCCGAGAACGCCGCGGGGACCAGGCCGTCTCGGCTCATCGAGTAGAAGACGCGCGACTGCCCCATCAGCATGACGAGGATCACGGACGAGAAGCCGCCGAGGATGGCGACGGTGACGGCGTTCGAGAGCCACGTGTAGCCCGGCATGTACGCGTCGATCGCGCGCGCCACGGAGGCCTCGCTCCCGGCGTGGCGGAAGAAGTCTACCGGCGCGAGCCCCGTGAGGACGTGCGCGAAGAGGATGTAGAGCACCGTACAGATGACGAGCGAGCCGAGGATCCCGATCGGCATGTCGCGCGCCGGGTTCTTCGCCTCTTGCGCGGCGGTCGAGACGGCGTCGAACCCGATGAACGCGAAGAAGACGATGCCCGCCGCACCGAGGATGCCCATCACGCCGCCGTACGCGTGAACGACCCCCTGCATGTCGGTGTACGTGCTCGGCTCCGGGATGTAAGGCGTGTGGTTGGCGGCCTTCGTGAAGCCCCAGCCGAGGGCGATGATGAGGAGGACGATCGTCACTTTCATCACGACGATGAAAGCGTTCACCAGCGCCGACTCTTGCATGCCTCGGATGAGGAGCAGCGTGAGGGCGAGGAGGATGGCCAGCGCCGGGATGTTGATGATGCCGTGCGTCCCGTGGATGGGATCCGTCTGGAACGGCGAGTGGCAGATCGCGTAGGGGATCTCGGCGCCGAAGAGCCCCAGGAGCTTGTTCAGGTACTCGCTCCAGGCGATGGCCACGGTGGCCGCGCCGATCGCGTATTCGAGGACGAGATCCCATCCGATGATCCACGCGACGAGCTCGCCCATCGTGGCGTACGAGTACGTGTAGGCGCTCCCGGCGATCGGGATCATCGACGCGAGCTCCGCGTAGCAGAGCCCCGCAAACGCGCAGCCGAGCGCCGCGACCACGAAGCCGAGCGTCACCGAGGGGCCCGCTGCGTTGGCCGCGGCCGCGGCTGTCCGGACGAAGAGACCCGCGCCGATGATCGCGCCGATTCCGAGCGCGACGAGCGAAGGGGCGCCGAGCGTCCGCTTCAGCCCTTTCTCTGAGTCACCCGCCTCGGTCTGGAGAACGGAGAGCGGCTTTCGGACCCAGAGATTTGCCATCAGGCGCGGTGCAATACCACACCCGCGCGCGCGGTTTCGACGAAGTGGCGCGTCAGCCGCGCGAGCCCCTCCAGGCGCGTCCCCGCTCTGCCGACCGCAAGGGGCGTTTCGCTCTGTTCGCGCGCGCCACGCGCGCTGCCGATCGACCCCAGGAACTCCTCGAGCGTCCCCACCTTGCTCTTCGCGTACACGCGCGCCACCCGTCGCAGATCGACCCGCTCTTCCGGCAGGAAGCCTCCGCTCGCGGCGAAGAGCGCAGGTCCGTAGTGCCCCCAGAAGCAGATCACGTCGGTGTCGCGCGCGAACGTGCGCCAGCGACGCGACATCTCCTCGAGCGCTCCACCGGCCGCGAGCTGCTCGGTCGAGAGCCCGACGTACGCCGGCGTCCGGGGCGCCAGCGGATTGCGGGGGGCGACGACGAAGTCGAAGGTCTCGCCGGTAGAGACGCGGTGCGCCACCCAGTGCACGAGCTCGTCCTGGTAGAGGACGCCGCGCTCGCGCGAGCGGTACGGCCAGGCGTTCGCTTCCGCGACGATGCAGACGAGATCTCCGAAGCGCTCGTCGAAGAGGCGCGGCACCTGCGGGCCGCGCCGCGGTCTTTCGCGATGCTTCGCGTGGCGGGTACGGGCTCCGTGGAAGCGCCGTTCGCAGTCGATCTGCGCGTCGATCATCGCGCGGAAGGGGGCGAGGAGGGCGTGGAAGCGCGCCGGGTCCCGTTCGAGCGCGCCGAGGACGAAGACGAGCGCTTCGAGCGTCGAGACGTAGGCGTCCTTCGGCTCTTTGCGGATCCGGTACTCGCTCGGCGCGGGGGGGTGGAACGTGTAGCGCGGGAGCGCGCGGAGACGGGGGTTGTCGCGCACGATCGTCTTGGCCTGCGACCAGGTGCCGTCGATCACGATCAACGTCACGGGTCCCTTCGGCGGATGCTCGGCGACGTCGATCGCCCCCGGGCCGGGATAGAGGAGTACCGCGGGGCGATCGGGATCCGAAAGCGCGCGAGTGAGTACGGTGGAATCGTCCCAGCGCACGCCGATCTCGAGCTCCGCGTTCGGCAGGCAGAGGCTCGCCATGCGCGCCGTTCCGATCGCGACGTCCCGCTCGCGCGGGTGCTGGAGGAGGAGCACGCGCGTCTCGGTCTCGATCGAGCTCAGGTGGGCGCAGTAGCAGACGCTCGCGGGGCGGCGGCAGCGCGGGCAGACGACGCGGGGCTCGAGCTCGGGGGGGGACTTCGTGGCGTGCAACGGACCCTAGCTACCTCAGTTCGTCACCGCGAAGTACCACTCGTTCGTCTGGCTCCCCTGAGTGGAGACCAACTTCACGGCGTCCCCCCCGTTCCCATCGGTGTCCTCGGCGATGCGCTTGATCGTGAGGGGGACGACGTCGCCGCTCTGCCCCGTCAGCGTCGCCGACGAGAACTGCAGGTACGGCTCGGGCTGGCCGTGCTCCATCGTGTACGTGAACGGGGTGACGGTCCACGTGCCGGTCGCCGATCCATAGAAACGGATGCCGATCGTGATCGACTGGCCGTTGGGGAGCGGGAAGCCCTGTGTGGCGACGGGCCCCCCCACGCTGCTCGTCATCGTGATCGACGTCTCTCCGACGGGTGCTGCCAGGAAGAGCGGGCTCGACTCGCCCGGGACGCACGGATCCTCGAAGGCGGCGGCCGCGGCGTTCGACCAGGTGCGCTGCACGGCGAAGCCGATCTCGCTCGGGGTGATCGCCGCGCCCGCGTGGAACGCGCACATGTCCCCCACCTCGCTGCCGAAGAAGTACGCCCAGGCGATGTGGTCGAGGTCGGTCTGTGCGTAGGCGGTGCCGAACGGATCGGTGCTCGCCTCGACCATCTCGTGGCTCGCCATGAAGGTCGTGAGGTCGACCCCGGACGGGCGCCCCACGTCGGGCGACGTCGCGCAGCGGAAGACGATGCCGTAGATCATCTGCGCGCTCGCCCCGGCGCCGCCGTCCCCACCGTCGACCGCGGCGATCGTGATCGGGATTGCGTCGTGGTAGGCGCCGCCGCAGCCGCCGACGCTCGGAGTGGCCACCGTCGTCGAGGGGTAGAAGACGATGTAGACGGCGGTGGGGTCGAACGTCCCCCACTCCGGGTGGGTGCCGTCGAAGCGGGTGGAGAGCCACGTCTCGGAGTCGCCGTCGTTCTGGTTGATCGCCGTCGGTGCGGCCTCGGTCTCGAGGATCGTCGCGCCGACGGCGGGGCCGACGCCGTACTCGGAGGTGACCGCCTTCCAGTACGCGCTCGCGCCGATCGCTTGGGTGAACGTGGCGATCTGCGTCGCCTGGTCGTCGCCGGGGAACGTGACCGCGATGAGCTTCGGCGCCGCGAGGGTGCCGCCGTCGAAGTTGATGACGAGGGGGAGGACGAGAGGGCCGGCGTCGTCGGCGGGGGGGAGGCCGGTGTCGGGGGCGATGGCGTCGGGCGGGGATGCCGCGTCGGTCGGCAGCGAGGCGTCGCCGGCGTCGAGCACCGGCGCTGCTGCGTCGTCTCCCGCGGCAGCGTCGTGCAGCGAGGTCGCGCTCGATGTGCCGCCGCATGCGACGACGGTGGCGGACACGGCGGCGATGGCGGCGACGGCTACAAGCAGAGAGAGAGCGCGCGCCGTGTCGGTCGAAAAGCTCCTGATCCCGCCCATCGCGGGCTTAGGTCTAGCAGGCGTCTAGCCGGTCAGGAGGCGCGCGGGATTGCGGGGGCGCACAAGCCCGCGCCTCGCCGCGCGTCCTGGATCATTCCGCGTTGTGCGTCGGGTGACCGTTGTACGGAGGGGGGTTCACGGCCTCTCCGCCGCCGGCGCCCTCGGCGCCCGCAAGGCCGGGCGTCTCCTCGGCCGGCGGCTGCGACGCCTGCAGCGCGTTCGGGCCCGCGTCCTCGGCGTTGCGATCGCTCGGGGTCGCGGTGCTGGGCTCCTTCGTGGTCTCCGTCGCGCTCTGGGTCGCGATGTCGTCGTTGCCGTACGGCGCCGCGCCGCACGCCACGCTCCCCAGCGCGAGAGACGCGCCGAGAAGCACGCCGAAGAGGCGAACACTGGACGTGAAGGGGAGGCGGGGTTTGCGGGAGCTCATGTTCGTGGGTCCTTTCGGTGGGTGTTGCGGCGCCGCGCTTGTCGCAGTCACCGTGGTTGAGGACCCCTATCGCAAGCTGCTTGCCACCCGCCGGTGAGCGAAATGCTCAATGAAAATGCCGTTCACGGCCGTGCGCCGGCGTGCGCGCACGTTCGCGAACGGGGCGCGCCCCGGGAGCGCCTCGAGCTAGGGACGCCGAAGCGCCCCCTTCACGCTCCCGAGCCTCTTCACCGCCGTCTCGAGCCCCGCCGCGATCTTCACCGCCCGCTGGTACGGGCTATCCCTCGTCGCGAGCGGCAAGAGCACGTCGGGCACGAGCCCGCTCGCCTCGTTCGCGCCGTCGGCGCGGAGGCGCGCGCAGTCGGGGATGTGGACGTGGGCGCCGGAGTGCGGGAGCGTCGTCGGGATCCCGCCGTTGGTGAAGCCGCATCCGCACCCGGTCGTGAGCGAACCGACGATCACCGCGGCGTGGTTGTCCGCGAGCATCGCCGCAAACTGCTCTGACGCCGACGCGGTGCCGCCGTCGACCAGGACCAGCAGGGGAAGCGACAGCGCCCCCTCGTGGTAGGCGTACTGCCTCGGCGAGTAGAGCGCGTCGCGCGACGCCCAGCCGTCGAAGGAACCCGCTTTCGCGTACGAGAGCACGCCGGAGGTGAAGAACCGGTTCGTGACCAGCTGAGCGCACGCTGGCTTCGGCTTCCCTGCGTCCCAGAGCGCGCTGCGGTCGCACGGGGTGCTCGCTTCCTCGAGCGCGGAGTGGAGCGTCGCTTCGGCGGCGGCGAGGATGGCGTCGTCCTTCGTTCCTTTCTTGGCCGCGCGGTCCTTCGCGATGTTCGCCAGCTCTTCCCCGAGCTGCTTCACCCAGTGCTCGTGCCGCACGAACCCCATCCGCGGGGCGCGAAGAGGGATCGGGCTCAGCGCGCGCGCCGCCGGATCCACCCAGCCCGATCCGCCACCGTTCCCGGTGATGTCGACGACCACGGCCGCGACCCCGGCGTGCGCGAGGGAGACGGCGCGCCGCTCGAGCGCCGCGGTCATCCGGTCGGAGACGTTCATGAGGAGTCGGTCTTGGCAC
>JBKQKP010000207.1:0-17340 GCA_052147435.1 Polyangiaceae bacterium | reverse complement strand
AAGGCGCAGGGACGAATCATCCAGCGCCTCGGCCGCCTGATGCGCCCGCACGAGGGCAAGGGACAGCCGGTCCTCTTCGACCTCGTCGACGACCACCCCATCGCCGCGCGCCACCACCACGACCGCCTTCGGGCCTACCGCGCAGTACTCGGCGCGGAGGCCGTCCCGTCCACGTGAACCCAAAGGAGACAACGACCATGGCATGCAAGAACACCATCGAACTCGGCCCCGACGACTACTTCACGATCTTCGAGGAGGGCGGGATGCAAACGGAGACCATCGCGGTCACCCCCGAGCTCGCGAAGGCGTGGCTTCAGCGCAACGTCATCAACCGACCGCTCGTCGAGCGCCACGTCGAGGACTTGGTCTGGGAGGTGAAGAACGGACAGTGGAAGCTGACGCACCAGGGCATCGCGTTCAATCGCCGCGGCGAGCTGATCGACGGACAGCATCGCCTGACCGCCATCGCGCGCGCCGGGGGCACGATGCACGTGCGCGTCACGTTCAACGTCGATGGCTCCTACGACTCGCCGATCGACACGGGGCTTCGCGTCCGGCGCGCGCACGACATCCTGCACCTGACGCCGCGGGACGTCGCCATCTGCAACGCGCTCCTCGCGCTCGAGCGATCGTCGCACCATCAGGGCTCGGCCTCGAAGATCGGCCAGGTCCACGCGCAGCACCGAGCGGGGATCGATTGGGTGAAGCAGACCTTCCCGTTCCAGCGCGGGATCACGGCGAGTCTCCTGGCGGCGCATGCGTTTGCTCACCCTGCGGCGCCGCGCGACGTTGCCTCGTTCGCCAAGCAGTTCCTTTCGCACACGGGCTCGAGCTCGAACGAGCCCGCCATCGTTCTCCATCGGTACCTGGAGCGCTCCTCTCGGACGGCGCTTCGCGGGCGAGAACTGTCCTTTGCGGCGCTCCGGTGCCTCGAAGCGCACTGCCAGGGGCAGACGCTGGCGCGGCTCTCGGCGACGGAGAGCGGGCTGACTTACTTCGCCGAGCTTCGTGCGGCGAAGGGAATCTGAGGGGACGCGATGACCGAGATCACCATCGCAGATCCGTCGGCGCTCAGCATTCACCCCGCCGCGGCCCTCTTCCCATTGCTCGATGAGCGAGAGCTCGCCGAGCTCGCGGGGGACATCCAGACGAACGGCCTCGCCTCGCCCATCGTCGTCAAGGACGGGCAGATCCTCGACGGTCGCAATCGCCTCCGCGCCTGCGAGCTCGCCGGGGTACCGCCGCACTTCGTCGAGTGGGCGGGCACCGGGAGCGTCACATCGTGGATCTTCTCGGTCAACCTTCACAGGCGCCATCTCACGGCCTCTCAGCGGGCCATGCTCGCAGCGCGCGCCGTGGAGGTGTTCGCGGACGAGGCGCGCGAGCGTCAGCAACGGGGACTCTCCGATGACGACAGTGGTCGCGCCCGTCACAAGGCGGCCGGACTCCTGAATGTCGGCGCGACCTCCGTGCTCTTGGCGCAACAGGTGATCGCGCGAGGCGCCCCGGAGCTCGTCGCCGCGGTCGACGCCGGCGATGTCCCCGTCAAGACAGCGACCGAGCTCGTCTCGCTTCCTCGGGACGAGCAAAGCGCCATCGTCCGCGAGAAGAAGGTCGTGGAGCGCGCGAAGGAGGTCCGCGAGCGGCGACGTCCACCCGCACCGCCACCTCCGCCCGTCACCTCGCCTCCGCCGCCCCCGCCGCCGATGGCCGCAGGCGCGGACGCGCCGGTTCACGCTCCCGAGCACTCGCAGAACGCGGGAAGCGGCGACGACGGGGAGAACGAGGAATCCACGCTCGACCCGGCCAATCGTCCCGATCCTCAGCCGATTCACCTAACCGCGTTCAAGTCTGACTATCGGAGGGGCACCAACCCACGGGAAGAGGCCGCGAAGGTGGACCAGATCCTCGCCGCCGCTCGCACCGCGCTCCACGCCTGGCGCTGGATCGTCATCGAGTGGAACGAGGACAAGCGCTGGGACATGAAGTTCGCGATCCACCAGTCAGGTCAGATCGCGATGCACATGAACCAGGCCGTCGCGAAGCTCGAGGAAATCTCGGCCATCTGCAACGGCAGGAAGCCTGCGCCGCCACCCGAAGGGCCCTGATCGAGCCGATGGGCGGCGTGGCTGTGTCCCCGCCGCCCCGCGGCTCTCCACCTTGTTCTCAGTGATGGGTGCATCGTGACGTCGATCCCATCCGCCGAGGCGGAGAAACTCGAGGAGCGCCTCCGGGCCGCCGTCGCCGAGGGGCTCGAGGCCAACTTCGCCCGGTGGCTCGCCTTCGTCGGCGCGGTGCACGGCGAATGGATCGAGCTCCAGGCGCTGAAGATCCCCACGCGCTACGGGAAGAAGAACCGCTTCGCCCACGTCGACAGCGTGGCCGCGGCGCTTCCACTCCTGCGCCAGGGGGACACCTTTGCCGCCCAGGGTGTGTTCGTCATCGCCAACCGCGTGAACCCCGCGGTCGCCACTCGGATGACGCCTCGCGCCTGGTACGACGCGGAGAAGGGAGCTTCGACCACCGACCGGGACGTGACCCATCGGCGCGTGCTCTTCGTCGATGTCGATGCCCTTCGCACGACGGGCACCTCGGCGACCGAGGAGGAGATGGGCCACTCGGTCGCGGTCGCGTGTGCGGTCTACGCGAAGCTCGCTGAGCTCCTCGGCGGAGAAGAGGCTCTCGGGTACGGGCACAGCGGCAACGGGCGTCAGGTGTTCGTCGCCGTCGAGCCGACCGAGGAGCCGTCGCCGTTGACGGCCACCGTGAAGGGCATCCTCTCCGCTCTGAGCATCGCCTTTGCCGCACCGGGCGCGGAGATCGACCGCACAGTCACCGACGCGAAGCGTCTGGTCCCCGCGTTCGGGACCACGAAGAGGAAGGGCGCTCCCGGAGTCGATGATCGGCCGCACCGGCAGACCGCATTCCTATGCTCGGAGTCCGTTGCCCGCGTGCGTCCGGCCGATCTCGAGGGGGTGCTCGCGGGGCTCATCGAGCCCCTGTCCCTTGAGCAGCGTCGCCAGGTGGATTCGGCGATGGGCCGGAAGACGGAGGACCCCTGGCGCTCGGCCGTGGGAGGGACGCGCGCGGCGAGGGGGGCCGGCTCCTTCACTCGCGCGAACGCGCTCCCCATCGAGGACGTCGCGCGCGCGCTCGGTCTCCTCGATGACGAGAGCCGTGTCCGTTGTCCCGGATGCTCGAACACCGACGGAGTCGCGCTCGTCAACAACGGGCTGAAGTGCCACCACAAGACCTGCTCGGACCGAGGAGTGCCCGGCACGCCGGGCTTCCGCACGCCCGTCGACCTTGTCTCCGAGGCGCGGCAGCTCGAGCCGGCTGACGCCGCGCGCTGGCTCCTCGAGCGCTTCCTGGGCGAATCGCCGGACGCTCCTCGACGACGCGCACCCGCCGCGGATGACGACGACGACTGCGGCATGCCGCCCCCTGTCCCCCCGCCCGACGAGGACTTCCCCTCGGGTTTCATCGGGCGCGACTTCCCGCTCACCGATGGTGGGAACGCCGAGCGGTTCGCCGCCCACCACGGCGAGGACGTTCGGCACTGCCACGACTGGAAGAAGTGGCTCGTGTGGGACGGCACGCGCTGGGGCAGTGACCGCCGCGCCGCAGTCGAGTTCCGGGCGTTCCAAACCGTGCGCGCGATCCCCTCGGAGGCCGCGCGGGCGCCGACGCCGAAGAAGCAGAAGGCGCTCCGCGCGCACGCGACCGCGAGCGACAGCGCGAGCGCCATGGGTGCGATGCTCAAGATGGCCCGGTCGCGCCCCGAGCTCACGGTCATCGCCGAGGAGCTCGACTTCGATCCCTGGGCATTCAACTGCGCGAACGGCACCGTCGATCTGCGTATCGGAGTCCTTCGCACCCACACGCGCGCGGACAACATCACGAAGGCCGCACTGATCGCCTTCGACCCCCACGCGGAGTGCCCTCGCTGGACCGCGTTTCTCTCGGACATCATGGGGGGCAACGCCGAGCTCGTCGCTTTCCTCCAGCGCGCGGTGGGCTACTCGCTCACCGGGAGCGTCGATGAGCAGGTGCTCTTCTTCCTCCACGGCTCGGGCTCGAACGGCAAGAGCACGTTCCTCCGAACGCTGCTCGAGCTCTTCGGCGACTACGGCCTGCAAACCGCGCCGGATCTACTCCTCGCGAAGAACACCGATGCACACCCGACGGCCATCGCGGATCTGTTCGGGCGGCGCATCGCCGTGTGCCAGGAGATCGAGAACGGTCGCACCCTCGCGGAGGCGACCGTCAAGCAGCTCACCGGAGGGGACATCGTTCGCGCACGCCACATGCGCGAGGACTTCTGGAGCTTCAGACCGACCCACAAGCTCTTCCTCGCCGCGAACCATAAGCCGACCGTGCGCGGCACCGACCACGCCATCTGGCGCCGCATCCGGCTCGTCCCGTTCACCGTGACGATTGAGGAGGACAAGAAGGACCCGGCTCTCCTCGAGAAGCTCCTCGCAGAGCGCTCTGGGATTCTTCGCTGGGCGGTCGAGGGGTGCCTCGAGTGGCAACGCATGAAGGGACTCCGTCCGCCGAAGGAGGTCATCGAGGCCACCACGAGCTACCGCCAGGAGCAGGACGTGGTTGGCGAGTTCCTCGACGACCGCTGCGACATCGCCCCGCACTTCCTCGTTTCGACGCGCGACCTCCTTCGCGAGTACCGCGGCTGGTGCGAGACGAACGGGCATCGGGAGATGAGCTCGAAGGGGCTCGGCGCCCAGCTCACTGCGCGGGGCTTCATCGGCGGGAAGAAGAACCATCAGCGCTGCTGGCATGGACTGCGCGTGCGACTCGCCTGCGACCCCACCGATGTTCGCGCCCCCGACGAGCCGGGGGACGACGAGCCGAAGTCGTTCTTCGAAGACGTCTAAGCGACGAGGGGCTCGCCAGGAGGCCTCGAGAGGCGAGGTGCGCGCGGCGCTCGCGCGGTGCGGGGGAGGGGACGGATGGGACAGCACTTCCCGGGTTCGTCTCGGGTGGGTGCGGCTCGGCGTTTCGGGGACGGATGGGACGGATAGGGGACGGATTGTATTCTGCATGTGTCCCCAGAATTTCGGAGCGATTCATGGAGCTTAGGTTTTCGGGGACAGATGGGACGGATAGATCGGGGGGTTCCGCGCATGCGCGCGCGCGCCCGCGCGCTCGTGCACACGCGTACGTGTACGCGCGCACGCGCATGCGCGCCCGCACGGCGCGCGGCTATCCCCCGATCTATCCGTCCCATCCGTCCCCGAGTCAAAAACCACCTGTGGTTTCGGTGGCTTTCAGGGGACGGATTGTATTCTGCATGTGTCCCCTATCCGTCCCATCCGTCCCCGAGCCACTCGGGGTGGGAGGCGAGCAATGATCGCCGAGCTCCTCGAGGAGCTCCGGGCGCGCGGCATCGAGCTGCACGCGAACGGGGCGACCCTTCGCGTGGTCGGTTCGAAGGGGGCGTACTCCGCGGCGATCCGCGCGAGGCTCCTCGCGAGCAAGCCCGAGATCCTCGAACACCTTCGACGTGTAGAGGAGAGCGCCGCCGCGAGGTACGACCGAGAGGAGCGTGCATGGGCTGCCGAGTACCTCGCGCATCTTGCGGTGGCGCGCGGATACAGCGAGGAGCTCGCGCGCGCCGCCGCGACCATCGTCGCCAAGGCGCCGCCGCGCGCGACGTTCCGGATCGGACGCGAGGCGATCGTGATCTCGATGGGCGAAGGTCTCGAGGTCCGGGTCCATCGCGCTCCAGAAGGCAGGCTCGAAGCCTTCGAGGGAGGAAAGAGCGAGTGCTTGTCCCCGCGTGAGGTCTTGGGGGCCACGAACCATACCTTGGGTCGCTAGCGACCCAAGGTCCCTGGCCCCCGAGTCTCGCGGCGCGCGAGGGGATGGGTTGCCGTGCGCGGCCCCGTCGCGCCGCCTCCCGTTGCCGCGGGGTCGCTGTCCCCGCCCGGTCGCCAGCGCTCGCCTTTGTTCTGTGCAGAGGGACCAACCATGGGCGGCTTCGTCAGCGAATCTCCGAGAGCGACCGGCACCGTCACGACGCCGCTCACGTCCCGCCCGCTGCTCTTCGTCGACGTCGAGACGACGGGGCTCGATCCCACGCTGAACGAGATCGTCGAGCTCTCCGCCGTGCGCGTTCACCCGCAGCTCCTCTTCATCCAGCGGGAGATGACGACGCGCGTTCGTCCGCAGTTCCCCGAGCGGTGCAGCATCGAGACCGCCGCGCTGAACGGCTTCGACCCGGAGAAGTGGGACGACGCTCCAGACATCTACGACGCGCTCAAGCGCTTCATGCCGATCGCCGAGGGATGCGTGCTCGCCGGTCACAACGTCGGTTTCGACAAGGCGTTCCTCGACGGCGGCTTTCGTCGAGCGGGGCTCACGTGGCCGAAGATGGACCACCACGTCATCGACACCGCCTCGCTCGCGTGGCCCCTCGTCGCCGTCGGCGCTCTCGAGTCGCTCTCCCTCTCCGCGGTCTGCGACGTTCTCGGCGTCAGCAACGACGGCGCCCACTCCGCGCGTCGCGACGTCGCGCGGGCCATGGAGGTCTACCGCCGTCTCATGGCGGGGCGCCTCGCGTTCGCGCCAGCGGCGGCGCCGCCGTTCGACGGCGACGAGGACGCGATCCTCTCCGTGCAGGCCGCCCGCCTCGCCGAGGGGAAGCACACCTACGGAACGTGGCGCGTCGGCGACGGCCGCAACAACCCCGGCGAGGCGTTGCTCGAGGTGTTGGACGCGCTCAACTACTGCGCCGCGGAGCTTGTGCGCCTCTCGCGCGGCAAGGGCGAGGTGCCGTGAGCGGCGACGAGTTCGCGCCGCCACCGCCCCGACCTCGCGGTCGGCCTCGCAAGGGCGACGCGCCGCTCGTTGACTACGACCAGGTCGACAAGCTCCTCGTGTACGGCGAGCTCGCGCCCACCGACGATGGCAGCGGCACGACGACGGTGTTCCCGAGCTACCGTCAGCTCGGCGACCGCTTCGGCGTCTCGTACTCCGTCATCAGCGACTACGCGAAGAAGCACAACTGCATGGCGCGCCGTGAGCGCGCGCAGCTCCGCACCCAGCTCCGCGTCGAGGAGAAGATGGTCGAAGCGCGCGCCGAGGCCATCGTTGTCACGAAGGAGCGCGAGCTTCAGATCATCGACTCGTACTTGATGGGCTTCGAGAAGGCGATCGGCGAGGGGCGGGTCCGGTTCGACAACCCGACCGACTACAACACGATGGCCCGCTTGAAGGAGTTCTTGCAGGGGGGCGCCGATTCCCGGCCCGAGGTGCACGCGGCGCTCTCGCTCGATACGCTCCAGGCGAAGCACCGCGACACGAGGCGCGCCCTCACCGATGCGACGCCCGCCGAACGCGGCGAACTCCCAGTGCCGCAACCGGAGACCAAGGCGGCCCAAGGCGGCGAGGCTGATCGCGCCGGAGGCTAACAGCCGAGCGGTACCTCTGCCTACGGGCTCCGCTCCGCGCACAGCGCGGCGGTGAGTTGCGGACCGCCGCGGTGCATGGGAGTACGCTCGCGCGCTCAGCCGTCGCCACGGCGCGAAGGAGTTTCTACCCATGTCCGACGACGAAACGACGAAGTCCGCCGAGTCCAAGCCCCGCAAGCCGCGGGGGTTCGCCGCGATGGATCCGACGCTCGTGAGCGAGCTCGCGAAGCGTGGAGGACGCGCGGCGCACCGCGCCGGCACCGCGCACCAATTCACGAGCGCCGAGGCGCGCGAGGCCGGCCGCAAGGGCGGGAAGGCGACGCACGCGAAGAGGCGCGCGACCGACGAAGGTCGCTCCTCGTAGGCAGCGGAGCGCTCCGTCCTTCGCTCGGGTAGCGCGCACCCAGCTCGTCGGTTACGTCGTGCCATGTGACGTGGCTCCCGAGATGGCGCCGTGGCATAGGTCCGGGCGAAATGCGACGAGTCCCTCGGATTGGATGGCTGTATCTGCTCGTCGCGTGGGCTTGCGGAGGCAAGACCGTGAACCCCGCGCCGGCCGAGCCCCAGGATTCTGCCACGGCCCAGGGATCTGCAACCGTGTCGGGCACCATCGACGGGCAGCCCGTGCCGGCGAATGACGCCGTTGGAACGGAGATAACGACGTCGAACAACGGCACCACGGTTACTTCGAGAAGTGTCCTCATCACGAGCGTGACGAATGCGTGCCCCTGCGCGATCGCGCAAACGCGCTCCACGATCCTCTCCCTCACGGTCGGAATGCTGGGCGCCGACGTCGCGACCGGGACCTACTCATTTCCCGATGCAGGCACCCAAGGCGGCGTGGCGGAGGCCCAGTACCTCGTCGACGATGCTCAAACCAACCTCTCGCCTGCGACGAGCGGCTCAATCACGATCTCGCAGATCGGCGCATCCACCATCGTCGGCAACTTCGACGTCTCGTTCGCGACTGGCGATCACGTCACGGGCACCTTCTCGGCGCCGACCTGCGCGACAGAAGCGCCCGCAGACGCCGGCTGCCCGTGAGCGCTGTCGTCCCCGTGCGCGGGTTGCGCTACGTCATCGGGAGAATCGCCGTTCGATTGTGGCGCGCGCCCGGTACCCATTGGACCCCCTCCGCGCCGGGATAGTTCACCTCGCGGATGCGCGCTTGCGTCGACGGTGACAGCAGGAACGACTGCAAGGCGTGCGCGCCGGCTGTGTTCACGCCCGGCGTCTTCGACTCCTTCACGACGATCGAAACGAGCATCCGCTGAAGGAGGGGATCACCCATCACGTGCGGCTGGAGGTTCACGCGGGTCTCACGTTGTAGCCGCAAGAACGGCGTGAGTCCCCAGAACGCATACGCACCGCGCTCGGCGGCAAACAGGATCGCGTCCGCCTTCTGCTTCCCGTCATCGATGAGCCAGCCGGTTCGGTCGGGCCGCCCGGCGGCGTTCCAGAGCACCTCGGTGAGGTACCGCACGCCATCGATGTGGTTCACGACGAAGGGCGACTTGGTCGCGGCGATTCGCTTGAATGCCTCTCCGACATCCTGAAGGTCGTGGACCTTCGCGGGATCGGAAGGCGGCCCGAGCAGCGCCATCTGGTTGGAGAACAGGGTGCGCGGCCACTCGCCGTAGCCGTCCATCACGAACGCTTCGGCGTTCCGGTGACCGTAGTGGGAGATCGCCAGATCGACGAAGCCGCTCCGCGCGAGACCGTACACGTCGTTGTTCGACGCGAGCAGCACCTTGTACGGTGACTGCTTCTCGAACTCGGCGACGAGCGTCGGAAGCAGGTTCCCCTCGACGGCGGTAGGTACGCTCGTGAGGCGTACGACGTTCGGCGAACGTTTCGGGTCGGGCGTGAGCACGCCGACCGCGTCGGGCGAGGGGAGCGGCGCCTTCGAGCACCCCGCCGCCACCGCGGCGATCAGCATGCCTCCACCGGTTACCAACTCGCGCCGCGAGAATCCGCGCGATTCTTCCGACGAGCCCGACTGCCTCTTCTCGTCACTCATCGCGTTTCTCCCTTCGCTTCGTCGTGTGTCCGGCGCGCGCCGAGTCTCGCTTCAGCTTCGCGAACTGCTCGAGGAACAGTCCGATCCGCGCCTTCTGCCGCTCCATGTCGTCGGCGCGTTGCGCCAGGTACTCGTGCCCCTTGGTCGTGAGTTGGTAGACCCGCCGCGGCGGCCCGGACTCGGCGATGGCCCACTCGGACGTCGCGAGCCCCTCCTCCTCGAAGGTGCGGAGCAGTTTGTAGAGGACCGACGGGTCTTCGGCGGCGCGACGGAAACCGAGCGCGCCGATGGCCTGCGCGATCTCGTAGCCGTGAGCCGGACCGTTGGCGATTCGGAGAAGGACGAACGGCTCCATGCCGCGCGGAGTTCCTTCGCGGTCAGGGCCTCCGGCGGCCGGGCGGTAAGGTCGAGGCATCGGTAAGGTTCTTTGTACCATACCGGCGCGACGACGCTACCGAGGCCCGAAGCCATGGGCCTCGCTCCCGCGCGCCGCCCCACCGTCGAAGCAGTCCGGGAACCACACACGCGGGCCGCCGCCCCCGAGCTCCTCGAGCGCGCGCGGGAGCTCGACGCCGACGCCGCGGTGCCCCCCGCCGAAGGGCCGCTATTTGCCAAAGGTGGCCGTTTCGGGTTTCGCGCGCCCCAGAATTCGCGGAAGAGTGCGCCCCCGCGTAGGCGGAAAGCAGGTGGTCGAACGGCCGCTTTCCGCAGAATGTGCGGCGCCCGTCGCATATCCGGCGCGCGGCCAGTGGCCTTCCGGGAGCCCCCGGGGGGGAGTCGAATTTTCGGAATCCGGCTTCGCTCTCCCGCGGTTCCTAGTGCTGTTTTCGAGTGGTTCTCGGTTCCAAATCAGGACACCTGACGAATTCTCTACAGAGTTCTCTACAGAGTTCTCTACAGAGGCTCCCCGGAGCCGTTGTGCGGTTTCGAACCGACACTGACCGATCCGGGGGGGATCGCGTGCCGTGAAACGTACGGGGACCGACGCCTCCACCGGGGCCTCCCCTGTCGACGATCGCGGGCGATGCCTCGTCGGGGAGGGGGCGATGGCCTACGTCTGGGTCTCGGCGCAGGTTGCCCGGGAGGTTGAGCTCGGGAGGCGAGGCGCGCGGAGCAGCGCGACGCGACGCGGGTCTCGGGGACGCTGCCACCCGCGACGTGATGGCGAACCGGGGACGGGGCCACCCGGCTCGCCGAAACGGCGGGGTGTGTCGCGATGGGCGCATCGATCGGATTCCTGTCCCCACCAGGCACGCGGAAGCCCCTTTGTCCTTGTTGAGGGCGCCGCCTTTGTCGCGCCCTGGAAAGGTCGATTCCGATGAATGACGCGCCCCTTCCCGCTTCCCCGCCGTCCGAAGCGTCGGACCCGCGCCGCAGGCCGGGTCGGCCGCCCAAAGGTGATGCCCCGCGGATCGATTACACCGAGCTCGATCGGCTTCTCGTCTTCGGCGAGCGGGTCCCCTGCGAGGACGGCAGCGGCACCATGAAGAGCTACCCGTCCTATCGCGAACTCGCCGCTCGGTACGGCGTCGGCTACGCGGTGATCGGCGACCACGCGAAGAAGCACAACTGCCAGCAGCGCAGGAAGCTTGCCGAGGTGCGCATCCTCGCCCGAGCCGATGAAAAGCAGATCGAGATCCAAGCCGAGGCGATCGCGTTCAGCCGGGAGGAGGAGATCGCGATCATCGACACGTACCTTCTGGGGTTCAAGAAAGCGCTCGCGGAAGGGCGGGTCCGCTTCGACAATCCGACGGACTTCAACACCTTGAGCCGCCTCAAGGAGTTCCTGCAAGGCGGGGCCGACTCACGGCAAGAGGTGCACGGGCTCCCCTCGTTGGATGAACTCCAGGCCCGCCACCTGGAGACGCTGCGCGTGATGCGTGAGGCCACCCCGGCGGAGCGGGGCGAGGTACCGCTTCCGACGCCTCGCGTCCGCGTGGCGTTGTCCCCCGACGAGGCGAGCAGCGCGGACGCGCTCGCCTCTGCGGAAGCCGAAGCAGAAGCGGAAGATGCGGACGAGAGATCGCGCTGACGGTAGTGAGCCGCGGCTCCCTTGAGGAGGGCTCCGCGAAGAGCCCCCTCGGGCACGGCGACCGGCCCGAGGGGGCTCGAATGTGCGCCCCCGCGCCTCGTCAGCAGAGCAGGCCCTGGATGATTCGAGCCTGGTCCTCATCGCTTGGGTGCGTGTAGCGGTCGACCATCCGAAGCGAAGCGTGACGGGAGAACTTCTGCGTCGCCCGAGGGTCGGGCTTGAGCCGGTAGTAATTCGTGACGGCCGTGTGGCGAAGCGTATGAAAGTTGTGGGTCACATCGGCCCCCGCGCGTCGTTGCCACACGTGAACGAGGCGCCGGACCTGTCGCTTCGAGAGGCGATTGCCGTTTCGGCTGACGAAGAGGGGCGCCGCGGGGACGAGGCTCTCGCCGTTCCCCTTCTTCCAGGTGCGGAACTTCTCGAGCTTCGCCCGAACGGTCTCGTTGAGTAGGATCTGCTGCTGCGAGCGATCGCGGT
The DNA here is from genome assembly GCA_052147435.1 of Polyangiaceae bacterium. GTDB lineage: Bacteria > Myxococcota_A > Polyangia > Polyangiales > Polyangiaceae > JBKQKP01. Next base: position 5,378 of record JBKQKP010000207.1, on the reverse strand, counting down.
TGCTCCTCTTGAAGACACGCAGCGCGACGCGGCGACGCGCGCGCCCCGTCTCGTCGAAGACGTCCCCGATATCGAGGGCGACGATCTCGTGCTCGCGCAGCGCCGTTCCCAAGGCCATCGAGAAGATGAGGTGATCGCGGAAGCCGTCGCGGTGCTCGCCCGAAACGCGCAGGAGCGCACGCTGCTCCCTTTCGGTCAGGGTGCGGGGCGCGATGACATCTTCGTCGTAGCGGCTCATTCGTGGATTCCCTCCGTTCCGGTGGGTGTCATCCCGTTGAGTTGGGCACCAATCAAGTGGAATGAAACCAGGATTCGCGACGCCGCGTGTCCCCAGCGTGACCCCGGGGGGCGCTTTGTTCCGGGTGAGGAGGCGCGATGCCGCCAATGGCTGACCAAGGGACCTACTTCGCTCGCTTGCTTTGCATCCCCTTCGCCGCGAACGGTCTTCGATCGTTCGCGTTCGGCGGTCAGCTCTTCACACCGGAGGCTGGATGGCTCCCGGTGACGAGCGACCAGGCGCAGATCCTCGCCGCCGTCCGCAGCGACGGTAGCGATCCGACGTCGCCTCTGGCCTTCCAGGTCCTCGCGCCGGGCGCGCCAGTTCCGGCCGACCCGCCTCCACCTCCGCAGTTCTCGTTCCCGACGTACCCCGGCGATCCGAGCCCGCCCGGTCCGGCGTCGACCTCGTTTGCGCCGTCCGGTCCGCAGCCGACGCCGGGCAACGGAGGAGCCGCGCCAGGCACGGGCGGCGGAGCATCGCCCCCCACGCCGAGCTCCCCGTCGCCGCCGCCCTCCCCGTCGCCGCCGCCCGCGTCGGGCGCAGGAGCCACGGGCAGTCCGGGCGCCACAGGCGGCGCAAGCCCCGCCGGCAGCGCGGGAGCGACCGGCGTCACCAGCCCGGGAGGTGGCCCTGCGGGAGCGGGCGGCGTCGCCGCCGGTACGAACGCCTCGGGCGGGAACGCGCCCCCCGCGAACACTCCCCCCGCTGCTCCCATCACGAACACCCCGGGCACAGGGGGCGGCGCTGCGCCTCCGCCCGCCGCGACCCGCCCGTAGTCCGTGCTCGGAATCGTCAAGCGCAGCGAGGACGATCTCGCCGGCTGGCTACGGACCGAAGCCGGGTTCCTGACGACCTTCGGCCGCTACGACGACCAACCGATCGCCTTCGAGCCCTACCAGCTCGCCTTGCTCTCGAGCGACTCGCGCTTTCGCTGGGTGACCAAAGCGAGGCAGGTCGGATTCTCGTTCCTCCTCGCGCTCGAGGCGCTCGCGCGCTGCCACCTTCGGCCGAAGCACACTTCGGTCTTTGTCAGTTACAATTTGGAGGACGCGAAGGAGAAGGTTCTCTTCGCGCGGCACGTCTACGAGGAGCTGCCGCTCGCGTACCAGAAGAGGCTCGTCGTCGATTCGAAGACCGAGCTCGCGTTCCAGTCGAACGGCGCGCACCGCGGTCTGTCGCGGATCATCTCGAACCCGTCAAAGGCTCCTCGCGGGAAGAAGGGCGACGTCCTGCTCGACGAGCTCGCCCACTACGTCCTCGATCGCGAGGTCTACCGCGGCTCCACCGCCGTCATCCTCCGCTCCGCAAACCAACTCACGGGCTGCAGCACGCCGCTCGGGCGTCGCGGGGTCTTCTGGGAGATCGCCACGCAGGCGGTGCGCCCATACCCGCACCACTGGCGTCAGGAGGTGCCCTGGTGGATGTGTCGCTTCTTCTGCACCGACACAACGCGGGCCGCCGCCGAAGCACCGGACATGCCGACGGAGGAGAGTGTCGCTCGCTTCGGGAACCCCGACATCGTCCAGCAGTTCGAGTCGCTCGCGCTCGAAGATTTCGAGCAGGAATTCTGCACGAAATTCGTTGACGAGAGCTACTCCTACTACCCCTACGATCTCATCCTCCCCTGCACGCGCGAAGACCTCGTGCTCGCCGAGGACATCGGTTCGATCCCCGCGCCGACCGGCCGCCTCGTCGCCGGGTTCGACGTCGGGCGCGTGCGGGACCGCTCCGAGCTCGCCGTGTTCGAGGAGATCGACGGCGTCTTCGTGTGTAGGCTGCTCCGTTCCTATCTCCAGACGCCGTTCGTGGAGCAGGAGAGCGAGCTGCGGCGCCTGCTCAACGCCGTGCCCATCGTGCGGCTGTCGATCGACCGGAGCGGCATCGGGATGAACCTCGCGGAGAACCTCGCGCGCGAATTTCCCCAGGTGGTGCCCGAGAACTTCACCTCGGAGTCGAAGGAACGCTGGGCGACCGACATGAAGATCCTCCTTCAGAAGCGAGCGATACAGCTCCCGCGCCAGCGCGACCTCGTCGCGCAGGTCCACAGCATCAAGCGCAGGGTCCTCGCGTCGGGTCGGGTGTCGTTCGACGCGGAGCGCACGAAGAACGGTCACGCGGATCGGTTCTGGGCTGTTGCGCTCGCATGCCAGCGTGAGCGGCAACCCACGAGGGGGCCCGTCGAGATCGCCGTTCGCGTCCTCGGCTGAGCAATCCGTAGTCCAAGTGACTACGGGCGTCGTAGTCCAATTGACTACGGTGTCGCGTCGGTGCATGCTTTCTCCGAGTGAAAGCTCGCGGCATCGAATGGGACGACAACAACCGCCGCCACTTCCAAGAACACGGACGGTGCACCGAGACCCAGGTCGACGACGTGATCACCACGCGCTGCCATCCGACGCGCAGCACCGTGCAGCCGCGCCTACCAGGCGCGGAGCCACGGTGGCGCTTGGAAGGTCAGACATGCGCCGGCCGGTTCCTCTGCGTCGTCGTGACTCCGCGGCCGGGCGGTATCCTGCGACCGATCACGTGCTGGCCGCTCTCCGGCAAGCACCGCAGCGGCTACCTCGCGTGGCGAAGGAGCATCATCCGATGAGCACCCGATCGAAGAAGAAGAAGCTGTGGCCAGCGGGGAAGCCGATCCCCAACTTCAAGAACCTGGCCGAAGAAGAGGCGTTCTGGCAGTCGCACGACTTCGAGGACGGCCCTGGAACGAAGTGGGAAGAGCTCACCTACGAACCTCAGGCGACGCGCCAACCGCGCACGCACGTGTACCGCGTGCGCCTCGACGACAGGGAGATGGCGAAACTACAGACGCTTGCGAAAACGCGCGGGGTCCCTGCATCCGTAGTGCTGCGCGAGCTCGTGCGCGAGGCATCCGGGCGACGGCCAGCATGAAGATGGAGCGCCATGTGGTGGACGAAGTCGCGTCGCCAGCGGCGACCAAGCGTTTGTTCGGCGTCGACGACAAGCGTGCCGGCACATTGACGAAATGGGCGGAGGAGGCTCGCCGAGTCCTCGCGAACGGAGACTCGAGCTAGCTACGCCGCGGCGGGTATCAGCGGCAGTTCGATCGTGAACACGCACCCGCTTCCCGGAACGTCGCGCACACGAATCACGCCGCCGCTTGCCTCGACCCCCCTACGGCTGATGAACAAGCCGAGACCGAGTCCACTTCGGTTCGCGCCGCGCTGCTGGAAGGCGCCGAAGAGTTCCTCCACCTTGCCCGGAGGGAGACCCCCGCATTGGTCTTCGATCTCGATCGCAACGCGGGCACCGCTCACCTTCGTCCTGAGCGCGACGTGTCCGCCCGCGACCGTGAATTTGAACGCGTTTTGCAGAAGGTTGGCGAGGGCTCCCGCGAGGATCTGGTGATCGGCGGCGACGTCGAACTCCGGATTCGTCGGCGGCGTGACGTCCAGCGAAACGCCGTAAAAACCCGCTTCGAGGGCTCCTTCGACTTCAGCCTCTTCGATCAGCTCGCGCAGATGAATGCGCTGGCTGCGCATGTTGCCGGAGTCCAGACGCACTTCGACGAGCGCTCGATTGACGAGCCCCGTCATGCCATGAAGGCTCCGCGTCAAGACAGCCGCGACGCTGCCGTTGGTGGGCGCGCGTCCACTCTTGATGGCTTGGTGAGCGAGCTGCGCGGACGAGATCTTGTTGCGGAGTTCGTGCGCAAAGACGGCGGAGCGTTCCGTCTCCCCCTGCGCCATCGTGCGGTCACGAACACGGGAGTATTCCGTGACTGCTTCGGCGATGGCGTTGTCGAGGCTCAGGTTGAGCGTGTGAAACTCGTCGGTTGTGATCGTCGCCTTGCGGTCCTCGGTCAGCTCGGTGATGGCTTGGCAAATGTCGCCATAGTCATGAACGACTTGCCCCACCGTGTAGCCGCGGCCCAGCAGCGCAGCTCCGTGCACCGCTGCGCTGCTCTCGATGGTCGCTTCGTTCTCCGGGGACGGTGGGCGTCGCAGCGCTTCGACAAGTTGGTCCAAGAAGAGAGGCACGCCGGTCTTCAGCTCTCGCTCGGTGGCCCTCGGAACCCTTCGCTTCGCGACCTTCGCGCGCGCGCGCGCGATCAGCTCCTCGCGGTGGGCGATGATGAACTCGACGAGCATGACGACTGTTCGATCAGTAAGCCCCAGCGCCGCCGCGCGCAATGCACGGCCTTGGACCGTGGATGAGTCTGCTCGGCACCGTCGCGCGCCGTGAGAAGGGATCGAGAGGGCCGCGCGCCGCGGGAGGGGGGATCCCGGACGGCGGCTCAGGGCGGAGGCCGGCGATTCCTCGTCGGTGGACGACCCGCCTTCGAGGGGCGGCGGTACTCGGTCGGCACGAAGATCTCGCTCACGGCAATCCCCAGAGCGTTCGCGATCTTCGCGAGCGAGTGCAGCGTCAGGTTCTGGCCCGCTTCCAGACGCTGCACGTACTGAGGCGTGCTCCGAAGTGCGCGGCCGAAGTCGGCCTGGGTGAGTCCGGCTCGTCGTCGTAACTCGGCGATCCTACGACCGACATCCGTGACGAGTCGTTCGGGATCCTGGCGGGGCACGCCCCCAACGTCCGAATCTCCGTGCTTTCTGAATACAACATCTCCAGTTTGTATTTACTCGGCCGTTGAATCACCGCTGGGGGAGCGGAGTTGTCGTTTGAAGCAGAAGCATCGCGTGCTGGTGGTGGACGATGAGCGTCTCGTCCTCGGGGCCATGCAACGCATCCTTCGCCGGTACGAGGTGACGGTGTCCGAGAGCCTCGCCGAGGCGCGCTACGCGCTCGAGGCCGGATCGTTCGACGCGGTCGTCTCCGACGTAGAGCTTCGGGACGGAACTGGAATCGAGCTCTTCGAGGAGGTTCAGGCCCGCCATCCAGAACAGGCGGAACGCTTCGTGTTCGTGAGCGGGGCCGCGGACGTTCCTACAGTGCGGGCGCTGCTCGAACGGACCCGCCGGCCGTACCTCCGGAAGCCCTTCGAAGTTTTCCGGCTCCTCGAGCTCGTCGCGTCCGCGATCGAGGGTCGGAGGTCCGACAAGCTCTGACGAGCCTGTCCCCGCGCGCGCGACGCCCGCCCCCTTTGTTCCTGGTGAAGAACCATGGAACAGCCCGT
>JBKQKP010000206.1:0-8123 GCA_052147435.1 Polyangiaceae bacterium | reverse complement strand
TATGGGGAGTTTCTCAAAGGGGGGGACTGAGCGTCCTTGAGCACGTCTGGGCACCCCGATGCCGTGGTCGTCGGCGGAGGCCCGAACGGGCTCGTCGCTGCGATCACGCTCGCCGCCGCGGGACTCGACGTGCACCTCGTGGAGGCCGCGAAGACCGTAGGTGGCGGGGTGCGGAGCGCGTTGCTGACGCTCCCGGGGTTCGTCCACGACGTCTGCTCGTCGGTCTATCCGCTCGCTCGAATCGCGTCACCGCTTCGCGAAATGCCGCTCGACCGGCATGGCCTGGAGTGGGTGGAGCCGCCGCTTGCGCTGGCGCACCCGCTCGACGACGGAAGCGCCGCTGTCCTCGCGCGATCGATCGACGAGACCACCGCGTCGTTCGACGACGCCGACGACGCCCGCGCCTACGTGGACGAGATCGCGCCGCTCGTGGGGAGCGCCGGTGCGCTCTTCGAAGAGATCCTCGGTCCGCTTCGGCCCCCGCGCAGCCCCGTGGTCCTCGGGCGCTTCGGTCTGCGTGCGCTCCGCTCGTGCGAGGGGATCGCGCGTGGGTATCGCACGGCGCGCGCGCGGGCGCTCCTCGCCGGCTGCTCGGCGCACTCGTTCCTTCCGCTCGATCATCTCTTCACGGCGTCGTTCGCGCTCGTCTTCGCGACGGCGGCGCACGCGTCGGGCTGGCCCATTCCCCGCGGGGGGGCGCAGAGCCTCGCCGACGCGCTCGCCGCCACGTTCGAGGAGCTCGGCGGGACAATCGAGACCGGCCGGCCCGTGCGATCGCTCTCGGACCTCCCGACCGCCCGCGCGTACCTCTTCGACGTGATCCCGCGCGACCTCGCGCGCATCGCGCAGGATGCGTTGCCGTCGGGCTATCGGCGGCAGCTCGCTCGGTATCGGCACGGGCCGGGCGTCTTCAAGGTGGACTACGCGCTCGACGCGCCCATTCCCTGGACGAACCCGGCGTGCGCGCGCGCCTCGACCGTGCACGTGGGGGGGACCCTCGAGGAGATCGCGGCGAGTGAGCAGGCGATGTGGCGCGGCCAGCTCTCGCCGCGTCCGTTTGTCCTCGTGACTCAGCCCACACTCTTCGACCCGACACGCGCCCCGCACGGGAAGCACGTCGCGTGGGCGTACTGCCACGTGCCACACGGATCGGTTGCCGATCGCACCGCGGCGATTGAGGACCAGATCGAGCGGTTCGCGCCGGGCTTCAAGCGAGTCATCCTCGCGCGGCACCGATTGGATGGCGCCGCGCTCGCCTCCTACAACGCGAACTACGTCGGCGGCGACATCAACGGCGGCGCGATCGACGGCCTGCAGCTCTTCGCACGCCCTGTCCTGCGGGCGGATCCGTACTCGACGCCGAATCGGAGCCTTTACCTCTGCTCCTCGTCCACGCCGCCGGGGGGTGGGGTTCACGGCATGTGCGGTTGGTTCGCTGCCCGCTCGGCGCTGGCGCGCGTCTTCGACGTGAAGATCGGTGCACCCTCGCGGGCATCGGTCACAGGATGAGATCGAGGTGCACCCCCAGGGCGACCCACTCGGGCGCGTAGGGTTGCGCATCGACGGTCACCCACTCCCCGTGGACCCCGAACTGGAAGTGTCGAAAGAACCGTAGGTCGAGCGCGCCACCGACGTCCGCCGCGACTCCGTTCGCTGCGAGAACGTCCGGCTCGCCCGTCGTGCGCCAGCCGTACCCGACGTGACCGTAGATGCTCGGCACGAAGAAAGAGCCGAACGCGACCCTCGCGCCGAAGAACACGCGGTTCATGTCCCACGAATAGGCGTCGCCGATGTTGTCAGTCGCGAAGAGGTGGTCGTAGCCGTAGCCGACCTCGGGCGTGAAGCGGAAGCCGGGAGCGAGGCGGAGCTGTTCGCCGACGCGGAGCTTGATTCCACTGCCGCCCGTCAGGTTGTTTCCGTCGGCGAGCTGCGGGGCGTTCAACGGGACGGCCCCCTCGAAGTCCACCCCAAGCGCGAGCGCGGAGAACGGCTCCGGCTCCCGCTGGCGATATTCACGGTAGTACGGGGGTGGGGGGGGCGGCGGCGGAGGTTGCACCGGAGGAGGAGGAGGAGGCGGCGGCGGTGGATAGGCATACCCCTGGGCGTGCGCGACGCCGGGGGTGAGAACGAGCGTGAGCGCGGCGTACGCAGCGCCGGCGGTGTAGTCGAAGCGCAATCCAGAACGACTGGGAAGAGCCATGAGAGACCTCCATCGGTCACTGAATGCAGGCTCCGTTCCTCGGAAGAGATCCCGACCGCAAGGTTCAATTATCCGGAACGCTCGAGTCAGCGGCTGAGTACGGATTGTCGGCAGCGTCGTGCTCGGCGTCGTCGATCGGAGGGAGGATCTCGCGCGCCGGGGCTCCGGCGTCGCGCGTGTCCCGTACCCGGGACGGGGCGCTCGACACGCTGGCACCGGTCAACAAGGGCGCCCGCTCTCGCGGAGCGCTCCCTTCCATCGCGGGAGGGATGAACGCCGACGGCTCTTCCTGGAGCTCTTGCAGCGTCTCGGGCGGGGCGAAGTCCGCGGCCGCCCGCGTCTCGGCGAGGACCGCGCTGTCGCAACGCCAGACGACGAACGCGAACGAGAGCCCAACGATGGCGACCGCCGTCACGTAGCCCGACCATCGAGCGATCATCGCTCTCTCCTCGGGGCGCTCGAGGAGCGCCTTCGCGCACAGCGGAGCGTCGAGTCGCGGGGCCGGCGTGACCGCCCATCCACCCACCAGAGCGCTGCTGCGCCGCGCGATGCGCCCCGCCGACCTCCGGGCGTCGCGAGTGCCGCACGCGGCGATCGCGTGCGCGAAGTCGGCCACGCTGGGAAATCGCTCTCGAAGCTCGGCGGTGAGACAGCGCGAGATCGCGGCGTCGAGCACCGCGGGCACGTCCGGCCGCACCGATGAAACCGGAGTCCGGCGCTCGGTCATGCCGCGGAGCAAGAGCGCGTGGCTCGGTCCGTCGCCGAACGGCGGCTCGCCGACGAGGAGCTCGTAGAGGGTCGCCCCCAGGGCCCAGACGTCAGTGCGCTCATCGACGTCGCGGGCCGAGCTCGCCTGTTCGGGAGACATGTACGCCGGTGAGCCCATGAGAAGATCTGGGTTCGTCACGCTTACGTCGGTCCGGCCTGGACGCCGGCTGGTGAGCTTCGAGATCCCGAAGTCGAGCACCTTCACGCACTCGGAACCGTCGGCGTGCGTCGCGAGGAAGACGTTGGCCGGCTTGAGGTCGCGGTGAATCACGCCGACGGCGTGCGCCTCGGCGATCGCCTCGCAGGCTTGGAGGATGTAATCGACCGAGCGCTCGACCGAGAGCGGGCCGTCCTCGCGAACGACGATGCCGAGGTCCCTCCCTTTGAGGTGCTCCATCACGAGGAACGGACCGTATACACCCATCCCCACGTCAAAGACGCGTGCCACGTGCTCGCTGTGGATACGCGCCGACGCGCGCCCCTCTTGAAGGAAGCGCTCGACCGACTCACGCTCCCCACGCAGCTCAGGGCGGAGGAGCTTTATCGCGACCAGCGCGTCCAGCTGAACGTGCGTCGCCGAGAGCACGACGGCCATACCCCCTTTGCCGATGACCGCGTGAACCAAGTATCGGTCATCGAAAAGTTCCTTCGCGCGAGGCAAACCCGACTGGGGGCCGAGAGGCCATCGGTGCGCTCGCTGGTCGGTAACGGGTCGAGTGTCGACAGTGGAGCTCGTGGCACACCTTCCTCTCCGCACGACCGGGGGTGGTGCACGCGCCATGCCTTCTCTGCTCATCTTGCTCGAGCTGGCAGCGCGTCGAGCTCACCCGGGCCGCGCTCGGGTCGACCCCGCGACCTTCACGCGTCCGTCGAACGTGCCTTCACGCGCGCGCGCACGACGTCGAGGAGCTCGATCAGCCGCGCAAACGAGACCGGCTTCTGGATGAAGTCGGGGCAGCCGTCGGCAGGGACGGCAGAGAGAATCACGATGGGAAGATCCGCCCGGCACCTACGCAGTGTCCGCAGAACCTCCCAGCCGTCGACCACCGGCATGACGAGGTCGAGGAGCACGAGATCCGGTTCCTCTTCGGCGATCCGCTCCAGCGCTTCGAGCCCGTCGCGCGCTTGAAGGACGCGGAACCCCTCGTCGCGGAGAATCTGCCTGAGCGTGAAGCGAATGTCCGAATCGTCATCAACGATCAAGACCGTCGCGTCCATTCGGTTACCCTAAGGAGCGCGCGGGCGCTCGCCAAGCGCGAGCGGTCATCTTTTCCAGTCGTTTTCTCGTTTTTTGCCGGCATCGGCTCGCCATCGTTCGTTGTCACAGCGTGGCAAGCTGCCACACCGAACCGTCACGGACCAAACGCCTAGTCACGAGTCAGTAGGTCACGACGAGCGTGTTCTTGATCTCGGTGTCGGTCGGCAACACGCCAGTCGGCGGCTCGCTGTCGTATCGCACGGAGCCGGCAACCCCCGCCGAGAGCACCTTCGTCACCTTGAACGTGAGGAGGGTCTCGCTGAGTACTCGAACGTCCCTGAAGTCGGTGATCGCGGGCTGTACGTACATCGTCGTCGCGAGGATCGCGCGTGGGTCGATCGCCCACTGCAACGTCAGGTAGCTGCTCCACCTGTGCCACACCTGAGTGCTCTGATTCTGCGCGCCGAGGGAGCCGGGGACCGGCGTGATCGCGTCCCGCTCGAACATGTACGCCGTGCCGACGAAGACGTCGAAGTCCGGCAGCAAGATGTCTCGCAAGACGAGGAAGCGCGGGCCGATGCCGAAGAGGTTTCGCAGGTCGAGCCGCTGGAACGCGTCGCTCTGCGCTTGCGCGAAGAGCTCCCCCCAGAGCCACGGTTCGAGCTCGTAGTTGTAGCGCGCGTGGGCGAAGGTCTTATCGACCGACTCGACGCCGTTGTATTTCGTGTAGTCGAAGCGCGCGTAGGCGAAGAGGAGGTTCGGGTAGCGGGCCCACCCTCCGCCGATCCCGCCGCCGACCGCGATCCCCTCCGTGTTCCCGGCGTCCCCCGTGAGAGAGCCCTCGAGGATGAGCGAGTAGCCGACCGTCTTGATCCTCTTCCGCAGAGTCTCGGTGTTCACTTGCGCGCCAGAATCTAGCGCCAGGCTCAGCGCGGTCGCCGATACGAACGCCGTTACGCACAGGGACGGGCGCGGCAAGCCGAAGACGGCGTGCAACGGCGATGCCCGAGGACCCGCGGCCAGGCCCGCATGATGCAGACGGGGCGGCTCAGGAGGTCACCATGAGCATCCGTCATCCGTTCGCGTCGTTCGTTCCCGCCGCCGTCGTTGCCGTAGCAGTCGCAGCTTGCGGTCATGAGTACAGCGAGTCGAGCACCACGACCACGACCGCAGCGGCACAGACCGCGCTCCCCTATCAACAGGCGATCGACCGGATCGCCGGGGCACGCTGCCAACGAGAATTGAGGTGCGACAACGTCGGCGCGAACAAGCACTACGTGAGCTTCGACGGGTGCACGACGCAGCTCAGGGGGGAAGGGATGAACGAGCTGACGACCACCGAGTGCCCGCATGGGCTCGATACCTTCCAGGTCAACAAGTGCGTCGCGGATATCCAAGCGGAGCGCTGCGAGAACCTGCTCGACACGATTAGCCGTGTATCGAGCTGCCGTACCGGTTCGCTCTGCGCTCAATGAGAGCGCCTTACGGTTGACGCAGGACCGCACGACGAGCTGAACCGAAGAGTCAAGGTTGCCACGCCGCGCGACGACCCGGGCCGCCCTAGCGAGAGACGATCCCGTTGGGGCGGTCCAACCGACCTGGCTTCATCTTTGCGTTCTCGAGGGTCATGGCAACTCAAATCAATGTCGCGGCGAGGACTTCTATCGGGCGCGTGCGCCCTCGCAACGAGGACGCATTCCTCATCGCGGACATCGTGCACGGACAACATCCGCTCGAGGACGGAGGCGCGCGGCTGAGCGTCGGCCGGAAGGGGGCGCTCTTCGCGCTCTCCGATGGGATGGGGGGGCACAAGGCGGGCGACGTCGCCGCTTCGATGACCCTCGACTCACTGTATCGAGCGCTCGCGCAGCAGACGTCGGATCCGGAGATCGACGCGCGGCTCGTTCATGCGACGGAGGTCGCGAACGCCGACGTCTATGCCGCCGGTCGCCGCCCGAGCCTCGCGCAGATGGGAGCGACGGTCACGGCCGTCCTGGTCGTCGGCGGAACGGCGCACGTCGCCGAGGTGGGGGACTCGCGCGGCTACGTCGTTCGGAGCGGCGTCGCGCGCAGGCTGACGCTCGACCAGAGCTTGGCGCAGATCGCGGTGAGCGCGGGAATGCTGGAGCCGGAGGATGTCGCGCAGTCGCCGCTGCGCAACGTCCTCGCGCAGGCCATCGGACAGACCACCGAGCTGAGCGTCGCGCTGAGCGTGCTCGAGCTCCGCCGCCGCGATTGCCTCGTCCTCGCGTCCGACGGTCTCACGAGCAAGGTCACCGACGAGGAGCTCGCGCGAGAGATCATCTCCGCGCCGTCGCTCGTGGCCGCGTGCGACAGTCTCGTCGCGCTCGCCAACGCGCGTGGCGGAGAAGACAACATCACCGTGATCCTCGCCGGGATCGGCGAGGGTGTGCCGGACGCGCCGCGCGACGAGCGCTTCTCGGGCACCTTCCACGTGCTCAAGGCGTTCGACCCGCACGCGCGCAGTGCTCATGCGTGGACGCGCTAGGCACGCCGCATGCTCATGACCGCGTGGGGATAGTCCCCGGAGGTACCCATGTCGACGTTCAACTGGTCCGTGAGCCCCTTCGCCGTCGCGTTCATCATCGCCGCGGCGTGCGCGAGCTACGGTACGCCTGTCCAACACATGGCGGAGGCCGAGGCATCCGTCCGCAGCGCGCATGACTCGTACGCCGCAGCTACCCCTTCGGCACAGCTTCACCTGAAGCTCGCCGAGGAAGCGGTCGCGCGAGCCAAACGCCTGATAGACGAAGGCGACTACCGCCGCGCCGATTTCACCCTCGTTCGAGCACGGTCCGACGCCGATCTGGCGGTCGCTGAAGAACGGCAAGCCCAGGCGGAGGGAGCCGCGCAGCAGGCGCGTGACGCCCTCGAAGGACAAGGGATCCCCACGTCGACCACGAGGACCACCGGCGCGGTGGTTCCTGCCCCCTCGCTACCGCTCCCGATGCCCGCGACCGGGACCCCTGAGAATGGAGGCTCGCGATGAAGTGGCTCATTCTTCTCCCTCTCTCCATCGCCCTCGCGGGCGCCACGCTCGCCGCGTGCACGCACCCCGAGCCCGAGGAGCTCGCGAAGGCGAGAACGGCCTATGACGAAGCGGCGCACGGCCTCGCCGCGCAGCTCGCCCCCGTGGACTTGCACGCCGCGCAGCAGCAGCTCGCGCGCGCGGAGCGGTCGTTCGAGCAGAACGGTCCTTCGCAAGAGACACGCGATCTCGCGTACGCCGCGATTCGCAAGGCGGAGCTCGCGGAGGCGAGCGCGAAGACTTCGGCAGCTTCGAAGGAGGCCGCGGACGCCAAGGCGCAGCTCGAGCTCGTGAAGGACGAGAAGGCGAAGCAAACCGCGGCGGCTCTGTCTAGCGCGGAGCAGAAGCTCGCGGTGGAGTCGGCCGCGCTCGCCGCGGCAGAGGCGCGGGCGAAGCGAGCGGCGGCGGACCTCGAGCGGATCGCGTCCGTGAAGCACGAGCCGCGGGGGATGGTCATCACCCTCTCGGGGAGTGTCCTCTTCGTGTCTGCGAAGTACGATCTCCTGCCGCAGGCTCAGGCGAAGCTGAGCCAGGTCGCCGACGTCCTCGTCAAGGAGGACCCCGACTCGAAGATCCTCGTGCAGGGGTACACCGACACCCAGGGCCAGCTCAGCTTCAACGAGGAGCTGTCGCAGCACCGTGCGGAGGCCGTCCGCGGGTATCTCGTCTCCCACGGCATCGCGCCCGATCGCGTGACAGCGCAGGGGATGGGCCCCGCGGACCCGGTCGCCGACAACGCGACCCCCGAGGGGCGGGCGGACAACCGGCGCGTCGAGATCATCGTGCAGCCCGCACATCCGCGCCAGTGACCGTCACGGCCACGCGAAGCTGGCGGTCGAGAGGGCGTACCGGGGGCGCGCGTGTCAGGCGCGCGTCCCCACCTTCCCGAGCGCGCTCAGGAAGTCCAG
>JBKQKP010000205.1:0-8860 GCA_052147435.1 Polyangiaceae bacterium | reverse complement strand
CCTCCCCCCGATTCGGGGGGAGGTCGGGTGGGGGGCTCTCGTTCGCGATGGCTAGAGGCGCTGGAAGAACCAGACGAGGCCGACCAGCGCGATGGCCGCGCTCAGCCCTTTGACGCCGCGCGCTTCGAACCACGGCCTCTGCCTGAGGAGCGCGACGACGGGGAGCACCCCCGCGAGCACGACGAGCTGCCCCAGCTCGACCCCGACGTTGAACCCGACGAGCGCCACTGGCACCTCCGCGCGAGGGAGCGCGATCGCGCGGAGCGCCCCTGCGAAGCCGAAGCCGTGGACGAGGCCGAACGCGAACGCGAGGCGCCATCTCTTGGACGTATCGCGCAGCAGGAGGTTCTCGGCGCCGACGTAGGCGATCGAGAGCGCGATCGCCGGCTCGATGATCCGCGCGCTCGGAGCCCACACGCCGGTCGCCGCGAGCGCTAGCGTGATCGAGTGGGCGACGGTGAACGCGGTGACGACGCCGACGAGCGAGCGCACCCCCCGGGCTACGAGGACGAGCCCGAGGAGAAACAGGAGGTGGTCGAACCCGGTGAGGATGTGCTCGATCCCCATTCCGACGAACGAGACGAAGCGCGAGCGAGGGGGCGCGCTCTCGAACGACGCGTCGAGGACGGGGTGCTTCGCGTAAAGGACGTCGTCGATCGTCGCGTCGCCGGCTTGCGCGCGCACGACGTGGCGGTGACCAGGGGCGAGCGACGCGAGGAGCTTCATCTCGATCGTGACGCGGGCGAACGGGCGCGGGCAGGTCCAGTGCGCGTCGAGGATCATCCCGTCCGCTTCCGTCGTCGTCGCAGCGTCGAGCGCTGGCGTGCACGCCGCGCCGTCGCCGCGCACGTCGAAGCCCGCGAGCACGGCCGGTGCGTCGAGGGGAGGGGACGCCGCCGCCAGCTCGGCGCGCGCGAACGTGAGCACCGCGCGGACCTCGCTGCCGGCGATCCGGTACTCGCCGCGCGACACGCCGACGACGTGCGCCTCCGCGGGCCGCGCGAAAAGGGCGAGCAGCGCGAGCGCCGCCAGCGTCCACAGCGCGAGTCGCCTCACCCGGGGCATGCGGCTGCTTACCAGCGGACCGCCCCGCGCACTACGGCGTCTGGCAGCAGTACGCGCCCGGGCTTCCGCCGTCGAGCGCCGCGCAGTCGAGGATCGGGTTTACCTCCGTGGGCGTGTGCCCCGCCGCGCACGAGATGCCGATGGCGGCGGTGCTGCACCCCGAGGCGCTCACTCCGCACATGCCGCTCGAGTCGTCGAACGAGGCGCAGCGGCAGACGCCGGACGACTGGCTGAACGAGATGCAGCAATAGTCGCGCGTCCCCCCGGCGCCCGGGAGCGCCGCGCTGCAGACGAGCGACGTATCGGCCTGGTCGGGCGACGTTCCCCCCGCGCAGGAGAACCCGATCGACTCTGCGCCGCACCCGGCGACGGTCGCCGGCGAACAGACGCTCGCCCATTGCGCGTACGGCGCGCAGCAGTAGAGCGTGGCTCCACCGGCGTCCCCCCCGATGCCCGGCGTGCCGTCGTCGCAAACGAGGTTCGTGTCTCCGTCGTCGGGGCGCCCCCCCGCGCAGGAGTACGAGACCGACCCGGCGACGCACCCCGCGAGCGAAGGCACGGCAGTGCACGAAGCGGGGGGCCCCGGCGGCGGGTTGGTGAAGTTGTCCGCCGTCGACGTCGTGCAGCCGCTCACCGCGACCAACGCGACGAGCGCCACGAGCGAAACGACGAGCTCACCAGTAGACGATCGCATGCCCGATGACCTCCCGAGGTATCCCCGGCGTGAAGCTCACTCCGGTGGGCGGGTTCGGCCCTTCCCCCGGCAGGCGCGAGTTGACGGCGAACTGCCCCTCGCGCCAGTCGACGTTCCCGATGTTCAGGATGTCCACCCCCAGCTCGATGAGCTTCCAGCGGAGCCCCGCCTGCGCGTTGAAGAGGGTGTAGCCCGTCGCCACGAGCTTCCCGTCCTGCGTCGCCGGGCGGTCCGCCATCGACCGGACGAAGAGCCCCCCGACGAGCGTGAACGGACCGAGAGGCTCGCGCGCCCCGACCCCTGCGCTGAACGTCCGCGTCGGCGCCAGGGTCACGTACGCCGTCCCCGCGTTGATGTCGGCGGCGTCGGTGTACCGCGCGTTCGCCACCGTGAACGTCGCGTCGGCGAAGAGCCCGCGCCCGAGCTGGTAGCGGCCGACGAACTCCCCGCCGTACCGGCGCGTCGGGCCCGAAGGGCTGGTGGAATCGGTGTCCCCGTCGACCGTCAGCTCCTGCGTGAGGTCGAGGAGGAAGGCCACCGCCGTGATCGCGAGCCCGGGCAGCGGCCGAACCGACGTCCCCACCTCGTATCCCGTGGCCGTCGCGATGAGGGTCGGCTGCACGCCGTTGATCGTGCCGACGAGCGTCGACCGGACGTCGTTCGTGTGGAAGCCGCTGCCGTAGTTCGCGAAGAGATCCCACTCGGCGATCGGCGAGACGACCATCGACGCCTTCGGGGAGAACTGCGATGCCCCCTTGTACCCCGAGGTCTGATTGACCGCCGTGGGGCTGTCGTTGTTCAGCGCCGCGTCGATCCGATCCTCGCGCCCCCCGAGGACGAAGCGGAGCCAGCTCGCGATGCGCCAGTCCGCCTCGGCGTACGCAGCGAGCTCGCTCTCGTTGATCGACCCATCGAAGATCGGTCCGGGGATCCCCGGCATGCCGTCGAGCCGTTGCCGCTGCTCGGTGCGATGAAGCTCACCGTCGATGATGTCGTCCCGTACCTGCAGCCCCGCCGTCACCCTGACGTCGAGCCCCTCGACGTCGACCCTCCGCGAGATCCGGAGGTTTGCCCCTATCTCGGTGCGCGTGTCGTCCTGCTCGACCTGCGACCCGTACTGCATCCCCGCCGGTTGGAACGACGCGGCGATGCCGTCGTTCGGGAAGAGCTGGAGGTTCGAGTGGACGACGTACGCCGTCGCCTCGACGTCGCCCCGCTCGATCCGCCGGCGGTACGACGTGAGCATCATGACGCGCTCGCTCGCCCCCCCCTGGCTCGGATCGACCGAGTCCCAACGGCTCAGGCAGTGCGACCCGGCGTACGCCGCCGGGGTCGGGGTTCCGTCCCCCTCGCCGCAGACGGCGCGGGCCGGGAGCACGCCCGACATGTTCCATGATCCGCCGTACGCGGTGAGCATGAGCGACAGCTCGCTCTTCTCGTCGAGGACGCGGGTGATCTTCGCGTAGCCGTTGAAGCGGTCGTAGTTCTCCGGGTGGATGAAGGGGCCGTTCTCGTTGAAGGCCTCGGCGGCGGCGACCGCGCGCCACCCTGCGCCCAGGTCGGGCGAGACCGCCGCGACGGCGCGCGCGTGGCCGTCGGGACCCACCTCGATGCGCGCGATGCTCTCGTCGAGGTGGTCGGCCATGTGGAAGTTGACCGAGCCTGCGGTCGCGAAGTCCCCCACGCGGGCGGAGTAGGGCCCCTTCGTCGAGTCGAGCGTGTCGATGACCTCGGGGATGATGAAGTGCAGATCGGAGAAGCCCTGCCCGTGGGCATGGCTGACCGCGTTGATCGGGGCGCCGTCGATGAAGAAAGCGATGTCGGTCCCGTGGTCGAGATCGAAGCCGCGCATGAAGTACTGCTGCGCCTTGCCGCCGCCGGCGTGCTGCACGGTGAAGAGCCCGGGGACCGCCTCGAGGACGTTCTCCGTGCGGAGGCGCGGGCGGAGGCCGAGCTCCGCTTGCCCCGTCGTCGACTCGGAGGCGGCGAGGTGCTCCTGCGCGGTGCGGTGGCCGTAGACGTTGACGTCGACCGCGTCGAGCGCTCCCCCGTCTCCCCCTCCGTCGGGGCTCGCGACCGCCCCTGCATCGGCGTCCTCCGCCCACGCCGTTCGCGCGCCGAAGAGGAGGACGATCGCCACCACCGACGCGAGGAGCGCGCCGAGGACGGGCCGCCTGGAGGTCGCGAAACGAGGCACCACGACAGAGATGTTCTAGGCGAAGTTCTCCGACTCGTGAAGCACGATAGTTATAAAGCGTGCTCCCTGCGCGGGTGCCTCTTACCGCTTCCCGTCCCCGACGATCTCTTCGACGCGTATCTGCGCCGGCTCTTTCACCCCGTCCCTCGCGCGCTCGCGGAGGATTGCCCGGTTGTCGAGCACCGAGATCCCCTGGATCTCCAGCGCGCCGATCCTGTCCTCCGGCGTGAACGCGCTGGCGGTCTTCTCCATCGAGAGCTTGTCCGGCGCGTACGCGGAGCAGACCGCGTCCGTCTTCAGGATCGTGTAGTCCTCGCCGCGCCGCAGCTCGAGCGTCACCTCGCCCGACACCGTCGCCGCGACGCCGCGCGTGAGCCCGTCCTTGATGACCGCCGCCTCGGGGTCGAACCACTTCCCTTCGTACAGGAGCCGCCCGAGCTTCCGGCCGAGCGTCGCGTACAGATCGATCGTCGCCTCGTTGTGGATCGACGAGAGGAGCCGCTCGTACGCCACGTGGAAGAGCGCCATCGCCGGCGCTTCGTAGATCCCGCGGCTCTTCGCGTCGATGACACGATTTTCGATCTGGTCGCTCATCCCGAGCCCGTGTCGCCCGCCGATCGCGTTCGCCTCGCGCACCAGCTCGAAGAGCGACGGGAAGCGCTTGCCGTTCAGGAGCGAGGGGACGCCGTGGTCGAACCGGATCTTCACGGCCTCCGGCTCGATCGCCACGCTCTTCTTCCAGAACGCGACCCCCATGATCGGCTCCACGATCGTCATCGACACGTCGAGCCGCTCGAGGTCCTTCGCCTCGTGCGTCGCGCCGAGGACGTTCGCGTCGGTGCTGTACGCCTTCTCGGTCCCCATCCGGTACGGAAGGCCGATCGACGCCAGGTACTCGGACATCTCCTTGCGCCCCCCGAGCTCGCTCACGAACTTCGCGTCGAGCCACGGCTTGTAGATCGTGAGCTCCGGGTTCACGAGGACGCCGTACCGGTAGAAGCGCTGGATGTCGTTCCCCTTGTGGGTCGAGCCGTCGGAGAAGACGCTCACGCCGTCCTCGCGCATCGCGCGGACGATCGCGGTCGTCGTCACGGCGCGGCCGAGCGGGGTCGTGTTGAAGTACTTGCGCCCCCCCGTCGTGAGGTGGAACGCGCCGCACTGGAGCGCGACGATCCCTTCGCGCACCATCGCCTCCCTGCAATCGACGACGCGCGCCCCCTTCGCCCCGTGCGCGATCGCGCTCGGCGGGATCTCGGCGACGTTCGACTCGTCGGGCTGCCCGAGGTCCGCCGTGTAACCGTGCACCTCGAGCCCGTGGCGCGCGAGCCAGGCGACGGCCGTGCGGGTGTCGAGGCCGCCCGAGTAGGCGATGCCGATGCGAGTGCCCGCGGGGGGGAGCGACTTGTGGATTCTGCTCATCTCGCTTCGCATACCCCCAAAACGCGGTAAAGACGACGGGGAGATGAGCGACCCGACGAAAGGAAACGTCCAGGAAACACGACGGCACATCCTCGCCGAAGGCGAGGGGTGGTCTGCACCAGGGGGAGGGATTGCGCGCACCGGGGCAACGGGGGGCGCGATGATCCCGAGCCTCGTGGCGTGGTCGTCGTCGCTGAAGGACGACCTGCACTTCCGCGGGTGGGACGTCGTCGGGAGCGCGGCGCACGTCACGATGCTCGCGCGCGTCGGGCTCGTGTCCGCGGACGACGCGAAGGCGCTCCGCGACGCGCTCCTCGAGCTCCTCTCGACGGCGGCCGTCGGCTCGCGGCGGGAGATCGAGGAGAGCGACGAGGAAGACGTGCACATGGCCGTCGAGTCGCTGCTCACGCGCAAGCTGGGGGGGGTCGCGGGGCGATTGCACACCGCGCGGTCGCGAAATGATCAGGTCGCGCTCGACTTGCGCCTCCACGTGAGGGGGCAGGCCGCGGAGCTGTTGCGCGACGTGGCGGACCTGGCGCTCGAGCTCGTGGAGCGGGCGACGCACGAGAAGGACCTCGTCCTCCCCGCCTACACGCACCGGCAGCGCGCGCAGCCGATCAGCGGCGCGTTCCTCGTCGGCGCCTGGGCCGAAGCGGTCCTGCGCGCCGCCGAGACGATCGACTTCGCGATCGAGCGGACGAACGTGCTCCCCCTCGGCTCCGGCGCCTGCTCGGGGACGTCGCTGCCGATCGACCGCGCCCTCGTCGCGCGCCTCCTCGGCTTTCCGCGCGTCACCGCGAACGCGCTCGACACGGTGGGCGATCGCGACTTCGCGCTCGACTGGGTCTGGGCAGGGGCGCGCGCGTCGGTCGCGCTGTCGCGGATCGCAGCGGACGTGATCGACTTTTCGACGAGCGAGTTCGGCTTCGTCACGCTCGACGGCAGCATCTCCGCCGGCTCGTCGATGATGCCGCAGAAGAAGAACCCCGACGTCTTCGAGCTCCTCCGCGGCAGCGCGGGCGACGCGATCGGCGACGTGACCTCCCTCCTCGCGCTCGTGAAGGGTTTGCCCAGCGGCTACAACCGCGACCAGCAGCACGATCGCCGCGCGCTCCTCGCCGTCCTCCCCCGCGTCGGCGGCGACGTGACCGCCCTGCGCCTCGCGCTCCCGCACGTCCACTTCGTGAAAGAGAAGTGCGCCGCCGCGCTCGCCGACGGCTCCACCCAGGCGACCGATCTCGCGGAGGCGCTCGTCCGGGCCGGTGTTCCGTTTCGCGAGGCGTACAACGCGGTCGGCTCGCTCGTCGCCGTCGCGCGCGCGGAGCGGGTCCCCCTCACGTCGATCGGCGAAGTGCGCGCGAAGAGCGTCCACCCTGCGCTCACGGCCGAGGCGCTCGCGGCGCTCGACCCGATCCGCGCCGTCGCCGCCAAGGAGAGCGCCGGCGGCACAGGCCCTCGCGCCGTCGCCGCCCAGCTCGACAGCGCCAGGGCTCGCGCCACCGCGCTCCACGCACGGGCGAGCGCCATCCCCTCCCAGCAGTCCCTCGCCCACGCGATCGCCGTCGAACCTCTGACCCCCTGACGTGCCATGCCCAAGCGCGACTTTCTCACCCTCACGGATCTCACCCTCGCCGAAGCGCGCGAGGTCCTCGCGATCGCGCGCATCCTCAAGGACGAGCGCGCCGCGAACCCCGCGCGTCGCAAGTCGCTCCTCGCGGGGCGCTCGGTGGCGATCGTGCTCGAGAAGGCGAGCACGCGGACGCGCGTCTCGTTCGAGGTGGGCGTTTCCCAGCTGGGGGGCTACCCGGTCGTCCTCGGCGTCGAGGGTTCGCAGCTCGGTCGCGGCGAGCCGATCCGCGACACCGCGCGCGTCCTCGCTCGGTACTGCGACGCGATCGCGTACCGCACGTCGTCCCCCGCGCGCCTGAAGCAGATGGCGATGGCGTCCGTCCCCGTGATCAACGCGCTCTCGGACGACGGGCACCCCGTGCAGGTGCTGTGCGACGTGTTCACGATCGAGGAGGCGTTCGCGAAACCCCACCCCCCCGGCCCCCCGCCCCGCAGGCAGGGCGGGGGGAGCGTGAGCGTGAGCAGCTTGATCGGCGACATGAAGATCGCCTTCGTCGGCGACGGCTCGAGCAACATGGCCCGCTCGTGGCTCGAAGCGGCGCGCCTCTTCGGGTTCCACCTCGCGCTCGCGTCGCCGCCTGACTACCTCCCCCCGGCCGAAGAGATCGCCATGGCCGGCGCGCGCGTCACGGTGCACCACGATCCGCGCGAGGCGGTCGCGGGGGTCGACGTCGTGAACACCGACGTCTGGACGAGCATGGGGCAAGAGGCGGAGAGCGCGCATCGCCACGAGGCGTTCGCCGGGTGGACGGTCGACGCCGAGATGCTCGCGAGGAGCGCCGCGCACGCGATCGTGCTGCACTGCTTGCCGGCCCACCGCGGCGAAGAGATCGACGACGCGACGATCGAAGGCCCGCGCTCGCGGGTGTGGGACCAGGCGGAGAACAGGCTCCACGTGCAGAAGGCGCTCCTCGTATGGCTCCTCGGTCTGGCAGGTGAGGTGAAGGCATGAGCACCGAACGTCGCTCGCTGAAGGTCTCGATCGCGGACGGAGTGGCCGAGGTGGTCCTCGTGGGGCCGGGGAAGGGGAACGCGATGGGCCCCGAATTCTGGCGCGAGATGCCGCTCGCGTTCGAAGGGCTCGATCGCGATGCGTCGGTGCGCGCGGTCCTCGTCCGCGGGGAGGGGGGGAACTTCAGCTACGGGCTCGACCTGATGGCGATGGCGGGATCGCTCGGGCCGTTCATCGCCGGGCCGCAGATGGCCGCGGAGCACCAGCGCCTCCTCGATCTGATCGTGGACCTGCAGCGCGCGTTCAACCGCGTCGCCGAGTGCCGGAAGCCGGTCATCGCGGCGATCACGGGGTGGTGCATCGGCGGCGGGCTCGATCTCGCCGCGGCGTGCGACGTGCGCCTCGCGTCGAAGGACGCGCGCTTCAGCCTGCGCGAGGTGAAGGTGGCGATGGTGTCGGATCTAGGTAGCTTGCAGCGGCTGCCGGCGATCATCGGGCAGGGGGCGACGCGCGAGCTCGCGTTCACGGGGAAGAACATCGACGCCGACCGGGCGCTGCGGATCGGCCTCGCGAACGAGGTCTTCGCGAACGAGGAAGAGCTCCTCGCCGCGGCGCGCGCGATGGCGAAGGAGATCGCCGAAGGGTCCGCGGTCGTCGTGCAGGGGATCAAGCAGGTGATGAACGCCTGCGCCGACCTGAGCGTCGCCGACGGGCTGCGCCACGTGGCCGTGTGGAACGCGGGGTTCCTGCAGTCGGCCGACCTGGGAGAGGCGTTGACGGCGTTCACGGAGCGAAGGGCGCCGCGGTTTCAGGGGAAGTAGGGGGGGTACGCGACGACGGGTGCACCGGAGGTCGCGAGGGACGCGTCGGAAGTGACGATCGACGCGTCGAAAGTCGTTTCCGA
>JBKQKP010000204.1:0-28642 GCA_052147435.1 Polyangiaceae bacterium | reverse complement strand
TCACCGTCTTCGTCGCGTCGAGCGCCCGGTGCAGCATCCCTTCCAGGTAGCGCACCCTCCCGAGCGCCGCGTCGATCTCCTCTCCGACCGCCCCCGCGCGCTCCCCCCGCGCGCCGACCGCGCTCATTTTGATCCGCCCGAGCGACACTTCGAGCGGCACCACGACCTTGGACAGCTCGTGCTGCAGCCGTCGCAGGTTGAGCTCCGCCATCCTCCGCCCCGCGCGCTCCGCCAACCGGCGCGCTTGCTCGTCGTACGTCGTCGCAATCTCCTCGAGTTGCCCCTCGAGCACCCGCTCTTCCCCCTTCTCCCTCTGTCGCTTCGTCCGCTCCGCCGCGCGCCGCTTCGCGGTCCTCTCGATCGCCACGCGCACGTACCCGTCCTGGTCCTGCGCGAGAAGCCCGAGGACGTGATCGAAGAGCGAATCGGAAAACAGGTCCGCCGCGTCGGCGACCTCGCGACGGACGCGCTCGTTGTCGTGGAGCGCGAGCGGCGACAATGCGTCTGCTAGCGCGAGAACGTCTCCGCCCCGCTCCCGTACGTCGGCCGCCCAGGCGCGGATGGCGCCGGCCACTTCTTGCTCGTCGCCCGACGCGACCGCCGCCGCGAGCATCTCTTCATTCATCGTCGCCCTCACTCTCGTCGTCCTTGCGCTGCCGCCGCGGCGTATGGCCGTACGTCTCGGCGCGCTTGAGGAACGCTTCGCGCCCCCCGTCGAGCAGGCTCTCGATGTCCTTGCGCTGCTCGTCCACGGTTCCTGCGCTGCGCAGGTGCCCGCCCTTCCCCTCCGGCTCGACGAAGGCCACGAGCTCCGCGTCCGCGAGGACCGGGATGTTCGGCGCGTGCGTGATGAGGATGATCTGCCGCCGCCCCTTCGCCCTCCGTAGCGCCGGGACGAGCACTTTGCGAATGTACGGGGCGGAGACGTGGTCCTCCGGTTGATCGACGAAGAGGAGCCCCACCGACTGGAGCAGGACGAGCGCCAGGGTCGCCGTGCACCGCTGCCCCGGCGATCCGTTCTCGACGTCGACGTAGTCGTCTGTCCCCGCGCCCACGCGCAGCAGCAGGCGCGGCACGTCTCCGGGCGCGATCGTCTCGAGCTCGTAGAGCCGATCGCTCGCCCGGAGCTCTTGAAGAATGTTCGTCGCTCGATCGATCTTTCCGGTCTTCGACTTGTCGGCGAGGACGATCCGCTCGACGTCGTTCGTCCGCGCCGCCTCGGCGAGCTCGTCGAACGGCATGGCGGCCGCGAGGTTCGCGAGCGTCGCCGTGTGCAGCCCCAGCTTGCGCAGTACGTCCGCGAGCACCTCGGTGCACGCCTTCCTGTCCTCGCCCGCCTCCACCTGCACCGTCACCGCCCCCCGGAGCTGCGCGTTCAGGTCGTCGGTGATGCGTTTTCGGACCTCCCGCAGCGCGCGCCGCGCCTTCGCGAGCGCTGCGAGGTGCGCCCGCCGCTCCGCGCGCCGCGCTTCCCGCTCGGCCCGCTGGTCGGCCACGCGCCGCGCGATCGTGCTCAGATCGACCAGGCGCTTCTGCAGCCGCTCGCGCTCTTCGGCTTGCCCGCGATCCTCCTCGAGCCGCAGCATCAGCGTGCGGTAGTCCTCGTCGGCCTGGCTATGCGCGGCCCCCAGGGCGCGGCTCACGTCCGCGAGCGCCGCCTCGGTCGCCTCGGCCTGCGTGCGCAGGGTGCCGGCGGCCGCCTCGATCGCCGCGGCGAACGCCTGGACGCGGGCATGCGCGCGCCCGAAGAGCCCACCGTTCGGCCCCCGCTCGTGCGCCCCCTCCACCGCGCCCCCCAGCCGGCGCAGCACGTCCAGCGTGACCGCGTGGATCGCGTTCTTCGCCGCGCCCGTCTCGCGGGCTAGCCCCGCGAGCGCCGCCTCCTCGCGTCCGCGAACGACCTTCGCCTCGTGCGCGGCTCGGCTCGCCGCCGCATCCGGGTGTGGAGCGCGCCCCGGTGGAGCCGGGGACGCGGCATCCTGTCGTGGACCGTGCCCCGGCGGAGCCGCCTCGACGACCGCCGCGAGCGCCGCCTCGACGGACGTCTTCTCCCCCACCTGGTCCTCGGCGCCGGCGAGCTCGAGGTCGAGCCGCCCGAGCTCTGTCGCGTTGCGCTCGAGCAAGTGCAACGCGGCCGCGATCGCCTCGCTCGCCTGGCGCGTCTCCTCGGGCGCGAAGCCGTCGATGAGCGCGAGCAGCGACGCCGGCGTCGCCGCGATCTCCTTGAGCTCCCCCTGCTGGTAGGCCTCGACGCGAAACAGCTCGCCGTCGAGCGCCATGTCGACCGCCTGCCCCTGCGCGTTCTTGACCACCGGCGCCTGGTTCAGGGTTCGGCTCGCCGTGAGACGAACGCCGTGCTGCGAGCAGAGCCCCAGCGTGATCTTGCCGTGCCCGAGCCGCGCCGCGATCTGTTCGTGGATCTTCTTCTCGAGGCGCACCGGAAACCGGGCGCCGAGCGCGTAACAGAGGAACAGGCCGAGCGTCGTCTTGCCGGAGCCGAACCCGCCCGAGATCGTGACGACGCCGTCCGGGAGCTCGAGGTGGAAGCGCTTGTAGTGGACCGAGTCCTCGATGGTGATCGACGTGACCCGATGGTGCGGGGCGAGGCGCTTCTCGGACATGGGCGCCTACGTAACTCAACTGGCGGAGCGCGCCAGCCTTTTCCCCCGCCGCGTAGTACAAGAGCCGGGAAGGTCGATCTCCGTCCTCCGGTATTCCGATGGCGCCGCACTTCTCGCACGTCTCCCACGTCGCTCTCCTCGTCGAGGACGATCCCGCGTGGGCAAAGATCCTGGGCGCCCTCCTCCTCGCCCTCGGCCACACGTTCGTCCACGTGACGAACCTCGCCGAGGCGCGCGCCGCGATCGAGGCGGGCGGCTTCTGCCACGTGGTGCTCGACCTGGAGATCCCCGCGCAAGCCGGTATGGCGGCCGACGTCGGGTGCGGCGAGACGGTGCTCGAGCTCCTTCGAAAGAAGTACCCGCACCGAAACCGCGACGGCCGGCATCGGCTTCAAATCTTCGTCGTCACGGGGTTCTCGAACGACGGCGAGTTCTCGTCGCGGCTGCATCAGATGGATGCGGACGTGTTCGTGAACAAGGCTTCGCTATCGCGCCCTGGGCACCTGCCCGACCAGATCCGAAAGGCGCTGGCGAAGGCGGGCCGCGCGGACCACGCGGCGTGCGCGGAGCTCGACGGCGAGTCCGCGCAAGGCGCGGCTCGGTCTACACCTGAAGAGGTGCCGGTCGAAACGTCGCCCCCCGTCGGGTCCGCGCGCGTGCGCTTCGCGATCGACGGAAGGCGCAGCGGGCGGCGTGTGGGGTTGCTCGTCAACGGCGTGCGCCTGCGCCTGCCCGACCAGCTCTTCCTCTTCTTCCTCCGCCTCGTGCTCGAGCACCTGCGGGGTCCGCAGGCCTGGCACACGATGGCGGACCTCGGCTTCGCGAACAACGTCGTCTTGCCCTCGCGTCTGCGGAGCGCGTTCCGTTCGATCGTCCCCGAGGGGTTCGTCGTCCTCGAGAAGAATGGAACGCCGTCGTATCGACTGAATCCTGACACCGTCATGGAGCACGTCGACTGGCGCGCCATGCAAGAAGACGAAGACCAGGCGCTCGCACGGGTCGCTCGAGAGGGAGCACGCCTGGCGGACATCGACGGAGCGACGACGCGCGCCGCCACTCGACCGACCTAACCCTTTCATTGTCATTCCGAGGCCGTCTTCGGCCGAGGAACCCGCGTCACCCTGGTTCACGCGCGCGCGTCCGACTCTGCTCGGGGTACAGGTCGCGCCAGTACGGGTTCGCGTGTTTGATGAGCGCGATCTTCTTTGCGCGCGACCACCCTTTGATCTGCTTCTCCCGAGCGATCGCATCATGGATGGAGGTCGTCCATTCGTAGTAAACGAGTCGCCGGATGTTGTAGCGGCGGACGAAGCCGGAAGGAGCCTGCCGGTGCTGGGCGAGCCGGTGCAGCAGATCGCTCGTGACTCCGGTGTAGAGGACGGGGCGAGGACCGAGTGGGCCGGCCAGGATGTAGACGGAGAATCGACTCCCCATACTGATCCCATCGGTCTCTTGTTCGCCGCTGTTGCCAAGATTCGGCTGGTGTCGACCAGGATCACGCGGGTTCCTCGGCCGAAGACGGCCTCGGAATGACATGAAAGGAGGCTGGCTGACCTACTCGTTCGATGACGAGCGGCTAAGTCGGTCGGCAAGCGCCCGCCCACCACTCCCACATGTCATTCCGAGGCCGTCTTCGGCCGAGGAACCCCCGTCACCCTGGTTCACCCGCGCGCGTCCGACTCTGCTCGGGGTACAGGTCGGAATGACATGTGGGAGTGGTGCGCGGGCGCTGCCGCGTGCTGCTGCACTTGACCGCGCGCGGTCAAGGGATGCGCAAGTTACCGAGAGTAGACGTCTTCGGGGCGGCGATCACAGTCAAGCGCCGCCGGTCCTGCAGTCAAGTCGCCCGCGTTAGTGCCCTTCATGAGCACCGCGAACGGAAGGCGGCGCCGGAAGAAGGACTCCGTCATGTCGATGCCCATCCTCGAGAAGCTGCAAGGCGACGTCTCCCGTCATTTCTCCACGTACGCCGCCGCGTGCGAACGCGACCCGGCCTTCGCCGCCTACCCCACGCGGGACGCCGTCGTCGCGGCGCTGCGCGCGCAGCCGGGCGACAAGTTCAGCGAAGACGAAGCGCGGTCCAAGCTCGTCTCTGCGATCGTAGTCGAGGCGCAGCGCTCGCGGCATCCGCTCTGGACGTCGCTTCTCCTCACGGCGTTCGCGCCGATGCTTCGCCGCATCCGCCGACAGACGATCCCTTGCCGGGGCGACACGCCAGAAGACCTCGATCAGCGCGTGCTGGGCGCGTTCGTCGAAGCCGTACAGAAGGTGAGCCCGGCCCACCCGGCGTCGGGCTTGCGCTGGGCGACCCAGCGCGGCGCGTGGACCGCGCGGGAGGCCGAGCTTTGCGAGGAGCGGGACGGCGGGTCCCAAGCTCTTCCGGGGCCCGATCCACACCGGATGGACGCGCCTCCGGCGAGCGAGCTCGACGAAGACAGCGAGCGCGTGTGGTTCGACGGCGACTCGTTCGAGGTACAGGAGTGCGAGGAGTCCGCGCTCGATCGTTGCGACAACCCGTACGCGGAGGAGGACGCGATGCTCGAGCGCATCACGGCGCGGCGCATCGCGCATTCGCTCGAGTCGGAGGGGAAGCGGGAGATCGCCCTCGCCCTGCTGTCCGCCGGTGACGACAAAGACAGCCTCCACGCGTTCGTGGAGCGCACGTTCCACGACCTGCCGGCGCGGCGACGCCAGCGCGAGTACCAGCGGCTGCAGACCGAGCAGCGGCGCGCCGTGAGGCGGCTCCGCGTCCGCCACGCACGCGACGCGGCCTGAGCTTGAACACGCTTTGAGAGACCCAAACGAAAGAAAAGGACGAGATACCCCCATGACGACCAAGCACACCGCTTCGCATTCGCACGCCACGCACGCCACGCACGCGGCGCACCCGCGCCACGCCCCCGCTCCCGCCGCCGAGGCGACGACCGGAATCACGGAGGCTGCCGCGATCGGACGTCCGCTGCCGCTGACGTCACCTCCAGCACCTCCTGCGGTGCCGGCCGGCCCCACGGGCTCCGGTGCGACCGGCGGTGCAGCAGGCGCGACCGGCGCGACCACCGGAGCGCTCACCCTGCCTCCGCCTCCGTCGACCGCGAACATTCCGGCCGTCCCCGCCAACTTCAACCCGCAGAACGGGGCGAACTACCGAGGCGTGGCGCCCAAGACGGAGGAGCTCAATGCGTTGCAGCTGGCCGTAGACGATCTGAAGAGGTTCACGAGCTTCAGTCAGGTCCTCGGCGCGACGGTGCCGCCCTACGAGGTCGTCCTCGCGCTCTTCATCGTCGTGAACGAGTGGTCGTCGATGCGGACGGCCAGCACGGCGTGGGACGGTTACGCTCGGGTTCAGGACGGAATCGGCTGGACGCTGTTGCGCACAATGATGGCGGTCCTCACGCCGGCGTTCAGGCTCGCGGCCACCACGAACACGTCGCTCACGTTGACGTACCCGGGGCTGGCGACGCTCCTCGGCGTGAAGAAGTCGATCGCGCGCAAGGGGGTCTCCACCAAGCGCCTCAACAAGCAGGCGAAGGCAGAAGGCAAGCCGCAGGTGCACGGTGCGGTCGGCAAGAAGCGGCAGAAGGCCGCGGAGAAGGCCGCGCTCGTCACTGTGACGTCGAACGGCGGGGCGGGCTCCTCCACGGCGCCGACGGCGCCGGCGGAGGCGCAGCCGGAGGCGGCTCCGGTGGCGGAGGCGACGGTAGCGCAGGCGGCCGTCGCGCCGACGCAACCGGTGGCTCCGCAGACTCCGGTGGTGGCCGCGCCGCAGGTGGCGGCGAACGTGACTCCGGGGACGGCGGGCGTCGCGCCGCTCGTCAACGGAGCCGGCACCGCGTCGCACTGACGGCAATCCGCTCTCCGCTCCCTTCCCCCCGAAGTCGGGGGGAAGGGCCGGGGTTGGGGGGCAGACGCGGACCCAGTGGCGCCCGGTTCGCCTACGCCTCGTGCCTCGCCACGTCCCTCAACGCCGCCACAATCCCCGCCAGCTGCGGCACGCTCGCCGCCTCCAAATTGTCCGCGAGCCCAATCCCCGGCACGTTCGCCCCCGCCAGAAGCTTCGGCGGCGCGTGCAGCTCGTAAAACAGCTCCTCCACCGTGCGCCGAATCAGGTGCTCCCCGAAGTTCGTCACCTCGGTGTCCTCGTTCACGAAGATCACCCGGTTCGTCCTCCGGATACTCTCCTTCAAGCACTCCCAGTCGTACGGATAGATCGACCGCAGATCGATCACCTCGACCTCGATCCCTTCCCCCGCGAGCTCCGCCGCCGCTTTCGCGCAGAGCGCGACCATCCGCCCGTACGCCACGATCGTCACGTCGCGCCCGCGGCGCACGGTCTTCGCCTGGCCGATCGGGATGAAGAGATCCGGCAGCGCCGGCCACTGCGGCTCCCACTTCGTCCGGTCGCCGAGCGGCGCGTCGATCATCTTCGACAGGGTCTTCTCGTCCGGCTCCCCGGGGACCTCCTCGCCCGGCTGCGATTTGGACCGCATCAGCGCCTTCGGCGCGAGGAACATGACCGGATTGGGGTCGGCGATCGCGGACAGCAGCAGCCCGTACGCGTCGCGCGGCGTCGACGGCATCACGATCTTCCATCCGGGGAGCCGCGTCGCCTGCGCGTCGAACGAGTGCGAATGGTAGATGCTGCCGTGGATGCCGCTCCCCACGGGGGTCATCAGCACCATGGGGCAGGGCCACATGCCGTTCGACGACCAGAGCATCCCGCCGGCGAGCTTCAGCAGATCGATCGTGTTGAACGCGTAGTCGCAGAACTGGATCTCCGCGACCGGCTTCTGCCCCGCCAGCGCCAGCCCGATCGCCGCGCCGACGACCCCGCGCTCGTCGAGCGGCGAGTTCCACGCCGTCTTGAGCCCTTGCGTCGCCGTGAAGACGCCGCCGAGCGGCGGTCCGACGTCCTCCCCGAAGATGTCCGTCACGCCGAGGCGCGTCTCCCCCACGTGGAGCGCCATGCGCATCGCTTGAACGAGCGTCGACATTCCTCAGTGCCCTCGCTTGTTGCCCGTCTCGGCGCCCGGCTCGGCGAAGACGTGATCGTAGATGGTGTTCCCGTGGGGCTGCGGCTCCGTCCGGACGCGCTTCGACGCCTCGAGGAGATACTGCGTGTGCTTCTCGCGGAGCGCGTCCATCTGCGCCCGCGTGAGGATCGCCCGCTCTTCGAGCCTCTTCTCCATCTCGGCCAGCGGGTCGACCTCCTCGCTGATGAAGTTCGCCCCCGAGGACGACGAGTGACCGTAGAGGCGCGACACGTTCGCCTCGAGGAGGAACGGCTTCCGCTCGGTGCGGACGTACTCCATCGCCTTCTTCAGCTCCCGGTACGAGACCTCCGGGTCGTTCCCGTTGATCGTCTTCGTCTCCATCCCGAAGGCCTTGCCGCGATCGCTGATGCGCTTCTCGCCGTGCTGCGTTCGCGCGGCCGTCGAGATCCCCCACTCGTTGTTCGTCACGATGATGAGGAGCGGCAGCTCCGCCCCCGGGCGGCTCGCCCAGACCAGGCAGGTCGGGAAATCCCCTTCGGCCGTTCCCGCGTCGCCCCCCGTGACGATCGTGATCCCGCGTCCGCCGTGCCGCCGCTGCGCGAGCGCCGTCCCCGGAGCCATCGAGTACTGAACCTCGATCGGCGAGCTCACCGGCACCACGTTCCACTCCTTGATCGCCGGGTGCCCCGCGAAGTTCCGACCGCCGGAGTAGGGATCGGTCGCCGTATTTTTCATCTGACGGAGCGAGTCCACCGGATCGCCCCCCATCGCGAGGATGGTGCCGCTGCAGCGGTAGTGCAGGTGGAGATAGTCGTAGTCGAGCCCTGCCCCCTTGTGGACGAGGAGGCCGAGGGGCACCGAGAAGGCTTCTTCCCCGGGACCGCCGATCCAGAAGTAGCCGTCCCCCTGCTTCTGCATCCGGATCAGGCGCTCCTCGAGGAGGCGTGTCTGGAGCATGAGATCGTGCATCCGCACGAGGAGCTCGGTGGGCAGATGCGGCTCCATGATGCTCGGCGATTCCTTGGGGGGCGATTCCTGGGAAGGTTGGCGCTGGGCAGTCACGGGGCCTCGTACTTAGCGCAGGCTCTCTCCGCGAGCGAGACGAGAAAGGAATCGGTGCTCCACGCGCCGCGTCAAGCGGCACGGGGATCATCACGGGGTCATCGCTCGACCCGCGCGACCCCTTCCCCCCGGCCCCCTTCCCCGCAGGCGTCGCAGGCAGGGAAGGGGAAGCGTGAAGAGCGGCTCGTTGTCACGTTCCCCCCGCCCTGCCTGCGGGGCGGGGGGCCAGGGGGGTGGGGTTGCACGGGGAGAGCGAGAAGGATCGTTCTCAAGGCGCTCCTGCCTAGGCCGACCGCAGCGCCATTGGCCAATCTCGCCAGGAGATCGGCGCGCACGGCCAATGGCGCCTGCGCCAGGCGCGCTCAATGTAGCCCGATGGACGCCTCCGCTCTCGTCCCCACCTCCGCGCTCACCCGTCGCCAGGCGATCCGGTTGCTCGGCGTCGCCGGACTCTTCCTGGCCACAGGGCCGGGCTGTAGCAATGCGAGCCCGGCGCCGGCGACGCCCGAGTTCTCTCCCGACGAAGTGCGCGCGCTGAACGCCCTTGCCGACGCGGTCATCCCTCCGGACGCGGACCCGGGTGGCGCGGCGCTCGGCGCGGTCGCGTACATCGAGCGCCTCGTCACGGCGTTCGACGGCGCGTCGGTGACCATCTTTGCCGACGGTCCGTTCTCCGGTCGGATGCCTTACCCAGCCTCGAACGGGCAGCCCTCGAGCACCTTCCCGATCGACGACTTCGCCAACTGGCTCGAGCTCGATCGGGTCAACGCCGTCGCGTGGCGCCTCAACGTGCTCGGCTCGAGCGCCGTCTCCGGCGGGGCGCCGAACGAGACGCTCCTCGGCACCGTCGTCGGGATCCGCGCGCAGATCCATCAGGGGCTCGCGACGGCGATCGCCCAGAACGCGACCCCCCTCGACCAGCTGTCCCCCTCCGATCTCGCGGCCGCGTTCAACGACCTCGACGCCGACTTCCAGAGCCTCCTCATCGACCTCGTCACCGAGGCCGCGTTCGCCGCGCCCGAGTACGGCGGCAACCCGGGCGGCGCCGGCTGGACCCTCTGTCACTTCGAGGGGGACAGTCTGCCGCTCGGGTACAGCCAGTGGAACGGAACGACGTACGTCGAGCGCGCCGACTCGCCGCTGAGCACGCCCAATCCCGGCGCAGACCCGGCGCCGCTCACGTCGGACGTGACGAACCTTCTCGACCTGGTGGCGGGCTTTCTCGGCGGGACGGTGACGACATGAAGAAGACGGTCTTCGGCAACACGTCGCTCTCCACGTTCGACGTCATCGTGATCGGCTCCGGCGCGGGGGGCGGAACGATCGCGTACGTCCTCACGGCGCAAGGGCTGAAGGTCCTCGTCCTCGAGGCCGGGCCCTGTTACTTCGACAACCTCGACGACCCGGCCAACCAGCCCGTCCCGCACTTTTCGAACGACGAGCTCAAGCTCGAGATCAGAAACTTCATCGTCCCCGATCCGCGCGTCGAGCCGCGCTCGTGGCGAACCTCGGAGAGCGACGGGGACCGGCTGAGCGTCGGCGACGTGCAGGCCCTCCCCAAGACCGTGGGGGGCGGATCGGTGCACGCGGACCTGAAGATGCCGCGCTACGCGCCGACCGACTTCCAGCTCGGGACGCTCCTCGGCAGCGTCCCGAACGCGACCTTCGCCGATTGGCCCGTGCAGTACGACGAGCTCGAGCCGTTCTACGCGTGGGGGGAGCGCTTGCTCGGCGTGCAGGGGAAGATGGGGGCGAACCCGTTCGAGGGGCCGCGGAGCAGCGACTACCCGATGGCGCCGGGCGCGCCGATGTACGGCGGCCAGGTCGTCGGTCAGGGGCTCGCGTCGCTCGGGTACACGATGTTCCCGTACCCGACGGCCGTGAACTCCGTCCCCTACGACGGCAGGCCCGCCTGCAACGACTGCGGGTTCTGCTCGGGTTACGGCTGTCCGACGAACGCCAAGGGGTCGTCGGCCGTGACGATGCTCCGCAAGGCGCTCCTCAGCGGCAACTGCCAGCTCCTCGCCGAGACGCGCGTCGTCAAGATCGTCACCAACGCGCAGGGGACCAGCGTCACGAGCGTCGAGGCGCTCGACCCGACGGGCAAGCGGGTCACTTACACGGCCGACAGGTACGTCCTCGCCGCGAGCCCGATCGAGGACGCGCGCCTCCTCCTCCTCTCGGATCCCACCGGCGTGGGGCTCGGCAACTCGAGCGGGCAGGTGGGGCGCAACTTGATGTTCCACTACCAGACCGACGCGCTCGGCATCTTCAACCAGCGCGTGCACGGCTACCGCGGTCGCGCCGTCGCGCACGGGTTCGCCGACTTTCGAGGAGCTCCCAACGACTCGCAGCACCCGCTCGGCGGGATCGTCGAGATCAGCGGCGGGGGCATGCCCGTCAGCGAGGCGGCGTACTACAAGAGGGTGCTCGCCGAGGCGCAGCCGGGGAGCGCCTGGAACGGCGCGCTGTTCAAGGACCTGATGCGGCAGAGCCCGGGGCGCGACCGCGTGATGATCCTCGTCATGCAGGCCGAGGACGCGCCGCAGTCGACGAACCGCGTCGATCTGGATCCGGCGATCGTCGATCTCGACGGCCTCCCCGTGGCGCGCTGCACGTACCAGAACCACGCCTTCGAGCTCTCGGCGAGCGCGTTCTACCAGCCGAAGCTCATCGACATTCTCGTCGCCGCCGGGGCGCACTACGCGTTCATCGCTCCCCCCGACGCGATCCCTGAGTCCGACCACATCATGGGGACCTTGCGCTTCGGCGCCGACCCGACGACGAGCGTCTGCAATCAGAACGGGCAGCTCTGGGACATCGGGAATCTGTTCGTAGGGGACGGAGCGCTCTTCCCCACGTCGGCCGGGTACAACCCGACGATGACGATCACGGCGCTCGCGCTCAGGGTCGGGGCGGCGATGGTGAATGCGACGTCGCCGGAGTCGCTGATCACGCTCGGGTAGCAAGCGTGTGATCTAGAGCCCCGCCCAACCAAGCCGCGCGCGGAGGCCGAGAGACGTCGTGTAGCCGCTCTCCACCGTGCTCACTCGGTGTGCGCGATTCAGAAAGAACGTCGTCGGGAACCGCGTGACCCCCCACGCGGCGGCGATCGCCCCGTCTGCATCCACGACGACCGGAAACGAGACGCCCGCCTTCTCCATGCTCGCGCGTATCGCGGCGGCATCTCCGGAGCTCGTGGCGACCGTGAGGATCGGCGCGCTACCGTTGCGCGAGAGCGACGCGATGCTTCCGCTCTCCATGCTGCAGACGGCGCACCATGTCGCCCAGAAGTGAACGGCGACGGGCTGCGCGCGGAAATCGTCGAGCGACACATGGTGCCCCTCGAGGTCTCGACCCGCGAGGGGAGGCGCCGCGCCCGACGCCAGGCCGCGGAGCGTGTACGCGCGCAGCCCGACGAACAGCGCGAGGACGAGCGCCCCCTCGACGGAGGCCCGCATCCACTTGCGACGTGCGGCAGTATCCATGACTCCTGGCTCGCACAGTAGCACCAGGAGCGTGGGCCCTCTTCGCAGCGACCAAGTCGTGCTTCGCCCTGCCGCGTCGATGACGATGTCGTCATGACCGAGCACGAGCTCCCGCGAATCGAGGAGTCGTAATCAGTGAAGTGCTCCGATTGGCCCCGCGTCCAAGCGGAACGGCCGCGCATTCATCGTCGAGCAGCCGAACACCCCGTCGCGGTGCAGCTCCCAGTGCACGTAGAGGTTCCCGTCCGTCGAGGCGATGCTCGTGGGGATTGGCGCAAAGGGGGCGGCTCGATCGACGGCTTCGAGGGCGAGGGCGTCCATGTCCTCGTTCCCGCTCGTCTTCACCACGCCCATTTTGAGGATCCGGCCGTCGGGGCCGAGCACGATTTCGAGCCGCGTCACGAGCTTCTTGTCGTGGAGCGGAGACTCCGGCGGGAGCTTGTCCAGGGATTCGAGGAATCCCATGAAGACCGGGTGGATGCGGTTGTGCATGTCGTTGAGGTAGCGCGCGTAGTCCACCCCCGCCGCTCCCAGCGGGCGCTGCTTGTCCAGCGTCACCGACGACGTGTAGCTCTCGAGGGCCGAGCGCCATTTCGTGGTCGTGGATGGCGCCGGGGACGTCTGTGATGACGGAGGCGCTTGCGGCGCTGGGGGCGGGGCCGCCTGCGGTGCTGGTAGCGCTTGCAGCGACGGGGCCGCTTGCGGCGATGGTGGCGCTCCGCATGCCAGGAGCACAGACAACGCGAGCGCGCAGAGGAGCGCGGCGCGTATCATGACGCGTGCCACGCCACGCGACACCACGTTGTGGAGGGAAGAATCGTGTACACGCTCTACCACGCTCCCAGCACCGCCAGCATGGCTCCGCACATACTCCTTCGCGAGCTCGGCGTCCCCCACGAGCTCGTCCTCGTCGACACCGACAACGGCGGCCAGCGAACGCCCGAGTACCTGCGGCTCAATCCCCACGCGCGCGTCCCGACGCTCGTGGACGGCGACCTGGTGCTCTACGAGTCGGCCGCGATCTGTCTCCACCTGTGCGACCGACACCCCGACGCGGGGCTCGCCCCGCCGTTCGGGAGCGCCGCCCGGGCCGACTTCTACAAGTGGATGATCTACCTGACCAACACCGTCCAGGCAGAGGCGATGCTCTACTTCTATCCCGAGCGGTACACGAGCGAGCCTCATCGCGACGCGCTGAAGGCGGTCGTCGCCGAGCGCTTGGCCGAGATGTTCGCGCGGATCGACCCGGTGCTCGCCAGGCGACCGTACCTGCTCGGGGACGCCCTCTCCGCGGCGGACATCTATCTGTTCATGGTCTCGCGCTGGACGCGCAACATGCCGCGAAAGGCGCGGGAGCTTCCTCATCTTGGGGCGTTCCTGGCGCGGGTGATGGCGCGCCGTGCGGTGCGCGAGGCGTATGCGATCGAGGGGATCGCGGAGCCGTACTATTGAGCCGGCGTCGAGTTGCTCTCGGGCGGCGGTGCTGGCATTCCCTGGCACAGTGAACCCAACGCGTGTCGCGATCTCCCGCCCTCCTCGCCAACGATTCCCATCATTTCCCCGCATGGCACGCGGAGTGCTCTGCGCCCCGTCGAGGTAACTGGCCATGCACTCTCGCTCCCGTCTCGGTTCGCTCGAGAGCTGTCTTCGCGGCTGCGCCGCTGCGCTCGCCGCGCTCCTCCTTGCCTGCGGCGGAGTCAGCGAGAACCCTCCCGGCGGCGGTAGCAGCAGCAGCGGCGGAGGGAGTGGAAGCGGAGGCGGAAGCGGGAGCAGCAGCGGAGGCGGAAGCGGGAGCAGCAGCGGAAGCAGCAGCGGAGGCGGGAGCGGGAGCAGCAGTGGCAGCAGCAGCGGAGGGAGCAGCGGCGGCTCGTCGAGCGGAGGCGTAACCACCACCGGCTGCCCGAAGTCACCCCCGGCGACCGGCTCGGCGTGCACGACGCCGTCGATGACCTGCGAATACGGCACCGACCAGGATCTCGACTGCAACACGCTGTCGACGTGCAACGGCGGCACCTGGTCGACGACGTACCCGTCGTCTGGCCCGGGCTGCCCGACGTCACCCCCCGGCACGCAGGGGTGTCCGAGCACCTATCCCCCCGTCGGACAGAGCTGCACGAAGGCCGCTCAGTGCGCGTACCCGCAGGGGCTGTGCGCCTGCACGAGCACCGTCGTCGTCGTCATCAACGGCGAGGACGCTGGCTTGGACTGGGCGTGCGAGAGCCCCGCCTCCGGGTGCACGGAGCCTCGTCCGCTCGGGGGCACCGCGTGCAAGAGCGACGGCCTCGTCTGCCAATACGGAAGTTGCGTGCTCCCCGGAGGGCCGGTCCAGGAGACGTGCACCGACGGAGCGTGGGTCATCCAGCAGGAGTTCTGCGCGGAGTAGGGGGCCGCCTCTTGCGGCGGTACGGAATCCGTACCGTGGCGGCCGGACCGCGTCGGCTAGGCTCACGCCATGAAGAGCTACGGCCAGTTCTGCTCCTTCGCTCGCGCCCTCGATCTTCTTGGCGAGCGCTGGACGCTGCTCGTCGTTCGCGAGCTCCTCGGCGGGAGCACCCGTTTCAACGAGCTACGCCGTGGGATCCCCCGCATCTCCCGGACGATGCTCTCGGCGCGGCTGCGCGAGCTCCTGGATGCCGGCGTGATCACCAGGGTCGGCGGAGAAGACGGCTCCACGTACGCCCTGACCGAAGCGGGGACGGAGCTCGCAGGCGCTGTCAGGGAGCTCGGCACGTGGGGGCAGCGTTGGCTTCCGCGCAGCCTCCCGCGCGAAGAGCTCGACAGCGACGTTCTCCTCTGGGACGTGCAACGTCGCATTCGCAAGGAGGAGCTGCCGGTCGCTCCGGTCGTGGCGCGGGTCGAGCTCTCGGACGTCCGCGGCCGCGACGGCGTGCGCTTTCTTCTGCTGCGCCGAGGCGAGGTCTCGCTCTGTAGCGAAAACCCGGGCTTCCCGGAGGAGCTGACCGTCCGCGGGTCTCTTCGCACTCTGACCGCGTGGTGGCGCGGCGACATCTCCCTCGCCGACGCGCGGTCCGCGGGCATGGTCGTCAGCGGCAAACGCGAGTGGGTGCGCGCGTTCCCGTCGTGGTTCGCGCGCTACCTCTTCGCAGACGTCGCCACTGCCTCCGCGCTCTAGAGCCTTGCGCACGCGCGGTGCGGATTCCGTACCGGTCGGGGCGGTCTTCGATCACTAGGTTTCATCGCGCTGCTCAGTCGTGAGCGCAAAGGAGATCCCATGAACGCCCATCTGCTCGTGATGTATCCGACCCCCAAGGACGCAGCCGCCTTCGAGCGCGCGTATCGCCAAGAGCACCTCCCCTACGCGGCCCCCCGTTTGAAGGGGGCCATCGGCGTCGTCAGCAAACGCGTCGCATCCGCACCCGGCGAGCGTCCTCCGTTCCACGCGATCTCGGACGTGACCTTCCCGTCGCTCGAAGCGCTGCAAGCGTGCGCGGCGTCGCCTGGTGCGAAGGAGGCCTTGGCGCACGCTGCTTCGATCTCGACGGGCGGCCCCCCCGTCGTCATGGTCGTCACCGACGACCTCGCCGCAACGTAGCGGCAGCGCGCTCCCCCGAAACACCGGACCGGAACGGGTTTCGATCGGCCGTCACGGTTCGCCGCGACGCCAGCGCAACTCCCGCGAAGTTTCCGTGGAGATTGCGGAAGAACAAGAGCCGACCGCGCGCGCTCGGTTCTTGCTCTCTCGGGAACGGATGCAACGTCCCGTGCGATCCATCGTCATCGTCCTCGGGCCTGCGCTCGTGAGCGTCACGCTCTCGGCGATGGCCGCGTGCGGGGCCCCTGCCGAGACCGCCGACACCGCCTCGACCACGGGAGGTGTCGACGGTGCCCCCACCGAGCCCGCGACGGGGGCGGACGCCTCTGCCGGCGCGCAGAGTGACGACGCGAGCATCGGCGACGCGGCTCTCGCCGACGGAGGCGCAGCGCAGTGTCCGATGCTCGCGCTCAATCTCGGCCCCTCGAGCAAATGGGCCTACGTCGACATGCCAGGTCACCTCGCCTACGGCACGTTACCAACCGGTGAGCGACTCCTCGACTTCTCCTCCGCCGGTTACATGGGGGGCGGCGTCGCGATCCCGAGCGTCCCCGTCCAGGAGACCGTGAATCCTTCCGGTGGAGCGGACGATACGCCCGCCATTCAAGCAGCGATCAACGCGGTCTCGATCCTCCCTGCGACGGGCGGCTTGCGTGGCGCCGTGCTCCTCGCCCCCGGGACGTTCACGCTCGCAGGAAGCCTCTCGATCACGACCTCGGGTGTCGTCCTTCGCGGGAGCGGGTCGGGGGCGGGGGGGACGATCGTGCAGATCTCCGGAACGCCGCGCACCGTCTTCACGATCGGGGGGACGGGAGCCTGGCAGGAGTCGACGACCTCCGACGAGATCACCGACGACTACGTTCCGTCGGGCGCCACGACGTTCCACGTTGCGGCCACGACCGGTCTCTCCCCTGGAACGCCGGTGCTCGTCGATCGTCCCGTGACCGCGGCATGGATTCATTTCATGGGGATGGACACCCTCGTTCGCGACGACGCCGGGCAGACCTGGCTCCCTGCGGGGTCCGTCATTCACGCGGACCGCACGATCATCGCCGTGTCGGGGAACACGGTGACGCTCGACGCGCCGCTCTCGGACACGTTCGACTATGCCACGTGGGGCGCGGGGGCACCGCACGCGAGCGTGAGCCCGTATACGTTTCCCGGGCGCATCGAGCAGGTGGGGCTCGAGTCGATGCGACTGGTCGCTCCCGAGCAGATTGTTCCCATCAGCGAGCCAACGTACGGCCTGCTCGACATGGGCGCGGTCCAGAACGCGTGGGTGAGCGACGTCGAAGGGGACGAGTTCACGGGGGGCTTCGTCGTCGAGTCGGGGGCGAAGTGGGTCACCATCCAGGACTCGCGCGTGATCCGTGTCGCCCCCATCGACGCCGGTGCCGGCTACCCGTTTCACTACTCGATCGACGGTCAGGGGATCCTCGTCCAGCGGTGCACGTCTTCCGGCATGGGCGTCTACTCCTACGGGACGGAGGATCGCACCTCGGGGCCGAACGTCGTCTTGAACATGACGATGCTCGACGGTGACGGCGGCGGAAAGAACGCGCTCGAGCCTCACATGCGCTGGGCGACGGGGGTCCTCGTCGACAGCGTGAACGCGGGGACGACGGGCGACACGCGGATCGACCTGATGAACGAGGGGACCGCCGGCTCGGGGCACGGCTGGGCGATCGGCTTCGGGGTGGTCTGGAACAGCGAAGCGGTCTCGCTGCTCGTCCAGCAGCCCCCCGGTTCGCAGAATTGGTCGATTGGCACCACGGGGCTGGAGAGGACGTCGAGCGAGCCTGGAATCCTTCCGGCGGGGCCGGTGCTCCCGCAAGGGATCATCGACTCACCGGGAACCGCGGTAGCGCCGCAGAGCTTGTACCTCGCCCAGCTGTGCGAGCGCCTCGGGCCGGGCGCGCTCAAGGCGATTGGGTATTGAGCGAAGTGCTCTCCGCCTGAGCGTAGAGCGCCCACGCGCTCGCCAGGTCCTGGACGACATGGCCGAGGGATTTGTAGACGGTGATCTCCTCCGCGGAGCGCCGCCCCGCGATGTCGCCTGCCAGGACCTGCCCGATCTCGCCGACGACATGCTCGTCGCCGACCAGGCCCGCTTCTTTGGCTCGGAGAAATTCAGCCCCCTGGTGGAGAACGCCTTCGCGGCTGTCGGCGATGAAACGCGACATGGCGACGAGCGCGTTGTCCACCTCCGTGGGGCCTGCGTAGCCTGAGCCGACCACGTTCAGGTGCGTGCCTGGCTGCACCCAAGCCCCCTCGAGGACGGGCTCGGACGCAGCCGTGACCGTGCAGACGATGTCCGCTTCGGCGACGGCTTCGCGGACCGTCGAGGCCGTCGTCACCGAGGTGGAAAGCTCTCCTCGCATCCGCGCGGCGAAGGCTTCGGCGCGCTCGCGCGATCTCCCCCAGACGACGATCGACCGAAGAGCGCGAACCTTGCTGATTGCCCGCGCGTGGCTCACGGCCTGTTCGCCGGTGCCGAGGAGAGCGAGGCGCCGCGCGTCCTTGCGCGCCAGGGCGTCGGTGGCGACGGCGCTCGCCGCGGCCGTGCGGATGGCCGTGATCTCGCCGGCGTGGACGACGCAAACCGGCGCTCCGGTGTCGGGGTCGAACAGGAGGACCAGCCCCTGGTGCGATTGTCTCCCCAGCGCCGCGTTCTCGTTGAAGACGCTGATCACCTTCGCGCCGAAGGGACCGTGTGCGCCCATCGCCCCGGGCATCACCCCGAACAGGCGACCTTCGGACAGCGGGATGATCGAACGCAAGAGTTGCTTCGTCTCCCCCTTCGAGAACGCGACCATCGCCTGGCGCACGATCGGTATGCACACGTCGTACGTGAGCCGGCGGGCGACCTCGTCTCGATCGATGAATCGCATCTCGGCTCGCGAAACTAGCACGCGACATGACTCGGGACGGCCCGGAGGATCAGCCCTTCGGGCCAGGCATGTCGGGCACCTTGCCCGTCATGACGGCATAGCCAATCGCGTACACGATGCCCCCCGCCGCGCCGCCGACGTTGAACGCGACGTGCGCGGCGATCGCCGGGTACAGGCTCGCCGACGTCGCGCGCGCCCACGCCGCCAACAGACCGAGGAGCGTGGTCGCGATGACCACGACGACCACCGAGGCGACGTCCACGTCCGCGGACACCAGCAGCAGATGGAGACTGCCGAACAGGATCGCGCTGGGCAGGAGCGCCAAGAGGGTCGCCCTCGAGGTGTCGCTCATGGTCGAGGTCTGGAACCAGCCACGACAGAACACCTCCTCGCTCACGCTCGACACGATCCACACCCACAGGACCATCGCCCCGAACGAGTAGCCGCCCATGACCGAGCGCAGGCCACTCACGCCCGAGACCATGACGACGAGCGTGGTGACTGCGCCCAGGAGAAACCCTCCGGCGAGCGCTCGCCCCCAGACAGCGTGCTCGGGGCGGCAGAATCCGACACGCCGCAGCTCGATCCCCTGAACGACGGCGGCCGTCACGGCGAAGGCCAGGAGCGCCCCTTTGAGGATCGCCTGGGAGCGCCACGCTGGCCCCGCCGGGAGGGCGCTCGAGATCTGCTTCACGAGCAAGCTGATCGCGAAGAAGAAGAGCCACGCAACGGGAAGCGCGGCCCAGGCGTTGCGCGGGAGGAGTCTGATCATCTCGTCGCGGCGAACAAGCGCGCCGTCCATTCAATTCCTAGCGCGCTCCCGATCGCTCGGCCACAATCGCCACGCCATGACAACCCCCGCCGCCGCCCCCGTCCTCCCCGCGAAAAGCGCGTGGCTCGCCGGCGATTGCATCGAGCCCGCGCGCGCGGAGACCGTCGGCGTCGGCTGCACGATCGTAGTGTTCGTCCTCTACGCGCTGGGCAACGTGCTCCCGCACGCCGAGAGCGAGTGGGCGCCGCTTGGGATCGCGATCGCTACGGCTGTCGCCCTTCGCGTCCGCGCGATCTTTGCCGTCCACGCGGGCGTGATCTCGCTGCTGCACGGGCTCGTATACCTCGTCCCCTGGCTCGGCGGCGTCTGGCCGCTCGACCACCTGAGCGTGCTCGTCGTCTACGGGCTCCTGGTCGCCGTCATCCGACCGCTGCGGGAATCGAGCGGTTGGCTTCGACGTGGTCGCGTCGACCGGGGTACTCGTCTCGCGATCGCCGCATTCTCCGGTACATCGGCGCTGGCTCTCGTCGTGTGGCGCTTTGCCTCACACGTCGACATGGCTAGCTACCGCTCGTTCGTGCCGAGCTGGGCGCTTGCCCTTCCGACCGGCGTGCTGATCGTGGCGGCGCCCATCGGCATCGTGCTCTTCGCGATGCAGAACGCTGCCTTCGAGGAGATCATCTGGCGCGGTGTCATGATGCAGGCGCTCGAGTCGGCATTCGGTCGCGGAGCATTCGTCTGCGTCCTCCAAGCGGTCGGCTTTGGCGTGTGGCACTACCGCGGTTTCCCCAGCGGCGTGCTCGGCTCGACGCTCACCTTCGTCTTCGCGCTCATGATGGGCATCCTGCGCATGCGCGGCCGGGGGATGCTCGCGCCGTGGGTGGCCCACGTGTGCGCGGATACGGCGATCTTCGTCATGGTCTTCGTGATTGTGATCAGCGGGTGATGCCCGGCGCCATGGTCGTCGCCATCGACCTAGAGTCGGCGACCCCTTGCGCCGCCATCCACGTCTCCGCTGAAGTGACCAGCGCCCGCCCCTCGTCGCCACCGCGCGCGCGGCCGAGATGCCAGCGGCTGACGGCCGCGTGAAGCGACATCGAGGCTTCGTCGAATCCCGCCGCCGCGCCCTCGAGCTCGGCCACGCAGCGCCGGTCGTCCCGCGCGAGCGCCGCGACGCCGGCCTGGATCAGGGATACGAACGGCGCGCCCAGATCCCACCGCATTCCTGCGATCCGCTGCGCGTCCCCTCGAGCCACACGGACGAGGCGCTCGCGCTCCGTGCCGCTCTCCACCGCCGCCAGGGCGAGCGCCGCGCTCGCGCGCATATGGAGCGCTTCGAGACCCATCATTCGAATCTGGAGCATGAGCGCGCGTGAGAGACGAGGCCAATCGCTGGACACGCGCGCGAACGCCGCGCGGGCATCCCCTTCGTAGAGATCGATCCGCACCAGTGCGAGGAGGCTCCAGTAGTGCTGGCTGTGGTAGCCGCGCTGCGTCCACTCGCGCATCGCATCGAGCACGATCGCGCGCGCCGCCGCCGTGTCCCCCTTGCGGAGCCACGCCAGGTTCGGGGTCCCGGTGTGGATCGTCGTGCCGGAGTAGAGGTCGCCGCGATCACCGGCTTCGCGAACCCGCTGCGCGACGCGCGCGGCGAGCGCGTTGAGGTCCCCCATCCACGCCAGTGCCCAGATCGACACTGTCTGGGCGGTGCGGCGCTCCCAGAACGCGCCGGGGCAATTCTCGCGAATCATCTCCACCGCGCGGTCGCAGTGGACGAGCGCTTCCGGGAAACGCCCGAGCACGAACATCGAGAACCCGGAGGGGGCCTCGACGAGCGACTTCATCGGGGTGTCCCCGGTGCGCTCTGCGATGGCGCGCGCCTGCGCGAGGAGCCTGGCCGATCGGGCCGCGTTGCCCTGAGAGGCCAGGTAGACCGCCTCGATCGAGAGCGCGTGCGCGAGCCGCTTGATCTCGCCGAGGCGGAGCGCTTCGAGGAGGCCTCGCGACTGGAAGTACGCGGCGCGGATCGAGTCCACGAGCGAGAGGCTCTGTCCTACGCCGTTCAGCGCGTCGAGGCGCGTCAGGGCGGTCGGAGCGATCTCGCGCTCCGCACGCTCCTCGAACGCGAGGCCGCGGACGAACAGGAGGAAGCGATAAAAGAGGAGGCCGAGAAGCGCGGCCATCGGAGTCTTCGGGAGGCCGAGGCCGATGGCGCGGAGCACGTCGT
This sequence comes from Polyangiaceae bacterium, assembly GCA_052147435.1. Lineage (GTDB taxonomy): Bacteria > Myxococcota_A > Polyangia > Polyangiales > Polyangiaceae > JBKQKP01. Next base: position 7,037 of record JBKQKP010000204.1, on the reverse strand, counting down.
GAAGTGCCGCCTCCCCCTCCTCCACGCGACCGGCGGTGAGCAGCTCTTCGGCGGCACGGCGGCGGAGGTCGAGCGCCTCCGTGGGTGCCGACTCCGCGGCGGCGGCTTGAAAGACCGGCGCCGCGAGAGCTCCACGCCCTCCGACGGCGAGCGCTTCGCCGAGCTTCACTCTGAGCTCCCGGCGGCTCCCGAGCTCCGCAGGGAGGAGCTCGAGCGCCTGCTCGTACCACTGCGCGGCCCGATCGAAGGCGAACGTCTTCAACGCCTGATCGCCGGCCGCCACGGCGTAGTGGGCCGCCCGGGCCGAGTTCCCTGCCTCGCGCCAGTGCATCGCGAGCGTTTCGGCGTCGACGTGAGAGGACGCTTCGAACGCGATCGCGAGCGCCTCGTGCAGCTCGCGCCTTCGCTCCGGCTCGAGCTGTGCGAGCACTGCCTCGCGTACTCGGTCGTGGTACGGCTCGATCGCGTCGCTCCACCTCGCGCCGCCCGTCCGCACGAGGTTCGATACGCGAAGCGTCGCTGCGCGGCGATTGAACTCGGCCGGCTCGACGTGCGCGGCGGCGGCTGCAACCTCCTGGGGGATCGGCTTCCCCGCGATGGCCACGAGCTCCGCCATCTGGCGCGTTCGGGTCTCGAGCTGGAGGATGCGCGACCAGATCGCGTCATCGAGCTTCACGTCGTCCCGCGCCGAGCCACCGAGCGCGACATGGCGCGCCAGCTCCTCGACGAAGAGCGGGTGTCCGCCCGCCTCCGTCGCGATGATTTCCGGGTCGGCGTCGCTCGCGTCGCTGCGCTGCAGGATCGCCACCGCAAGGGCGCGCGCGTCGTCGCGTCCCAGGCTCGTGAGGTCGATCACGCGAGGCTCTCCGGGAATCACGGCGCGCACCCGGCGGAGGCCGGCGTCCTCCCCCGACGCGAGCCGCACCGTGCCCAGGAGCAAGAGAGAGGGGGCTCCGGGGGGCCTGAGGATCTCGGCCAAGGCGCGTAGTCCGTCGTCGTCGGCCCACTGGAGATCGTCGATGACGATGACCGTGGGTCGCCGGTCGGCGACGCGCGTGAAAAGGTCGCGTAACGCGACGAAGGCTCCCTGACGCAGCTCCTGCGGCTCGACCAGCTGCGTGAGCGCGGCGTGCGACTTGGCCACCTGCGGAATGCGGAGCATCACCGGGAAGACCTGCGCGAGCGCTGCGCTACGCGCGGGCAACAGCGCGTCCACGTCCGCCGCCGGCATGCGCGACAGTCTCCGGCTCAGCGCGTCGACGATCCCGTCGAGCGTCTTGTACGGCACCGTCTCGCGCTCGTAGCAACGCCCCTCGAGCAGCATGGTCTCGGGGTGATCGGCGCACAGTTGCCCGGTGAATCTACGGACCAAGTAGGACTTTCCGATCCCCGACTCGCCGCACACGAGGACGGTGGCGAGCTCCCCGTCGGTCGTGGCATCGAACGCGTCCCGCAGCTCGGCGAGCTCGTCACCGCGTCCGACGAAGATCGGTGCATCGCTCGAAGGGCGCGGTCGCGGGGCGCCGGACGGGCTCTGCACGGACAGTGAGCGCAGAGCGTCCGCGAGGCTCGGCCGGTGCGACGGCTCGAACCGCAGCATCTTCATGCACAGAGCGTTCAGATCCTCAGGGACGCCGGCGACGATCGACGACGGAGGCGTCGGCTCGCGCGTCTGTTTCTCGAGGAGGACCTGCAGCTGCGTTCCGTCGATCGGGAGCCGCCCCGTGAGGATCTCGTAGAGCATCACGCCGACCGCGTAGACATCCGCGGCGGGTCCGACGTCGCGCGACGCCGCTTGCTCCGGCGCCATGTACGCGGGCGTCCCCACGACGGCGCTCCCGGTGGAGCGGTCGTCGGCCGACGCCTCGGTCACGAGGCCGAAGTCGAGGAGGACGACGCGCCCCTCCCGTGTCACGAGGACGTTCGACGGCTTGATGTCGCGGTGCACCTTGTCCACCGCATGCAGCGCCGACAGCCCTTCGAGGAGCTGCCGCAGTCCTTCGCGCAGCCTCTGCTCGTCGAAGGACCAGCCCGCGGTCGCCTCGGCGTCGTTCACCGGGGCCCGCGCGGCGATCGCCCCGACGCTCTCCCGCACGGTGCTCTGGTAGGGGGCGGCTATCTGCCTCCCGGTGACGTGGCGGACGAAGTCCACTCCGTCGAGGAGCTCCATCGTGAAAAACCACTGGCCGTTCTCGAAGAAGAGCTCATCGAGCGCGACGAGGTTGGGGTGCGCCAGCCCCTGGAGCGTGCGGAACTCGCGCTTGAACCGGACCAGCGCGTCGCCGTCGAAGCGGCTCAGCGTCTTCAGCGCGACGGCGGCGCGGCGCTCTTCGTCGAACGCTTCGTAGACGACCCCCATGCCCCCTTCGCCCAAGCAGCGACGGACCGAGAAGCGCTTGGTCGACGGGGCCACCACGGAGCGATTCTACCGCACGGCCAGCGTCACCCTGGCGCGGCCGCCTCGTCGAGGTGCTGGGCGATGAAAGGAAAGACCGTCGAGCTGGCGTTGCGCCCGAAGATGCAGTCGATGTGCCCGTGGTCCGGGATCACGACGCGCGAGTAGAGACCCGGGGAGTTCACGCGACGCAACCGTTCGTAGGTGAGCCGGGTGCTCTCCGGGAGGTAGCAGCGGTTGTCCGCGCCGTGAATGAAGCGAATCGGGAGCGCCAGCCGCTCGAGGCTCTTCTCGTCCTTCAGGTACGTGTTCTCTCCGGCAGCGTTGACGAGCTGCTTGGCCCGGACGATCGCCGCGAGCTGCTCGAACCCTTTGATGTTCGTGAGACCGAAGAGCTCGTGCATTCGCTCGTGGTTCAGATCGGTGAGGTTGGCGTGCTCGTACAGCTCCCCATAGAGGAAGGCGATGCGGTGGCACACCTTGTTCGCGCAGTCCTCGCCCACGCCGAGCGGCTCGAAGTGGAGGAGGAGATCGAAGAGGCTCTGCGACCAGCTCTCGTGCTCCCCCGCGTACGCCGTCAGCGACCGTACCCCCAGCTTGTCGAGGATGCCGGGCACGTGGAGTCCCGCCTTGAGCTTGGTGAACGGGGGCACAACGTAGTCGATCGCGATCTGCGACGCGACGATCGATCGAACGCCCTTCAAGCCCCCCGCGGGATCGAGCATCGACATGAAGAACGTGGTGGAGCCGTAGCAGTGCACGACGGCCTGGAGGTCCGCGCTCCGGGTGACGCTCAGGATCTTCGCGACGGCCGCCGGGTAGTCGAATCGCGCGGCGGCGTCGCCCGTCGAGAGATCGCGCGACGCCGGCAGCGCGATGCTGCAGCGCCAGTCGAAGAGCCACACGTCGTAGCCCCGCGCGACGAGGAACTCGACGAGGTTGGTGTCGATCGTGTCGGTGGAGAAGATGCCGCTCGACACGCCGGCGCCGTGGACGAGCAGGACCGGACCCTTCGGCCCCCCACGGTAGCGGGTGAGGAGGAGGTCGACGCCATCCGCCGTTCGGAGTGGATGCAGCTCGGGAGGGGGGGCCCTGAGGGGTCGCTTGCGACGTGGCCCCGTCTCGCCCCATGTCCCCGGCCGCGCGATGCCTCCGTAGACGTCGAAGAGCGCCTTCCCGAAGAACTCGGCGAATCGGAGCGCCGCTTCGAGCCGGGTCTTGGTGTCGGGCGCGCGCAAGACGCGGATCGTGGTGAGCTGCCGAGCGAGATCGGACGGGGAGATCGTCAGCGTGCCGGTGCCGACCGTCGGCCCCTTCTCGCCTGGTCCCTTGGAGACCGTGAGAAAGAGCGTGGTCGTGTCGATCCACACGTTGGTCCCCGCGTGGCGCCGGACGTCCTTGAAGCCAGCGAAGCGGAAGGCCTCCCCCTCCGCCGACCGCAGCACCATGTCGTAGGTCATGAGCCGCGCCTCGGGCATCGCGGGGTTCACCGTGAACAGGTGAAAGATGCCCGTCCTGACCGTGAGGGGGGTCGCGGAGAGCGCGGGGCACGTCACCGTGCCGCTGATGGCCGCCTCGTGCGCCGCGTTGGCCAGCATGTCGTCGAGGTTCTGGCTGGCGATCGTCACGGTGAACTCGCACGGCTCCTCCCGCTCGCCGACTTGGATCTTGCCTTTCATCGTCTCGGTGAACTCGAGCCCGATCGTGGCGGGTCCCGGGTCGGGTACAGGCCTCGGCCCGGACTCGTAGTCGATCTCCCAGTCGCGATCCTGCGCGAGGAGGTGCACGCAGCGCTCCGCGAGCGTCGAGATGGTGAGGAGCGGGTTCACCCCGAGCGGCCGCGGGATGACGGCTCCGTCGCAGACGTACAGGCCGTCATGGACGTCGGTGCCGGCGCTCCCGGAGAAGACTCGTCCCTTGTGGTCGACGACGCCGTCCGCCGCCGTGTCCCCCATCGCGCAGCCGCCGAGCGGATGCACCGTTACCAGCTCGTCCCCGAGGAGCTTCGTCCACAGCGGATCGCGCACGTGCACGCCGGACAGCGCGGCGGTGCACGCCTTGATCTTGGCGTCGACCTTCTCGAAGATGGGCTCCTCTCCCGCGCCGGGCCAGTCGACGCGCAGGCGGTCGGACTCCAGCGACATTACGCCGGTCCCCTCGTCGTGGGTCATCGCGAGGTAGGTCTGGGCGTTGCGGACGGCTCCGACGTGAGGTCCGCCTAGCTGACTCTCGAGCTGCCGCACCTTCTGCCCGAGCAGGTCGGCGACGCCTCTGTCGGTGTCGTGTCCGATCGCCGCGGCCGCGATCCCGAAGACCTCCGGGAGCTCGGCGCCGATCGCCCCCGGGATCGCGCCGTCCTCGATGATGATCCCGTCTTGCACGCGCGCGGTCTTGCGGAGATCGATGAGCCCCGTGATGCAGGGACCGACCTCCTTCCCCTTCGGTACGGGCTTCCTGCCATAGCCCACGCCGTCGATCGAGCGGTTGCAGTCGTAGCCGAAGGCGAGCACGTCGCCGTTGCCGCTGAAGCGCTTGCCGAGCTGGTCGGAGACGGCCAGGCCGTGCTCCTTCGAGCGGAGGAGGATCTCCGTGGAGCCGAGCGTCCCGGCTGCCACGATGACCACCGCGGCGTCCACGAAGGCGTCCGGTCCGTCGAATTTCTCGCGCCCGACCCCCTGGTGCTCGTAGTAGACGCGCCATCCCGTCGGTATGCGCTCCACGCGCCGGGCCGCGACCTCGGTGTAGATCTCCGCGCCGTACTGTCGAGCGTCCGGGAGATAATTCATGATGAGCGTGTTCTTCGCCCAGTGATTGCAGCCGCTCACGCAGTCACCGCAGAGAGTGCACTTCTTCTGGTAGACGCCGGCGACGTTGGGTCCGTCCTCGAAGGTCACGTTGATGTCGGGCTTGAAGCACTCCGCGCCGATCCTCGCGGCCGAAGCCTCGAGCGCCTCGAGCTTGTGGAGCGGGGGGAAGGCGTCCGGGTAGGGGGTCGCCTGAAGCATCGCATGCGCGCGCTTCGTGTATCCGGCGAGGGGGGCCGGGTCGTTCCGAATTTCGCGGGGCCACGCGTCGAGCGAGAAGACGCGCGGGTCGGGGAGGATCGAGACGTTCGCGTTGATGAGCGACGTGCCCCCCAGCCCGCACCCCACGAGGACGTTGATCTCCTCGTTGAGATGGAAGTCGAAGAGGCCGGTCTCCGACCCCTCGTGCTTCCCCTCGCGCGTCGTCTGCAGCTGCGCGAGTGCTTCGAGCTCCGTCTCGGGGTATTCGCCCGGCTGCAGCTCCTTCCCGCGCTCGAGCAGCGCGATGCGCAGGGGGAGCGCATGCGGGGCCTTCCGGCGGGCGCGCGCGAGCCGCGAGGCGGCGATGGAGCCCCCGTAGCCCGAGCCGAGGATGATCACGTCATAGGGACCGGCGAGGTGGTTTTCGACAGGGAGGGATAGGCGCGGGGGCATGCTCGGCGCGCATGGTAACCCAGTCCTACGGCTCGCAGCCGGTCCCCCAGCTCACGGTCTGGTCGCCTAGCCGCCGCTCGCGGGGGGCGCGCTCGCGCCGCTGGCGGTGTACACGCGCACGTAGTCCACGATCATCTGCTGCGGCCACGAGGTCGTGCCGTTCGGGCTCCCAGGCCAGTTCCCTCCGACCGCGAAGTTCAGGAGGAGGAAGAACGGTTGATCCCACACCCACGTCGCGCCGGCCGGGAGCGACGACGGCGTGACTGACCAGTAGAGGTTGCCGTCCACGTAGAAGTCGACCTCGTTGGCGCTCCACTCGGTCGCGTACAGGTGGAAGCCGCCGCCGAAGGGGGAGCCGGCCGTGTCGGTGCCGGAGAGCCCTACGTCCGGGTAGTTTCCCGGCCCGGGACCGTGCGTCGTTCCGTAGACGGAGTCCGGCGTGCTGCCGATGTTCTCCATGATGTCGATCTCGCCGCAGTTCGGCCACCCGACGGAACCAATGTTCGTCCCCAGCATCCAGAACGCCGGCCATACGCCCGATCCTTCGGGGATCTGAATGCTCGCTTCGAAGAGACCGTACTGCTGCGTGAACTCGCCGGAGGTATTCAGGCGCGCCGACGTGTACTGACACGGGCCATACCAGCAATCGTACGACGACGCTCCGTCCTGCGTCGCCGTGATGACGAGCGCGCCGTTCTCGATGACGGCGTTCGACGTTCCCGAGGTGTAGTACTCGAGCTCGTTGTTCCCCCAGCCGCTGCCGCCGGTGTCGTATTGCCACTTCGTCGGATCGACCGCGGAGCCGTTCGGCAAGTCGAACTCGTCGGACCATGTGAGGGTCCATCCAGCCGGTGAGCCGCCGCTGCTGCTCCCGCTGCTCGAGCCGCCACTGCTGCTGCCGCCGCCCGAGCTGCCGCTGCCGCTCCCGCCGCCGAGAGTGGTCTGCCCGACCGCGGCGGGGTTCCAAAGCTGAGCGTTGGTGCCGTTGCAGTCGTAGAGCTGCACGACGGTGCCGTTCGCCGGGTTGTCCCCCTGCACGTCGAGGCACTTGTTGCTGTTCGTGTTCACGATGTTGACGAAGCCGTTCGCCGCCGGCTGCAGGACGAACGTCTGCGCCACGGTGCCGTTGCAGTCCCAGAGACGGATTTGAGTGCCGTTGGCTGTCCCTGCACCAGCGACGTCGA
>JBKQKP010000203.1:0-54509 GCA_052147435.1 Polyangiaceae bacterium | reverse complement strand
GGAGAACGCTGGGCCAGATCGAGAGGACGGAGCGCACCGCACTCTGCCCCAGCCGAGAATTTGCGAAGAGACACGCACGCTACGTTTTCTCCTCCCCCCGATTCGGGGGGAGGCCGGGTGGGGGGCTTCTCTTCGCGCGCTCGATCGATCGCGAATGCCCGCGTGAGATGCGATGAATGCTCAGGCCCTAGACCCCTCCGCGACTGCCTCGCTCAGTCCGCTCGGCAGGTGGAGCGGAGGTGTCTGCGTGCGCGTCGCCGTTTCTAAGGATGCAGTGCCGTCATGGGCCGAAGCGGCTGCCCATCGGGTCCGAACGCGGCGACACGCAGAACGGGCGCGTCGCCTCGGCGCAAGGTGAACGGATTGGTCGCGTCGGTCGCCGGTGTCAGCTCCAGGCGAGTCCGCCCCTGCGGATCGAGAAACATCCACCGGCCCCCGTCAACGACGAGGCGCCCCCAGGCGCGGCCTGCGAAAGTGAGATCGAGCGATCTTTTCTGCGCGAGGTCTGGCGCCGTCCAGCGCTCTCCGCCCGTCTTCGTGCTCCCCCTCCAGCCAAGGTTGGGCTGCCAGAAGGTGAGATCGATCGTGAGCTCGGCGGTCGTTTGGACGACCGATAGCTGCAGCAAGAAGGTGACGTCGTCGTGTGAACCGTCCCCCTTCACGGGCGCCAAGACCGAGAGACCGTCGTGATTCCGGCTGGTCCAAAAGCGACCCCAAAGACGACCGTCGTCATCGAGCGCGTTGAAGATGTCGCCGTTGTAGTTGAGCGGGGAGGGGCCGCTGGCGACGATGTTGCAGATGCGGGGGATGACGCTGAAGATCGCTGCGTCGCGTGAAGGGTCGACCCGGAGGTGGCGAAGGGCATCGGTGACCGCGCCGCGCGTGACTGGCGAGTCGGTGATGACCGCAGTGAGCACGCCCGCGGGGGGGAGCTTCTGGTCCATCGCGTCGCGCTGCGACGCGGACGGGAGGCCACCTTCGCTCACGACGAGGATGGGTCGGGGCCCCTGCATCATCGCTCGTCCGGCCTGTTCGACGAACCGGCTCCAATCGGAGTCGTTCGGCGGGGACACTCCGAGGGCGACGAGGATCACGTCGTCGTAGACCTGGAAGCAAAGCGACTGCGGCGGGCTCACGAGAAAACCCACATGCGGGCAGCCTACACGCTCAGGCTGCGGGTGGGCGACCCCGCCCGGCTTCTCCTCTACTTTGAGGGGGAGGCGGGGGGTCTGCCAACGCAGGGGGCTCGGGCGGGTCCCCGGGGCTACCCCCGCGCCGCGACGATCCAGCTCAGCGTCCGCCCCCGACGCGTCCGCCACGCCCGTTCGACCAGCGCGCCGTCGCTCTTCCACGCGGCTCCCGGCACCTCGCGCTCCCGATCCGCCCCAACGCGGGAGGGGAGGCGAGCCGCCATCGAGCACGCGTGGAGCGGCCGCCACTTCGCGATCGTCCCGGGGAACGTGAGCGACTCGAGCGCCCACTGCACGACGTCGTCCTCCGAGACCACGACTGCGCACGGTGCCATCGTGAGCTCGACGAAGCGGATCGCGCTCATCTCGAACGACGTGCCGAACGCGCGCGCAAGCCGGTCGACGTCCTCGACGCTCGCGCGCTCGACCGCGCAGTACGGTGCGCCGCGCTCCTCCGGCACGAGGAGCTCCGTCCCGAAGTCGCTCGCTTCCCGCTCGATGTCGTACGCGGCATCGTCGCGCGGCTCGTCGGCCATCGTGCATTGCGTGTAGTGGTCGATCAGGGAGTGGAGCCGGAGATGCCCCAGCTCGTGGGCGATCGTGAAGCGGGCCCACGCGCGCCACCGCGCCCGCGCATCGACGTGGATGATCGCGCTCTTGCCCCCCCGCACGAGCGCGCCGCGCGCGGTCGAGAGGGGACCGTAGAGCACCATCGCCCCGCACGCCGCGGCGAGCGCCTCGACGTCGAGGGGCCCGCCGTCGCAGCGGGTGCGTCTCTCGCCGAGGAGGCGGCGCGCCGCGGCCACGGCGCGCTCCGACGCAGGCCGAACCTTCGGCATCGGCTCAGGATTCTTCCAGCTTCGCGAGCAGCTCGATCGAATCGACGAGCGCCTGAAGCTCGGCGTCGGTGCACGCTTCGGCCGTCTTCTTCTGGAAGAGCATCGCCACCGGCGCCGCGAACCTCGGATCCTGGCGTGCCGTCTCGAGCCGCGCGAGGAGGGCGACGCGGGGGAGGGGAGGCCCGCTTCTGTGCGCGGCGGCCTGCTCCCGGAACGCCTCGAGTCGCTCGAGCACGGCCTGGTTCGCCGTGCTGCGCTCCAGCATCGCTTCGGCGTGTGCCTTTCCTCTCGCGCGGATCGCCTTGGGGTCGCCGCCATTCGCAGTGACGTATTGGTCGAGCTGTTCGTCGGACATGGCCTCGATCTCGTCGAGGTCGTCGAGCGCTTCCTGTTCCTGGAGCGCGCGGTACAGCGCGGCTCCGTCTCGCTTGGTGCCGGTCATGACTCGACCTCCTCTTCTTCCGTCTGCTCCGTTCGCTCCGTTGGCTCCGTTCCTTCCATCGACTCCACGCCGTCGACGCGCGCGTCGTCCGCGGCGTCGATCGCATCGCTCATCTGCTCTGCCACGGCCTTGCTGTGGTAGAAAACGCGCCGTCGTGCGTCGCGCACCCGCGCGAGGGGGAGCCCCGAGGCCTTCGCGATCGCGGCCGGCGTGTCCCGCCCCTCGGCCATCTGCGCCACCACGACCGCGGCGTCCTCGTCTCCGGCGACCAGCTCGTCGAGCCCCGCGCGGAAGCGCGCGGCGACGCGGCGCCGATCGAGGACGTCCTCGATCGCGTCCTCCTCGTGCTCCACGTCAGGCGCTTCCCCGCCGTCCTCGCCCTCGCCGGGCCTGAAGAGCACCTCGAGCGCCGTCCTCTTCCGGCTCCAATCGTTCGACGCGAGGCCGATCACCCGCTTGGCCAGGTGCTTGATCAGCGGCTCCTTCTCCGGGTCCCAGGTCTCCGGGCGGGTGATCAGGTCGGCGATCGCCGTCTGCGCCAGGTCCTCGGCGAGCTCCCACGAGCGCTTGTGCGTTCGCCGGTGCGCAAACGCCGTCAACCGCTCCCTGAGCGTCTCCCAGTCCTGCCCGCGAAAGCGATTCGTCCCGTTCACGGGGCGCACCGTAAACGAGGGCCGCGTGGGGTCAAGGCGCGGCGATGTTCGTTCGATGATGTTCATGTGATGGTGGGCCGGCGGGGAGTTGCACCCCGCGCGTGCTGTTCGGCCCTACGGCGCTTCGGGCTAGTGGCCCGAGGCACCGTTTGCGGACGCAGCGGCCGCGGGCGCCTGGGCGCCGTTGACCATCTGCGTCTGCGCCTGCGGCGCCACCGCGGGAGCGGCGGACGTCGCAAGCTGCGGCGCCACCGCCGGAGCGGTAGGCGTCGCGAGCGGCGCTACCGCCGGAGCGGTAAGCGTCGCAGGCTGCGGCGCCGCCACCGGAGCGGCGGACGTCGCAGGCTGGCTCGCGGGTGAAGCCCCCGCGGGCGTGATCGCCGGATTCGCCGGCGCGACGGGGACCACCATGGTCCCCTTGATGAGCGACTTCTGCTTCTTGCCCATCGTGTGGCGAGCCGCGCGCGTGGCCTTTCCGAGAGCGACGGCGTTCACCTTGCTCTCGACCGTGCGCGTGGCTTTCTTGGGCGGCGGGAACCCGAAGGCGAGAGCCTGCTGGCTCCCTTCTCCGAACTCGTTCACCACCCACGCCTTGACCCCCCGATCCGCCTGCTGTCGCGCCGACTCGGCGCTCGAGCGAACGGCCATCGCGGCCTTGGTCTCCGCGCGCTTCGTTGCGAGCGCAGCGCGGGAGTCGAGGCAGCTCTGGTAGATCGCGACGACTTGCGAAGCCTTGTGCTTCGTTCCGTTGATCGCGATCGGGGCCTTGACGTCGGCGTACGCCTTCAGCGCGTTGAGGCGCTGCGTGCATACGTCGACGACGGCTGCGTTGTTTTGACTGTTGTTAGACATGACCTTTCACCTCCTTTCCTGTCCTGGGTCGGCCGCCGCCCGACTGCTGCGGAGCGTTTCCCCTCAGTAGGGGTTATTGGCCAGGACGAGAAATTGACGAAAAGGCGTGACGAATTTTGGAAGTGGGCGGAAGGACGGGGGGAAAGCGGACCACCCGGGCCCCGTGCCCCGCTTTGAGCACTGATCTTCTCATCTCGACGGCGATCCCAACCCATCCCCCGCCCCTTCCCTGCAAGCAGGGAAGGGGTGTCGTGCGCCGCAAGCGTCTCGGCCACGATGGTGGTCGCGGCTGGTGCAGGCGATGCGAGCGCGCAAGTGGCTGAGCGCTTCCCCGATCGCTCAGCTCGACAGCAACCGCACCGACGGGAAGAAGCGCTGCAGGCGCTCGAGGTCTCCGAGGTCGCTCGTGTAGACGACGTCCCCGCGCCGCGCTGCGGAAGCCATGACGATCGCGTCGATCGCCGTGGCGCCCGTGATCGCGGCGAGCGCTTCGCCCGCGGTCCTCGCCAGCCCCTCGTCTACGCGGTCGACCCGAAGGAACGCGAGCACGTGCTCCCTCGCGTCCGATCGTCCGCGCCACCACTCCGTGACGACGGGCGACGGGACCGTGATGGGGACGCTCGCCCGGCGAGCCGCGTGGAGCACGCGGACCATTCGGTCTCGGCGCCGCTCGAGCGCGAGGAGGGCCCCCGTGTCTAGCGTGATGCCTTTCATGCGGACCGCTTCCGGCGCTTGGGCTTCGGTTGTCCGTGCCACTCTGCCCGGATGTCTTCGTACTGCTCGTCCGTCAGCTCCGGCGCGCCGATGCGTTCGAGGTAGTCGCCCATTGCCTCGAGTCTCCGAAGGTGCTCGGTGGCCTCGTCGATTACGGCCGAGAGATTCCCGCCGTGGAGTCGCTTCGCGCGCTTGCGGAGCATGCGGAGCTTGTCCTTGTCGATGGTGATGCTGACCTTGGCCATGGCGGGCATGGGGGAATCGTACCGCGGTCGGACCACGGGTGCGAGGCGGGGTTGGTTCGGTCGAAGGGGGCGCGAGGGTCACCACGCGTGCGCGACGTCGGGTTCACGCCGACGGCTCTCGTCGCGCCTTCTCGCGGACCGCGTTGAGGTACGCGGCGCTCCAGAAGTACGCCTTCGCCGTGGGCTCCCACCCGTCGCCCGATCTCTCGAGATACCCGGCTCGCACAAGCACGTCCGCCATGGCGCCCCAGAAGAGGGCGTCCCCATCGAGGCCAATGTCCTTCAAGCTCACGGGTCGCGGGATGTCGTTCTCACCGAGCGACGTGAGGCACATCTCGCCGAGGAAGGTCGAGACCGCGGTGTCGTGGAGGAGGGCGTCGTTCAGGGCGTCCATGGGGTAGCGCGAGTCGCACGGGGGCGCTGCGGCTCCTGAACGTGAGATCATGGCTTGGTTTCCTTCGGTTGGAGCGCGTTGCGGTCTACGCCCTCCCCTGGGCCAGCGGCGGCCGTTCCCGGGCCCCCTCCCGTCGGTTCGGTCAGCATTCGTCCTCCTTTGCTTTTGTCAGTGGTAGTAGTCGCGCCCGCGCACGTTCTCGTGCGTGAGCGGAAGAGAGGTCTGCTCGTCGGTGACCGCGACGCGGTCGAGCCCGTTCTTGAGGGTCGATTCGACGTGCCGGTACGAGCGGGCGCGGACACACAGCGCTCGGCTAAGGATGCGGAGCAGATCGAGTGCCCACGTTCCCGCAGTGGCGGCCGTCGTGGTGGCGAGGTGTGTGAGGAAGCGCTGAGCGACTCGGCGAGCAAGAGGATCATCCATGAAACCACGGCCCGATAAGTGGATTCCGCGAGGGAGCGCCGCCGTCAGATCCTTCCCACCGGCGCGGCTGGCCTAGTTCTGCTTGGCCAGTGTCCGTCGAACAAGATCATACGTGTAGATCGTGTCGGGTCGGGGCCGTGGGGGGAGCGTAGGGCCGCGATTCACCGACTGCCCTGAGATGCGAACGCGCATGATCTGTCCATCGCGCTGGATTCGAGCCTTTCCGTCGCACATGTCGAGGAGCTTGGAATACTCGATGGCTCCATTCTGGCGGACATACATGAAGAAGAAGGGGCCGTTCTCGCAGCCGTTCCCCATGAACCCTGCCTGAACCATGATCACCGTCTCTATGGGATCGAGGTCACCAATGCGACCGACGATGACGGGCATCTGCCAGCCCGCAGTCGTGGCGTCGCAACCAGGGCTCCGGCCCGCATCGCATGCGAGCCTATAGACCGCTCGGCCGTTGAGCGTGAGTCTAGTGGCCCACATAGGCACCCACCAATCGTCGCCGGGCTTACCGTGATCGCCGTCGCAGATGAGGCCGTCCTGGCACTTGATCGTGTCGAGCCGACCAGCGACCGTCTGCGCGAATCGGTGCTGCAAGTCCCACGAGCCATCGACAACCAACACCGTGCCGTTCAGGATCTCGGGAGCCGCCTCAAGCCCGTCGCCACTAGCCTCGTGCGGAACTTCGGCATCGGCGGCGTTCGGGATCGCGCCATCGTTCACTTCCGATGCGTCGGCCGCTGTGGGTGAAGGCGCGGAGGGCTGAGGAGCGGGGACGAGGGGTGCTGGTGCGGCATTTTCCGAGTGCTTCGCGCAGCCGACGAGACCCACGATGGCGACTAGAGCAACAGGCCGCATGCTGCGGCCCATCCTACCAGCGAGCTACGAGAGCGCCGCCTGCGGAGTCGCGCGTCAAGCAGGCGAACACTAAACGATCCGATTTCTCAGGAAACGATCATTTCTAAGGCACGGCCTAGGAGCGGTTTCAAGACGGGTAGGAGATGTCTCGAGACGGGTAGGAGAGTTTTCAAGACGTGTTGGAGATCTCTCGGGACGGGTAGGAGAGTTTTCAAGACGGGGAGGAGAGCTCTCTAGACGGGTTGGAGATTTCTCGAGACATGGCGGAGATTTCTCGGGACGGGAACCTCACTCCCCCGGGAGCGTCAGGAAATTTGTGTAACTGGGGGAAGAGTGAGCCGCGTAGTGGCTCCCGTGATCGCGGCGAGCGCCTCGCCCGCGGTCCTCGCCAGGCCGTCGTCTACGCGGTCGGCCCGAGGAAGGCGAGGCCGTGGATGCTCCGTGGGAGCAGTCGCGATACGCTCTCGGTATGCGCCACAGCGTAGGCACTGGTGCTCGCTTCGTCGCGGCGCTCGCCCTTTGCACAAGTGCCGCGCTGGCTGGCTGCGCGCATCTGCCGGAGCCCCAGGTCGTCGAGTCGTCGGACGTAGGCATCGTTTATCGCGTTAGGTGCGAGGACACGCCTGACGACTGCATTGCGTCGGCCAACAATCAATGCCGTGACGGCGCACGTTCGCTCAGGAATCACAGCGGTCGTCGCTGGGACACGCCTGTGTACTGGCTCGAGTTTCTCTGCGCCAAGCCGGGCGAGGACGTTGCCGACAATGACAAACCTGACGTCGGATGGGATCTGTCCCCGCCAAGGTCGCGTGCGGTGAAGCAGGCGGAGGCCCAGAGCGAGGCTGAGGATGCGGAGGATCGGCGGCGCGCGCTTCGAGCTCTCGCCGCTGGGCTCGCTGCGGGGCTAGGCGGTTTCGCTGCGGGATATTCGGCAGCTCGGAGTCCGCCACCTCCTCAAGCCCAGCCAAGCGACGTGCAGTCAGCCGGGTGCACGAACGACTATGCGTGTGGCCCCGGTTTGATGTGCTCGAAGCGCGCGGGCGCGATAGTTGGCGAATGCCTCCGCGCGGTGAACGCGTACGGCGTCCAGACGTACGAACGCGATCCGTCGGGACATGCCGGGCCCGGCAAGAGCGAGTGCACATTCGCTTGTCCGGCGGGCTTCCGGTGTGACTTCGGGCGTTGCGTGAAGTAGCCGCGCGCTCGACGCCGCCGCGAAGCCGCGGTGGCTGAAAGGCGTGCGCCGCGATCAGGAGTCGTCCGCGGAGATTCGTCGCGGAGAGAAGGGGACTCGAACCCTCGGTACCCTTGGCGCCACATCTGATTTTGAGCCTCGCACAGCGGTGATCAGGTTCCGCTCGTCGAGCTCGAGCTCCGGCTCGATCGCCGCGGCTCCCGCGATCGTGGCGAGCGCCTCGCCCGCGGTCCTCGCCAGGCCCTCGTCTACGCGGTCGACCCGAAGGAAGGCGAGCGGCGCTTGGGCTTTGGCTGCCCGTGCCACTCTGCGCGGATGTCCTCGAACTGCTCGTCCGTCAGCTCCGGCGCGTCGATGCGCTCGAGGTAGTCGCCCATCGCCTCGAGTCTTTGCAGGGGCTCGGTGGCCTCGTCGATCACCGCGGAGAGATTCCCGCCGTGGAGTCGCCTCGCGCGCTTGCGGAGCAGGCGGAGCTTGGCCTTGTCGATGGTGATGCTGACCTTGGCCATGGCGGGCATGGGGGAATCGTACCGCGGTCGGACTAGGGGGGCGAGGCGGGGACGGGAGGGGCGGAGGGGGCGCGAGGGTCACCACGCGTGCGCGATGTCGGGTTCACGCCGAAGGCTCTCGTCGCGCCTTCTCGCGGACCGCGTTGAGGTACGCGGCGCTCCAGAAGTACGCCTTCGCCGTGGGCTCCCACCCGTCGCCCGATCTCTCGAGATACCCGGCTCGCACGAGCACCTTGGAGCGCGTTGCCGGGCGAGACGATTGTGGTCGAAAATGGGGTCTGGCTGCAGAAGCAAGCGTTCGCACGCGGAGCCTTCTTCGTCCAATGGGTAGAGCACGAAAATGATGCGGTGGGCGCGCGCTGGATTGATCGTCGGGCTCGCGGTTGGGACGGCTGCCTGTGCCCCGACCGCGCCGGTAGCTCCTGGCGGCGACGCGAGCACGGCGGTCGTGGATGCGAGCGGTGCTGGGAATGAAGCGGGCGACACGTCGATCGGTCTGGTGTGCCCCCCGATCAACGATGGAGCGCCCGGTCCGTATGGGCCGAATGGGACGCTGAGCGATCTGCCAGCTGGGGCCTGTTCCGGAACCGGCTCCTGTTCTTATGGCATCGACCCCTGCGGCGCCGGCGTGAGGGTCGACGGCTATACGTGCACATGCGACGCGGGCGTATGGGACTGCGCCGATACCTTTGTGGGGACCGGAGTATGCCCGACGCCCTGCCCCGTGATCGACGACGGCGGTGACCTCACGCTCGATGAGCTGCCAACGGGGACATGCCCGGGAGGAGGGACTGCCTGTATGTACAACGTCAGTCCGTGCGCGGGTTCGAGCCCTGCCATCTACGGGTGCATTTGCGCCGGTTCGCAGTGGGGCTGCGCTCTCCAGTCTCCCGCCGATGGGGGGTGCGGCTCAGACGCAGGTGATCTCGATTCCGGGGCACAGGACGCGCCGAGCGACGGCTGAGCGTCCGCGGGTCAGGGGCACTTCACCTTCGCCAGCCCGACGTTGTTCAACTCGCAAACGCACGCTGAGCCCGGACATGTCGAGATGCCATCGGCGGGAAGGGTGCATGTCGAGCCATCGTTCTGCGGGATCGTGCAGGTCTTGCAAGTGTCGGTCGTCGGCGTGCAATCGCCACGCTCAACTTCGCAACAGGCGTATTGGGGAGGACCGAACTCGTAGGTCACGCTGCAGACCTGGGCTGACGGGCATTCCAGGCCCCCCAAGCTCGTCAGGTAAGGTGTCAGCCCGCATATGAAGTCGCAGTAGACGTAAGCAGCGGGGACCGGCGCGCCCGAGTCTGAAGATGAGACCACAGCTCCTGAAGAGGAACCGGAAGAGGAGCCAAGAGACCCTCCCGCGGGGGAGGCGGATGCGTCGCCACTCGGCGGACCGTTCTCACCGACGTCTCCGGGAGGGCCCGACGAAGGTTCTGCTCCGGACGTTAGTCCCACCTCTCCGCTGAGCCTGCCGCCGCAAGAGCACGCCAGAACTAGAGTGAAGAAGAGACTGCAGCGAATCGTCTCGCCGTTGCGCGTTCGCGTCCTTTCGGCCGAGACGGTCGCGCCGTCGTCGTTCTCGTGCACGTGGACGGTTTCAGCGTGCTTTGCCTTGACTCCGTGAAGGTCGTCGACGAGGGCGCGGATGGCGGCGGGGGCCATGCGCGCCAACCTACCGCCGCCTCGCGAGGGCGTCACGCGACGGAGCTACGCGCCCGCGCGGGCGGACGGTGAGGGTCGAGCCCTCCGAAGAGGCTCAAGCTCAGGTACGGGCGATCGATGCGTGGCGGAGGTGCTCGTCGCTGACAGCCGAGTCAATGACCCACCCCGACCGAGACCGCGCGTCCGCCCGGCACCGTGTCTGGTGCGATCGCGCTCGATGCGTTAGCGAGGTACGCGATGACCGTCATCGCAAAGCAATCGAAGCTGACCACATTCATCAACGTCTTCACCGTCGCTCCGGAGAACCAGCAGCGGCTCGTCGACCTGCTCACGGCGGTAACCGAGGGGTCCGTGCGTCACGCCACGGGTTTCGTATCGTCGAGCCTCCATCGCAGCCTCGACGGCACGAAGGTGACGATGTACGCGCAGTGGCGGACGATCGAGGACTACGAGGCGATGCGTAAGGACCCGACGCCCGCGCCGATCCTGCGCGAGGCGCTGACGTTCGCGAAGTTCGAGCCCGGGATGTACGAGGTCGTCGAGACCTTCGAGCCTCCGTCCCGTCGCGATCGCGAAGGCTAGTCGCGCTGGCGCTGTCGACGCGCGCAAGTGGTCCGTGCCACCCCGGATCTTGGCCCTGCCACCCCGCGCTCCGCAGATTCCCCGCGATACCCACGCCTCGCGTGTCGGCACCCCGCGTGCTTTCCGTTCCCAGCGCGATGCACGACGCCCTCTTCAAGGCCGCCTTCGGTCAGCCCGACGTCGCGCGGAGTGAGCTCGCCCTCGTCCTCCCTCCGGACGTCCTCGCGCACCTGGACCTCGCGACGCTCGCCGTCGCCCCGGGGTCGTTCGTCGACGACGACCTGCGCCACGCGCACACCGACCTGCTGTACGCGGTCCGCACGAGAGATGATCGCGGCGCGCTCGTCTACGTCCTCTTCGAGCACCAGTCCACCTTCGACGCGCACATGCCGCTCCGCTTCCTTCGCTACATGGTCCGCATCTGGGACCGCTGGCTCCGCGACCACCCTCCGGCGGTCACGCTCCCGCTGATCTTGCCGGTCCTCCTCCACCACGGACCTGAGGGATGGCGGGCCGCGCCGGAGCTCGCCACGATGTTCGACGCCAGTCCTGCCTTGCTCGAAGTGACCCGCCCGTTCCAGCCGCACTTCCGCTTCCTCCTCGACGACCTCGCAGCTCTCTCGCTCGAGGAGCTCGCGTCGCGCGTAGTCGGCTCGCTCACCCGCCTCGTGCGCCTCGCGCTCTGGTCCTCGCGCTCGCTCGAGAGGGTCCTCGGGGCCGCTCCGTTGATGGGCGCGATCATGGCAACGCTCGGCCGCGACGAGCGCACGCGCGAGCTGCTCGAGCAGCTCCACCTGTACCTGTACGAGACGGCGCCGGCCGACGTTGATATGGAGCAGTTTCAGACTATGCTTTTCCAGATGACCGGGCCGCAGGGCCGGGAGGACGTGATGAACGCTGGCGAGCAGTTGAGACAAGAGGGGCGCGAGGAAGCTCTCCGCGGCGCGATCGCATCGGTCCTCATGGTCCGGGGGCTCGGGTGCGGCGAGGCGAGCAAGGCGAAGCTTGCCGCTTGCAAGGATGTCTCGCTCCTCACGCATTGGCACACGCGCGCCGTGACGGCTTCGTCAGAGGCCGAGGTCTTCGCCGACGTGGGCAGCGACTCGTAGAGCCCGCAAGCGGCGGACGCGAAACGCGCGTGGTACCATGGGGCTGTGGTCTCCTCCGCCGACATCCTCGCGACCCTCGCACGCCGCGCTTCCGACGAGCGTGCGCGCGCTGCAGGCCGCGCCAGGACCCAGCTCGCGAAGGTGGACGCGGCCAAAGGGCTCCTTGAGCAGCACGGGGCGCGGCGCGTCTGGCTCTTCGGCTCGCTTGCGCGCGGCGACGTGCGGCGAGACAGCGATGTCGATCTCGCGGTCGAAGGGCTTCCGGCGTCCGCGTATTTCTCCGCGCTCGCCGCGCTGATGGACCTGTTTGGCGGGCGCGTCGATCTCGTTCGCGTCGAGGAAGCGGGCGACAGCCTGCGAGCGTGCATCCGGGACGAGGGCAAGGCGCTGTGAAGGCACAGCTCCTTCGCTTGCGTGCGGAGGTCGCGAGCGACGTGGCTGCGTGGACGGCGCGGCTCGGCGAGCTACGAGGGGTCGACCTCGATGCCCCCACGCCTGCGACGCTTGCGCAGGCCGCGGTGGCGCTCCATCACGCTTATGGCGCCGTCGAGTCGGCGCTCACGCGCGTCGCGCGCGCGTTCGACGGGCCTCCGGAGGGCGCGGACTGGCATCAGGCGCTCCTCGATGCGATGGCGCTCGAGATCGAAGGACTGCGTCCGGCGGTGCTCTCCCCGGCGAGCGTCCGGGACGCCAGAGTGCTGCTCGCGTTCCGGCACTTCTTCCGTCATGCCTATGCGGCGACATGGGATGCGGAGCGCCTCACGTCTCTGCGGGCGACCGCCGTAGCGCTGGACGGACCGCTCCTCGCCGACTTTGCGCGGCTCGATCTGCTTCTGCGCGACCTCGCCGGGAGAGCGGGTGGCTAGGCGAAGGTCGTCGCCAACCCCGCCGCCAGCTCCGCCACGTCCCCCGCCGTCATCTCCCCCCAATGCTTCGGCCTCCCGGCCCTCCTCTCCTTCCACCACGCCATCCCCTCAATCTCCCCGCTCCGCTTCCCCCTGCAGTCCACGCTCGCCGCATCCCCCCGCACGTCCGGGTTGTACGACAGCCAATCCCCGAGGTGCCCCACCACGAAGTGATGATTCTCCCCCGCCTCGCACAGCGTAATCAGGTTCCGCTCGTCGAGCTCCAGCTCCGGCCTCCCCGCCCTTCGCACGAACTCCACCGGCACGACGTGATGCACGTTCAGCGCGTCCGGCGCGTGCACCGCGTCGCTCGCGCACACCGCGCATTGGGGCCACTTCGCGAGGAACGCGCGGCGCGTGCTCTCCCACAGCGGGCTCCTGCGAGCCGGCTCCGCGGGGGACGCGCTCGGGGTGGGGACGGCGATCACTCCGAGCTGACCGGCGGCCATGGCCTCTCTCCTACTGCGGGCGTTGCAGGCGGAGTCTCCGCGAGCGTCCCCCGGATCTGCTCCTTCTGCCTCTTGCCCATCGTGTGGCGCGCCGCGCGCGTCGCCTTGGTGCGCGCAACGGCGAGCGCCTTCGCGTCGACCGTGAGCTCCGGCTTCTTGGGCGGCGGGAAGCCGAAGTCGATCGCCTCCTTGCTCGCGATCCCGAACTCGTTCGCGACCCACCCCCGGAGCGCCTGGTCCGCCTCGCGCCGCGCAGCCTCCGCGGTCGCGCGGCGATCCATCGCCGCCCGGGCGACCGCCCGCTTCTGCGCGAGGTCGGTTCGCGAGGCCAGGCACTCGTCGTAGATCGCGACCACCTCGGCGACGGTGAGCTTGCGCCCGTTGATCGCGATCGCCGTCGCGCCGCCCGCGTAGCTCGCGAGCGCGCGGAGGCGCCGCACGCAGGCGTCTACCACTGTGGTGTTGTTCGGTCTCCCCGGCATGATCTGGTCCTCACAGGGAGTTATTGGCGAGAACTGAAAATTGACGAAAGCCGAGGTCGATTACGCGCAACTCCGCGGTTCGCCGTCGCTTTCACGCGCGTTCGATCGGGGCGCGCGGGCGTCCATCGCGGGGTGCATGCGCGCGATCCGGCAGGTGCGTGACCATGCACCCGCGGGTGCACGCCTCTGTACTAGCGGTGCGCGGGCGTGATCCGGCAGGTCCATCACCACGCACCCGCGGGTGGACGGCCGTGCACCCGCCGGTGCACGACGGGGATCCGCGCGGTGCAACCGCGTGCACCGCCGGGTGCGCGGGCACGAACCTAGCGGTGCGGCGCCAGGATCCCCGGGGTGCGCCCCGCTGCACCCGTCGGTGCGCAGGCGCGATCCGCGCGGTGCATGGGCGTGAGTCTCGCGATGAACTCGCACGCCTCCCGCTTCAACCCCTTCCCCCCGGCCCCCTTCCCCGCGGGCTTCACCACGAAACGAACCTGCGTGCTCCACCATCGGGGAGCTTCGGACCGTCGCAAGAACAGACAGGGCCGCCCTCGCAAGTGCACCATCCGAGCTGCACCTTCTCGAAGAGATCGTCGTTCTCCTTCAGCGGTATTGGACTCTCGAGCGCGTCTAGAGTCGCAGGACTCGCCAGTCCCCCATCGGGGCTCCGACCCAAGAGGCTGTTGTTTGCGGGTGTGAGCCCCGTCGATCCGGTTACGACGCCGGACGGCCTGGTCCCTCGTGGACGCAGGAAAGGCACCGTTGCCAAGACACCGACAGCCATCACGACGGCGACGTTGAAGGCGAGATTGAGCGCTCGTCGGGCGCTGGGATTCTGGCGCGTGGGGCGCTGAAGCGAGGCTGGTGCGCGATACGGCGACGGGCTCACACCACAAGTCTACGCGAGCCGCGTGCCCGCGCACCGCGTCACGGGCCTTCAGGTCCGCCCGCTCCCCCGACCCTCCGCACCGCGTCCCTCGCATCCAGGATCCCCCCCAGGTCCTTCCCCTGCCGCTCGAAGAACGCAAACAGCGCCCTCCTCGCCTCCTTGCGCGGATCGACCGCCGCGCGGGGATCCATATGCGTCGTCACGTTCCGGAGCGCGTGCGTCTCCTTGAGCCACTTCATGTTCAAGGACAGCTTGACGAGCTCCCCGAGCCCGAGCGCCTCGAGGTCGCGACGATGGTGCGTCGCGAAGCTCTGCACGAACCCCACGATCGACCCCATCGTCCACGATTTACGCTCCCCTCGGGCGCCGGTCCCACGCGCGTCGGCGATCGCGTCGTCGAGCCGCTTCAGCTTGCGCGCGGCCACGAGGCGCTCGAGCGGGTCGACCAGCTCGTCGCGCAGCTCGATCTCCACCGCGCGGGCGACGTGGTTGAACCCGTCCGTCGGGTCGACGTCCTCGTCGCGCGCGAGATAGCCGCGGGTCACCCAGGCGCAGGCGATCTGCTCCCGTGCCTCCGAGCTCGTTCGCTTCCACGCCGCCGGGTCCATGCTCGTGTCGAGGTGATCGAGCGCCTTCTGCACCGGCCGCGGAGACATCGCGTCGGGCGCGTCGGCCCACCGCTTCGGTCCCTTGCCGTCGAACAGCTCGGCGTGCGCCGGCCCTTCGAGCACGATCGGGAACTGGTTCAGCACCGCGCCGGTCGGATCGTACGGGTGCTGGAACGGCTCGCCGTTCGTGCGCGTCGCCCCCCCGATGGTCGGCCCGAGCCGCCCGCTAAGCCAGTCGTTGGTCGAGCTGTGGTCGTACGACAGCGCGCGCGAATCCCGGACCCGAAACCAGAGCGGCACCGACTTGTCCGCGTAGTGGGGGAGGGCCGCCGCACGCGCCCCCTGGCCCGGATCGTCGCCGAGGAGGATCTGCGTGACGTCGAAGACGTGGAGCGACTGGAAGTCGGTCGCGAAGAGCAGCGACGGCTCCCCGGACAGCGTCCGCTCCGCCGCGAGCTGCGCGACGTGCGGCCACCGCGCGCGCGCCGCGGTGGCGTCGAACTTCGTGGGGCCGTTGTAGAAGCGCCCCCACCAGACGAACCCGTGCTTGCGCAGGTGCTCGACGTGATCGCGGATCGTGCGCGCGTGGAAGCGCAGGTTGTAGAGCATGAGGAGCTGGGGGGTCGGCATCGAGGCGGCGGTCTTGGCCGATCGGGGATGGGGGCGCAAGCGGGGGCGACGAAGGCAGGCACGTTCGCGTCGCGAGCGTGAGCGCCGGTCGCCTTCCGCTTGCGGCGGAGGACGCAGACGTGGATCCCGCCGCGTCGCCGGTGCATCCTTCGCCGCGGTGAATCGCGGCGCCCCGGAAACCGATGCTCACGGCGACGCCGCCCCTGACTGGATCCGCGCCGCCCTCCGCCAGACCCTCGGCGAGCTACGCGAATTCTTCCGCACGGCGCTCGCCTTCTCCCGTCACCCCGGGCGCTTCGCCGACGAGTGGTACCGCGGCGAGCGCGAAGCGCTGAACCCGTTCGGGATGCTCGCGACGGCGGCGGCGATCGTCGCTTCGACGCATCAGTTCCTCCCGCTGCTCGTGCTCGCTCTCATGAAGAGCGCGCATTCGATCGACGACGGGAGCGATTCGCTCGCTCGCCAGCTCCTCGCCGCGGTCGGGCCGTTCCTCCACTACGCCCTCCTCGGCGCGCTGGCGCACGCGGTCCTGCGCCTCGGCGGCTCGACTCGAAAGCTGCGCGGCTCGATCGGCGTCGCCTTGTACGCGGGGGCGGGGCCCGGGTCCGGCGCGTATCTCCTCCTGTACCTCGCGGCGATGGCGGTCACTCTCAGTGGAAGCAAGTTCTTCGCGGGGCCGTATGCGGTCGTCGCGATCGCGCCTGGATTCCTCGTCTTCGCGTGGGCGCTGTGCGTCGGCCTCGCCGGATTGCACCGAGTACGAGCGTGGCGCGCGGGGTTGGCGATCGTGATCGCGGTCGTAGTGTCGGGACTCCTTTTCGGACTGCTGCCGGAGTGGCCCGAGGTGTTCGGCCTGCACTTGAGGCTGGGGCTCGCCCGCGGAAGCATCTCGGTTCGGTTCACCGACGTGTGAGCCTCACTCCCCCGCAATCCCCGCCACCACATCCTCCACCCCCGCCACGACCCGCGCGCACCGCCCATAGTCGAGCGTCTCCGGCGTGTCATGCGACGTGTGGTAGTGCGGATTCCGAAACGGCGCCGTGTCCGTGACCATGATTGCGGGGTACCCGACCTTCCAGAACGACCACTGATCGCTCCAGCCGATCCCGGGGAGCGCCCCCGGCAGCGCCGCCCCCTCCGACGCCACGTGCGCGCTTCGGCGAAAGAGGTCAATCGTGTGCCTGGCGAGCGACCGCGAGCCGAGGTCGGACACGAAGGCGATGAAGTCGCCGCGGTCCGGGTAGAGGAGCCCGATCGGAGGCGGGTAGTGCTGCGAGCCCGCGCGATCGCTGAAGTACCCGATGCTCTCGAGGCTCAGCATCGCGACCACGTCGTCTCCGCGCGTCTTGATCTCGCGCGCGTACACCAGGTGCCGCCTAGATTCCGCTCCCCGCGCACACCGCGAACGGCTGGGAGCACGCCACGGGCGTCCCCGCGCCGTTGACGCACGACACGCGCCAGAGTTTGGCGGACCCACCGAACGAAGTCCCCGCTTGGCTGCCGCTGAGCATGTTGCTCGGTGTCCCCGCGGACGCTCCGCCGGCGATCGCGACCTCGGTCGGCTGACACGTGCACTCCTCGGCGACTCCTGCGTCGTCGCTCGTCACCTGCGCGCAGTTGGCCGTCTCGACCCGGGCGGCGGCGGCGTAGGGGGCGCCGACGCAGACGGCGAAGGGGAACTGGCAGGCGATCGCGCTGCCCCCCGGACTCGAGCACGCGACACGCCACACCTGGGCCGACCCTCCGAACGACGGGCCCACCTGCGTAAGGCTGATCATATCGTCCGGGTTCCCCGTGTACGTCCCACCCGAGATCGCAACCTCCGTCGGCGGACAGGTGCACTCGGAGGCGATGTCGCCTGCGTCGTCGCTCGTGACCTGCGCGCAGTTGGTCGTCTCGATGGTTAGCGCCGCCTGAGATTCGCCTCCGAGGCACACGACGAACGGGGAGCTGCACGGGATTCGCGTTCCGGAGGAAGGTTCGACGCACGAGACGCGCCAGATCTGCGGTCCATTACCGGTCGTCGGGTACGACGGGCCTACCTGCAATGCGTTGAGCATGTTGCCGGTCGAGTAGGTTCCGCCGGAGATCGCCGTCTCGTTGGTCTGACAGGTACAGTCTTCCGCGTAGTTGGTGTCGAACTGCGTGCAGGTCGTCTCGACGGTAACGGGGCTTGCGCCGGAGCTTGAGCCGTCGGAGGAGTCGGAGCTCGAGGCGTCAGAGGCGTCGGAGCTCGAGCCGTCGGAGGAGTCGGAGCTTGAGGCGTCTGCGGAGCCGGAGCTTGAGCCGCCGGAGGAGCCGGAGCTTGAGCCGCCGGAGGAGCCGGAGCTTGAGCCGCCGGAGGAGCCGGAGCTTGAGCCGCCGGAGGAGCCTGAGCTTGAGCCGCCGGAGGAGCCTGAGCTTGAGCCGCCGGAGGAGCCTGAGCTTGAGCCAGAGCCACCGGAGGAGCTCCCCGAGCCCGAGCTAGTGCTCCCCCCTGAGGAGCTGCCCGTCCCGCCGCTCGAGGAATCCGGGCACTCGCAAACCCCATAACTGTCGCCGCTCGATTCGCACGACTGGACCCCCTGGCCACCTCCGATGCACGGGCACGACACGGTCTGCCCCGAAATGCACGGGCTGCTCTTGACGCTCCCACAGCTTGCCGCGACCCAGACGGAAACGATCAGGGCCAGTCCGATCGCACGTCTGCGAGGAGTGGCATCGGAGCGCATGGGGTTGAGCGTAGCAGTCGCGGGGCGGGCTCTGAAGGCAGCGGCGTGATTGCCCGCGGCAGCCCCCTTGAGCGGCGCCTGTCCCCCACCGCGACTGATGTCCGCCCTCGAGAACGGCCCCTCCCACACGACCCCCTCGCCGTCCACTCACGCCGCCGGCGGCAGCATCCGCTCGTCCCGATACCCGATCGGCGCCCGAAGCTCCGCGAGCGTCGCGTTCAACCGGTCCGCGATGTAGCGGAGGTGCTCGACATCGTCGATCGCGATCGGGAGCCGCCGCGCGACGCCCGCCCGCGTGAGGAGCCGGAGCTGCCACGGCGTCCTCCATCCGTGCGATCCGAATCGCGTCGGGGAGAGTCGCCCGGCGGCCACCTGCGCGACGTCGAACCCCGCGACGTCGTAGATCCGCTCTTCGACTCGCTTGCCCGGGAACCGGGCATGTTCGAGGACGAAGCCCCTGGGCGAGAGCTCGAAGCGCGACACGACGAGCAGGCGGAAGAGCGCCGCATAGGTCATGGAGACGCCTGCCGCGATGTGCAGGCAACCGAAGATCAAGCCGAGCCCGTGCGAAGCAACCGCCGCCGGCGACGCCGAGGCGCCGGATCGGGTTTCGTTTGGATGAGTGAGGAAGCTTCCTGGTTTGCGCGTGTCGGGCGATTGGCATCGCGCGTGCTCATTGGACGATGCCCCCCCGCGACGGGGCGGTTCGACGACCCGAGGGTCGAGGAGTAGGTCGTCGAGCTCGTGCTCGCCGACGAGGCGCTTGACGACGCCGTCGACTAGCCCGCGGAAGCGTCCGCCCCGCCTTGCCGCAGACGCTCCCGTGTCTTACGCTTGTATTACATGAGCTACCTCGCCTCGACCATCACGATCCGCCTGAGTTCACGCTTGCTGAAGCGGCTCCGCGCGCGCGCCCTGTCTCTCGGGACGACGCCTTCGGCGATCGTGCGCGCGGCGGTCGAGCGCGAGCTCGCCGAACCCGACGAGAACGGCCCTACGCTGGGCGAGCGGAGTCGTCGCTGGGTGGGTGCGGTCCGGAGCGGGCGCGCGCCGAACGGACGTGACGCTCGCGCCGCGCTCGAGACCTGGAACCCCGACCGGCGTGGCTAGGACCGTTCTCCTCGACACGGGATTCCTCGTCGCCCTCGTCAACGCCAAGGACCCCGATCACGTCCGGTGCGCCGAGGTGTGGGGAGGGCTTCGTGCGCGCGTCGTGACCGTCGAAGGGGTGCTGATTGAAGCTGCACATCTGCTGCGACGCACGCGGGGAGGGCAGGCCGCCGCGATGAGCCTCGGCGTCGCCGTGGAAGCGGAGATCGTTCCCCTCGACGCGGCTCGTCTCGACCGGGCCGCCGCCCTGATGTCGCGCTACCGCGACGCTCCGATGGACCTCGTCGACGCGCTCCTCGTCGTGAGCGCAGAGCAGCTCTCGATCACGGAGGTGCTCACGCTCGACCGGCGTGGATTCGGTGCGTACCGCATCGGTCGGGGGAAGACGTTCTCGATTCTTCCGTGACCGCCCTGCGGCACCACCCCGGACGCCGTGGTCGCCGACAACCCCGTCACGGAGTCTCCCCGACGACGACCTCCCCGCCGCACGGCACGTCGATCGCGCGAATCGCCCCTGCGCTCCCGATCCGCAATTGGTGTGGACCGCACGAGAGCGAAAGCGCTCGTGGCCCTTCCCCAGCGAGTCGTCCGTCGATGAAAATACGATGGCCCGCCACCGTCACCCTGACCGTTCCGATCGTGGCGGTAGACGAGGCGCCGGGAGCCGCAGGAACAGCGGCGCTCGCGCTCGTCGGGGGGAGCGGCGGTGGCAACCGTGGCGCGGTCATCGCGACGGACGGGGGAACCGCGTCCACCGTGGCGCTTGGTGCGGAGCTCGGCATCGTCGCTTCGCCTATCCCGCGTACGTCTTGGGGCTCGTGCGCGAGGCGCCACACGAGGCTCATCGCCACCATCAACGCCGCGACCGCCGTGCACGCGACGAGCACACGCGGCCCGGAGACTTGGCGGTTGGGTGAGGCGGGCACGCGAGGCTCGTCAGGGACCACGGCGCGGAGCGTCGCACCCGCCACGGGCGGAGGATAGTCTTCCCGACGCGGTCGCGCCGGCAAGACTGCCACAGCGCAGCGGCTTGGTCTTGACGCGCTGTCTGGGTCTGCGTCCGCACCTGCGTCCGCGTCGTTGACGTCGGAGCGGGTGACCGTCATACAAACCATATGGCCGCCTCCAAAACTCATCGGATCAACGCGCGCCTCCCCCCGGATGTTGCGCGCAAGGTCGCGTATCTCGAGAGGTGTACCAAGATGTCGACGACCGAGATCGTGACGGAGTCGATCGACCGCTACTACGCGGCCATCGTCCACGAAGAAGGCTCGCCGGCGGAGGTGCTCGAGCGCGCTGGCTTCGTCGCTTGCGCGCGCGGACCCGAGGATCTCTCTGTCTCGTACAAGGCCGATCTCACCCGTTCCATCGGGAAGAGGACTGGATCCTAGCCGACACCGGCTTCTGGCTCGCCCTCGCAGACGCCGTCGACCACATCACGCGCGGGCCAGGGCCGCGCTGGCGAAGCACCGCGGGCCCTTCGTGACCACGTGGCCGTGGATGGGAGCGCAAGCGAGGCACTCGGCCCTACCGCGCCGCCTTCACCCTCTTCTTCAGCTCGGCGAGCTCCTTCTCCACCGCGCGCTCCTCGCGGCGCCTCGCCCCGGTGCGCTCCTTCGCGGCGCGAGCTTCGCTGGCGACGCGTGCCTTCTCCGCACGGACCCGAATCTTCGGATCGGGAGGCGTCGGCTCCGCGAGCGCGCGGTCGGCGCAGTCGAGGGCTTCACGCGCGGCTTCCTTGCCGACGTGCCAGCCGAAGCCCTCGAGAAGCGCGCGGAGGAGTGTGCCCACGCAGGATCCTACGGACGTGCTGCGCGGAAATTCCCCGTCCCCCCCCTTCGAGAACATAATGCGCCGCGATGTACACAGTGACCTGCGTGACCGGCCGCCTCGTCGAGGTGCGGTTCCTCTCGATGGACACGGTCGAAGAGGCGCGCGCGTACGTGGCCGATCTCGGCGCGCTCGTCGCGGCTCTCGGTGGACAGGTCGTGAGCTGTGGCGACGTGCGCCGCAGCAAGACCGGGGTCTATCGGCCGGAGGTCGCAGAGGTGATGACCGTCGGCGTCGCGGCGCTCAACCCGCGCTTCGAACGCGCCGCGCTCGTCGTGTCGCCCGAGCGGGCGACGTTCAACCTGCAGACGGGGCGCATGGTCCGCGAGGCGGGCCATGCGAACCGGCGGAGCTTCGTCGATCCCGAGGAAGCGAAGGCGTGGCTCGGCGAGGTCCTGACGCCGGACGAATCTGCGCGCCTCGACGCGTTCCTGGCGCTGAGCGCGTAGTGCCGCGGAAAGGGTGCGACCCCCGCGTCACCACGCGTGCGCGATGATCATCACGCGCCCTTCCGGATCGACCTCTCCGGGTATGCCCGACGAGAGCGATCCCCCGAGCCCGAGCTGCAGCGAATCGGCGACGATCGGAACCTTGAACGCGAGATCGAAGCGGCTGCCTCCGCTGACGGCGACGCCCGTCGTGAACACGCCGCCGGCGCGCAGAGCGATCTCCCAGCCCGGATGCGGTACGTCGATGAGCCCGATCCACGCCCCCGGGCGGAGCATCGTTGACGGTCCGTACGAGCCCACGCCGACCTCGGCGCGAAGAAGACCGTCCATCGGCCCGAAGCGGAGCTGCGTCTCGGGGAAGTAGCTCCAGCTCGCCGCCGTGTCGCTCTGGCCCCACCAGTTTTGGTAGACGAGCGCCCCGCCATGGAAGCCGAACCACTTCAGGTCGTATCCAATCTCCAGCGAAGACGCGTACGCCATGCCGGGCGCAGGGCTGCCGAGCGAGAACGCGCGGTGCTCCTCCGCGCCGGCGAGAGACAGGACGAGCCCGAGGTCCTCCGCCTCTGCGCCCGCGTCTTCGCGCGCCGCGGGAGTGTTCTCTTCGTCGTCGCGCAGGCGATGCAGTTGGGTCGGGCGGACGCTGACTTGCATGCCGACGCCGCCGTACTTCGCCTGCTCGTTCGGGCCGCATGTCCAGGTCCCCGAAGCCGTGCCGCCGTAGGCCGTCCCCTCGGCGTCGATCGGGGCGCTCGCGGCGGGGCGGGCCGCGGAGACGAAGAGGCCCGCGAGGCCGAGGACGAGGAGGAGGCGTCTGCGCGTCACCGGGGGACGGAGAGCAAGGGGCGCGCCGCGTCTCGGCGCGTGTGAGTCCGCGGGGATGGCGTGGGAGGGGAGGGGGGTCGGCGTATCGGGCTGGCGACAGTGTGAAGGGGTCTGCGCATACGCACCTCGCACACGGGCTTCGCGACGGCTCGGGACAGCGTCCGAGCACGCGGGCACGCTGGTGAATCCGAGCGAGCGCCCATTTGTTCCCCCCGGGGGCCACTCGCGAAGTGTCAGGGATGTGTTGGCCGAGACCTCGGCGTCCGCGTCTGCGTCCGCGCCGATCTGTCGGTTGGGGCAGAAGAGCGTACCGCAGGCTGCGCAGCCGGGAGTCCGCGCCGCACCGTTGACGCTCCCCCCCGCGCTGCTAGCGTTGATGCATGGCGTCCACCGACGCCTTACTCCGAGACAGCCTCCCCCCACGAGGCTCTCGTTCGGGGAGAAGGGGCTCCAGTCCTCCGGTCGGATCGTCGAGTTCTCGTGGCCGCGCGAATCAGGTGGGAGGCTGAGTCGCGTGGTCGAGCGAGGACGACATGACGAAGCAGAAGAAACAGAAGCAGCTCGTTCGCGCCCGGATGGCAAAGACGGGCGAGAGCTATCAGTCGGCGCACCGCGCGGTCTCGAAGGGCTTCACGCCAGCGCCGACGTCCGACGGCGCGGACGCGGCGAGCGCGAAGAGCATGATCGGCAGGGTCGTCGCCGGGCGCTACGCGCTGCTCCGCCTCGTAGCGTCCCCCGGCGGCGAACAGCCCTGGGCGCTCTACGACGCGAAGCACGTTCTCCTGGGGAGCGAGGTCACCCTGAAGGTACTGCCGTCGGGATCGGATCCCTCGCTCCGGCGCTGGCTTCTCCGAGAGGGTCAAGCGCTCCAGCGCGCCGGCCACCCGCAGGTGATCCGGGTCTTCGACATCGGTGAGACCGAGGATGAGGACCTCTACCTCCTCCTCGAGCGACTCCCCGGAGTGACGCTTGCGGCCTACCTCGACGCCCGACCGCTCGACGAACGGATGGCTCTCGAGCTGATGCGTCAGCTCGCGCAGCTCTTCGCGCACCTCCACGACAAGGGGGTGACGCCGCTCGGCCTGCACGATCGCGTCCTCAACCTGGAGGAACGCGACGGCGCAGTCACCCTCAAGATCGGCTCGCTTCCGTTTGCGGGCCTCGCCGGTGAGCCGCGCCTGCCGCCGCCCGCCGCTGTCTTCACTCGCCCCGCTTGGATGTCACCGGAGGAACGTCGCGGCGAGAGCGGAGACCATCGGAGCGCGCTCTATACCCTCGGCGTCGCGCTCCACAGAATGCTGACGGGGCGGATGCCGTCCGAGCACGCGCCTCTCCCCCTCCGGCGCCCCGGCTCGGAGCCGTCACCGCTCGAGGCGGTCTGCCTCAAGCTCCTCGCAGAGGATCCGTCGGCGAGGTACGCGAGCGCCGCCGCGCTGGCCAGGGATGAGCCATGGAGAGAAGTCTAGGGGCGGAGCGTGGCTGCCGTCGACGCCCCCGCCGGCGGCTTCATCAGGGGCCGCGAGTCGATCGCGCTCTACAAGAAGCTGCCGGCGCCCCCGCGAGGGTGAGCATCGCGATCCGGGCGCGTGTCAGTCCCTCACCACTTTCCTACCGTCCCGCGAGGCGACTTCGCGCAACGTCTTCGTACACGCTGCTGCGATGGGCGACAGCGACGATGCGTATCTCGCGTCGCGGCGACGCGAGCTCGTAAACGATTCGGTAGCGCCGCGCTTGATAGCTACGGAGTCCTTGCAGCTCTCGTAGGAGCTCCTTGCCGACGTACGGGTTGACCCCGATCGCCAGGAGAGCCTCCCTGACAATGCGTTTCACGTCGGGCGGCAGACCGCGAACCGCGGCGGCCGCCTCCGTCGCGAACACGATTCGCCACGCGGCCACTATTTTCTCTTGGGAGACTTCGCCGATGCCTTCGGGAACACGCGATCCATCGGCACCCCCTTGGCCCCGCGACGAAAATACGCACGCCCACGGCGAATGTTCTTCATGAGGTCGGCGTCCCCGAGAACGTCGAGGGTCTCGCGCAGGCGCGCGTACTCGTCCACGTTGATGATCACGGCCGCTGGGCGCCCCTTTCGGGTCACGATGATCTCTTCCTCGCATTCCTCGACGCTGAGAACGAGCTCAGGGAGATGCGTCTTGACCTCGGAGATCGGAAGCGTGCGGCTCATCAAGAGCAGCGTAGACCAAAAAAGTGGTCTATCAAGGGCGGGGTGTGATCTGCGCCTCCGCCAACGCGCACTTCCTCCCCGCCTCCCGTCACCCTTTGCCTTTCCGCCCCTTCATCGACGGCCCCGGCGCCCCCGCCTCCCACCCTTCGCGCAGGGCTCCCGTCAGCGCGCGCATCGTGACCTTCGGAAGCTGAATCAGTATCGCGGCGTACCCGTCAAAGTGCGGAATCGTGAAGAACGCATTCGGATTGGCCGCGAGCGCCGCCTCCTTCGCCGCGAGGTCGGTGACGCGCACGGCGACGATCGGCCCCGTGGGTGGCGTCTCCCCCCCGAAGCGCTTGATGTCCGCCTTCGAGAACGGCCGCACCCACGCGAACGGCTTTCCGCCCGCGAACCACGCTCGATTCCCGTAGCTCTCGCCGACGGTGACGTCGGGAAGGGCCTCCGCGATTCGCGCCACGTCGTCCAGCGTTGCAGCCATGGGGCAGGCTTAGCACCGAGGGGGGTGGCGGGGGCGTTCAGGTTGAGGCGCAGGACGCAGACGCCGACGCCGACGCCGACGCCGACGCCGACGCCGACGCCGACGCGGACGCGGACGCCGACGCGCCCTCTACGCCTCGGCCCCCCGCGTCCGCAGCCACCCTTCCCCCGTCGCCCGAAATCCCGCTCCTTCTAGCGCCCCCGCCAACCCGCTCTTCGTCGCCGCTTCCCCGTCGATCGTCGCGAGTAGAAGCGCCCGCCTCTCCCCTGACTCGACGAACCCCGCGAGCGCCCCCGCGAGCGCTGCCGCGTACGGCGTCCGTAACCCCTCCTCCGCGGGGAGGAACGTCAGTAGCGAATCCCCCCCGCGCGCCAGCCACCCGACGAGCGCCCCATCGTGCAGGATCACGAGCGCCCCCGCCGCACGCTGCGGCCGGCGTGCCTCGTCGTCACCGTCCCCGCGCGCGCGTGTCGGCCACGGCAGCGTCGCTCCGTACGGGTTCGCGGGATCGGTGGCGGCGAGCACCGTCGTGCGCGGCGTGTCGCTCGGTTCGCGAACGGCGCGCAAGCGATCATCGGCCCCCGGGAGCGCGAACTGCGTCGCCCCCCTCCCGGCGAGAAAGTAGCCGCGGCGCACCCTTCCGCCGTCCTCCATCGCCTTGAGCACGTCGTAGACGGCAGAGAACCCCCCCTCGATCCCCTCCGCGTGCACCGCCTCGCGCGTGAGGACGCCGTAGCGCTCGAGGAGAGCGCGCGCGAGCGCCGCGCGACGCTCCGTGTCCGAGGGGGGCTCTCCGAGACGCGCTTGCCGCAGCGACCAGCGCCCCTCGGTACCGGGCACCGCCGCGGGGGCCGCCGCGCCGATCGACGAGCGATGCAGCAGGCGCTGACTCCTCTCTCGTCCGCTTCGTCCGCCTCGTTCCGCTCGTTTCCGCTCGCTCCCCGCCTCCGCAAGGCTCCGGAGCGGCTCGAGCGTGTCGTTCGTCGCCTCGCCCGACCAGACCAGGCGCCAGAGCGCATCGAGCGTCTCGGTCGGATAGCCCCCGACGGCGCGCACGATCTCCGAAAAGAAAATCGCCCCTCGCTTCTCGAGCACCCCGCGCACCTTCGCCGCGACCTCCCCTTCGGCGACCGTCGACGGTGGCGCGAGGAGCGGCTCGTCCTCGGCGAGGAAGAGCATGATCCGCCCGTCGTTCGGTCCGAGCGTCTCGATCCCTACCCACGTCACCCGCCCCGCGGCGCACAGCGCGTCGAGGTCCCAGGGGCGGAAACCTTCGACGCGCGCCGGGAGGATCCTCGCGATGAGCGCGGACGCCGCCAGCGGACAGCCCTGGAGCTGGGCGACCGTCTCGAGGAGCGCATCCTTTCCCCTCCGTCGGTTCGCGACGGCTTGCCACTCGAGCACGAAGCGCCCGTAGGCCGCGGCGTCGACCGGCTCGATCTCGCGTCGAAGCTTCGCGAGCGACTTGCGTCGTACGGCTTGCAGCACGTCCGCCTCACACAGCTCGCGCCCCGTGCCGTCGCGGAGGAACGCCCCCTCGATGATCTTCCCGTCGGCGACGAGGCGATCGAGGATCGGCTCCACGACGCCGACCGCGACCCCGAACCGAGCGCAAAGCGCGCTCGGGGTGAAGGGCCCGTGCGTGCGCGCCCAGCGAAGGACGAGATCCCCCCAAGCGTCTTTCGCGGGCTCGAGGAAGGCCTCCGGCGTCCCCCCCGGCACCGCGACACCGAGCGCGTCTCTGTAGCGCCCGAGATCTTCGCTCGCGACGAGCCGCTCCTCGCCGGCGATCCTGACGCGCGCGATGCGCCCTTCCTCCTCGAGCAACCGCGTCCAAGCGTCCGCGTCGCCGTCCGCGCGAGTCTCGATCTCGCGCTCGGAGAGATCACCGAGCGAAAGGAGAAGATCGTGCACCCCGTCGGCATGCTTCGCCGGGCGATCGACCCGCTGCAGCAGGCGAACATGCGCGGCGATCGCGTCGGGGTCGAGGAGCTCGCGGAGCTCGGTCTCGCCGAGGAGCTCGCGGAGCTGGGCGTGGTCGATCGTGAGCGCTTGCGCGCGGCGCTCGGCCCGGGGGGCGTCGCCGTCGTAGATGTAGTTCGCGACGAACGAGAAGAGGAGCGACGCCGCGAACGGGGAGGGGGTGCGCGAGTCGCACGGGGTCACGCGGATCCTCCGCGCTTCGATCCGCTGAAGGACGAGCGCGAGCGACGGGAGATCGAAGACGTCGCGGAGGCACTCGCGGTACGCCTCGAGGACGATCGGGAACGACGGGTACTGCGACGCGACGGCGAGCAGATCGTGCGCCCGCTTGCGCTGGGCCCACAGCGGCGTGCGCTTGCCGGCGGCATGGCGCGGGAGGAGGAGCGCGCGCGCGGCGGCCTCGCGGAAACGCGCGGCGAAGAGCGACGTGTGACCGAGCGACTCCGTGACGAGGCGCTCGACGTCGGCGGAGCGGGGGAAGAACGCTCCGGTGTCGGGGGGCTCGTCGCTCGCGGGGACGCGAAAGACGATTCCGTCGTCGGACCAGACTGCCTCCGCTTCGCCCGCGTGGCGCGCGGTAAGACCCGCGAGCACCGCCGTGGCCCAGGGGGCGTGCACGCGCGCGCCGAAGGGGGATAGGATGCAGACCCGCCAGTCGCCGAGATCGTCGCGGAAGCGCTCGACGACGATCGCCTGGTCGCTCGGGACCTCGCCTGTCGCGTGCTGTTGGTCCCGCACGTACGCGAGGAGGTTCTTCGCGGCGCTCGGGCCGAGGCGGAGATCGTCTTCGAGGAGGCGCAGCGCCTCGATGTCGTTCGCGCGAGCAAGGCGGCGCGTGAGGGCGCCGATCGCCTCGCCGAACGCGCGGGGGCGTCCCGGTCTGTCGCCGTGCCAGAACGGCATCTTCCCCGGCTCCCCCGCCGCGGGGGTGACGATCACCCGGTCACGCGTGATCTCGTCCGCTCTCCACGACGACGCCCCCAGCAGGAAGACCTCCCCCTCCCGCATCTCGAAGACCATCTCCTCGTCGAGCTCTCCGACGCGACGCGAGCTCTTCTCGCCCGAGCCCGACTCGCGCAAAAAGACCCCGTACAGGCCGCGGTCAGGGATCGTTCCGCCGTTCGTCACCGCGAGGCGCTGCGCCCCTTCGCGCGGGCTGATGCGACCGCGCGTCCGGTCCCACGTGATCCGCGGGCGGAGATCGCGGAAGCCTCCGCTGGGGTACCGACCGCTCAGCATGTCGAGGACCCCGTCGAACGAGCTCCGCGGCAGCTCGGCGAACGGTGCGGCGCGCCGGACGAGATCGAAGAGCGCATCGACCGGCGTAGCCTTCTCGCTCGCGACCGTGGCCACGATCTGCTGCGCGAGGACGTCGAGCGGGTTTCGCGGGTACGAAGTCTCTTCCACCTCACCGGCGCGCATTCCCGCTGCGGCGGCGGCCGACGCGAGGAGATCGGCGCGGTGCTTCGGCATGAGCACCCCCTTTGGGACACCGCCGACGCCGTGGCTCGCCCGGCCGATGCGCTGCATCCCCGACGCGACCGACGGAGGCGACTCGATCTGCACGACGAGATCGACCGCCCCCATGTCGATCCCGAGCTCGAGGGAGGATGTGGCGACGATCGCCGGTAGGAGGCCTTGCTTGAGCCGCTCTTCGATCTGGGTGCGCTTCTCGCGCGCCACCGATCCGTGATGCGCCAGCGCGATCTCTTCGCCTGCGACCTCGTTGATCGCGCTCGCGAGGCGCTCGGCGAGCCTGCGGCTGTTGACGAAGAGGATCGTCGAGCGGTGGGCGCGGACGAGGGCGACGATGCGCTGGTGGAGGTGCGGCCAGATGGTGCGCTCGGGCGAAGCGTCGCCCTCGGAAGCGAGCCCGTTCGGACCCTCCGCAACCCCACCCCCCCGGCCCCCCGCCCCGCCGGCAGGGCGGGGGGAGCGTGAGAGGTTGGCCATGTCCACGTCGGGGACTTCGATCGTCAGGTCGAATGCCTTCTTGTGGCCTGCATCGACGATCGTGACCGGGCGAGGCTTGCCGCGGCGGAAGCCTCCGAGGAGACGCGCGAGCTCGTCCAAGGGGCGCTGCGTCGCGGAGAGACCGATGCGCTGGAGGGCTCCGGCTTCGGGCGCGCGGATCGCTTCGAGGCGCTCGAGGCTCAGGAAGAAATGCGCGCCGCGCTTCGAGGGGGCGAGCGCGTGGATCTCGTCGACGATGACGGTCTCGACGTGCACGAGAATGTCACGCGCGGCCGACGTGAGCAGAAGATAGAGGGACTCCGGGGTCGTGATCAGGATGTCCGGCGGGGTGCGCGCCATCCGCGCGCGATCCGCGGCGGAGGTATCTCCGGTGCGGACGCCGACCGTCGGGAGGCGCACGGCGTCACCACGCTT
Organism: Polyangiaceae bacterium; assembly: GCA_052147435.1. Classification (GTDB taxonomy): domain Bacteria; phylum Myxococcota_A; class Polyangia; order Polyangiales; family Polyangiaceae; genus JBKQKP01. The sequence continues at coordinate 24,913 of JBKQKP010000203.1, read as the reverse complement.
GGCGGCGGTCGCGGCGATCCCGGCGAGGGGGGCGCGGAGGTTTCGCTCGATGTCGACGGCGAGCGCCTTCAGCGGGGAGACGTAGAGGACGCGGCAGCGAGCGTCTTTCGGAGGCTCGGGAGCGAAGGCGAGCTTGTCGAGCGCCGCGAGGAACGCGGCGAGCGTCTTCCCCGAACCGGTCGGCGCGAGCAGGAGCGTCGATTCCCCCGCGGTGATCGGTCCGAACGCCAGCGCCTGCGCGCGCGTCGGCTTGCCGAGCGCGCTCTCGAACCACTCGCGTACAGCGGGGGCAAACGGGGCGAGCGGATCCTTCGACACTTCCGCAGCCCCTAGCCCAGGTGATCGCCCAGCTTCACCCCGCGCCCCCCCACCCATTCCCCGGCCGTCACCGGCTTCTTCCCTTCGAGCTGCACGCGGACGAGGAGCACCGCCTCGCGCTTCTCCGCGCCGCACGCGACGACCACGCGGCTCTTGTCGGCGAGGACGACGTCTCCGGGCTGCGCGTTCGCCGGTGGCGACACTCCGGCAACGGTCGCCTGATGCACCTTCACAGTCTTCCCGGCGAGGCGCGTGAACGCCCCCGGCCACGGGCTCATCCCGCGCACGTGATCGTGCACGGCGCGGGCGCTCTTGGTGAAATCGATCGCGCCGTCTTCCTTCGTGAGCATCGGCGCGAGCGTCGCGCGCGACTCGTCCTGCGGCTCGGGGACGTACCCCCCCGCGATGACCTTCGGCACCCCCTCCCGGACCGCGCGCGCCCCGAGCTCCGACAGGCGACTGGAGAGCTCCCCCGCGGTCTCGTCCGCGCCAATCGGGATTCGCCACGTCTCGAGCATCGCCCCCGTGTCCATCCCTTCGTCCATCTGCATCAGCGTGACCCCGGTCTCCTTCTCGCCGCGGACGATCGCCCACGTGATCGGAGCGGCGCCTCGGTACTTCGGCAAGAGGGACGCGTGCACGTTCACGCACCCGAGGCGCGGTCCGGTGAGCACGTCCTTCGGGAGGATGCGCCCGTATGCGATCACGAGCGCCACGTCCGCGTTCTGCGCCCTGACCCACGCGGCGACCTCGCCGTTCCGGAGCTTCGTCGGCTGAAGGACCGCGAGCCCGAGCTCGAGCGCGCGTTGTTTCACCGGGGGGGGCGTGAGCGTGAGCCCGCGCCCGACCGGCTTGTCAGGCTGACACACGACGCCGACCACCTCGGCCACGCTCGCCAGGGCGTCGAGGCTCGGGACGGAGAAGGCGGGGGTACCGAAGAAAATCGCCCGGACGGTCATCGAGGTCCGGAGACTAGCGCGGTTGCCGTCCTACTTCTTGACGACCACGTCGACGCGCGGCGCGCTCACCTCGTGGTCGATCCCCTCGAACACGTACGTCAGCGGCGTCACCACCTTCACCGAGTACTTCCCCTTCAGGAGCGGCCCCGCCGGCGCGCGCGGGTAGCCCTTCTCCGGCGGCGTCCCCTTCAGCTTCTCCGGGGCCCAGCGCATCTTCACCGCGTCCCACGAGAGGGGCATCCGCGCCGTTCCGTTCGCCGCGAGCAGGATCCGCGCGGTCTTCGCCTCGCCCGGCTCGCGCGGGGCCACGCCGGCGGGGAGCGGCGGCGGGGAGTTCTTCGGCAGGTCCACCCGATTCCCCTTCACGTTGTACGTCTCGATCTCGAAGCGGGGCATCGGGTCGATCGTGAAGTAGAGCGGGATCGGGGCGGCCGATTTGTTCGTGTAGCTGACGAGCACGTCGGCGTGTCCGCCCGGGGCCACCACGTTCGGGCTCGCCGTGACCTTGACCACGAGGGTCTTCGACGTGTCCGGCGGCTGCCCAGTGGGGTTCGGCGCCTCGCACGCGCTCTTCAAGAGCACCCCTTCGAGGTTTGGCTCGTCGAAGACGGTGCACTCGTCCTTCTTCGGCCCGGTCGAGTCGTCTGCCGAGCCGGGGGCTCCGGCGGTCGAGCCTGCCGACGCTGTGGCGGCCGCGGTTCCGGCGTCGTCCGCCGGGGGGGTCTTGTCGCCGGCTGACTTCGAGGTCGAGTCGTCGTCGACGTCGGCCGCCGTCTTCGACGAGGGGCCGCCGCACGCGACCAAGGCCGGGACGAGGCAAACGACGGACGGGAGGAGGATAGACAGCAGGGGGCGCTTCATCGCGCGCAGACTACCGTCACTCGATGCACGCTTCCCAGTCGTTTGGGGACGGCGCCTTCATCGCGCAGTCGTACTCGGAGCGGCTCACCTCGCGCTGGCACTGCTCTTGGACCTGACGGTAGCTTTTCTCCCCTTTTTTCAGCTCGCGCTTCATCTCGCGGGCGATCTTCTCCTGCGAAGGGGGGAGGCTCGCGAGCGTGGGGTCCGCGGCGATGGTCATGTCGAGGTAGCGGTCGAGCATCTGGGTGCACTCGTCGGGGGAGGGCTGACCGCGCTTGCAGGAAGCGAGGGAAGCGAGCGCGGCGAGCAGGACCGCACTGCGGATCACCCCACCCCCCTGGCCCCCCGCCCCGCAGGCAGGTCGGGGGGAACGTGAGCCGCTGAGCGGTTTGGGGCGGAGCGGGAACATGTGCGCGCGAGGTCTACCGCGATTTCCACGGCGATTGGCACATGAAGATCACGGCGCTAAGTTCCCTTGAAATGACGACCCGGGTGATGAACTTCAGCGCCGGCCCCGCGACTCTCCCTCTCCCCGCCCTCGAGCGCGCCCAGCGCGAGCTCCTCGACTTCGCCGGGACCGGGATGAGCGTCATGGAGCAGTCGCACCGCAGCAAGGAGTACGAGGCGGCCCACGACGAGGCGCTCGCCCTCCTGCGCGAGGTGCTCCGCGTACCGGCCACGCACGAGGTCATCTTCCTGCAAGGGGGGGCGTCCCAGCAGTTCGCTCAGGTTCCGCTGAACTTCCTCCGCAAGGGGACGTGCGCCGACTACGTCGTCAACGGGTACTTCGGCGAGAAGGCGATCGCCGAGGGGGCCACCGTCGCGGCGATGGTCGGGGGGGAGGTTCACGTCGCGGCGAGCACCGGGGTGGGGGAGAAGCCGGTCGCTTATGTCCGCGCGCCGTCGCCGCAGGAGCTCGTGCTCGACGCCGGGGCGTCGTACGTCCATTTCACGTCGAACGAGACGATCCACGGGATCCAGTTCGCCAACGCTCCCGGCGAGGGGTTCCCCGACTTCGCCGGGCTTCCCGTCGTCTGCGACATGTCGAGCGACTTCATGTGGCGGCCGATCGACGTCGGGCGATTCGCCTTCATTTACGCCGGCGCGCAGAAGAACGTCGGCCCGAGCGGGCTCGTCGTCGCGATCGCGCGCAAGGACTTCGTGGCGCACGCGCGGAAGGACATCCCGAAGATCTTCCAGTACCGCGCGTTCATCGAGGCAAACTCGCTCCTGAACACGCCGTCGACGTTCGCGATCTACCTCGTCCGGAACGTCCTTCAGTGGCTGAAGGGGGAGGGGGGGCTGGAGGTCATCGAGAAGCGCAATCGGGAGAAGGCGCGGCTGCTCTACGCGGCGCTCGACGCGAACGCGGGCTTCTTTCGCTGCCCCGTCGAGCCGCGCAGCCGGTCGGTCATGAACGTGGTCTTCCGGCTACGGACGCCGGAGCTCGAGGACAAGCTGGTGCGCGAGGCGAAGGGGGCGAAGATCGTCGGAGTCCGCGGGCACCGATCCGTCGGGGGGATGCGCGTGTCGCTCTACAACGCGGTGCCGGTGGAGTGGGTGAAGACGCTCGTGGGCTTCCTGGAGGAGTTCGCGAAGGCGAACGGGTGATCCCCCGCGCCCGCCTTCACTTCTTCTTGGGCTTCGCCGCCAGCGCTCGCTCGAGCGCCTCGCTCACGTCGGAGCTCACGACGTCTCCGCGCGCCCACTGATCCGCCTTCACGAGCGTCGTGTTCGCGGCGCGGGCGAGCTTGGTACGCCGGCCGCGCTGGAGGCCCTGGAACTTGGTCTGCGCCTCGCTCGGGATCGGGCGGACGGCGGGATGAAGGAAACCACGCATGGGGAAATCTCCTGGGAATGTCTCGAGCGGGCCGTAATAGCTGAGAAGGGGGGAGCGTGCCAGGGGGGGGCGAAAAACGCTGTTTCGGGCCGGCCTACTTCGACAGCACCTTCGCAGGGCTCGAGACGAACGCCCTCCCTTCCTTCGCGCAGAGGATCTGCGCCGCCTGTCGCCCCGACAGAATTGCCGTCGGGACCCCCCCTCCGGGCTCGACCCACTGCCCCGCCATCACGAGCCCGTCGAGCTTCGGCAGCGTCTTCGGCACGTGACCGAAGATGGCCTCGGGGTTCGGCATCCACCCCTCGTAGGCGCCGCGCCACGAGCGTGCCGTGTTCCAGAACGTCAGCGGCGTGGCGATGTCGGTCATCCGCACGTGCCCGCGCACTTCCGGGATCGCCGACTCGATCTGCGCGAGCGCGATCTCGGCCGCGGCTTGCTTCGCGTTCTGGTACTGCGATCCGCGCGTCGCCCACCAAGCGTACTCGGTCTGTATCATGGCCTGCACCACGGCGTGGCCATGCGGCGCGATCCCCGTGTCGCCGCTGCAGACGCGCAGATAGAGCTGGTCGTTCGCCCGGCCTCCCACGTCGAATGGGGCGACACGATCGACGAGGAGCGTCGCAGGAACCTCGGCGAGCGGCACATCGACCCCGAAGCTCGCGAGGACGATCGGCTCGAACATCCGCCACCGCGCCATCCGCTCGCGCGTCGCCTCGGCTCCGTAGCGACCGCCGAGCAGACGGAGAACGGTCTCCGGCCCGCTCGACGTCGAGACGACGGCGTCGCCCCGGATCATCGTGCCGTCGTCGAGGCGCACACCGCACGCCCGCTCCCCCTCGACGAGAATCTCGTCGACCGTCGCGTGGAGGATCGCTTCTCCGCCGAGGCGTCGATAGGTCTCGACGATGGCATCACGGAAGCGCGCGGTCCCGCCGAGCGGGCGAGAGAGCCAGCCGCGCCGCAGGTAGCCGAGTCCGAAGAGCAGCAGCAGCGCCGGCGCCTCGTCGGGGAACACGCGCGTGAAGAGGCGCTGGAGGCGCTCGCTCTTTAGGTGCTCCTGGGTCCAGGTGCGGAGCGGCTTGCGGAAGTGGATGAACGCGCCGAGGGTGTCGCGCATCTCCCAGAACGAGCGAAGGTGGTCGCCCAGTGACGCGAGCTCCGTCGGCTCCACCGGCGGCTTCACTGTTGCGAAGATTTCGGCTCCCTCGATGATCCGCGCGATCTCGTCCCGGTCTTCGGGCGCGAGCGACGTCAGCGCGCTCGACAACGCGCCGAGGTCGCGCGTGAGGACGACCTCCGTCCCGTCGCGGGCATCGCGGAACGTCGTCCAGCGCTCGATCGTCTCGAGCGAGACGGCGGGGACGATGTCGAGCTCTTCGTAGAGCTGCACGAAAGGTCCGCCGGTGAGCCAGTGGATGCAGCCGTCGACGACGTAGGGGCCGCGCGGCCACGCCGTGCAGACGCCGCCGAGCGCGATGTTGTGCTCCACGATCGTGGTCTTGAACCCGCTCGCGCGTGCGTAGCAACCGGCCGACAGGCCTGCGAGCCCACCGCCGACGATGACGATATGCCGTTCGCTCATGCGGGGAAGTCGTGCAATGCGTGTTCCGGGCGCAGGCACTCCACCCTCGCGCCGTGGCCGCCGAGCCGAGCGCAACGCATGCGCGCTCGCGCGTCATCTGCGTGGCTCGCACGTCGCGGGCAAGTGGAGCCCAGGAGTCGGCGCGGTGAAAACGATCGCGCACGGCGTCACGAGGGCTCTTCCGCTTGAACACCAACGGAGCGCGCGCAACACTAGGCTGTCGAAGGCGGGGGTGCGCAATGCAATCCAGGCGAACGTCCATGTGGGTCGACGCACGAAGCGCCGCCAACCTCGTACGGGATCTCCTCAACGTCGTTCACGAAGTGAACGAGTGGAGGCATGAGCGCGACGCCTTCGTCGCGATGTACCTGGAGCAATCGCGCCGGCGCGAAGCTTTCGACCGACGGTCGCCCTAGTCGCGATTGAGATACGCTCACGTTCCGTGAGCGCACCGGAGAGCGACGAGCCGCGTGTCTCTTCGGCGCTCATCTTCGATCAGGTGCGCTTGCTCCGGGAGTTCTACGGCGCCGACGTCGTCGCGCGGGCCGAAGCGGCGCTCCCGGCAGCGCTCCGTGAAGAGCTCGACGCCCTGTCGCCGGGGGGCTGGATCTCGCTCGACGCCGCGCGCGAGCTCAAGAACGGCGTCGCTGCGCTCGCCGGAGAGGACCCGCTCGCGCTCCAGCGCCGCGTCTGCAGGCACGGCGTCGAGCGGACGCTCACGACGGTCTGGCGTTTCTTGCTCCGGCAGCTGAGCGACGCGGCGCTCTCGAAGCGCACGCCGATCATCTACGCACGGAGCTTCAACCGGGGGACCTTGACGCTCGTCGCCTGGCACGAAGGGAGTGCGGAGCTCGAGCTGCACGGTTGGCCGCGGATGCCCGACTATGACCTCGTCGGGCTCATGACCGGCGTGCAGACGGTCCTCGAGCTGGCAGGGCGGAAGGAGGTGAAAGTGACGAGTGCGCGCCGCGCGCCGCTCGTGCTTCTCCACGCGAGGTGGGGAGGAAGATAGGGCCTCGTCGCGGCCCCGTAGCCGAATCGCGCTCGGCGAACTAGAGTCGCGCGATGCGGATTTCCGTCCCCCTCGTCTCCCTGGTCCTTGCCTGCCTATCCTGCGCGCCTCCCCCCGCCGCCCCGGCCGCGCCGCCGCCGCCCGTCGAGCCAAAGCCGCAGGCCACCGTAGCGCCGCCGCCTCCACAAGCGGTCGTCGAAGATCCGAACCTCTGGCTCGAAGACGTGTCGAGCGACAAGTCGCTCGCGTGGGTACGCGAGCGCAACAAGGCCTCGCAGGGGGAGCTCGAGGCGTTGCCCGGGTTCGGCGCGCTGCGCGATCGCATCCGCGGCATCCTCGCGTCGAAGGAGAAGATGCCGTACGTCACCAAACGCGGCCCCTTCTATTACAACTTCTGGGAAGACGACGAGCACGTGCGCGGCCTCATTCGCCGGACGACGCTCGCCGAGTACAAGAAGGCCAAGCCGGCGTGGGAGACCGTGCTCGACCTCGACGCGATCAACGCGGCGGAGCACGAGAGCTGGGTGTTCAAGGGGCAGCACTGCCTGTATCCGAAGTACGAGCGCTGCCTCGTCGAGCTGTCGCGCGGCGGCGGCGATTCGATCGTCGTGCGCGAGTTCGATGCCGTGAAGAAGCAGTTCGTCGCCGGCGGCTACGTGCTGCCGGAGGGGAAGAGCTCGATCGCGTGGAAGGACTTCGACACGGTCTACGTCGCCGCGGACTTCGGCCCCGGAACGCTGACGACGTCGGGTTACCCGCGCGTGGTCAAGGAGTGGAAGCGGGGCACGCCGCTCGCCGACGCCAAGGCGATCTTCGAGGGTCAGACGAGCGACGTCGGGGTCGGGGCCACGCGCACTTGGGATCACGGCAAGACCTACGACTTCGTGGAGCGCTCGATCACGGCCTTCACGAGCGAAGCGTTCACGATCGGCAGCGACGGCAAGCTGACGAAGATCGAGATCCCCGCCGATGCGAAGCCCGAAGTGTGGAACGGCCAGCTCCTCGTCACGCTGCGTAGCGACTGGACCACGGGCGACAAGACGTGGCCGAAGGGGGCGCTCCTCGCGGTCGGCGCCGATGACTTCCGCGCGGGTAAGCGCAACTTCACGATGCTGTACGAGCCCACGCCGACGACGTCGCTCGAAGGGGCGTCGGGGCTCAAGAGCTCGCTCGTCATCAACGTGCTCGACAACGTGCACAACCGGCTCTCGGTCTGGACGCTCGCGAACAAGAAGTGGACGCAGAAGCCGCTGCCGGGCGTGAGTGCGAACGATCTGAACACGCGCTCGGCGTGGGCTGTCGACTTCGATGGCTCGACCGACGACTACTGGATGGACACGACGGGCTTCGTCGAGCCATCGACGCTCGCGCTCGGCACGCTCGGCAAGGGGGCGGCGCCTATCAAGAAGAGCCCCGCGTTCTTCGATACGAGCGGCCTCGTCGTCGAGCAGCACTTCGCGACGTCGAAGGACGGCACCAAGGTCCCGTACTTCCAGATCTCGCGCGACCACTTGGCGCTCGACGGTTCGCACCCGACGCTCCTCTACGGCTACGGCGGCTTCGAGATATCGCTGACGCCCGGGTACGATCCGGTCGCGGGGGCGGCGTGGGAAGAACGCGGCGGCGTGTACGTGCTGGCGAACATCCGCGGAGGCGCGGAGTACGGGCCGGCGTGGCATCAGGCGGCGACCCAGCACCACCGTCAGAAGGCGTACGACGACTTCATCGCGGTCGCCGAGGATCTGATCGCGCGCAAGGTGACCTCGACGCCGCACCTCGGCATCCAGGGGGGCTCGAACGGCGGCCTCTTGATGGGCGTGATGCTCACCGAGCGGCCGGATCTGTTCGGTGCCGTCGTATGCCAGGCGCCGCTGCTCGACATGAAGCGCTACCACAAGCTCCTCGCAGGCGCGTCGTGGATGGAGGAGTACGGCGATCCGGACAAGCCCGAGGATTGGGCCGCGCTCGCGAAGTTCTCGCCGTACCAGAACCTCCACCCGGGGACGAAGTACCCGCGCACGCTCTTCACGTCGTCTACGCGCGACGATCGCGTGCACCCGGGCCACGCGCGCAAGATGGTCGCGCGCATGCTCGAGCAGGGGGACGACGTCCTCTATTACGAGAACATCGAAGGGGGTCACGGCGGCGCGGCTGACTTGCAGCAGGAGGCGTACGTCGCGGCCATCGAGTACTCGTTCCTCGCCAAGCAGCTCGGGCTCCCCTAGGCCCCTAGTCCCCGCCGGCCCCGTCGAGCGTCGGTGCCGCATCGGTAACCGGCGCCCCGCTGTCTACGGGTCCGGAGTCGACCGCGGCCCCCGCGTCGTCCGAGGGGAACGGCAGGCTCGCTCCCCAGTCCGACGCGAACGTCGCGGCCATCGTCGCGATCGCGGCAGGCTCCGTGACGATCAGTCCCACCTCGCGGTTTTGCGTGAGCGACGTGTTGCTCATGTTCTCCGATCCGGCGTAGGCGGTCGTGCCGTCGGCGAGGATCGACTTCAGGTGGAGCTGCGGGGTGACGAGGCGCCGCGGCACGAGCCCCATCGGCTCGATCTCGTTGACGGCCTCCATGATGTCCGACTCGAAGCTCATGTCCGCCAGGAGGACGCGCACGGCGACGCCCGCCTTCTGCTGGGCGGCGACGGCGTTCTGCACGGCTGTGTCGCTGAACTCGAGCGACTCGATGTCGAGGCTCTTCGTCGCCCCGTTGATGACCGCGAGGATCCGGTCCTCCGAGTTCACCGGAGAGACCACGAGGCGCGTGCACGACAGGTTTGGGGTCGTGTCGTTCCAGTCGTTATCGAAGATCGACGCGAGCTGCGTGACGTCCTGCGGATCGCTGTCGACCATCACGAAGTCGCGCTCTTCCGCCTCCATGTCGGCTTCGAAGTTGCCGGTCGAGATGACGGCGATGACGCCGTCGACGACGATCGTCTTCGCGTGCGTGTACGTGAAGACGGGGTTGCTCCACTTCACCTGCGCGCCGGCGGCGGTCAGCTCGTTGTAGGCCGTCTGGTCGGAGCTCTGCTGCGTCTGGTCCAGGATGGCCTGGACCTTGACCCCTGCTTGAGCCTTCTGGACCACGGTGGTGAGGATCTCGCCTGGGCCGAAGTCGTAGATCATCACGCGGATCGACTGCTGAGCCGACGCGACCACATTGACGATCGGGGTCTGGCCGTCGTCCGGCTCAACGGTGAGGGTGATAGGGGGGGTGCGAGGGTCGGTCGGGGAGCACGCGGGGGCGGGGGCGGCGTCGGCGTCCGGCAAGGACGCGTCCAGGACCGGCGACGCGCCTCCGGCGTCAGCGTGGGTGTCGGGTGCGCTCGTGCTCGAGCTCGAGCCTCCGCTGCATGCGACGGCGGCGACGGCTGCGAGAGGTGCGATTGGAGAGAGGAAACGGAGCGGGATCTTCATGGGGGCGCTCGCGGGCGCATCCTGGAGACCGCCGCGGGGGCGCGCCCGGCACAGCCGCGTCCCAATCGCGGCTTTCCAGCCAGCTCACAGAGGTTCACGCCGGTCGGCGCCAGGGTGACGGCGTGGTGACGACCGGGGATCGATCTACGTCTCCTCCGCCGCCCCGTACCCGATCTCCGCAGTCAGCGCGATCCGGCTCCGCATGAAAGCGCCGTTGCCGCGCCCCACTTCCACGTCGTCCGATCCGACGAGCACCGCCTCGGCGAGGAGCAGACCTTTGCCGGCGTGGACGACCCGGCCGCGCGCCGTGAGCGTCCCGGAGGTCACCGGCCGCGTCATGTACGTCGTGAAGCTCGTGGTCAGGACGAAGACGTCGTCGACTAGTGAGCTCACGGCGAAGAAAGACGCGTCGTCGAGCATCTTGAAATAGACGGAGCCGTGAAGGGCGCCGGCCGTATGGAAGAACGTCGATGCCACCGGCATCGCGATCTCCGCGGTCCCTTCTGCCACCTGGATGGTGGGCTGATAGAGGCGATTGATCGGCGCCGCGAGGTACATCCTCTCGAGCTTTCGAAAGTGGGTCGGGTTCATGCGCCTCTAGAAGAACGCAACGCCGCACGTCTCGTTCGACGTCATCGTGAAGCTCGTCGCGCTCACGTCTCTCGAGTCGAGCGTCACGAGCCCGGACGCCGCAGCGTTCCCCGTCACCCTCAGCCCGACGACCCCTCCGACCTCCTGCGCGAGTGCCCCCAGCTGCGCTCCGAGCCCCCCGAGCGCCTGCGTCGCCATCTGCTTCCCCAGGTCCACGCACGACACCGGGCGGGCGGTCCACGAGAGCGACAAGCGCAAGCCGTCGTCGAACAGCTTCACGGTCCCCGCCACGCTCGCCGTCAGCGGCCCCGCCTTGAGCGTCCCGTCCTTCACGTCGAGCCCGTTCGCCACGCTGCCGGCCGCGCGAAGCTGCAGGTCGGCGTCGATCGGCACTCCGGAGAAGATCGCGTGCGACAGCGCGATCGACGTCTTGAGCGTCGCTGCCCCCGCGAGCGTCTCCTCGAACGCGAGCTGCGCCTCCACGTTCGCGTCCGAGCCGATCCTGAGCGCCTTCGGCGGCAGCCCGATCCGCGACAGTGGAGACTCCGGGATCTTCGCGTTGATCGAGACCGCCCCCGCCGCGCTCCTCACGTACAGCACCGTCGGCCCGCCGTGCACCACCGGGTCGAGCTCGATCGTCGTGCGCGTCCCGTCGGCGTCGCGCTCGAGCGTCGTCCGCCACGGACCGAGCGTCGTGTCTCCCGCGGTGAGCGACAGGTGATCCGCCGTGATCTTCAGCGCGTCTTTCCCCGCGTCGATCTCCCCCCCCGTGTCGGGCGCGTCGATCTTCGCGCTCTGCCCGAAGACCCGCGTCCACGTGAGGTGCCCTTGCGCGAAGACGACCTTCTGTTCGCCCCCGCCCGCTCCGCCCCCCCCCGCGGAGCTGCTCGCGCCGCGCGCCGCGCGCCAGCCGTCGAAGGCTTTCTGCACTTCCTCGACCGGCCCGTCGATCGCGACCGACAGCCCGTGGACCGCCGCGGTGGAAGGCGTGAGCCCCGACAGAGTGACCTGCGCGTCGTCGGCCCGCCCCTTCAGCTGGGGAACGCCATCGAGGGCGAACGCGACCTTCACGAGGCGCACGTCGCCGTAGCCGATGTCCACGTGATCGACCGAGAGCGCGACTCCGCGGTCGGCGGCCATCGCGATGCACCGCGACCGGAGGACGATCGGCAGGACGACGAACACGACCACGATCGAGACGACCACGAGCACGCCGAACGCCGGCAGCACGATCGCCCACGGGCTGTACGCCGGAGCCGGTGGCGGACTCCGCTGCGCTGCGGGCGTCTGCGCGTACGGGCGAGCCATCGACGCATGGTACCTTCAAAACCGATGCGTCCGATCACGATCACCGCCACGACCGAGCTCGGGACTTCTCCCGAGGAAGTGTGGCGTTTCGTCTCGGACACCGATCGGACCAACCGCGTGCTCGGTGCCCGCCCGGTCGAATACACCCCGATCGACGACGAAGCCCCCACGAGCGCGCGCTTCGTCGGCAAGACTTCGGCGGGGGCATTCAACCTGACGTACGAGGAGCTCCCCTTCGAGTGGAGCTATGCGCGCGAGCTTCGGGTCGTGCGCAATATGCGCGGGGGGCTCCTCGAGTCGTACTCGTTCGCATGGTCGCTCGCGCCGTCGGAGACGATGGTGGGGGGGACGCGGGTGCAGGTGAAGCTCGAGCTCTGGCCCCGGTACCGGATCTTGCGCCCCGCCGTTTGGCTCGAAGGGCGGACGACGATCGGCAAGCTCGTCGCGTTCGCCGAGTCGATCGACGCGCACGTACGCACGAGCGCGCCGAGCCCGTTCGCTGCGAAGGGGGGCCAGGGGAATGTGAACGAGAACCTCCTCGGCGCGGGGGTGGCGACGCTGGTGCGGCAGGGGATTGCCCCCGAGCTCGCCCAGCGCCTCGCCGCGACGATCCGCGACTCGGCTGATGCCGATCTCGTGCGCATCCGCCCGTTCGAGCTCGCCGACACGTTGAAGGAGGACCGCGACGCGCTTTTGCGCGCCATGCTCCACGGCGTCCCCGCGGGTCTCTTCGACCTTCGCTGGGCGATCGTCTGCCCGAGCTGCCGGACGGCGAGCGAGCTGGCGACGTCGCTCGGCGAGGTGAAGCCCGAGGGGCATTGCCAGCTCTGCGACATCACGTTCGAGCTCGAGCTCGATCGCGCGGTCGAGGCGACGTTCGTTCCGCACGAAGGGGTCCGCAAGGTCGAAAACCAGATGTTCTGCATCGGCGGCCCCGCGCGCACGCCGCACGTCTGGGCGCAGACGAACCTCGAGCCGAACGAAGCGCGCCCCCTGTCGGCGCCGCGCGAGCGGGGGCGCTACCGAGTGTTCGCGCGCGGAGGAGCGTCGGCGAGCGTGGAGGTCGAGGAGGGGGCTCCGGCGGAGGCGCGTGTGACGATCGAGGACGCCGGCGTGCGCCCCGCGGAGGTGCATGTCGCCCCCGGGGGGGCGATCGTCGTCACCAACGGCACTGCGCGATCGCGCCACGTGAAGCTCGAGCGGCTTGGCTACGCGAGCGACGCCGCGACCGCGCATTACCTCTCCACGGTCGAGGAGTTCCGGAGGCTCTTCTCGAGTGACCTCCTGAAGCGAGGCACGCCGCTCAAGGTAACGCGCGTGACGATCTTCTTCAGCGACCTCACCGGCTCGACCGCCCTCTACACGAAGATCGGCGACGCCGCCGCGTTCCGCCTGGTCGACGATCACTTCGACGTCTTACGAGAGGCGATCGCGAAGCACGGCGGCGTGATCGTGAAGACGATGGGGGACGCCGTGATGGCTGCCTTCCGCGATCCGCGCGAGTGCGTCCGCGCCGCCGTCGACACGCTCCGTGGGTTCGATCGCTTCCGCGAGAAGAGCGAGCACGGGGCGCTCGTCGGGTTGAAGCTCGGCGCGGTGGCTGGCCCTTGCTACGTCGTCACCGCGAACGGGGCGCTCGACTACTTCGGCCAGACGGTGAACGTCGCGTCGCGCGTGCAGCACCTGGCGGGGGCAGGGGAGGTGGTCATGCCGCAGGAGCTGTTCCTCTCGCTCGGCGAAGAAGAACGCCGCGAGCTCCGCGTGATCGAGCGCTTCGAGGCGCGGGTGAAGGGGGTGGACGAGCCGCTGGACCTAGTCCGCCTCGCCCTGCCCGCGACGCGGGCGCAGAGGCTGGTCGAGGAGCAGGCGGGGATCTGAACCGCAACGCTTTCCCGAACGGGCACATCAGAAAAGTGCGTCTATTGACCAGAAGTCAATGAGTCCCCTTGACAGGTCGCTTTCCGCGACCTACGCATTGCGTCATAACGCATCAACGAGGCGGCTGCCGTAGGGCCGTCCTTAGGAGGATTGCTATGAAACGCGGGTTAATTCCCGTCGCGATGCTGGCTCTGGCCGGCTTCGTGGCGACGGGGTGCGGTGGTGCGCCCGACAATGACGCAACGCGTTTGCCCGGTGCGTCGCCCGGAGCAGCGGAGACCCCGATCGACGTCACCGCCCCCGCCGACTACGTCTACTTCGGCGTCACGAACCACCTCCACCTCGGGGGGGACCTCCTCGCGAAGGTGGACCTCAACGCCGGGGCGGTGGTCGAGCTCGAAGCGGCGACGGTCGACAGCTCCCCCCTGCGCTTCGAGCTCTGGGAAGTGCACGCCGGGACCCCTGCCTGGGTCGAGCTCATCAACGCCTTCGACGACTCCTCGGGGTTCGTCCTGACGTCGTTCTCGGCGCCGAGCGACAACACGTTCCTCATCCATTTCCCGGCCCCGTCGTCGCCCCGCGACGTCAATCTCTCGATGACGTGCGACCGGACGAGCGGCCGGTGCACCGCCTCGCTGCAACCCGGCGAGCGTTGCTTCGAGCAGACCGCCTGCACGTCGGGCCTCGCCTGCGCACCGAACGACGGCGCGTGCACCCCGATCTGGTACGGCGGCCAGTGCGTCGTTCCGGGGGACGACACGGCATGCGAAGGGCTCCCGCCCGCGCCCGTCTGCGGCTGCGACGGCGTGAGCTACGGGAACGAGTGCCTCGCGGTCGCGTCGGGGAGCGGGATGAGGACGAACGGCGCGTGCGAGCCCTCGGGCTGACGCGCGCCTACCCCGTCCCAGTCCACCCCGTCCCGATACGCCGCCGGAGCCCCGTCGCCTCGGGCGTGAGCGCGTAACGCGCCACGTCCCCGGCGAAGCTGTGATCGAGCACGGCCGCGACCGATGCCGGCCCCGGCCTCTCCGTCGCGCGGAGCAGGGCTGGGTCGAGCGCCCGCAGCTCGTCGATCGTCGCGAGGAGATCCCCGCATAGGAGATACGCAGCCCGCAGCTCCGCGCGCGCCAGCGCTCCGATGAAGGTCTCGATCGGCAGCGGCTTCCCCTGCGGCGCGGCGACGTGCGGAGCGAGCTCTTCGAGCATCTTCTTCTGTCGCCGCCCCAGCGCGCGTGCGACCGACGGCTCGTACGTGGCGACGAGCTTCTTCGACAGGACGTCGACGAAGTCGTCGCCGAACGTCGGCACCACCTGCCGGGCCGCCGCGATGAGGAGCGCCTCGATATGCGGCGGAGGGAGCTCCTCGAGCCAAGGAACGCCGAGCGCGATCCGCGCGAGCGCTCGCCCTATCGAAGCAGACTGCGTCGGCTCGGCGAGCTCCGAGATCGGCTTCGGCACCACCACCCAGAGCGAGTCCTGCGCGAGGACCCGCGTCCGGGTCACGCTCGTCGCGATCACGAGCTCGATATCCGAGAGACCTAGCGTCTTGCAGAGGCGGTCGAGCACGTGGCGCGTGGGATGGCCGCTGCGCGAGCCGATCCGGTCCTTCGACGACAGACCGAGCTCGCTCACGTCGGCGCGGAGCATCTTCGACTCGATCCCCGCGATCGCCGCCGCGACCTCGAGCAAGACGTGTCGCCCCTCCGGGGGGAGCACGTGGGTCACGAGCGTCGGTCGATCGAGCTGGCCGTGGTGCGATTCGTGGGCCGGCAGGCGGCGCGCGCGGAGCCAGGCGTGGCGCCCGTCGTCGAGATCACCCGCCACGGCGCGCAGCTCGCTGACCACGAGCGCCTCCTCGCTTCGTCGCTCCGCGCCGAGCGCGCGCTCGAGCAGCTCGAGGCCCGAGCCCGGATCCGCGAGCCCCGCCAGCGGCCGCGACGACGGCGTGATCATCGCGAGGAGCGTCTTCGCCGTATCCTCGTTCGCGCCGACGCGCGCGTACGCCGCCGCGAGCTCGAAGCGGGTCTCGTACAGCGTCGGGTCCATCTGCGTGGCCCGCTGCAGGTGCGCGATGCCGTCGCGGATCCTCCCGAGCGATTCGACCTCGAGCTGCCCCACCGTCGCGAGCCATCGCGCATCGACGTGCCCGAGCTGCGTCCCGCGCCCGACGACGCTCGACAGCGCGCGCGCGTAGCTGATCGCGTCGCGTCCGCTGGGGGTGCGAAACAGCGCGCCCAGGCGGGCGAAGGCGCGCGCGTTCTGCGGCGCCTGCGCGACGGCCTCGATGAGGGCCCGCTCCGCCCCGTGCGGATCGCCCAGGCTCGTGCGGAGCTCCGCGAGCTCGAGGAGGATCTCGCACTTCGACGAGGGGTCGCGCTCGGCCTGCGCGAGGCGCTCGAGGAGATCGGCAATCTCTTCTCGCTCTGCCGCCGTCGGCTGCGCCCCCGGCGTGCGTGCCGAGGCGAGCTTGTGGAGGAGCGCGCGAAGGGCCCGTGGATTCGCCGGCTCGATCGTGAGCGCCTGGCGCAGGACGCGCTCCGCCTCCGCCGGCTTTCCGAGGACCTTCTCGTAGACGCTCGCGAGCGCGAAGAGCGCCGTCAGCCGCGGCCCGGGCTCGGGGCTGCGCTGGACGACCGCCTCGAGCGCCTCGACGGCTTCCGGCCAGCTCCGCTGCGCGATGCAAAGCTCCGCCAGCGTGAGGAGCGACGGAACATGGGACGGCGCCGCCTCGCGCACCCGGCGCATCGCGTCGATGGCGACGACGAGATCTCCGAGCTCGTCCCGCGCGACGCGCGCGATCTCCGAGCCGAGCATGACTACGGCGTCCGCCGATTGCGCCCGCACGAGCGAGATTTGGAAGGTGGCGATGAGCCGCTCCCCCTCGCCGTCCTCGAGGCGAAGCGACGCGAGGCGCGCGGCGGCGGCGACGCAATCGGCGTCGGAGTCGAGCGCCTTCTCGAGGAACGCGAGCGCGCGTGCCCGCCTCTCCGGGCGAGGTCCGAGCCGCTCGTCGTCGTCCGGCCCGAGCAAGAGCTCGGCGGCGTCGAGCAGATAGCGCGCGCGCGCCTTCGGCTGGGTGGCCAGCTCCGCCAGCGACGTGGACGCCGCAACGGCGCCGTACGCATCCCCGAGGCGGGTCGAGAGCCGCGCGAGCCCTGTCGCCGCCGTGACGGAGAGCGGGTCGACCCCGAGCGCTTCGCCGTATCTGACGAGCGCCTCGCGCGCCACTTGCGGCCCCGATCCGTCGCTCGACTCGGCGGCGATACCTTCGAGAAGCATCGCCAGGCGGAGCTCGAGGGCGAGGCGGGTGCCGTCGTCGGGGGCGATCGCGCAGAGCGACTGGAGCGCGGACACGACAGCTCTTCGCGCGCGCTGCTCGCCGCGCCTGGCCGTGGCCATCTCGCGGCGGACGAGCGACTCGAGCGCTCCGGGATCGGTCGGATCGAGCTCGAGGATCCGTGCGTACGTGGAGTGAGCGTCGCTCACCGGGAGCCGCCACTCTTCGAGCGACGCCAGCTCCCAGAGCGCCCCGAGCCGGGCGCGCACGTCGACGAGCGCGTCCCCCTCACGCGACAGGACGCGCGCGAGCGCCGACCAGTTGTGCGAGCGCCGCGCAATCGACTCGAGGAGGCGCAGCGCGGGCGCATGCTCGGGCTGCGCCTCGACGATGGCTTCCAGCAGCACCGTGGCGCGCGCGAGATCCGTCCCCGTCTCGGCGAGCAGCCACGCGAGGTCGAACGAGACGATCCGCTCGGCGTGCGGCGTAGTCACACGATCGAGTCGCGACAGGACGTGCGCCGTGAGCTTCGCAAGCCCGGCCTGGGGCTCGCGGGGGCCGTCGCCGTATTCGAACGTCGTGCTCGTCGCCCGTCGCGCGAGCACCCTCGCCAGCCGGTCCGAGACGAGCTCGTCGTCCGGGGTCTCCGCGAGCGCCTTCGCGTACACCTCGACGGCCGAGGCGTCGTCCGAGAGGCGCATCTCATCGAGCTCTCCGGCCCGCACCAGGAAACGGGCGCGCTCCTCGGCGGTCCTCCCCGTTTCGGCGAGATCGCGGTATGCGGCCCGGAGCGCGCGGTCGTTTCCCGTCGCGGACAGTACCCGCGCGATCTCGACGTCGGGGACGGGGTGCGAGGGGTCGATCGCGCGCGCCGCCTTGAGCGACTCGATCGCGTCGTAGGGCGTCCGCAGGCGCGTCTCCTGGAGCTGGGCGAGCGCGAGCCAGAGCGAGACCTTGTCCGACGGCTTCGTGACGTGATCGATCCGCGCGCGGTAGGACTTCGCCGCCGCTTCCCAGCGCTCGGCGTCTTCGTGCAGGCGCGTCTCGAGCGCGCGCGCCGACGTGTGCGCAGGCTCCGCGTCGATCACTTCGGCGACGAGCTTGAGCGCGCGGGCCGGATCGATCCGTGCGAGCGCCGTCGCCGCGCGGGTCTTCAGCGCGAGGACGTCGACGCCGTCGTGCGCGTGCTTCGCCTCGTCGAGGAGCGCGCGCGCGAGGGCGCGGTCGTCGCCGATCCGCGCCGCCGTTCGCGCGAGCCCGAGGAGCGCGCCGCGGTGGTCCGGTGCGATGAGGAGAATGTCCTCGAACGCGCGCGCGGCTCGCCGCGTGTCGCCGAGGAGGTCCTCCCAGAGGAGCGCGACCTTCTCGAGGTACGCGACGCGTCTCACGCCGTCGTTCGTCTTCACGGCGGCCTGCGAGTAGAGCTCGGCGAGCCCACGCACTTCGCTGTCGAGCGATTCGGAGGGGGAGGGGGCGAGGAGGCGCGCGAGGTGATCGAGCACCTCGGAGTCTCCCGGGGACGCGACCCACGCCGCGCGCAGGTGCTTCACGGCGTCGTCGGGCTTGCTCAGCACGACCTCGGTGATGTGCGCCGCCTTCGCGAGCGCCTTCGCGCGCCGCGGGCCCTCTTCGGCGCGCGCGGCCTCCGTCAGCCACAGGGCAACCCGCTGCTCGGGCTTGTTGGCCTCGTCGAGGAGTCGGTCGAGGAGCTCCACGAGCGTCGGATCGGTCGCGTCGACCGCGAGCGCGCGCTGCACGTCCGCGATCGCCTGGTCGAGATCCGCGATCCGCTCGCCGATCATCGCGAGCGCGCGGAGCTCGAACGCGAGGCTCGCGGGCTCCGAGACGAACTGCAGTCGCGCCCGGCGCGCGCGCCCCGCTTCGAGCCACTCGCCTGCGGCTTCGTGCAGCGTGACGAGCTCGTCGAGGACCCGCCGGTCGACCGCGTGGACCGTCGGCGCGCGTTTTGCTGCGCGCTCGAGAAGGAGGATCGCGCGCGGGTCGTCGCGGAGCTGGAGGTGGGCGATGCACGCGGCGTCGAGCTCGAGGCGCGCGCTTCGTACGGGGTCTGTCTCGATCTGCGCTTCGTCCGACAGCGCCGTGCAGAGCGCCGAGGCGTCTGCGTTGGCGGCGAGGTGGCGCACGTACGCCGCCCGAACGGGGCCCACGCTCGGATCGAGCCCGATCGCCCTCTGCAGCGCGCCGCGCGCCGCGTCGACCCTCCCGAGCCGCCGCTCGAGGATCTGCGCCTTCTCGACGTGCAGCCACGCGGCCAGCTTCCCCGCGGAGGCGTAGGCGTCGGCCATGCGCCCGAGGTGTACCGCGAGCGCGTCGTACGCTTCTCCGCGCCTCGCTGAAACGACGGCCTTGTCGACTCCGGAGGACTGGTCGTTCGCGAACGCGCGCGCGGTGATCTGCGCCTCGAGCCCCTTCAATGCGGCGGCGTGATTCGGCGCGCGGGTCAGCGCCGCTTCCCACGCGGCACGCGCCGTGTCGGCCTTGTCGCCGAGCGCGTCGACGAGCCTCGCTTTCTCTGCGAGGAGCTCCACCGTCGCCGCCTCGCTCGTCGCGCTCTCGAGCTCGTACTCGATGTGCGCGAGCATCTGCGCGATCGCGCTCCGGCCGTGCTTCTTCCTCCGGAGGAGGCCATGCGCGGCCGCGAACGCCCGATCGACCATGAGCGCCGCGTCCGCGTGCTGCGTCGCCTTCGCGTCGTCCCCGGCCATCTCGTGCGCGACCGCGAGCTCGAGGTGGGCGCGCGCGAGCGAGAGTGAGTCGTCAGTCCCTTCCAGCGTTGTCACCCGCGCGAGGAGGAGCTCGACGAGCGATCCAGGGGCGAGCGGGTCGACCTGGTGAGCTCCTCGCCGCGGATCGGCCGCGGACGCGATGTCGGGCCGCGACCGAAGGACGGGCGAGTCCGACGTCGTGCGAGGAAGTGGGGGGGGGGCCCGACGTGAGCTCGGCGGCGGGGGGCCCGATCCCTTCGGGCGCGTCGAGGGGAGGGGCGGTGGCTTGGAGGGGAGGGGAGGAGGGCCCGACGGCGACGGCCTCGACGCGGGGGGTGCGTCCGAGATCATCGGCGCCGCGGGGACCGAAGCGGCGGAGGGGAGCCCCGGGCGCAGGCCGAGCTCGTACGGCGTAGGGATGGCGACGCTCGGCACCTTCGGCGCGCGCGGGATCTCCGGGCGGAACGCGGGCTGTCCGCCTGCGGCGGTCTGGAGCGTCTTCACCTGCTGGTCGATGTCCCAGCGGTCCTCCGTCAGCGCGAGGAGCTTGTCGATCGAGCTCGCGGGGATTTCCTCGACGCTCTCGACGCTATCGTCGCCCGTAAGGTCGATCTCGGTTCCGGAATCGCTCCCGGCCCGTTTGGTCTCCTTCTTACGCTCGGGGCTCGCGCCGGCGCGCTCCTGCGCCATGCATCCTCCTCGGGGGAAGTCAGCATCGTCGCACGATCGGCATCCGGCGTCATTCTGCCATCTCGCGCGATTCCGAGGGCGCCTGGCGGCCGAGGAATCCGGTGTGCGCCTCTAGAAAGGCCTACCGCGCCCGCCGGCCTCGGCCAGCGTCCTGAGGTCGCCGCACGCGGCCTCACCGAGATCGTGCTCCTCCTCGGGGTCGTCCTCGGTGTCGAAGCAGCTCCACGACGAGTCGTACTGGTGCGCGATCAGCTTGCGGGTGCCGCGGATGGCCCCCCAGTTCTTGAACGCGCACTGCCAGAGCTCGGAGCAATTGGTCATCACGAGCGCGCGATCGGCCGGCGTCCCACCGCGAAGCAGGCTCGTCCCCGGCATCATGGCGCGAAAGTGCGCCAGCGAGGGATCGTCCCAAACGCCCGCGAGGTCGAGCAGCGTCGGGAGCACGTCGAGGGTCGTCAGCGGCGCTGTTGCGAGGCTGCGCAGGCTTGCTTCCTCGTCGGGGTCGAGCGTCCCGGGGGGAGCATCGATCCACGCGGGGATCCGGATCTCCTGTTCGTAGAGGGTGCCCGTGTGTCCGACGGCGCCTTTCTCGTGCATCTGCTCCCCGTGGTCGGAGAGGAAGAAGACGACAGTGTGCGCTCCTTCCGGAGTCGCGCGAAGGGCGCGGAGAAACCGCCCGAGGATGCGATCTTGCCGCCATATCCCGTCGCGGTATCGGTTGAGGATCTCGCGCTCGTAGCCAGGTCCTGTGGCGTCGTTCTGTGGCTGGAAGGGGGCGTCGTCGTCGTCGATCGCATAGGGGAAGTGCGTGTTGGCGAGGTGAACCACGCCGACGAAGTGCTCTCGCAGCTGCCCTACCTCGGCGAGCGCTCGGTCGACGAGCTTTCCGTCGTCGGCGCCGGTGTCGAGGTCCGCGTCCGGGTCGAGCTGCGTCGCGCTCACCTGCCTCGTGAGCGGCAGGCCGCGAACCCATTCACCGGAATTTCCGAAGAGAAGATTCTGCGACGTCCAGTATGCCGTATCGAGCCCGGCGGCGTGCGCGTACTCCCACAGCAGGGGGGCCGAATGCAGCGTCGCGCGCGACTCCGTCGGCGCGAGCCCGCTCCACATGACGGCTAGCGAGATCGCGGTCGTCGAATCGACAGCCCTCATCTGGCCGAGCGGGAGCCGGTTGGGGACGGCGGCGTTCGAGAAGGGGGTAGAAGGGCAGTCAGCGGTGTACGCGACGCACGTGCTCGACGCGCGGACCGACTCGGTAAGAACGAGGAGGACGTTCCGTTCGCGCTTCGGGGTCGCGTGAAGGGCGGGGACGGGCGTGGGCGATCGCGGGCCGGGGTGAACGCGCTCGACCGTCTCGTTGTGATCCCAGTGCGCGCGCCCGAGCTGCCCCATCGCGGCGAAGTAGAGGACGTCCGGCGTCGCGGCCTGGTCTTCCGCTCGTCCCGGCGCGGAGAACGCCATGAGGAGCGCCACGACGACGGCGACGTCGCGCGACCATTGGGCGGTGATTCGTCGCGCGGGGGCGAGGCGCTTCACGATCCACGGTAGGAGCGCCGCGAGGATGGCCGCGGGGATGATCGCGTGCGCAAACGTGACCCGGTCCATCCAGAGCTGCTGCCCCACGCTTGGCATCATCGACGTCCCGACGAGGACCGCGCGATGGTTTAGGTACGCCTGGTAGCGATCGAACGTGTAGAGCTGCCCGCCGACGGCGAGGATCGCCGTCAGGACAAGAAGCGTCCGCGCGACGATGCGCCCCGGTCCCTGCCTTCGCGTGGCCACGCAGACGAGGCTCGCCCACAGGACGCCGGTCATCGCGAGCGACTCGACGTACGAGCGGATGTCCTCGCTTCCCAGATGCGTGAGCCACGTTCCGCGGCGAAGCGCGTCCGACGTCACGATCGCGACCGTGGGGGAAAGCAGAAGCGCGCGCGCCATCCACCTGCGCGCTCTCGTCCGCGAACGGCTGACCGCGAAAGGCGCGGTGACGCGCGCGGCGATCCCGGCGAGGGAGGGGAAGGAGGAACGCGGAGCCGCGACGGCGTCGCGCCGAGACCGTGGCGACATTGCTTCGACGGGAGCCTACGAGCGGGGGGGCGCCCCTCGTGTAATTCCTTGTCAACGGTTCGTCACGAAATCGAGCGCCCGTAGTCACCGAAATCGCCGGCTTTTCATTTGTACTTGCGTGCATTCGTATTCATGCATATATACATCTCGTGCTCGAGACGACGGCACCCGGAACGCAGCGCTGGGAGCTCTATCGGCTTCTCTCGGAGCCCGTGCGCCTGCGCCTTTTGGCTCTCGCGGCCGAGGAAGAGCTGGCTATCGGCGAGCTCGCCGAGCTGCTCGGGGAGAGCCAACCTAACGTGTCGCGTCACGCGGCGCCGCTGAAGCAGGCCGGCCTTCTCGCGGTTCGCAAGCAGGGGCAGCGCGCCTTGGTGAAGCTGAGCGACGAGGCGACCCGCGATCCGGTCGTGGCGGACGCCCTGGGGAGCGGACGGGCCCTCTGCGAGGCGGATGGGAGCCTGGCCCGGATCGCCGACGTCATTCGCGCGCGCGACGCCGTGGCCCGGGAGTTCTTCGCGCGCGTCGAGCCGAAGGCGGAGGCGGCGATCGGGGCGATGCCGGCGGAGCTCGGGGCGTACCTCTGCGCGCTCGCGCCGCTCCTCGGGCGGACGGAGCTGGCGATCGATGCAGGGACGGGCGACGGGGGGCTACTCGAGGTGCTCGCGCCGGTCTACGGGCGCGTGGTCGCGGTCGATCGGTCGGAAGCGCAGCTCGCGCTCGCGCGCGCGCGGGCGCAGGCGCGCGGGTGGACGAACGTGGAGCTCGTCCACGGGGAGCTCGACGGCAGCGCCGTGAAGAGCGCGCTCGGCGGCGCGAAGGCAGACGTCGTCTTCGCCGTGCGCTTGCTCCACCACGCCCCCCGGCCGCTCGAGTTCCTCCGGCAGCTCGCCGCTTTCTGCCGTCCCGGCGGAGCGCTCGTGGTCCTCGACTACGCCCATCACGACGACGAGTCGATGCGCGCGCAAGCGGACCTGTGGCTCGGCTTCGAGGCCAAGGAGCTCCGCGCGCTGGCAAACGAAGCGGGCTTCGACGAAGTGCGGGTCGCTCCCATCCCCGGCGCGCTATGCGGCCGAGGGCTGGACGCGCATCTCCCCTGGCAAGCGATGGTCGCGCGGGCGCGCGACGCCACAGTCACGAAACGGTGAAACGAACATTGAGAGAGGGAACCGCCATGGCAACGAGTGAGAACTTCAAGGTCAAGGACATCAGCCTCGCGGAGTGGGGTCGCAAGGAGATCGGGATCGCCGAGAGCGAGATGCCCGGGCTCATGGCCCTTCGCGCGGAGTACGGCGCGTCGAAGCCGCTCAAGGGGGCGCGCATCGCCGGCTGCTTGCACATGACGGTGCAGACCGCCGTGCTCATCGAGACCCTCACGACGCTCGGCGCCGAGGTTACCTGGACGAGCTGCAACATCTACTCGACGCAGGACCACGCGGCCGCGGCCATCGCCAAGACCGGCGTGCCGGTCTTCGCCTGGAAGGGGGAGACCGAGGCCGAGTACGACGAGTGCATCGAGCTGCAGCTCAAGGCGTTCAAGGGGGGCAAGGGGCCGAACCTGATCCTCGACGACGGCGGCGACCTCACAATCATCGCGCACAAGAAGCACCCCGAGCTCTTCACCGGGCCCGACCCGATCCGCGGCCTCTCCGAGGAGACGACGACGGGGGTGCATCGCCTCTACGAGATGCACAAGAAGGGGGAGCTCAAGGTCCCCGCGATCAACGTGAACGACTCCGTCACGAAGTCGAAGTTCGACAACCTGTACGGCTGCCGTGAGTCGCTCGGGGACGGCCTCAAGCGCGCCACCGGGGTCATGTTCGCCGGCAAGGTCGCGGTCGTCGCGGGCTACGGCGACGTCGGCAAGGGGTGCGCGCAGTCGCTTCGCGGCCTCGGCGCGCGCGTCGTCATCACCGAGATCGACCCGATCATCGCGCTCCAGGCGGCGATGGAGGGCTACCAGGTCACGACGATGGAGAAGGCCGCCCCGATGGGCGACATCTTCGTCACCGCGACGGGCTGCATGGGCATCATCCGCCCCGAGCATATGAAGGCGATGAAGGACCAGGCCATCCTGTGCAACATCGGCCACTTCGATTGCGAGATCGACGTCGCTTGGCTCGAAAAGAACCCCGAGATCAAGGAAGTGAGCATCAAGCCCCAGGTGGACCAGTTCATCTTCCCCGACGGCAAGAAGATCACGCTCCTCGCGCGCGGACGGCTCGTGAACCTCGGCTGCGCGAACGGGCACCCCTCGTTCGTCATGTCGTCGTCGTTCTCGAACCAGACGCTCGCGCAGATCGCGCTCTGGACCGACATCAAGAACTACCCGGTCGGCGTGCACGTGCTCCCGAAAAAGCTCGACGAGAAAGTGGCCGCTCTGCATCTCGGAAAGC
>JBKQKP010000202.1:0-21267 GCA_052147435.1 Polyangiaceae bacterium | reverse complement strand
CGAGGACGCGTGGGGGGCGTCGTGAACGGACAGGTCGATCGGGCCGGGCTTCGGCCAGTCCGGAAAAGCTACGGTCATTCAGCGCTCCTGCACCGGCATTAGGCCAAAAGAGGGGGCTTCTTCCCAGCGCATTCCGAGGGGAGCCGCGTTCACGCCTCTCCGACGCGCACGAGGACGCCGTCGCGCGAGGCATACGGGACGCCGGGCTCGAGCGCACCGATCTGCGTGACGATGGGGCCGCTCGGCTTCACGACGAGCGCGCCGCGCGGGATTTCCCGGCCGCTGGCCACCCAGACGCCCCCTCCGATGCGCGCCTCCGGGCCAACGCAGACGCCGAGGAACTGCGCCCCCGAGTCGACGTAGCGCCCCTTGTGGGACACGCGGACGTTGCGAGAGAAGTTCACGTCGAAGAAATTTGAAGTAATGAGCGCGCACGAATCGCGCCCCAGGATCGACACCTGCATGAGCACCTGCGAGGCGAACGCCCCCGGGTAGACCACGCAACCGAACACGACCGAGTTCGTCGCGACGAACGCCCCTTTTCCGATCACCGAGCCGAAGATCCGCGCCCCTTCGCCGATCATCGCCCCTTCGTCGATGAACGAGTTCTTGACGCTCGCGTGCGCGCCGACGACGGCCCCCTTTTTGATCACGGAGAGCTCGACGTGGGCGGTGTGGTGCACCTGCGCGCGGAAGCTCACGCTCCGAAGGCTCCCCGCGAGACGCCCCCCGACCCAAGGGAAGCCGCACAGGATCCGCCACAAGACCCACAGCGGCCCGAGGACCACCCCCCAGCGGATCCGCCCGAACCACCAGCCTGCGAGCGCGGCGGTGTTGACGCGCAGGACGTGGACCCAGTGCGAGACGTTGCACAGGTAGCTCTCGCTGATCCCGACGGTCTGCTCGGTACGCCCGAGGACGGCGCGAGGGATCGGGAAGCGCAGAACGTGCTCCTTGTACGGGATGACGAGCGGCTCGGCGCTCGCGAGCGCAGCCGTGGGGCCACGCAGGAAGTAGAACGGCGCCGTCCAGACGGCTTCTCCAGCCGGTCGCTCGCGCGCGTCGAGGCCGTCGATCGGGGCGAGGCCGTCGGGGAGGAGCGCGCGGGGGAGAGCACAGACGACGGAGCAGGGGCCGCTCTTCGCGCGCGCGCGCGCGAATGCGACGAACCGGCGGAGCGCGGGGCGTGAGGCGAGGACCGAATCGAGCAGGACGAACGCGCCGTCCCCCTCACGGCGGGCGCGATCTTCACCTTCTTCGAGCGACGCGACCTGTACGATCTCGAGGCCGGCGGACGCGAGCTCGCGGGCCATCGTCTCTCCGAGCGTTCGATCGAGCACCATCGCGTCGCGAGCCGGTGCGTCCAACGGGGGGACCGGCGCCGACGCGGGCGCGAGGAAGACGCGCATCGCTTGGAAGACTAGGGAGAACACAAGAAGACGGGAAGACGAGATCTGCGCGAGAATCGGTCTCGCTCGATCCATGGCCAGGTCAGGCGGGGCCGGGGAATCGGCACATAGAGGATGAAGTCAACGCTCGGTCGGTTCCTGATCACGAAAGTCTTGATCCCCGCGGCGGTGATCAACGCCGGGATCAGCGCGCTCGCGGGCGCGGCCACGTTCCACGCAGGCTCCCCCGTCCCTCTCCTCGGGAACCCGAGCGCCTGCGGTGACACGCTGGTCGCGTCGTTCCTGATGGGATTCTTCACCATGATCGGCGTCGCTCCCGCGGCACGGCTGGAGGCGCGCGCCGGGAGGGTCCGCGGCTTCGGCCGCTCGGAGGGATGGCTCGTCTGGACGCGCAAGCACGTCGTGCTGAGCGCGATCGCCCTCGGCATTCTGTGGGTGCTTCTCTTCGGGCTCCCCTCGGCGAAGATGCTCCAGAGACTCTGGACCGGGACGATGCCGCGCGACGCGTTCATCGCGTTCAAGGTCGCGTACGCGCTGGTCTTCGGCGTGCTCGCGGCGACCCTCTCGGCGATCGTCGGCCTCGGGTCCGAGGTGCCGATCGAGGGGGACCCGCGCTGGTGTTTGAGCCCCAACGCACCGGTCTCGGGGCCGGTCTACCCGTGCGACTACATGGACAAGGCGGCGCTCGCCGTCACCAGTCGCGAGCATGGCTGCACGGGGACCCCGACCTGGGAGCTCCGTGTCACGGGAGCGCTCGATCCCGAGCACGTGAAGCGCGCGCTCGCTGACGTGGCCGTTCGATACCCAGCGTTGACGACGAAGATCCAGTCGCTCGACGGCGTTCCCCCCGTCGCGCGGAAGTATCGCTATGCGCACGACCCGTTCTTCCGCGTCGAGGCGATCTTCGACGTCGTCGAGGCGCGCAACGCCGAGGCGATCGCCGCCGTGACGCGCGAGCGCAGGAGCCGGTACCTGGACCTCTACACCGACTTCCCCGTGACGTTGACGATGGTGATCACGGGCGACGACTCGTGCCGGCTCCTCTTTCGCCAGAACCACGCTGTTGCCGACGGCCGGGCGTTCATCGCGCTCCTCGTCGACTTCGCCGCGTTCCTCAACGACGCGCGCGCGGAGTGGCGCCCCACCCCCGAAGCGCTCGAGCCGGTCGGGCGACGCGGAGAGGTGGAGGCGCTCGGGCTCTCGCCGGTGAAGCAGCTCGCGTACACCCTGGGGGGCTTCCTCTGGCTTCTGGGCGCGCTCTTCCGCGCGGCCGTGACGCCGTTGACTCCGCTCCTTCAGAACCGCAGCAACGACTACTCCGGCGAGAACGGTACGGTGCACTGGGTCGTCTCGGACGCAGTGCTCGAGCCTTGGAACGCTGCGCGGAAGCGGCTCCAGGTGAGCTTGAACACTCTTCTGACGGGCGCGCTGATGCTCGCGAACCAGCGCGTCCACCGCGCCAGGGGGCTCCCGCTCGGCCGGACGAACGCGCAGTTGCTGATGGAGACGCGGCCGCGAGACAAGCCGTTTGTTTCGTTCGCGAACCACCTCACCTTCCTCGACGCCGAGGCAAACCTCGCGAGGGTGTCCGATTCGGCCGCGCTCCTGCGATCGATCCAGAAGCAGGTCGAGCGCCAGCGGGATCACGCGACGCCCATCAAGCGCCTCCTGATCGAGCGGGCGTTCGTGCTCGTCATGCCGCTCGAGCAGATCCAGAAGCTGATCTTCGACACGAAGCGCCCAGCGTACAACCTGAACTTCTCGAACCTGATCCCGCTCGAGTTCGCGGCGCTGGGCGGGGAGGGGTGGCGCGTCGACGACGTGATGATCACGACACCCGTGGCGCCGCGGCACGGGATCGTGCTCACGGTGATTCGTTACGGGGGGAAGGTCGTCTTCAACTTCAACTACAAGACGACCGCCGCCACCCGCGAGCAGACCGCGGAGCTATGCGGAGCCTTCCGCACAGTGCTCGAGGAGCTGACGGGCGCGTCTACCGCGCCCCTCGACGCCGGCGGCTGAGCACCGCGAGGCCGAAGAGGAGCCCGCCGAGCGCCGCGGGTCCAGCAGGCCCACGACCGTTCGTCCCTCCGGCGCCTGCGACGACGCAGCTGCACCCCGACGATGCCGGAGCGGGGCTGCTCGAGCCCGCGTCCGCGGATCCGCTGTCGGCGGCGACGATCGGGCCGCTGTCGCTGATGGCGATCGGACCGGAGTCAACGACGGTGCCGCTGTCCTGGGCGGCTCCTGCGTCTTCGCCACCGACCACCAAGATCGTCAGGAACGCGTCCTGGCCGTCGGCGTCGATGACCTGGACGACGCTCTCCCCGTCCTCGGGACCCGCCGTGTAGGCGGCCGAGAGCCCGTTGGTCGCGGGGGTCAAGTTCGCTCCGGCGCCGCTCTCCTCGCTGTACGTCGAGTCACGGACGATCTGCCAGGTAAGCGCGCCCACGCCCCCCGTCGCCGTTATCGTGAGCGGAGCATTGGGCGCCAAGGTGGCGGTGGCAGGGGAGAGCGCGAGCGTGAGCCCCGTGACCGACACCGGCGAGCGCGCCGACTGCGACCACAGGTAGTGGCTGTCGCCGTTGTACATCGCGACGACCTGCGCCTTCCCGTTCACCCCCGGCGGGATCGCGGTCGTCAGCGTCGCTGTGCCGCCGGCCTTTCCGCCGACCGTCGTCGGCGTGATCGCGACGCTGCCGAGCAGCCACGAGTCGTCGGTCCCGCCGTCGAGGTCCGGCGGCTGCGACGCGTACGTGACGAACGTGAAGCTCACCATGCCGGTCATCGCGGGAGTCGCGACGTTCGAGGCGATCGTCGCATTCAGCTGGATCGTGCCTCCGAGGGCCGCGGTCGAAGCGCCGAGCGCGAGCGTCGTGGTCGTCGGGTTCAGGGCGGCCCACGCCGTGACGAGGTTGTTCGCGTCGACCGTGCCGAGGCCTGTCGCCTCGTCGTAGCCGACTCCGGCGTTGAAGCCGCCGTAGCTCCCCGCGTCGGGGCAGTCGGGATCGGTCCCCGGGGTGCAGTAGACGTCGTTGTTCCCGATCGTGATGTCGTGGAACGCCGTGGGCACAGACTTGTTGAGCGCGTAGAGCTCGGGGTTCGCGTTCCCGAGACCCGCCCATGTCGTGACGCCGTTCTTCTTCGCGAGGTCGTGGTTCACGAGCGCCATGATTCCCGCGAAGGCCGGAGTCGCGCACGACGTGCCGCCGATCGCGACGATGGGGTCAGGGCCGCCGTCAGCGAGTGTCCCGCTCCCCCCGCCGTTCGTGTCGTAGACGACGTAGGGGACGTTGTCGGGTGAAGCCGAGAGGGAGACGTCCGGCGTGTCTCGCCAGCCGTCGTTCGGGGTTACCCCCACCTGCCAGAACGGCTTCGGAAAGATCGCGCTCGGGCCTCCGCCTCCTGCAGACGGGCCCGAAAACTGCCCCGTCGCCGGCGCCGTCGAGTCGTTCCAGACGGTCTCGAGGCTCGCGCCGCCGGGCGCTGGGTACTCGAGCGCGACGTCCGCCGCGCTCCAGTAAGGAGGGACCTGCGTGTTGTTCGGCGTCGCCGTGAACGTGCAGCTCGGGAAGCTGGCGTTCGGCCCGCTGCAGAACTCGGTCCCCCCCACGGAGATGACGCCGGGGAGATCGGCCGGCGGGCCGACGGCGGGACCCGTGATGTACGGGAAGCAACCCGAGGCTCCGCTGTCTCCGGCGGCGGCGAGGATCGTGATGCCAAGCAGGTTGCCCGCCGCGGCCACCTCGCCGTCGAGGTTCGCGTTCGCAGGAAGCTGCGCGTCGCACCCCCCGTAGCTCTCGCTCATGATCGGAGCCAGGTCGTTGTCGACGGCGTAGGCCAATGAATCGTCCACTCCGTCGGAGAGCGGCGAGTCGCCGGTGTAGACGAAGATGATCTGCGCGTTCCTGGCGACCGCGCCCGACCACTCGAGATCGAGCTCGGACTCATCGACGTCACCCGGAGAGATGAACGCCGTCCCCGTGCCGGGGACCAGCACTTTCGTGAAAGTCGGCGCCGACGCCGGGAGGGCGAACAGGGTGCGGAACCCCGCGATGTCGCCGTCGAGGACGTCGCTCTGGCCGATGATGACGATCGACTGCCCCGTGCCGTCGATCCCCGCGGTGTAGAGCGGCGCGATGTCGTAGATCGTGGCGTAGTCCGATGGACTGAAGGAGAGGGTATCGTAGTTGTCGGTCCCCGCGTCGAAGAGCGGGCGAGGCCTGTGCTGGATCTTCGGCGGGTGCTTCCGGAAGTCGTGCAGTCCGTGGAGCCCGTAGGTGGCGCTCGCGAAGTCGCTGGGCACGGAGGGGGCGCGCGAGAGCGCGATGTGCTTCTCGCCGGCCACTTCGTAGTGGTGAAGCTCGGTGTCGAATGCCTGAGCGACCTGCGCCGCCGTCCCCGAGAAGAACAGCTGCGTCCTCGTGCGCGAAGGACCGGTGACGGTGAAGCCCTGGGACTGGAGCCACGCGGTCATCCGCGCGATCGTCGCCGGGCTCGCGCCGAAGCGTGCGGCGTACGTCTCGGGGGTGAACCACTGGTGGTAAACCGGTGAGCTCGGGTCCTGGATCGCCGTGAGGAGCGCGTTGCGATCGGCCAGCTGCTCGGGCGAGGGCTTCATGACGAAGGAGATCTTCGGGATCGGCATCGAGCCGTCGACCGGGCCTCGATCGTCCTGGGGCCGAATGAACGGGTGGACGTTCGCAGAAAGGACCGTCATACCCGGCCTCGCGCTCTTCGCCGTGACCGACGCACCGGAGGCCGGAGGCTCCGAGGAGGAAGCGCCCCCGGAGGCGGGGGGAGTCGAGCACGCGGCGGCGGCGAGGGTCAGCGCGAGAGACAGCGAACGGAATTTCATGCGGCGGACCGTAGCCTCGAGGTTCGTCCTGCACCACCGAGATCGCGCGCAAACTGCACAGATGCGAGTGAGGCTTCAGCGTGGCGGTCGAATTCCTCCAAATCCGCGGGGTGGGTCGCGTCTTCGGGGTGCTGCTCCGCGTCACCTGAGGGGCTTCTCGTAGACGTTGTCCTCCCAGTCGTTGTCGATCTCCTCCAGGAGGACGAACCCGTTTCGCTCGTAGAGTCTCCGCGCCTTCCCGAAGCGGCGCGACGAGTCGAGCCATATCGCCTGATGGTCGTCTTGGCCGTAGGGCCGGATGTCGACTCGGTCGGCCATCGCTCAGTCCTCCGGTACTTCGGCGTCCCCTTTGGACGTGTCGGTCGACACCGCGGGGAACGCGGGCGCCTTCACCCCCGCGGAGGCAAGGCACGCGCGCGCCTGTTCCTCGATTCTGGCCACCCCGGCGGTCCCCACGTCGATCCCGCAGTCCTTGCCGAGCGCCCCCACGAGCGCTCGCGCCGCGAACCCGCGGACGAGCGGGTACTCGTTCACGAGCTCGCGCGCGATCGCCGGCGCCATGCTCTTGTCTCCGAGCTCGCCGAGCGCTGCGGCGGCGACCGCCCGCTCGTGCGGTTTGCCGCGCGCGAGCGTCGCCGTGAGCGTGCGCTCACCGAGATCGCCGTAGAGACGGACGAGGAGGTCGCGCGAGTAGGCCTTCTTCCACCAGCGCTCCATCGTCGTGACGAGCGAGAGGACCGTCTTGTCGGCGTGGCAGAGCGCGCACTCGAGCGGGCGGTCGAGGATGACGCGCGCGGGGTCGGTGGGAGAGCCGATCCGGTGGTAGCGCGTGAGGCGCAGATCGAGCCCCATGTTCTTGCGCGCCATGTGGCACGCGACGCACGCCCCGCCGGCTCCGTGCGGGTCGTGGTGGGAGTGCGCGCGGAGGGCGTCGTCGGTGGCGAGCTCCGAGTGGCACCGCGTGCAGACCGGATTGCCGGAGGGGGTCGCGAGCGCGTCGTTCTTTGCGCGGCGGTCGCTGGCGTCGTGGGGATCGTGGCACGCCGTGCAGGCGAGCGCGCTCGTGCAGCCGCCGAGGAGGAAGTCGCGCGCCTCGCCGGAGTTGACCGGGCTCCCGCCCCGGTCGGCGCTCTGACGCCGGCCCCCCTCCCACGTCCAGGGGTAGCCGGAGAAGAGCACCTGGTGGCAACGCGCGCAGACGCGGTCGATGGCCTGCGCGTGCGCGTCGGCTTCGCTCTTCGCGGTGTTCGCGCTCGGCGCGCGCGCGACGCCGAGAAACGGCGCGTACGGCAGGAAGCTCGGGGCGATCGCGGGGTTCCCGAGGTGATCGCCCGCGCCTCCGTGGCACGACTCGCAGCCGATGCCGATCTCGACGAGATCGGCCGCGTCGAAGTGCTCGCGGGTAGTCGTGATCGCGCTCGCCAGGAGCTCCTGGGTCGTCGCTGCTTCGTCCGGTCGCGGTACCCCCAGGTGCTCGACTTCGTCGGCAGCCGCCTTCGCGAAGCCGGGCGCGTCGCTCACGCTCCACGTCCACTGGCGATCGGCCGGGAGGAGCGGGTCTACGTCTTCCCCTTGGTAGCCGGCCCTCGTTCCGCCGCGCAGCGTGCCGAGGATCGTCGAGAAGAACGGCACGGTGTTGTGGCAGAAGATGCAGGTCTCGGCCCACACGGGGCCCGGGCGCGCGACCGAGCGCTCATGGAGGAGGACGGAGTAGCCTTTGTAGCGGAGCGCGTGGGGGTCAACCGGCGCGTTTGGGGCGCTCGAAGCCCCGGGGGTGAGCGAGAAGAGAAGCTGCGACACCGGCAGGACCATCTCGTCGCTCTCGGCGTTGGCCGCTGGTGCGCCGCTCGCTTCGACCCGAACGCCGACGAAGTCCTCGCGCGTACGCCCGCCGATGACGCGCGTGACGCGATAGACCTGCTCGGGGACCCCGGCGTGCGCGATCCGTACGAAGCGCGACGCGTCGTGGGTGTCGAGGGTCACCGTGTCGGCCTTGAAATGCATCGCGCGTCCGTCGAACGGCGTGCGGATGTCGGGCGCGTCGGCGTTGCGCGTCATGTGGTGCATCGGCGAGCGGGCCCAGGCCTCGGTCTCCTTGGCATGGCAGGGGGCGCATGCGGCGGAGCCGACGTAGTCGCTGCGGAGGATGTTGCTCTGTGCGGGGGGGCCGGGGGGGCGAGGGGGGGACGAGGCAGCGGGGGACGACGCGGGCGGCGTCGAGAGGGCGCAGCTGGCGGCGAGGACCGCGGCCGACAAAGGGGCCCAGCGGAGGGCGAGGAGCCCGGGGGTGCGCATCGACTGAGCTAGTGGAGCAGAGTTGGGGGTGGGTTGGCGAGTTTGGCCGAAGCAAACCACGCTATCGGAGACTAGGATCCGCCCACGACGTTACGACTCGGAGAAGCGTACCTGGATCTCACTGCCCCGACCGCCGAGCTCGATGCGCGTGACGTACCCAGCCTCGCGCGCCCCAGCCTCGCGCGCGGCGCATGCGTAGACCGTTACGTCATCGTGGGCCACCTCGGCGCGGGTGGCATGGGGGTCGTCTACAAGGCGTTCGACCCGGAGCTGGGGCGCCCGATCGCGCTCAAGCTCTTGAACACCGAAGAGGGACCGGCCGGCTCCCTGCGAGACCGCTTGCTCCGTGAGGCGCAGGCGCTCGCGAGGCTGTCGCATCCCAACGTGGTCGCGGTGCACGACGTGGGGACGTTCGGTGACAACGTCTTCATCGCGATGGAGTTCGTCGAGGGGGAGACGCTCCGCGAGTGGCTGAGCAAGAAGCCACGCAGCCGGCGCGAGATCCTCGACGTCTTCCTCGCCGCGGGCCAAGGGCTGGCGGCTGCCCATCGGGCCGGCCTCGTCCACCGGGACTTCAAGCCGGACAACGTCGTCGTCGGCTCTGCGCCGAGCTCGAGCCCCCAAGATGAGGCGACGCGCGCGGCGCCTGCAGGGGACGGGCGCGTGCGCGTGCTCGATTTCGGGCTCGCGCGCGACGCGACATCGCCCGATCGTCCCCCCGGCGCTCCGCTCGCGACACCTCTGCCGCCGCGCGAGCCCGCCGGTGACGGGTCGTCGCTGAACACGCCGCTCACGCGCGTCGGCAGCGTCATGGGTACTCCACGCTACATGGCTCCCGAGCAGCACCGCGGCGAGGTGGCGGACGCGCGCGCGGACCAGTTCAGCTTCTGCGTGTCGCTCTACCATGCGCTCTACGGCCAATCTCCTTTCGACGGGCGCGACTTCGAGGAGTTCAAGGTCAACGTCCTCCGCGGGCGCTATCGAGAGCCTCCGGCCGGAACGCGCGTTCCACGCTCGCTTCGGCTCGTGCTCCTGCGCGGGCTTGCGGTCGATCCCGGTGACCGGCATCCGTCGATGGACGCGCTCCTTGCGCACCTGGCGCCGTCCACCTCGGAACGGTCGCGCTGGCTCAGCCTGGGAGCTGTCGCGCTGGCGCTGGGGCTCACGATCTCGGGCGCGCTCGGCTGGCGCGCACGCGCGCTCGAGCGGGCCCAGCTCTGTCAGGGTGGGCCGAGCCGGCTCGATGGAGTCTGGGACGCCGCCGCGAAGCGACGCGTGCACGACGCGCTCGTGGCGACGGGCAAGCCGTACGCCGCCGACGCGTGGTCGAACGTCGAGCAGACGCTCGATCGGTACGCGACGGCGTGGGTTGCGATGCACAAGGAGAGCTGTGAAAGGACCCGGTTGCGCGGTGAGCAGACCGACGCGGTCATGGCGCTCCGGATGGCGTGCCTCGATCGGAAGCTCCAGGGAGTATCGGCCCTGGTGAACGTCCTCGCGGAGGCCGACAGCCCGATGGTGGAGAAGGCTGGGGCGGCGGCAGCGGGGCTGAGCTCACTCGACGAGTGCAAGGATGCTTCCGCGCTCCTCTCCGAGACGCCCCTGCCTGTCGACCCGGGGCTGCGCCAGCGGATCGCCGCCACGCGCGCCGAGCTCTCGCGCGCGGACGCACTGCGCCTGGCGGGGAAGGTCTCCGGCGCGGTCGCGCTCGCCGAAAGGGGGGTCGCGGAAGCAAGAGAGACAGGAAACGAAGTGATCCTGGCGGAAGCGTTGCTGCAGGAGGGGCGCGCGCGAGCGTACTCGGAGCCCGGGCGAGCGGCGCAGCTGTTCACGGAGGCATTCTGGCCGGCGTTCTCGAATCGCATCGATCGGACCGCGGTCGCTGCGGCCACGGGGGTCGTGCGAGGGTACGCGCTGACTCTTCACGCCGACGAAGCCGAGCTGTGGGACAAGCTCGCGCAGGCAAGCCTGCAACGGATGGGGGGCGACGACGAGCTCGAGTCGGACCTTTGGTCGGCACGATCGATTCGCGCGCTCGAGATGCGTCGCTTCGAGGACGAGCTCCAGGCGGCCGCGCGTGCTGCGCGGCTCAGCGAACGCCGACTCGGCCTCGACGATCTCAGGACGATCGCGAAGCAGGAGAACGAGCTGAACGCAATTTCCGACGCGGCCCGCCCCTTCGAGTCATGGAAACGGCGCGGGCCCCTGCTCGAACGGGAAGAGAGGCTGCTTGGGTCCAAGCACCCGATGGTCGCGGAGGCGCTCATGGACCTCGGGGACGACGAGGTGGCGATCGGCCACCTAGCCGAGGCGCGTGCACACTTGGCGCGGGCCGAGGCGCTGGTTCGCGAGCTCAGCTCGACCCGATCGCTCAACTGGACCACGCTCCGGAGCTACGAGGTACGGCTGGCGGAGGCGGAGGGGCGAACGAGCGACGAGGGCGCGATCGCCCGGGAGGTGTTGGCCACGTTCGACAGCATCGGGCGGGGAGACAGCGACCTCGCGATCTTCCTCCGCATCGAGCTGGCGCTCGGTGACGCCCAGCAGGGACGTGGGGCCGAGGCGATCGCGACGCTCGAGGCGCTGATGCGCGACGCCGAAAAGAGCCACGGCAAGGGGTACAGCCTGACCCTTTTCCACTCGGCCCTCGCCAAGGTCTATCTGAAAAAGAGCGAGCTGGTGCCGGCCTACGAGGAAGAGAGGAAGGCGGTGGCCTCCGCGATCGACGACTCGGGCGAAGGGAGCTGTCCGGTCGCGGAGGAGCGGGTGGTCTTGGCGCAAGTGCTCGTCGCGCAGGGGCATCCCGCCGAAGCGCTCACGCTCGTGGATGCCGAAGAGCCGGCGCTGGTGCTCGCGGAAGGTGATCGCGGGCCCTCGGTCGCCCTGGCTCGCCGGGTCCGAGGTGATGCGCTGGCGGCGCTCGGTCGTTTCGACGAGGCTTGCTCGGCGCTCAGGTCGTCGCTGGCGATCCAGGAAAGCGACGGGCTCGATCCCGAGGAGCGAGAGGCGACGCGCGCTGCGCTCGCGGCGGCGCTCGCGAAAGGGGGACGAGCTCCATGAACGGGAGGCGCGTCAGATCTCGTTCGCGATCCTCCCCAGCGTCCCGATGCTCCTATCGAGCACGTCCGACCACGGGAACCCGCAGCTCACCCGGAAGCAGTTCAAAAATCGCTGCTTCGCCGAGAAGATCGGTCCGGGCGCGATGCTGATCCCCTCGTCGAGCGCCCGCGCGTGAAGCTCGAGCGCGCTCTTCCCGGCGGGGAGCTCGATCCAGAGGACGAACCCGCCGCTCGGTCGCGAGATCCGCGTGCCCGTCGGGAAGCGCTCGGCGATCGAGGCGCTCACCCGCGCGACCTGGCTCTCGAGGTTGCGCCGTAGCCGCCGCAGGTGTCGCTCGTACCCTCCGTTCGCGAGGAAGTCGGCCACGGCCATCTGCGGCAGCGTCGCCGTCGCCACCGTCTGCGCGAACTTGAGCCGCTCGACTCGCTCTCGGAACCGCCCCGCGGCCACGTACCCCACGCGATACCCGGGGGCGATCGTCTTGGAGAACGACGAGCACAGGAGCACCAGCCCCTCCTCGTCGAACGCCTTCGCGGGACGGGGGCGAACGTCCCCGAAGTACAGGTCGCCGTAGATGTCGTCCTCGATGAGCGGGATGTCTCGTCGCCCGAGCATCTCGACGAGCGCGCGCTTCGACGCGTCGGGCATGAGCGCGCCGACGGGGTTCGAGAAGTTCGTGACGGCGAGGCACGCCTTCACGCGGTGACGCTTCAGCGCCTGCTCGAGAATGTCGAGGTCGAGCCCCGTGCCGGGGTTGGCGGGGATCTCGAGCGCACGCATCCCGAGCCCTTCGACGAGCTGCAGGAGGCCGTAGTACCCGGGCGACTCGATCGCGATCGTGTCTCCCGCGCGCGCGACCGCGCGAAGGCACAAGTGAAGCGCCTCCATCGCGCCGACGGTCGTGACGATGTCGTCCGGCCGGAGCGCGACCCCCCAGTCGGCCGCGCGCTTCGCGATCTGCTTTCGGAGCGCGAGGCACCCCGGCGGAACGTCGTACGCCACGCCGGCCCCCCCCG
Source organism: Polyangiaceae bacterium (assembly GCA_052147435.1). Classification (GTDB taxonomy): domain Bacteria; phylum Myxococcota_A; class Polyangia; order Polyangiales; family Polyangiaceae; genus JBKQKP01. The sequence goes on along the minus strand of JBKQKP010000202.1, from coordinate 8,629 downwards.
CCTCGCGCGCGACCGCGCTCATCGTTCGATTGAGCTTCTCCGTCGGCAAGAGGAGCGGGCTCAGCGTGGCCGCGCCGAGCGGGACGATCTTCGGGTCGCGCGCCGCGCCGTACACGCGCGCGACCAGATCGCTGACCGTGACGCGCGTGGCTTGCGAGGAGAGGCGCGGCGGGCGCGGCTCGAGCACGGGGGCGCCGCGTGGGACGCGCACGTAGTGGCCGGACTGGGGGCGGGTCTCCACGACGCCGCGGTTCTCGAGGAGGAGGTACGCCTGGAGCACCGTCGAGACGCTCACGCTTCGCTGCAAGCTGAGCTGCCGCACCGAGGGGAGGCGATCGCCGGGGCGCAAAGTGCCCTTGGCGACGAGGCCGGCGAGGTGGCTCGCGAGGTCTTCGTAGAGGTACGCGGCGTCCGTCGTCGCCTGATTCGCGAGGCTCACGCGCTCAGCATAGCGCGGGGCCTCGAGCGAGTCCGGGGAGTACAGTCGCCACGCGCCAAAACTGTGCTGGTCTCAGTTCGGTTCGGCTGCATCTGTTGCGATCGCGCGGGCGTGTCACCTTTTGGCGAGGTGCCCGCCATGCTTTCCGCCCGCTCCGAACGGACGCTCGTGATCCTCGCTTTCCTCGCGGTGTCGCTCATCTGGGGCTCGACCTACCTCGTGATCCGCGTCGCGCTCGAAGGTCTCCCGCCGTTCGCGATCGGCGCGATGCGCTTCCTCATCGCGGGGGGGCTCCTGTTCGGGTTCCTGCGCGCTCGTGGGGAGCGTGCGCCCACGCTGAAAGAGTGGGGGTCTGCAGCGCTGACGGGGGGGCTGTTCTTCGTGCTCGGCAACGGGTTAGTGAACGTCGCGGAGCAGCGGGTTTCGTCGGGTCTCGCGTCGGTGCTCGTTGCGACGATGCCGCTGTGGGCGACGCTGTTCGAGCGGTTCACCGGGGGGCAGACGCGCGCGAGGCCGCCGCGCGAATACGTGGGGATCGGGCTCGGCCTGGCGGGGGTGGTCATCCTCAACCTCGGAGGCGAGATGCGCGCCACGGGCATGGGGGCCGTGTGCGGGCTCGTCGCGCCGATGGCGTGGGCGCTCGGATCGATCGCCGGAAAGCGCCTCCCGCTTGCGCAGGGGGCGATGCGCACCGCGAGCCAGATGCTCTGTGGGGGAGCGCTGATGGCGATCGTGAGCGTCGCTCTCGGCGAGCATTCCGCTGCCCCCTCCGCGAAGACGATCGGCGCTGTGGCCTATCTCGCGATCTTCGGATCACTCGCAGGGTTCAGCGCCTACAACTATCTCCTGCATCAAACGCGGACGGCTGTCGCGACGAGCTACGCGTATGTGAACCCCGTCATCGCCGTTGGGCTCGGAGTCGCGCTTGCGCGCGAGCGGCTCGACGCGATGGGGGCAGTGGGGGCGGTGACGATTTTGGCGGCGGTGCTGATGATCACGCGAGGGAAGGGGAGCGAGAAGCGGGAGAAGCAGGGCGGGGAGCGCCCCCCAACCCGGGCTCTTCCCCCCGATTTCGGCGGGAAGGGGGCGCAGATCTGAAGTCCCGCGAGGTGCTCACCGGTAGGGTCCCGAGGAGACCGTTCCGCTCGCGGGGCGGCCGCGCATCTCCTCGACGTTCGCCAACTCGAAGTTCGTCCCTTCGATCTGCGCTCCGTCGATGTCGCAGCGCTCGAGGTTCGCCTCGCGGAAGTCGGCGCGCCGCAAGTCTGCGCCTCGGAAGTCGGTGCGCTCGATGTGGGCGCCGGAGAGGTTGGCTTCCGAGAGCTTCGCGCCGCGCAGATCGGTCCGTTCGATGTTGCACCCCGACAGGTCGGCGCCGGAGAGATCGGCGCCCCGCATCTCGGCGCGCTCCAGGTTGCATTTCGAGAACGTCGCCCCTGCTGCCTGCACCCCTTCGAGGCGCGATCGCTCGAGGTTCGCCCGCCTCAGGCTCGCCCCTTCCAGTCGCGCGTTTCGCAGGTCGCTCTCTTCGATGTTGGCCCCCTCGAGCTTCGCGCGCGACAGGTCCGCGGCTTCGAGGCACGCCTCTTCGAGGTTCGCCCCCTGCAGCGTGGCGCCAGGCAACTTCGCTCTCGTGAGGTCGGCCTCTTCGAGGTTGCACCCGTCGAGCCGCGCCCCCGACAGGTCGGCCTCGGCGAGGATGGCGCGCTCGAGGTTCGCGCCCGAGAGGTTCGCGCGGACGAGGCTCGCCCCCGCGAGACGTGCTCGCTCGAGGTCCATGCCGCTCATCTCGGCGTCGTCGAGGGCAGCCCCCGACAGGTCTCCCCGGTCCCTCGTGACCGCTTCGATCGCCGTCCTCGTGTCGTGAGCCCACGCGATGGCGTGGAGGATGTGGCCGTCGCGGTGCTTGATCTCGATCATCGGCGCTCGCCTCGTCGAAGAACAAAGTAGGAGGCGGGGCTCGCTCCGGCCAGTGCGGAGCACGTCAGAACGATTGTCCCCGGGCGCCAAAACGTCTGGGGCGCGTGCCGTTCGCTATGCTCCGTCTCGATGGCGCGTCCGAGGAAAGGGGCTCCGGCACCATCGTCGCTCCTACCGGCGCTCTTGCGCCTCGTGCGGGAGCGCGACGCGGCGGCGGGGTCGCTGCTCGCGCTTCGTCTCGGCATCGAGGATGACGCGATCGAAAAGGACGAGGTCTCCGCGACGGAGGCGATGGTGGAGGAGGCACTGGAAGAGGCGGCGACGCTGCTCGCGGAGCCTCACCTGTCCTTGCGCCTCCCGGCCGATCTCCCGCTGCGGCGGTATGGGCTCGCCGAGCTGGCGGCCCGGTCCACGACGACGCTCCGCGAGGGGCTCGCCCGGATGGCGACGTACGCATCGCTCGTTCACCCGGCGATCACGTGCGTCCTCGAGGAGAGCGGCGACGAGGCCCAGTGGATCCAGCGCACGCCGTCGCGCCCGCGAGGGGTCGGCAGGCACGCCGAGGACTATGCGCTCGCGTACGTCCTGACGTATGCGCGACGAGAGACGGGAGCTCCCATCGCCCCCTCGCGAGTCTGGTTCGCGCATCCTCGTCCTCCGGACATCGCCCCGCTCCACCGGTTCTTCGGATCCCGCGATCTCTCGTTCGGCTGCGAGGACTCCGGGATCGCGCTGCCGAGGAGCATCCTCGACCTCCCGCTCAGGACCGCCGACGCTCGGCTTCTTGCGACCGCCGACGACCTGGCCAAGGCTGCCCTTCGCGCGCTCCCTCGACCCACCGACTTCGCTGCCGCCGTCGCCTTGCGAGTGGAGTCTCTCCTCCCGGACGGAGCTGGCATGGGTGCGGTGGCAGGAGCGATGCGGATGAGCGAACGAACGCTGCAGCGCAAGCTCGACGCGGAGGGGGCCTCGTTCTCCGAGATCGTGGACGACGTCCGCGAGCGCCTCGCGCGCCGATGGCTCAAAGAGGAGGGGCGGACGCTCTCGGAGATCGCCTTCTCGCTCGGGTTCTCGGATCTCGCGACGTTCAGCCGGGCGTTCAAGCGCTGGACGGGGAAGCCGCCGGGGGCGTGGAGGCGAGGGTGAGTGGTCGCGACCGGCTTCTCGCGCGCGACTCGCTTCCACTTGCGGGGCAGTGACCCCCACTGGCGCGCCAGTCGTTTCCACTCGCGGGCAAGTGAGAGTCAGTGGCGCGCCACTGACCTCGTCTCGTTCGCGAAGGATAGTGAGTGGTGCGCCAGTGACCTCATCTCGCGCGCCAGTGAAAGTCAGTGGCGCGCTAGTGACCTCGTCTCGCGCGCCACGGAAAGTCAGTAGTGCGCCAGTGACTTCCACTCGCGCGCCAGTGAAAGTCAGTGGCGCGCCAGTGTTTCCCCTTCCGCCCTTTTTCACCCTGTTCCGCCCTTTTTCACCCCCCCCTTTTTCACGATGTCGATTTTTGGTCGATTCTCCTATCCCCTGGCCCTTCCACGTCTTTTCCCTCCCGCGGCGCCCCGCGCGGGGCCGCGTTCCGCGACAAGTCACGAGATAGCCCTCGAGCAGGACAGAGACGCCGGGCGGTCCGGCGCCTCCTCAACCCCCTGCTCGTTCGGAAGTGTCTCGTGTCCCTTTCCAATCATTCCTCGAAGCCCAGCGAGAAGTCCTCGTCCCAGTCGAAGTCCAACCACGCCGCGCTCGCCGCGCAGGTGATCGCGCAGATGGACGCGATAGAATCGCTACTGAACCTCGACATCGTCGTTCCCCCGAACGACCGGTACCAAATCCGCGCGCTAAGGCGCGTGACGGACACGGCGATCGGTCTCGCGTCGGACATCGTGTCCGCGGAGCCCGATCGCTTCCCCGACTTCACCGACCTCCCGACAGCGGCGAGCTACGTGAAAACCTTGGCGCAGGTCGCCGAACGAGCCTCGACGCTCACGGCCCACCTGCAGAACAGCATCCAGAACCAACGCACGCCGGCGGCGAGCAAGACGCTGGCGCTGTACGCGGTGGTGAAGGGGCTCGGACGCATCACGGCGAACGAGACGATGCGCGAGAAGATCCCTCAGCTGAAGGCGGAGATCGCGCCCAAGTTGAAGGACCCGAAGCCGAAGCAGACCAAGACGGAGAAGGCAGTGAAGACGATGACGAAGCAGAACGAGAACCGCGTGGCGCGAGCCATGAAGCTTCTCGCGAAGGCGGGGGTTGCCGTTACGACGACCCCGACCGCGACCCCGACCCCGACCGGAGCGGCAACGCCCGCTCCCCCTCCTCACTGATTCCCCCTCAAAGCGGATGCGGATCGCACACGTCCCCAATCCCGTTCCCGTTCACGTCCGACTGCTTCGTCAGCACGCCGGCGTCGTTGTCGCCGTTGTCCATCAAGCGGGGGGGATTGAAGATCGTCGGGCAGTCGTCCGTCGCGTTCGGCACGCCGTCCCCGTCGCTGTCCGTCGCGGTGATCCCGTCCATGTAGGTCTCGCGGTAAGGCACGCACGTCGGCTCGGACGTCGGTACCTGGCCGCGGCAGAAGAAGAGCGGATAAACCGTCGATGCTGCCGTCTGAATCTGCGCCAGGGTCACCGAAGGTGTGTCGACGCAGACCGTGCGCGCGTTGCCGCAGACGGTGAGCGCCGCGCACGTCGACGACGTGTTGAGCGCGCTCACGAGCGCAGCGTCGCCATAGAGGACGGTCCCTCCGCGCATCACGAGGTGCACGTCCTCGACGCTCGCGTTCAGGACGGCGCGGTAGCCCTGGTTCGTGGTCCCGTCGAAGACCGTCACGTCGGCGAGCATCCCGGCGGCGAGCGTTCCGATCTGGGTGCCGAAGCCGGCCGCAGCCGCGGCGTTCGCCGTGGCCATCGTGAACAGGTCCGCGTCGGAGAACGTCTTGTTGAAGTACTCCTGATTGAGCGTGTCCGCGCAGTTGAGCTCGCGCAGCATGTTCATCGAGCCGGACGGGAGCCAGTCGGTGCCGAGCGCGATCGTGACCCCCAGCGTGTCGTAAAGAGTGACGGGGGCCGTGTCTCCGTAGAGCGAGACGTTCGATCGCGGCGCCCAGATGAGCTTCGCCTTCGCGGTCGCGATCACGTTGACGTCGTTGGCGTTGACCCCGACGCCGTGGACGACCGACGTCTGCGCCGTGATGAGGTCGTTCGAGGTCTGGCTCGCGCACGCGAGCTCGTTCTCGGCGAAGAGGTTGATCCCCTCCGACACGTGCGGCGCGTAGATCCCCCCCCCCGCGAACGCCGAGCTCGCGGCCTCGATCTTGGGATAGGCGCACCCGGAGGAGATGAGCGGGCCGCTCGTGTCGCCGAGCGGGAATGTATCGAAGTACGCCGGAGTGCCGGTGAGCCCCTCGAGCCACGGCGTGTTGTTGTACTCGCCGAGGTTGCGCATCAAGCCGGCGACGCCGCCGGAGCCCAGCACCGACGTCGCGCCGCCGAGGACGAACCGGAGCTCCTGCGCGGCGATCGTCGGCGCGTCCGTCGTGTCGGCATAGGGGATCTCCGGGAAACCCTCGAGGCCCAGGCGCCAATCGTTCCTGCAGTCGAAGCGCGTCGTCGGCAACGTGTCCGGCACCCCCGTCGCGTACTCCGTATGGTCGTGCGCGTTGATGAGGCCCGGCGAGATGACGCCGTTGGGACAGGCGACGTGGGTGGCGGTGGAATACCCGGTCGACGACGAGCAGGACGCCGCGGCGCAGACGATGCTCCCCGCGCTGTCGATGAGGAGCTCGCCGACCGTCGGTCCGGCGGGGAGGAGGAGCGTCCCTGACAGGAGCGTTCCGCTCGTCCCCGTGCTGGCGACCGTGCACACGGGCCCCCCCGCTGGGACGATCGCGCCGTCCGCCTCGAGCACCGACCCGTCCGGAGGCTCGTTTCCCCCCCCCGCGCCGGCGTCGGTCCCCGAGGGAGTAGTCCGATTCGACGACGAGCCGCAGGCGACGAGCGCGACCGGGAAGAGAAGCGTCGCGACGTGCGCGAGAGACACGGAAGACAAGGAACAACGCATGGCCGCCGTCGTAGCTCTTGTGGGGGGCCGGCGCAGGTACAACCGCAGATCAACTGCGCCCCCGGCCGCTGCGAGGTAATACTCCGTGGGGGCTGTATGGAGCCGTCTCAGTCGCGCTCGAACCAAGTGACGATCCGGTCCCAGACCTTCTCGGCGTCCGGACCGACGAAGAGATCGAAGTGGTCCAGGTCCGAGCCGAGGGCGTTCTCGCGCCCTGCCAGAAAGAGCAGCTTGGGAATCGCGCGCGGATCGGGCTCGTCGCTCCCCCAGAGCGTGTAGAGCGGGAACATCGACTCCGAGGGGGCGATTCCGTCGGATTTCCCGCTCACGAAGAGGACGGGGAGGTGGGCGAGCTGCGCGACGAACGGGAACCGCTCGCGAGCAGGGAGCAGCGCGTCATCGTCGGCTGCCGGGATCGACGCGAGCCACGCGACCGCGGCCGCCGCGCTCGCTTGGCGAAAGTCGCGCGCGCACCCGACGTCCCCGTCGAGCGTGCAGAGGGGGGTCGCCGGGCCCCCCCGGAGGGGGGCGATGCGCGAACCGAAACTGTGCGGATAGGCGAAGTCGAACCCACCCCCGAGGAATGCCACGCGCCGGATCACCACCGGCGACCCCGGGGACGTCATCAGGTCGAGCGCGCGGAGCGCCCCCTCCGCCCCCATCGAGAGGCCAAGAAGGTCGACCTCGCGCGCTCCGGTTTGCGTCGCGATCGACGTCACGGTCTGCGCGATCCCGCGACCGAGCGCGCGCGCGCCGGGCGCGACCCGCGCGTCGACCCCCACGAGCCACACGGGGAACCCCTCGTCCTGCAGGTACGGCACGAGCCCCTCGCCCCGGCTCGGGTAGAGGAGCTCGCGGCGAAATAGGATCGGCTCGACGACGATGAGGGGGACGTCGCGCCGGCGCGCGCGCGGCACGGTGGGGGGGAAATACGTCGCGCGCATCGCCGGCGTCTCCCCCTCCGAGGACTGCACCGTGGCGTGGAGCGTTCGCGCATCGACGGTCGAGGGATCGGTGCCGTGCTGGCAGCCGAGCGGGGCGGCGAACGCGAGAAGCGCGACCGCGAGTGCGCCTGCGAGCCTCACTTCCCGTCGTGCTCCTTCAGCCAGCCGACGATCCGCGGATGGATCTCCCGCCGCGCCGCAGGCCCCACGAGCAGGTCGACGTGGCCGAAGTCCGTCGAGAACCCCTCGCCTCTCCCCGCGATGACGAGCTCCTTGTCGGTCGACGCGAGCTGCTCGAAGACGCCGCGCCCCACGAGCGGATCCGCGAGCTCGTCGCCGCGCCCGACGATGACGAGCGCCGGCGTACGGATCGTGGAGAGCCCCTCGGTGTACGAGACGCGCCCGTCGCGCGAGACGAACTCGCCGGAGCGCAGGCCGCGCAGGAACTGCCGGAGCTCCGGCTTCGAGGCGTTGCTGACGCCGGTCTCTTCGAGCGCTCTGTACGCGCGATCGGGGATGCTCTCGGGGATGAAGATCGTGTCCTTGAGCAGGCTCGGGGCGAGCGGAAGCCCGAGCATCCCGTCGAGCGCGGCGAGCGGCTGCGCCGGCAGAAGCGGAAGGAACGCCAGGGCAGGGGACAGCTCGTAGAACCTGAGGAGGTGCTGCGAGACGGGGGCGAAGAACCCGGGCGAGCCGACCGTCACGAGCGCGCCGATCCTCGGCTCGCCGGTCGTCCCGAGGCGCGCATACGCGATCATCCCGCCGAGGCTGTGCCCGACCCAAGCCACGTCGTGCGCGCCCGTCTGCGCGAGGACGTACCCGAGAAGCGCATCCATGTCCTCGCGCACGAAGTCGTCGATGTCGTAGCTGTACGTGTGATGCCCGAAGTACCACCCCGGCGCCCCCGCGTCCGAGCGCCCGCGCATATCGACCAACCAGACGTCGAAGCCTTCGCGCGTGAGCACGATCGGGAGCGAAGCGTTCCCCTCCGCCTCGAAGAAGTGCCGGTTCGACACCACGCCGTGGCAGAGAATGACCGGGCGGGCTCGCGCGACGGTTCCTGGCGCGCGCGCGAAGTGCTCGACCGTGAGCGGCCAGCCGTCTTTCGTGACCGGGTGCGCGATCTCCCCGTGGATCGACGCCGTCGTCGGAGCGCACGCGGCGGTGGCGAGGGCGAGGGCGATGACGGCGCGAAAACCCACCCCCGGCCCCTCCCTGCAAGCAGGGAGGGGAGATCCCTGGCGACGCGTGACTCCCCTTCCCTGCTTGCAGG
>JBKQKP010000201.1:0-29906 GCA_052147435.1 Polyangiaceae bacterium | reverse complement strand
CATCGATGTTGATGCCGTTCAGGACGTCCCAGTGGTAGCCGCCGTAGGCTTCGCTGACGTAGCGCAGCGCGGTCTGCAGATCGAACTGGCCGCGGTAAGTGCTGCCGTCGTTGCGAGGGACGATCGTCGAGCGGAGACCGAACTGCGTCATCAGTCGGCCGCGCGCGTGGTCGACGTGGAAGTCACCGCCGAAGCCGAGGAAGGAGAGGGTGACCTCGTTGTTGCGCGAGAGCGCCGTCGAGCCGACGACCGTGTCGTCGATCGGGTTCGCCTCCGACATCGTGTAGTTCACGTCGAGGAGGAAGCTCCCCGTGAAGTACGGCGAGTCGAGGATCGCCTTCTTCTGGCGGTTGTACCCATTCAGCCAGGTGAAGTCCCCGTAGGCGAAGGGCTCTGCGGCCTTGGCGGGTGCCGCGGAATCCAGCGGGGGGCTCGTTTGCGCGCGCGCGATCGCGGGCGCGAGGAGCAAGAGACCCGACGCAGCGAGGATCGCCAAAGCGTGACTGCGGATCGACAGAGACATGATCGAGGTTCCTTTGCTCACTCCGCCGTCGCGTCTTTGAGGGGGCCCGCTGCGTCCGTTGCGGGCGCGGAGTCGCGCCCCGAATCGACCGTGCCCGCGTCCTCACCGGCGTCGAGCAGGTACGACACCGAGCACGCGCAGGCGCCACCCGGATTCGCGAGGCACTCGCAGTTCGGATCCGTGTAAGGGGGGCTCGTCGGGCAACAGACCGCGATCACGCACGTCGGCGGGATCGTGCATGCCAGGCCCGAGTTGCACTCGCTCGCGTTGTACGCGGCGCCGTTGGGGGAGTTGTCCGCCGCGTCCTCATAGAGGTACGGATTGCACCGATCACCCTGCGCGCCTTGGTTGCACGCGGGGAGAGAAATCGCGGTGAGCGTCACTACGAGCGCGCCCGGGAGAATGAAGCGAATCATGGCCGGAGCGTGTAACGCGGCCGACTCCAAATGTTCCGTTAAACCGACCGCGCTTCGCACGCGCACGAGTTGCGCGGCTGACGCGACGCGACATTTCGCGCGCTGCTAGCGCGGCGGCGCCGCATCCAGAGCGAGGTTGAGCTCGAGAACGTTGACGCCCGGCTCGCCGAGGACGCCGAGGTCGGGCCCGTCGGTGTACTTCGTCACGAGCTCGCGAACCTTGCTCTCCTGGAGACCACGCGCCTTGGCGACGCGATGCACTTGATAGATCGCCGCAGCCGGCGAGACGTGCGGATCGAGCCCGCTCCCCGAGCTCGTGACGAGGTCGACCGGAACGGAGTGGCTGTCGGGGTCGGCGGCGTGCAGCGCGTCGATGCGCAGCTTCACGGCGTCGGCGAGCGCGGGGTTCGTCGGACCGAGGTTCGTCCCCGTCGACGAAGCGCCGTTGTACGCGGGCGTCGTTCCGGAAGGCCTGCTCCAGAAGTATTTCGGGTCGTCGAAGGGCTGCCCGATGAGCGCGCTCCCGACCGCCTTCCCGTCTTTCATGATCAGGCTCCCGTTGGCCTGCCGCGGGAACGCAGCCTGCGCGACCCCCGTGATGAGCAGCGGGTAAGCGACCCCGGTGAGGATCGTGAGCGTCCCCAGCATGACGAGCGCGGCGCGGATTTGGGCGAGCATGGAAGACCTCTTCAGATCAGATGGAGCCCGACGAGGATCAGGTCGATGGCCTTGATCCCGACGAACGGAATGACGATCCCGCCGAGCCCATAGACGAGCAGGTTGCGGCGCAGGAGGAGCGATGCGCCAATGGCCTTGTAGGCGATGCCACGGAGCGCGAGCGGGATGAGAGCGATGATGATGATCGCGTTGAAGATGACGGCCGAGAGGATGGCGCTCTCCGGCGTCGCGAGGTGCATCACGTTGAGCGTGTTGAGCGCCGGGTACGTCGTCGCGAACGCGGCGGGGATGATCGCGAAGTACTTCGCCACGTCGTTCGCGATGCTGAACGTCGTCAGCGCCCCGCGCGTGATGAGGAGCTGCTTGCCGATCTCGACGATCTCGATGAGCTTCGTCGGGTTCGAGTCGAGGTCCACCATGTTCCCGGCCTCTTTCGCCGCCTGCGTGCCGGTGTTCATCGCGACGGCGACGTCGGCCTGCGCGAGCGCGGGCGCGTCGTTCGTCCCGTCGCCGGTCATGGCCACGAGGCGGCCGCCGGTCTGGTGCTCGCGGATGAGCGCGAGCTTGTTCTCCGGGGTCGCCTGCGCGAGGTAGTCGTCCACACCGGCCTCCGCGGCGATGGCGGCGGCGGTCATCGGGTTGTCGCCGGTGATCATCACCGTCTTGATGCCCATCTTCCGGAGCTCGGCGAAGCGCTCCTTGATTCCCCCTTTGACGATGTCCTTCAGCTCGATCACGCCGAGCACGCGGCTCCCCTCGGCGACGACCAGCGGCGTCGCACCGCGCTTGGAGACCGTCTCGACGGCGCTCTTCACCTCGGCCGGGAACGTCCCCCCCTTCGCATGCACATAGGCTTCTATCGACCCGGCCGCCCCTTTTCGAATCTCCCGCCCCTTCATGTCCACGCCGCTCATCCGCGTCTGCGCCGTGAACGGCACGAACGTCGCGCCGAGCGCCTCGACGTCGCGCTCGCGGATCCCGAACTTCTCCTTCGCAAGGACGACGATGCTCCGCCCCTCTGGCGTCTCGTCAGCGAGCGACGACAGCTGTGCAGCGTCGGCGAGCGCCTCGAGCGAGACGCCCGGCGCCGGGACGAACGACGAGGCCTGCCGATTGCCGAGCGTGATCGTCCCCGTCTTGTCGAGGAGGAGCACGTCCACGTCCCCCGCGGCTTCGACCGCGCGCCCCGAGGTCGCGATCACGTTCGCCTGAATCATCCGATCCATCCCCGCGATGCCGATCGCGGAGAGCAGCCCGCCGATCGTCGTCGGGATCAAGCAGACGAGGAGCGCGACGAGCACGGTGATCGTGATCGGGACCCCCTTCCCCGCCGCCTGCACGCTGAAGAGCGAGTACGGCAGGAGCGTGACGGTGGCGAGCAGGAAGATGATCGTGAGCGCGGCAAGGAGGATATCGAGCGCGATTTCGTTCGGTGTCTTCTGGCGCTTCGCTCCCTCGACCATCGCGATCATGCGATCGAGGAACGTCTCGCCGGGGTTCGTCGTGATTCGCACGATGATCCAGTCGGACAGCACTCGCGTGCCGCCGGTGACAGCGCTCCGATCGCCGCCGCTCTCGCGAATGACGGGGGCGCTCTCACCGGTGATCGCGCTCTCGTCGACCGACGCCACCCCTTCGACGATTTCACCGTCGCCGGGGATGAAGTCGCCGGCTTCGACGAGGACGAAGTCTCCCTTTCGGAGCTGCGACGCCAGCACGGGGCTGGGAGCCGCGTCGCGCCGCGGCGCCGAGATCTGCTTCGCCGGAATGTCCTTACGCGCCTTGCGAAGCGTGTCGGCCTGCGCCTTGCCGCGCCCTTCGGCCATGGCCTCGGCGAAGTTCGCGAACAACACCGTGAACCACAGCCACAACGAGATCGCGAGGATGAAGCCCGACCGCGCCTCCCCATGGCCGCCGAGCGCCTGCACCCAGAGCACCGTCGTGAAGACGCTCCCGACCTCGACGACGAACATGACGGGATTGCGCGCCTGATGCCTCGGATCGAGCTTCCGGAACGAGTCGACGATTGCCCGCTTCACGATCGCGGGCTCGAAGAGCGGACGCGCCTGACCGCGCGCGCGGTGCGTCGGACTCACGTGCTTGCCGGCGGCAGCGGCAGCGACGTCTCGGGCCGAGGGGGCCGGCGCCGAGGCTGCGCGGTTCTTCGTCGACTCCCGCGGGTTCTTATCGATGAGGGGATTCGTGCTCATGTGCGTTGTCTTTCAGGTCTGCGCGAGCAGCTGCTCGACGATAGGCCCGAGCGCGAGCGCCGGAATGAACGTGAGCGCGCCCACCAGGATCACGACCCCCGTGAGCATCGCCACGAAGAGCGGCGTGTGCGTCGGAAGCGTCCCAGCCGTCGTCGGGACGATCTTCTTTGCCGCGAGGTGACCGGCGAGAGCGAGGACCGGCACCTTGACGAAGAAGCGCCCGAAGTACATCGCGAGGCCGAGCATCGTGTTGTAGAAGGGGGTGTTCGCGCCGATGCCTCCGAACGCGCTACCGTTGTTGTTCGCCGCGGAAGAGAACGCGTAGAGGATCTCGCTGAACCCGTGCGGACCCGGGTTGAAGACCCCCTTCCGCCCCGCCTCGGTCGCGACCGCGATCGCCGTCATGATGAGTACGGTGGCCGGCGTGATGAGGACGACGATCGACGCCATCTTCATGTCGTAGGCTTCGATCTTCTTTCCGAGATACTCCGGCGTCCGTCCCACCATGAGGCCGGCGACGAAGACGGCGACGACGGCGAAGATGAGCATGCCGTACAGGCCAGCGCCGACTCCCCCGAAGACGACCTCTCCGAGCTGCATGAGCCACATGGGGACGAGCCCGCCGAGCGGCGTGAAGCTGTCGTGCATGCCGTTGACGGCGCCGCACGACACCGCGGTGGTGATGGTCGCGAAGAGGCCAGTGTTCGCGATCCCGAAGCGAACTTCCTTCCCCTCCATGTTGCCGCCTGACTGCAGCGCGCTCGCCGCCTGATCGACCGCGAGCCCGTGGAGCGCGGGGTTGCCCGCTTGCTCGGACGCGACGCAGAGGATCAGGAGCGGAACGAGGATCGCCGACATTGCCGCGAAGATCGCCCACCCCTGGCGCATGTCTTTCACCATCTTGCCGAACGTGAAACAGAGAGCAGTCGGTAAGACCAGCAGCCCCCACATCTCGAGGAAGTTGGAGAAGCCGGTCGGGTTCTCGAACGGGTGCGCCGAGTTCGCGTTGAAGAACCCGCCGCCGTTCGTCCCCAGCATCTTGATCGCGATCTGCGACGCGGCAGGGCCCAGGGCGAGGACTTGATCGGTGACGGCTTTTCCGTCGGCGTCCTTCGTCGCCTGGAGGAGCGGGACGGTCTCGTAGGCGTGGAAGGTCTGCACGACCCCCTGCGACACGAGGAGGATTGCGACGACGACGGAGAGCGGCAGGAGCACGTAGAGCGTGCTGCGGACGAGATCGACCCAGAAGCTCCCGACGGTCTTCGTCGTCTTGCGCGTGAACCCTCGAATGAGCGCGACGAGGACGGCCATTCCCGACGCTGCGCAGACGAAGTTCTGCACAGCGAGGGCGACCATCTGCGTGAAGTAGCTCAGCGTCGATTCGCCGCCGTAGCTCTGCCAGTTCGTGTTGCTCGCGAAGCTGACGGCGGTGTTCCACGAGAGATCCGGCGAAGGCGCGGCGAAGCCCTGCGGGTTGAGCGGGAGGAAGCCCTGCAGGCGCTGGATCGCGTAGGTGAGGAAGATCCCGGCGACGTTGAAGAGCAACATACTGAGCGCATACGGCTTCCAACCCGTCTCTTCGTCCTTCTTCACGCCGGCGAGGCGATAGAGGAGCCGCTCGACGGGGCCGACGACCTTCTCGAGCCAGATCGGCTCGTTCTCGTAGACGCGCGCCATGTACCGGCCGAGCGGGACGGCCGTGGCGACGAGCACCACGAAGAAGAGGATGATCTGCAAAGCGCCGTTGGTGGTCATTGGAACTTCTCCGGCTTGAGCAGCGCGAAGACCAGGTACACGAGCAGCGCGAGCGAGACGACGCCGCCGGCGACATAGAGAGTGGGCATGACGGGCTCCGGTGAGGAGGCGGCCTCAGACGCGATCGCAGAGGCGGATGAGACCGAGCGAAACGACGAACAGCAGGCACGTCAGGGCGATGTAGGCGAGATCCATGGGTGCGGTGCTCCGGTTCGGACGACCCGTGTTGTAGGTCTTTCTCGCTAAAGGTTCCCTAAAACTCAGAAACTCGAGGAGTTTTGCGTCGTGCGGCGGAGCATGAGGTCGCTCGACGCCTCTCACTTCCTCGGCCGGAACCCGTCCGTCAGCTCAATCTCCGCAACCTGGCTCACCTGCCCCGGCCGCTCCCATTCCTCCAGCTTCTCCATCGCCTCCGCGATCCGCCCCTCGTCCACCTTCTCCCGCGCGACGAACGTCGCCCGCAACTCCCCGCGCTCCCCCACGACCGACGCCATCTCGATCTCCGGCAGCGCGTACAGCGCGTCCTCCACCTTCCGTGTCGACACCGCCTTCCCCCCCTTCGTTACGACGAACCCCGCGAGCGAGTCCACGAACCAGTAGTCCCCGTCCGCGTCCTCACGGACCACGTCGTTCAACACGAACCACCGATCCCCCTTTGCGAACGCCCCTTCCACGATTCCCCCCGCCGTCCCCGCCCCATCGTCCGCGCTCGCGCGCGCCGCGAGCAGACCCGCCTCTCCTCTCGGCGCACGCACGAGGAACCCATCCTCACCGCGCACCGCCTTCCGCGTCGCGAGATCCACCCGCACGATCGCAACCTCGGCGCTCCCCGGCAGCACACGCCCAAGCGCACCGGGCTTCTCCCCCGTGGCGTTCGCGAGGATCACTTTGTGCGCGGTCCCCGCGTAGAACTCCATCACCCCCACACCGAACCGCTCCTGCAAGCGCGCCGCGAGCTCCGGGCGCATCCCGCTCCCGGCGAAGAGCCGGATCGGCAGCGTGTGATCCCCGCGACCAGGCCGCTCGAAGAGGAGCGCGCGCAGCATCTCCCCAGCGTAGAAGACGACCGTGGCCCCCACGCGCCGCGCGTTCGCGAAGAACGTGCTCGCCTCGAACCGCTCGGCCAAGGCGAGACGCGACCCAGCCACGATCGCCGCGCCGACGCTCACGAGGATCCCCGTCGGGTGATGGAGCGGCACGCAGGACAACACGGTGTCGTCCGGCTTCAGCGTGCACGCCGCCCCCGCGCCGAGCGCGGAGAGCGCCCAGCGATGGTTCGTGATCCGCGCGGCGCGCAGCTCGCCTTCGACGCCTGCCGCACCGGGAGGGCGAAGCAGGATCATCGACAGATCCCGCGCCAGCCCAGCGTCGAGCACGAGACTCGCGGGGAGTGAGATCGTCTCCGGATCGATCGCCTCCATATCGACGAGCCCCCCCGCGAGCTTGCGCCCCCCTCCCCCGCCGCCGAGGACGAGCACGAGCTTCCCGAGCGCCGCGTGCCACCGCTCGGCGTTCTCCGGCTCCGCCGCGTAGTGCTTCACGTCGAGCGCCTCGAGCGCGCGCCGCACTTTCTCTGTATCCGCTTCGGGAGGGACGATCACCGCCACCGCGCCGAGCCGGCTCAGCGCGCTCACCATCGAGAGGAAGCTCGGGCGCGACCCCATGATGACCGCGACCCGATCGCCGGGACGGACGCCGCACGAGTACAGACCGCGCGCCACGTTCGTCACACGCGCGTCCGACGCCCGATACGAGAACGCGCGATCGCGCCACAGGAAGAACGTCCCTTCCGGGTGCTCCGCGGCGCGGTTCGCGAGCTCCAGAGAAGGGCTGATCCGCGTCTCCGGACCGAGCTCCGCGAGGCGCCGAAGGCGAGGCTCCTGGAAGCGGACGGCGTTCATCGCGTCCGACGTGCTCGCGAAGACGTCCCCCAGGCGGCGAACGCCGGAGCGGACCGCGCGCGCGAGCGTGTCGAAGAGGAGCTCGATCTCGATGTCGAAGTCGCCCGATTCGAGATCGTCGGTCTCGCGTTTCTCCGACGACGTGAGCGCCTCGGGGCGCGGGCCGGTCCCCTCGTGGAAGTGGATCCACTGCGCCACGGTGGGCCATGTCGTCTTCATCGCGCGGGAGCCGACGACGAGACCGAAATGCCCCGCACGCACTTTCACGAAGTCGACATGCGCGTACGGCGCGGCCTCGGCGATCGCGCGAACCGACTCGGGGCGCGCGATCTCGTCGGTCTCGCCGACGAAGGCCAGGATGGGGCACGTGAGATCCGCGAGGCTGACGGGGCGCCCGTCGATCACGAAACCGCCGCGGAGCATCCTGTTCTTGACGATGAACTCCTCGAAGAACATCCGGAGCGCCGGCCCGGGCCACGCGACGAAGCCCTCCCCGCCGAGGAACCTCCGCCGCCCCTCGCGACGAACGAGCGCGTTGCGGTCGTGCAGCTTCCGGACGAACTCGACGCGCGCCTGGATCTCCTTGCGAGGGCTCAGCATCTTGAACGCGGTGCTCGTGAGCGTCCCGGGGAGCCCCTCGACGCGATCGAGCAGCCAAGTCGTCGCTGGTTCGACCGCACGCACGAGCGCCTCGGTGAGCTCGGTCGGCGCGGGGAGGCCGCTGTGGATGTCGACCGGGCTCCCGAACGTGACGAGCGATCGAATCCCCTCGCTCCGGCGATGCGCCGCCGCCTGGTAGGCGAACATTCCCCCCTGGGAGTAGCCGCACATGTGAACGTCGCGACCGGTGATCGCGCGCACGCGGTCGATGCAGCGAAGGACTGCGCGGATGTGATCGTCGAGCGTCCGGAGCATCCCCCCCGTCTCGCGCTCGGGAGCGCCGAAGTCGACGACGAACGGCTGTACGCCGAGGCCCCCGAGCGTCGTCACGGCCGACGTGTCCGACGAGACGTCGTACACCTCGGCGGTGACCATGAGCGGCGGGATGAAGAGCGCGGGGGGGGCGTCGGTCGCCTCGGTCGTCGCGTAGCGGCGAAGGCGGTGGTGCTCTCCCTGGTCGACGACCTCGTACGGGGCGCCATACGCCTCTCCGAGGCGGCCGAGGCGCATCAGCTCGAGCGCGTTGCGACTCGAAGCGCGGACGCGCTTCCGGACGAAATCGAGCGGGTTGGAGCTCACGGTGGAGAGGTTAGCGGCGAACGAGGGAGCGGTCTGCCTCGGCGCGTGCCCGACATCGACAAAGTGATCGGCCCGCCCAAGTAACGCCGGCAATGGCGCGACGTCTACGCCGCGCGAGCCGGACTCTCCTGCGCACGCTTCGCGGTAACGACGACAGGAAGCCCCTCTGACGGCGTCAGCGTGATCCCGCGCCGGACCAGGCGCACGCGATTGGTGGCGAGACGCATGTCGACCCGCGGGAGCATCGCCGCGAGGACCATCTTCATCTCGTAGATCGCGAACGCAGCGCCGATGCACCGCCGGAGGCCGCCCCCGAACGGGAGCCACTCCCACGGGGTCGGCTTGAACGTCGCGAAGCGCTCCGGGCGGAAGCGCGCCGGCTCCGGATAGAGCGAAGGGCGGCGGTGCACGAGGTAGATCGACGGCGCGACGACGACCCCCGCGGGGAGATCGAGACCCCCGAACGACGCGGGCTCTTGCAACACCCGACCGACCTGCGGAATCACGGGCTGCAAGCGGAGCGCCTCTTTCACCGTTCCGTCGAGGAGCTCGAGCTTCGCGATCCGGAGCGGGTCTCCCCCTGCGCTCGCGATCTCGTCCCGGAGCCGCCGCACGAGCCCCGAGTCGGGGATGACCCACCGGAGCGCCCACGCGATCGACGTCGCCGTCGTTTCGTGCCCCGCAATGAGGAGCGTCACGAGCTCGTCGTGAACCTCGTCCTCGCTGAGCGGCTCCCCCCCCTCGTCGCGCGCGTCGAGCATCATGGCCAGAACGTCGGCGCGGCCGGCCGTCCCGTCCTTTCGCCCGCGGCGGATCTCGGCGCGCAGGATGTCGCTCGCGTGCCCGGCAAACCTCCGGTAGCGCCCCCATGGGCTGAAGCGCCCCAGATCGCGCTGCATGAACGTGAAGAGGAAGCCGGGCCACGCGCCGATGTCGAGCGCGCGCGTCAGCGCATCGGCGAGCGCGCCGAAGCGCGGACCCTCCTCGAGGCCGAACACCGTGCGGATGATGATCTGGAGCGTGATCGACTGCAGCGGGCGGTGCATCGCGAAACGCCGTCGCACGGGGAGCCGGTCGATCCCGGCGTGCGCCATCTCGAGCATCGTGCGCCCATACGCGTGCATCCGTTCGCCATGGAACGCCGGGAGCATCATCTTCCTCTGGCGGAGGTGCTCGGCGCCGTCGAGAAGGAGGAGCGAGTGCTCGCCGAGGAACGGCTTCAGGAAGCGGTTGGCTTTCCCCGCATGCCCGACGTCGGGACCGAGGGCGAAGACGTCCTTCACGGCGTCGGGGTTCGCCACGATGACGATCGGATTGGGGAGCCCCGGGACCCTCAGCGTGAACGAGTCCCCGAACCGCGCGTGACACTCGTCGAGCATCTTGTACGGGTTTCGGATCCAGCGCAGAACCTGGAGCTGGGGAAACCGGCCCGTGTCGGGGGGGAGGGACATCTCATCGCGAGCGTAGCGCTTTGCCGCAAGGTTCGCCGCGCCCCGTGCGCCGCTACTTCACCGGCCCCAGAGTCACCCCCCAGCGCACGGCGAGCGCGATGACCCCCCCCACGTTGACCACGGCCGCGAGCCCCTCGACGAACGGCCGCAACTTCGCCGTCCGCGCGCTCGGGGCGACGCGAAACCGCGCGATCGCGCCGAAGACCACCGCCGCACCGAGAGCTACGGCAGCGAGGTAGAGGGGATGGAGCCCCGCGGTCGCGCTGACCCAGAGGACGCACCCCGTCGAAACGGTCACGGCGGCCATCGGCAGGAGCGACGCCGTACGCCACCCCAGCACCTTCGAGTACGTGACGTAGTCCGTCTCGTCCTCCGGAGCGCGGACCTTGCGCGCGATCTCCCACGCGGCCGCGAGCCCCTGCTGCCCGAGGAGCGTCGCCAGGATCTGCCACGCGGAGAGCGCACCGAGCCCGAAGTCCATCACGTAGGCGAGCGCGGCGTACGCCTGGAGGAGCAGCGTCAGCGGATTGTGCGTGAGAAATGCGAGCATCAAGTTGTCTCTCATCTTCGGCAGGAAGAACCAACGAGAGGACATCCACGCCACGAGATAGACGACGCAGAAGGCGCCGAAGAGGACCGGGCCGGCGAAGAAGCTCACCATGAGCGCGAGCCCGGAGACCCCCCAGCGGAGCGCCTCGAGATCCTCCTCGTCGACCAGGCCGCGAACGATCGGCCGCTCGACGTATTTCGGATCGCCGGCAGCGGCGAGGCGACGGTCCGTCTCGACGTCTTTGAGCTCGTCGTAGATCCGAAGAAGGAGGCTCACGTAATAACACGTGAGCATCGCGCCGACGGCGCTCCACGTGTACGCAAGCCTCGTGTGGAGCGCGAGCGCCTCGAGGAGAAAGTAAACCGCAGCGAAGCTGATCGCAGCGGCGAGGAGCATCGGCGCGGGTGGGAAGGTGAGCGCGAGATAGTCACTGATACGCCCGAGGCGCGTGACCTTCCTCGTTCTGGCCGTGCGGACGGCGCTCACCGGCGGCGCTCGATCCGCACGGGAGTCCCACCCGACGGTACGATCGTGATCGTCGCGCGAACCGGGCGAGCGACAGCAGGCCCCGTGAGCGAGAGATCGACCGATCGGAGGATCGTCGCCAGGATGTTCACCATCTCGAAGTGGGCGAACGTCGAGCCGAGGCAGAGGCGCGCCCCCCCCCCGTACGGGAAGTAGACCCACGGCGGCGGCTTCGCGTCGAGGAAGCGCTCCGGCCGGAACGCATCGGGCTCGGGGAAGACTTCGGGGTCGCGATGCGCCAGATACGAGCACGGAGCGAGGAACGTTCCGATCGGCGGAGACCAGCCCGCGATGTCGACCGGCTTGGCGACGTAGCGGACCACGATCGGGATCGGCGGCATGAGGCGGATCGTCTCGGCGACGATCGCCGAGAGGAACGGGAGCTTGTCCGGGTGGACCTCCCCCGGCATGCTCGCCACCTCGTCTCTCGCCCGCGCGAGGCGATCGCGGTCGGGCAAGAGATACTGGAACGCCCACGCGAGCGCCGTCGCCGAAGTCTCGTGGCCGGCCGCGAGGAGCGAGAGAAGCTCGTGGTGAAGCTCCTCGTCGCTCAGCGGATCGCTCCCGGAGCGCCCCCCGTGGATGAGCCGGGCGAGGACGTCGTCGCGATCCGTCCCGGCGTCGCGGAGCGTGTCGATCTCCTTCTGAAGGACCCCAACGAGCTGCTTTCGCACGCGGAGGAAGCGTCCCCAGGGGCTCAGAGGCCCCAGGTCCCGCTGCAGGAACTGGAGGTACGTGAGGCGAGCGCCGACCCCCCCGACCATGCGATGGACGTAACCGCGGATCGCCTCGACGCGTGGAGCGTCCCTCACTCCGAAGATCGCCTGCGCGATCACCGTGAGCGTCAGCGCGCGCATCTTCTCGTGGAGGGAGAACTCCGCGTCCGAGGGCCACGTCGCGATGGCCTCGCGCGTGATCCGTTCGATGAGCGGAATGTACGAGGCGAGCGGCTCGCCGCGGAACGGGGGCATCATCAACCGGCGATGCCGGCGGTGCTGCTCGCCGTCGAGAGACATGAGGTTGTGCCGCCCGAAAAACGGGATGAACGACTTGTTCGCGCGGCCCGAGAGGAGCGCTTCGGGACTTGCGCCGAACGCGGCTTTCACGTCGTCCGGGCGGTAGAGGAAGACGAAGCTCCGGTTGCCGACAAACCGCAGCGTGAACCTTCGGCCGTAGCGCTGCTTCGACTCGACCATGATCTCGATCGGCCGGCGCATCCAGGCCCAGGTATGGGCAAGCTCGTGCCCCGGCGGGCCCGGCGGTAGCGGACTGAATCGAGGGTCTGTGGCGAATGACGGGTCGGTGGACATGAAGTACTAGTTGACCTTCGGGAGGCTGTGCCCGCGTGGATAGAACACGCGGCTCCGCTAGTGAAGGTAGCTTTGTCGTGGCGACGCAAGCGCTAGTGATCTTCTCGAAGGATGCCGCGGCCGGTGGCATGGGCCCAGGGGAGGTGGGGGGAAAGGCTGCGGCCCTGGCCGAGCTCGGGCGAATCGGCGTGCAGGTGCCGGAGTGGTTCTGCGTGCCTGTTCGCTCGTTCTACGATTCCGACGCCTCCGCGCGCGATCTCGCGATCCTGGCGGCGTTCGACCGCCTCTTCCCCCCGAACGCGCGCGTCGCCGTCCGATCGTCCGCCGTCGGCGAGGATTCGGCCCGCGACTCGTTCGCCGGGCAGCTCGACACCTTCCTCTATGTCCCCAGAGACGAGCTCCTCGCCCGGATCGCCGACTGCGTCGCCTCCGCGAGCTCGCAGCGCGCTCGCGCCTACCGCCGCCGGCGCGGCCTCGACGCCTCCCCCTTGCGAATCGCCGTTCTCGTCCAGCGGATGATCGACAGCCGCGCGTCCGGCATCCTCTTCACGGCGAACCCGACGACGTGCGACCGATCCGAGGCGGTCATCTCCGCCGGGCTGGGCCTCGGCGAGGGGATCGTGGCCGGGCGCGTCGAGACCGACACCTTCTTCCTCGCGCTAGACACCGGCCAGATCAAGGAGCGCACGATCGCCGAGAAGCGCTCGCGCGTGATGCACGGCCCGAAGAGCGG
This sequence comes from Polyangiaceae bacterium, assembly GCA_052147435.1. GTDB lineage: Bacteria > Myxococcota_A > Polyangia > Polyangiales > Polyangiaceae > JBKQKP01. The sequence continues at coordinate 16,615 of JBKQKP010000201.1, read as the reverse complement.
CACGGTCCTCGAGCGAGTCGGGGACGCCGAGGCGACGGCGGCGGCAATCCAAGATGGGGAGGCGCAATCGCTGCTCGAGACGGCGCGCCGCATCCAATCCCACTTCGGCGTTCCGCAGGACATCGAGTGGGCCATCGACGAAAAGAGGGACATCTACTTCCTGCAAGCGCGCCCGATCACGACGCTCGAGCGGGAGACGATCTTCGACTCTTCGAACATCGTGGAGAGCTTCCCGGGGCTCACCTCTCCGCTGACGTTCACGTTCATTCGCCGGTCGTACGAAGAGGCGTTCCGCGAGGCGCAGCGCCGCACGGGCGTCCCCGAGGCCACGCTCGAGGCGAACCGCCACGTCCACGCGAACCTCGTCGGCATCCTCGACGGGCGCGTCTATTACAACATCCTGCACTGGTACCGGCTCTTCACCTGGGTCCCGGGGTTCGAGGGGCTCCTCCCTGCATGGGAGAAGGCCCTCGGAGTCGACCGACGCTTCGCCTCGAGGACGCGCGCACCGGTGACGCTCGCGACGCGGATCGGGCAGGCGCGCGTGATCGAGAGCAACCTGCGCCGCTTCTTGATGCTCCAGCGCGACGTCGACGCCTTCGTCGAGGACCTCGCGATCGTGCAGCGCGATCTCGCGACGCGCGATCTCGACGCGCTCGACGGCCACGAGCTCCTCGAGCTGCTCGAGAGCTCGTCGCGCCGCCTCCTTCGCCCCTACGCCGTTTCCGTGCTGAACGATCTCTACGCCCAGCAGCTGTACGACGTTCTCGCCAAGCTCATCGCTGCGTGGAAGCTTGGTGACCGGACGACGCTTCGCAACGAGCTCCTCTGCGGCGAACAGGGGATGGAGAGCGTGGCACCGGTGCGCGCGCTCGTGGCGATCGCGCGACGGGTGCGCGAGACGCCGGCGGTCGCCAAAGCCTTCGCCGAGCACGACGACGCCGCCCTCGTCAGGCACCTTCCTCACGATGCGGAGCTCGCGACGCTCCGCGCCGAGATCGACGAGCACCTTCGCGTGTACGGCGACCGCGCCCTCGAAGAGCTGAAGCTCGAGACCCCCTCGTTGCGCGAGCGTCCGGACTTCCTGCTCGCGATGATTCGGAACTACGTGCGCGGCAAGCAGGACGTCGCGGCGATGGAGAGCCACGAGGCGCAGATCCGCGAGAACGCGGAGGCGGTGGCGTACCGGGGGCTCGACGGGGAGCCGATCCGCAGGAGGATCTTCGACTTCGTTCTGCGCGCCTCGCGCCGGACCATCAAGAACCGCGAGAACCTGCGCCTCGCGCGGAGCCGCGCCTACGGCGTCGTGCGCTCCTTCTACCGAGCCATCGCAAAGAGGCTCGTCGCAAAGAGAGTCCTCGACGCCGAGTCCGACATCTTCTTTCTCACGACGGACGAGGTCGACGGAGCCGTCCGAGGGAGCTCCGTCACCAGAGACCTGCGGGCCCTCGTGAAACTTCGCCGAAGCGAGTACGAGGGCTACGCACGATCGCGCCCGGCGGCCCGCCTGAACCTCCGAGGACTCGTACAGGGGGCGACGATCGAACAGGAAGACCCGATCGACATGCCGAGCGGCGCGATCCTTCGCGGCATCCCCTGCAGCCCCGGGAGAAAGGTCGCCCCAGCGAAAGTCGTGCTCGACCCCGATCGCGACGCGGAGCTGAACGGCGAGATCCTCGTCGCGCCAATGACCGATCCCGCGTGGGCGTACCTCATGGTCGCCGCGGGGGGGCTGGTCGCCGAGCGTGGGAGCATCCTCTCGCATACAGCGATCATCGGGCGGGAGCTCGGAGTCCCCACGGTGGTCGGCGTGGCGGGGGCGACGCGCGCGATCGCGACGGGAGCGATGATCGAGATCGACGGGACCGAAGGGACTGTCCGTATTCTCTCGGCGACGGAGCCCGCGGAGGCGGCGCGCTGATGGACGCGTTCGAGCGCTGGTACGGAATGCTGCGCGAGCGGGGCGAGATCCTCGACTCGAAGGCCGCACACTTCGCCACGCTCGCGGCCGAGCCCAAGCGATGGCTCTTCCCCCACGAAGGGTACGACGGCGCGCGTGTGATGGAGGACATCATGCGCGCGCTCGGAAAACCCGCGCCCGCGCTGCCAAGGATCCGCGAGACGAGCCCCCCGCCGTTCTTCGAGCGGGTGCGTGCGCTATGGCGCGAGATCAGCGAAGCCCGCCGCCCCCCCGTCCCTTGGCGCAGGTTCGATCCTACGGCGACGGGATCCTCCGACACGGTTGTCGCGCACACGCTCTTCGACCGCGACGAGGTTCAGGCGATCGCGAAACGGGCGGAGGCCCAAGGTGCGCGGACGAACTCGCTCCTCTTGTGGTCGCTCGATCGCGCCGTCTACGGCGAGCTCGCGGATCCCAGCCCCTCGCACCGCTGGGCCGTCCCCGTGAACCTTCGTGGCGCGCTCGGCCGCCTCGAGGCGCTCGCGAACGTCGCGTCGTTCGTGGGCGTCGACGTTTCGCACGGCGCTTCGCCGGCCGACGTGAAGAACGCGATCAAGTCGCAGCTCGAACGGAACGCGCACTGGGGCGCCTGGTACGCGTTCCGCCTGATGGGATACCTAGGGAATTGGTACATGCGCCGCTACGCCGTGAAGTACTACGCGAGACCGGGGCACTCTTGGGTCGGGACGTTCAGCAATGTTGGGCCCTACGAGGAGGACGCGGGTTGGATCTACGCCGTGCCGCCGGTCACGCGAACGCACCCCGTCGCGGCCTCGGCCACGACGGTGGGAGGGCGGCTGACGTTGGCGCTCCACACCCATCCGGTGCTCGGGGCGACCGACGTCGGCGCGCTCGTGACGCGATGGAGAATGTACGTGGAGGGGAAGGCGTAGCGACGTGGCTCCGAGGGCTGGGCTGGTTAGTCGCCTCGCCCCTCCCCCCACGGATCGCGCGCCAGCCACACGTCTCCGCGCCATCCGTCGCGCGAGACGACGAGATCACGCCCCATGTACGTGAGGCTCGTGATCTGATCCCCCGACTTGAATCGGCGAACTACGTCACCAGTCTTCACGTCGACCTCGACGACGTCGTTCAGCCCCAGCGTCAGCGCAACGCGCGCTCCGTCGGGCGAAAAATGCGCGCCGCCATAGTTTCCCTTTCCGAACGACTTGGACAGGCGCCGGCTCTTCCGCGTCGTCAAATCCAGCAGCATCGGCGTCCCTTGCTCCCCCTCACTCGCGAGATAAAGCATGCGATCGTCGGCGGGGGAGGCGCACGGGCGCTCGGCGTCATCGAGGAGCTTCGTCGTAGCGGGGGAACCCTCGAGCGCGACGCGCGCGAGCGCATGGTGCCGCGCCGCAGATGACGTCTCGAAGTAAACGAAAGCGCCATCCCGCGAGAAGCTCGCCGAGGCGTCCTCGCTGCCGGCGGTGAGTTGGCGCGCCGGCGTGGATCCGTCGAGCGGTACCACGAAGATCCCTTTGCCGACGCCGGTGAACGCGACCGACTTGCCGTCGGGCGAGACCGCCGGCGCCGCCGCCTCCAGGTCACCTAGCGGCAGTCGACGCGCCCCCTCCTTCCCGAGGAGATCGATCACCCAGAGCTGCCTCCGCTCCGCGCGATCCGACACGATGACGAGCTTGGACGGCGCACCCGGGATGCCGGCGGGCTGCTCGTCGGTCCACTCCGTCCTCGGGAGCAGCTCGATCGCCTGAAGCGTGTCGCCGGAGCCTTCGAGCCGCGCGACGTCTTGCTCCGTCGAGCACGTGGACCAAACGACGATGGATCCGTCGCGCGCGAAGTCGAGCCCCTTCGTGGGGAGAACGAGGTGATCGGGGACGATCGCGGGGGCGGATCCATCGAGCGGCACTTGCCACAGCTCGACGCGCGACGTCGGGACGAGCAGTTTCGGCACGAGGAGGCGGGTCCCGTCGGGCACGACGCCGATCGAGTCCTCTGTCGCGTCCGAAAAGAGCGGCGAGGACGTCGCGCTGTCGTTTCCGTACAGAACGAGACCACGGCCGAGCTTCGTCGGACGATCGAGCAAGCGCCCGACGACGCGCCCGTCCGCGAGCTCGCGCGCACGCAGGACGAAGTACCCCGGCGGAGGGTCGAGCGTGCGCGTCGGCTCGCCTGTCGCAGGGTCAAGCCTCGACGGGCGATCGATGGATCCCGCCCAGATGCCGCGCCCATCCGGAGACCAGGAGGGGCGCATCCGGCCGCTTGCAACGAGGCGCGGCGGGATAGACCCGTCCAGAGGGACGATCCAGGTGCCGACCTCGTCGCCGCGCTGGCGAAGGTACGCAACGCTCTTGCCGTCGGGCGAAATCGTCGGGGCGTAGTGCCAGCCAGGCTCGCTCGTCAGACGCCGCTGCGCGCCCGATGCGACGTCGAGGACCACCACCTGGATGTCGTCGCCGGCCGTAGAGTCGAACGCGACCGAGGCTCCGTCGGGCGATAGCGACGGATACTCTTCGCATCCTTGGTCAAACGTCAGCCGACGCGCGTCGCGCGGGTGAAACGCAAGGGGTGCGGGGGGGCCGTGAATCTCTTTCGCACGGGGCGCGGGGGATGGATGTCCCGCGAGGACGCGCGCCACGCCGACTCCAATGACCGCGAGCACGATCGCGGCGACCCCGACGACGAATCGTCTGCCGCGCTCCCGCCCCTCGTTGCCCGCCACTGCCGCATGCGCCGCAGCCGCGAGCGCCCCCGCGCTCTGCGTCGCGAGGAGAGTCGGGGCCGACGCCAAGTCCCCGGGTAGGTGCAAGCGCTGCGATGAATCGGCCGACGGAGGGAGCGATGGGATCGGCCCGGGCATCGGGAGGTCCCCTTTCGAGTAGGCCAGCCCGGACGCAAGGAGCAGCTCGTCCATCGAACCGAAGCGCGCTTCGCGCCTTTTCGCGAGAGCGCGATGCACGGTGTCCACGAACGACTCCGCAACCCCAAGCTTGGCAGCGGAGAGCCGGGGGGGCTCGCGCTCGAGAACCGCCGTGAGGATCGAGACCGGCGCCCGCCTCTCGTTCGCCCCCTCGCGCTCCTTCGCCTCGCTTGACCCGACCGACCACGGGAGCTCGCCGGTGAGGAGCTCGTAGGCGACGACGGCCCATGAGAACTGATCGACCCTCGCGTCGACGGCATCCCTGCGGATCTGCTCGGGCGCCATGTACGCCGGCGTTCCCGCGAGGGTGCTCTCGATCGTCCCCCCGGCCGCGGTGATCCCCCCCCCGCCGCCGTATCCGGGGGGCCTCTGTGAGGGCATGCGCTCGAGACGCGCGATACCGAAGTCGAGCACCTTCACGACGCCATCGTCACGGACGAGGACGTTCTCGGGTTTCACGTCGCGGTGCACGAGCCCCGCGTGATGCGCTGCCGCGAGCCCGCGCGCGATCCCGAGGAGCCAGTGGACCCGCTCACTGATCGGGATCTCCGAGTGACCGATGCACGCGCGGAGCGACCGCCCGTTCACGAGCTCCATCACGATGAACGGATTTCCGTCCTGTTCGCCGACGTCGAAAATGCTGACGACGTTGGGGTGATCGAGCGCCGCCGCCATGCGCGCCTCCCGTAGGACGCGAGTGACGGAAGGGGCCGTCGCGAAGGGGGTGTCGTTGGGCCCCGGACCGCGATCGGGTCGGAGCAGCTTGATCGCCACGCGCCGATTCAGCGTTGCGTCGTACGCGCGATAGACCTGCCCCATGCCCCCCTCCCCAAGGAGCCCCTCGACGACGTAGCGGCCAATACGTTCGCCCGCCTCCAAGAGCGCGCGCCACCTCCGGATCGAGAATCGTATCAGCGCTCGCGCGCGAGCCGGATGTAGGCAAAGTGGCGACGGATGGCCCCGTCGAACCATAATGCTCCCGTGCGATCCGCCACGTGGACGTTCGCGTCAGGCGCCCTCGTCGCCAGCGCGCTGCTCGGGTGCGTCGGACACTCCCCCGCCGACGCCGTTCAGGGCCGCGAAGTGGCCGCATCCGTCCCGCCAACCCCGTCCCCTTCGGCCTCGACCCCGACCTCGACCCCGACCTCGACCCCGACCCCCACCGCACCCCCACCCCCCCCAGGCCCCGAGCTCCCCCTCGGCGGTCGCGAGATCTTCCCCGCCTACCGCCTCGTCGGTTTCTGCGGCACGCCCGGCGCACCGGCCCTCGGCCCGCTCGCCTACAACCTCCCGGCGAAGGCAAAAGCGCTCAAGGCCTACGCCGACAAGTACCCCCAAGATCGAAAGGAGCTCCTCGTCTTCGAGCTGATCGTCGTGATCGTCCAGTCGTACCAGGGGGCGGACGGCAAATATCGCCGACGGGTCGACAGCAGCGTGGTCGACGAATACCTCGCTGCGGCCCGGCAATCGAAGGCGCTGCTCCTTCTCAACATCCAGCCGGGCCAGTCAGACTTCATGACCGAGCTGAAACGGTTCGAGCCGTACCTGCACGAGCCCGACGTCGGGGTCGCGCTCGATCCCGAGTGGGCGGTGAAAGCGAAACAGAAGCCCGGCGTCTTCTATGGGCAGACGACCGGTGCGACGATCAACGAGGTCGCCTCGTACATGGGCGCGATCGTGAAGGAGGGGAACCTCCCGGAGAAGGCACTCGTGTTTCACCAGCTCAATCGGTACGTCGTCAAGGACGAATCGGTCGTCCTACCGCAGCCCGGTGTCGTGATCATCAAGAGCGTCGACGGGCTTGGCCCGAAGCACGCGAAGATCCTGACCTACAACGATCTGATGAAGACGATGGCGCCGGGCGTGCACCCTGGGTTCAAGCTGTTCTTGGACGAGGACAAGAGGATCGGCGGGAAGGTGATGACGCCAGCGGAGGTGATGGCTCTGACCCCGCAGCCCGAGTACGTCATGGTGGAGTAGGAGTCGCCGAGCAGCGGCGCCCCGCCGCGAGGAGCGCTACCGGCGTCCGTGCCAACGGCCGGCGCCGCCAAGACGGACGTTGACGCGAGGATGAGCAACCCAGCCTCCACGCCACCCGACGGGTCGCCACGGATGACGGACCCACGCGCCGTAGTGATACGGACCCGCGCCCCACGGCGACACGTACCAGGTCCATCCGGCAGCCGGCGTGTAGAGGTACGAGTACGGCACCCCCTCCACCGCCGTCGTCGCCGTCCCCGCTGGGACCCAGACCCAGCCATACCCGGCGGTGTAGACCCACTGCCCGGTCGGGTAGCTATAGACCCATTGCGCCTCAGGAGGCGCGGCCTCTTGCCCCGCCTGGGGAACCCCGGCCGGAGCAGGTTGGACCTGCACGTCCTGCTCGGTTTCGACGTTCGGCGGTGCGGGTTGCACCGGCGGCGCCACCTCGACCTGCGAGCTTGCTGGAGGCGCAGGTTGAGGCTGCGGCGCCGGCTGCTCCTGCGCGAGCGCGCTGGTGCCGAGGCTGAGTAGAGAGAGAAAGGCGGCCGAGAGGACGGTGCGTTGGATGGTCTTCATGGCTACGTCCCGAGCAACAAGCACGGGGCGTACCAGTCAGAGCGACGCCAGGAACAGCGCGCCTACGACGTCTTCTGGAAGCACGCGACCTTGTAGGTGTCGGTCCGCGTCGTCATCGTGTCGTAGAGCCTCGTCCCAGGGTTGCGATAGAAGTTCAGCATCGCCTGTCGGGCCTCGACGCGCTTCTTCGTCCCCCAGCGAGGGATCCGGAACCCCCACATACGCCGAAGAACCTCGTCGACGTAGTCGTCGGCGCGACGCTTGTCCTCATCGCGCGCGGCGATCGCTTCTTTCGTCACGTCGCAGACCTCGACCTGCTTCATGCCGATCGACTCGAGGAACTCGAAGCAGGGTTGCCACGTGCTATCCGGGATCGCGTTCCCCCAGACGAGCATTCCCCCCGGCTTCAGGAGCCGGTGCGCGGTCCGGAAAAACTTCGCGTCCTCCTCGGTCACCTGACCGGCGAACTCGGTCACGTGCGTCTCGCACACGGCGACGAAGTCGGCGACGCCGTCGGCGATCGGAAGTTTGGTGCAATCTGCGCGCGTGGCCTTCAGACGGCCGCCGAGCTGCGGGACGAACTTCCGCTTGCACGTCTGGATCGCCGCCTGCTGCATGTCGACCGCTTCGTACGTGCAGTTCGGCAGCACGCTCTTGGAGACGTGGTGCGCACCCGCGCCGGTGCCGCAACCCATCTCGACGATGTGCACGCGCCCCTCGCGCGCCTTTATGTAGTCCTGGACGGCCTTGAAGTGAAAGAGCCCGGTGTACGCGTTCTTCCCGAACCTCTCCGGGTCTCTCGCGGTCGTCGGCTTGTCGCCCCAAGCGTCGGGCCACTTGTACGCCCACGTGTTGAACGTGAACTCGTACGGCTCCCCCTCTTCGCTCTTGACCGTGCCCACCGTCCGGTAAAGCGAGTACAGCAGCGAGTAGATCGACCGCTTGTCGTAGTCCTCTTCCGCGACGTCCCCGTTGTTGAGCGAGACCTTCGCCTTACGCTCGAAGGGAGTTGCGAGAACCCAGGCTCCGATGATGAGTTGTAGCTGCGTCTTCGAGTATTCCGTGCCTGGATTCAGCGCTGTGAAAACGTCCATTTGACTCGTGTAGGGGCGAGGGTTGCTGAAGCGTGCCGAGCGGTTACCTGTATCGTCAGCCGTATTCCAGTGTCTATCAGGTAACGCTAATTCGTCGGCGATGCCGCCACGATCCTGTCATTCCGTCGTGAGTGGACACGTGCGAAAGGTCTTTCTCGTCGCAGGAACGCGAGGGAAATCGCAGACCTCATGGCCTTCTGCGGCCGCGACGCACGTCGTCACGCGAGACCGGTCCCATAGAGTGCGTATTCACGCGTCGGGGATGCGTGTCTGCCGAAGAACTGCCACTCCTCGGTGACGAGCGCGACGACGAGCCTCTCGTAACCATCCTCTTCGAAGTGCTTCACACCGCGCGCAAGCCCGAGCGACACGGCGTTCGTTCGGCGCGCTTCCTCGACCACCGCGTGCGTGTGCATGACGAGCGTCTTGGGCGTGGCCTGCGCCAACCAGGAGCCCCAGCGGCTCGCGTCGCCGTGCAGGGCGCGAACCTCCGCCACGTAGTCGGGGAACATGAAGGAGCAGCCGAGGTCCGTCCCTCGCCCATCGTGGACGATCCCGAAGTGGCGATCCGTCATGAGGACGAGCGCCCCCCCGATGACCTCGGCGAGCTCGTCGAGGTCGATCGGGGCGTAGCCCACGTGCCCTTTCCAGACGCGATCGAGGAGCCGGTGAAGACGGACGAGGACCTCGGGCTTGCGTGGGTCGAGGAGCTCGAGCTGCGCGGTCTGCGGCAAGGCGGCCGACGCGCGGGCGACGATCTTGCCGAAACGCCGAACCTCGCCCGGCCCCAGCTCGAACGTGCGCCACGTATGGACGCGCCCGAAGCCGGCCGCGTCGAAGAGGGTCGGGTAGAAGGCGGGGTTGCGCGGCTCGAACAGAAACGGGGCGCGCTCGAACCCCTGGGTCATGAAGCGGTGCGCGCGGTGCGCGCCGCCGTTCATCGGACCCACGGCCTGCCGAGCGCCGCGAGCACGCAACGAGGCAAACACCGCGTCGAAGAGCGCGCGCGCAACCTCGGCGTCATTCTCCGACTCGAAGTACCCGACTTGCCCGAGCGGCGCTCCGCCTGCGTCCACCAGGCGCGGGTTCACGATCGCTGCGGCGCGCGCCACGAGCCGGCCATCGCGCTCGACGCCGAAGAGCTCCATGGTGCCGTAGCGTCCGAATGCGCTCTTCCCGGCAAGCTCGGCTTCGAGTGGCTGCCGCAGCGGCTTTACGAAACCTGGCTCGTGGCCACCGATCGCGATCCCGAGATCGATCGCCTCGCCGATTCGCTCCGCCCCGATGCGCACAATCTGGATCGCTGCCATCGCCCGGAGCATAGCTCGCAGTCGGACTATGCTCGGAGACGATCCATGCCGCGCACGCTCCGCTATCGCGATCGCGAGACCGACGAGATCCTGATCGAGCGGGTCTTCGGGGATGGCGCGCTCGACTTCCTCTACGGCCACCCTGCCCGCCGCGCGCTCACCGATCGTGTGCTCACGTCGCGCATCGTGAACCGCCTCTACGGGCTCCTGCAGCGGGCGGGGGCGAGCCGCTCGCGCATCCCCTCGTTCGTGGCCGACCTGGGAATCGACGCGAGCGAAGCGGAGCTGCCGCTCGAATCGTACGCATCGCTGGACCACTTCTTCACTCGGCGACTCAAGCACGGTGCGCGCCCGATCGACCTCGATCCGGCGCACCTCGTCTCCCCCGCCGATGGACGTGCGCTCGCCTGGCAGAGGCTCGACGGCGATTGTCTCGCCGTCAAGGGGAGCCGCCTTTCGGTGCGCGATCTCCTCGCGGACAACGCGCTGGCCGCGGAGCTCGCCGCCTCCTCTGCGCTCGTCGTGCGCCTCGCCCCCGCCGACTACCACCGCTTCCACTTCCCGGACGGCGGCGTTGCCGGTCCTCCGCGCTCCACGGGCACGCGACTCCACTCCGTTCACCCGATCGCCCTCGAAGCCGGCGCCCCCAGCTTCGCGAACCACCGCACGATCACACGCCTCGAGAGCGACGGCTTCGGCCCGATCGCGATCGTGGACGTGGGCGCGCTGCTCGTCGGGACGATCGTCGAAACATATCGACCAGGACGGGTCGCGCGAGGCGAGGAGAAGGGGTACTTCCGCTTCGGGGGATCGACGGTGGTCATCGTCGCGCGCGCCGACAGGGTCGCCTTCGACGACGACCTGCTCGCTGCCACGGCCGCAGGCCTCGAGTCGCGCGTCCGCATGGGCACTCGCGTTGGGCGGCGGCGACGCTAGCTGTCACAAAGGCCGCTTCCTCAGCCCAACCATGTACAGAGCCACGTTCACCACGAGGTGCACGGTGGGCCCCAACACGACGAGTATCCCGAGCACCGCGAGCGGCAACGAGACGAACAGCTCGTAGCCGATCGCGCACCCGATCACCGAGTCCGCCTGATCGATGAACGCGAAGAGAGCTCGGTTTCTCTCGGGGAGCTCGCCCGGCGCGATGCCGAGCCTGCGCTTCATGAGCGAATTCGGAAGCTCCGCGATCATGTACCCGAGCCCCACCACCAGGCCGAGCGCGATCGGCGGGGCGTCACGAACGTGAACGTCGACCCCCGCGGCGACGAACGGCTCGAGCGCCCGCGCTACATATACGCCTGCCACCGTCCCGAGCGGCATGACGACGAACCCGCGCACCGTCTTGTTCGGTCCGAAGAGTCGCTCGGACACAGGCCGCTTCAGCGAGGGGAGCCAGTCGCGGCGCACAGCGAGCATGTGGATCACTCCCGCCACGACGAGCGGAAGCGTGAGCCACAGCGCCGTCGCGAGCGACCTCACGTCGCCCCCTCCCTCGCACCCTCCAGAAGGACGACCGTCCCGATCGCGCCATCCACGCGCACGCGCTGCCCCGAGCGGAGCGCCTTCGTGGCGCCAGGCACATTGAGCACGGCGGGGATCCCGTACTCGCGTCCGATGACCGCGGCGTGCGAGAGCATGCCCCCCACCTCCGTGACGACCCCCGCGACGAGCCCGAGAACCGGCGTCCACCCCGGGTCCGTGAAGCGGGTCACGAGGATCTCCCCCTTCCGGAGCGAGCCTGCGTCGTCGAGGGAATGGACGACGCGCACTAGCCCTTCCACGACGCCTGGACTGCACCCCACGCCTCGCAAGACGTCCTTCCCCTCGAAGCTCTCGTCGGCCCGGACCGTGACTCCGCGCCCGAGCTCGTTGGGGGGGACGAGGTCGCGGTATCCGTCATACAGCTTGCGCCGGACATTCGCAGTCTCTCTCGCACGCGGAGCCGAGAGGGCGCCTTGCGCGAGGTCGATCATCTCCTCGCTGAAGAGCATGAAGACGTCAGCGTCAGCGGCGAGATCTCCGCGCTTCGCGAACCGCCGCCCCGCTTCGAGGACGTATGCGCGCACCAGGGCATAGACCTGGGTCGAGTACTCCCGCATCTCCTCGCGCGCGGACAGATAGCGACGCGCGCGTTCGAGCCGCGACCGGAAGCCCGCGAACCTCACGCGCCACACGAGCCTCGACGCGACGAGGCCCTCTATCGCGCGCACTTCGTCCTCGAACTGCTTCCGCTGCGACGCGACAGTCCGGTCGGGGTCCGCCGGCTCGACCCCCGCGCTCAGCGCGCGTTCAACGTGCGCGACGACTCTCGAGGGATCCTCGCTCCACCGCGGGCAGGTGAGCTCGAGCTCCGCGTCGGCATGGAACCCGTGCTCCGCCAGAAACGACTCGAGCGCGCGGGACCACTCGGGCGACGCGAGACCGTGCGCCTTTGCGACGCGGTGGAGCTCAACGAAGCCGCGTTGCACGTCCATGTGCCGGATGTCGTCGAGGCCGCTCATGAGAAGCGCGAGCTGCGTCGGACGCCCGGTCGTCTCGTCGAGCTTGGCGATCGCGTTCTTGAAGTCCGACTGCATGTTCTGGTTGTTGTAGATCGTCGTGAAGTACGCCTGCTCCGTCTTCAGGTGAAGCTCGCGAACGACGCGCGTGAGGTCGCCGAAGAAGACGCCGTCGCTCGTCTGCGCGAACGCAAGGATTCGATCGAGCCACTTGCTGCGCTCGCGTCGAAAGCGCGAGCCGAAGCGAAGGACGGCGCGAAGCTGATGCCTGTATTCGCGCTCGAGAGCGATGGCTACGGGAGCCGCGCGGAGCATCGTGCGCGCGTCGGTAGGAACGACGTGCGGGCCGGCGGCTCCGTAGTCCTTCTGGATGCCCAGGTCTCGGTCGAACTTCTCCTCGTCGAACCCCGGAACGTTCGCGAGCGCCCGCTTTACCGCGCTCGCGTTCCAATAACCCCGACCGTAGTAGCTCGCGATCCAGCGCTCCTGCCCTTTGCCGAGCTTCAGCGTCTCGAAGTACCGCTGCATCGAGCCCTGGAAGGCATCGCGGTAGAGCGAGTACATCATCGGCGTACAGACACGCGCCGAAATGCCACCATCCTTGAAGTCTGCGTTGGTGAGCTCGTCCACGTCGGTGCGCCAGTGGATGCGGGTGATCGGACGCGACTGGAGAAGCCAGAGCTTGCCCGCGCGGTCGATCGCAAGCTCGATGTCCTGCGGAGAGTGGAAGTGCGCTTGGAGGTCGAGGAGCGCGCGCGCGACTTGAACCGCCTCGCCCTTCGAGAGCTCCGCGCCGTCGGCCCCCTGCTCGACTTCGACGATGCCGCCGGTCGCCAGATCGAGCACGTAGCGCGATGGAGCGGCGTGCCCGGAGACGAGCTTCTCGCCCAAACCTCTCACGCATTCGACCAGCGCATGCTCCTCACGACCGGTGATCGGATGGATCGAGAAGCCGACCCCCGCCGCTCGCGCGTCCACCATGCGTTGTACGAGGACCGACACCAGCGCCCCCGCCGGGTCGAGGCCGTTCTTCTGGAGATAGGTGCGGACGCGCTCGCTCTTTGCCGAGGCGCGGCACTCCTCGATCCGCGCACGCAGCTGCCCCACACCCTCGACACCGAGAAAGGTCTCGTACTGTCCTGCGAAGCTCGCGCCGGCGAGATCCTCGAGCAGTCCGCTCGACCGCACGGCCACGGGGAAGCCCCCAACCTTCGCGACGAGGTCAGCAAGCGCCCCGTCGTCGATCGCCGACACGTCCTCGTCCGGGAAGACGACGAAACCGCTCGGCACGGCGAACCCTGCGACGGCCATGAGGTGCAGGTTCCCGGCCTTCTTGCCGGCGCGGCTCACGTCGAAGCCTGGCGCTGGCGTGCCGAGGATCGCGATCACGAGGGAAGTCCAGGGTACTACGGTGCGCGGCTTGCGCGCGCACGCTTCTCTCCGAAACCGAACCCATGCGCACGCGCGAGATCCCCCGCCGCGCGGACGTCGCTCGCCCGCAGCGCACCCAGCGAAAGGCTTCGATCCAAGTCGGCGAGCCCGGTGAGGATGGTCTCCGCCATGCACCCGTAGATCTCCCCAGCGTCGTGCGGCATCCCGCGGATGTGAAGACGCTGATCGAGCGGAAGCGACACCATCCCTCCGGCGAGCACGGTGACGTCGGGCCGCTCACGGATGATGCGGGGGTCCACGTCACCCGGGACGGCCACGTCGCAGATGACGACCGGCGCCGAACCAACGTGCTCCGGCATGAGCAGGGGTTGCGGTGCGTTGGTCGCGGTGACGATGACATTGCACGTCCTGAGGGCCGCGAGGTCGGTGGTCACGGAAATCGGCGCAGCATCACCGAGGGATGCGCGAACAAGGGAGCCCAACCCCTCCCCCCCGGCGTCGATCGAGCGAAGAACGGCCTCCCCCGCGGCCGCTTCTGCGACGCCCGCGATGAGAGCGGCGAGCGAGCCCTCCTCACCCCGCTCCTTCGCAAGGCGCACGGAAATGCGCTCCGGCCCCTCGCGCCCGATCGAGCTCGAAGCGATGGCTCGCGCGATCCCGCGAGCCTCCCCCGTCGCCCTCCAGCGCCGCAGGGCGGTCGCATAGAGCTTGTCCTCTCGATCCTCGAGTCGTCGCTTCGCCCCATCCCGACCGACGAGCAGGATCTCGTCGACGTGCTCCGCGAAGAGCTCCGCCAGAACGGCCCCGATGTTTCCGAGCGCCCCCACGACGCCGAGACGCACGGTCCGGAGCCCAAGTCGCGCCTTTGCCGCGAGCACTGCCTCGACGGTCGCAGCCGACGTGAGCGAATTTCCGCTCGTGACGATCGCATCTTCATGAGCGAAGTCCCGGCAGTTGTCGGTGACGATCGACGTATACCCCCCGAACCCGATCACTCGCGCCCCATGCTCCTTCGCCAGCTCGACCCCTCGCCCGATGAGATCGCGTGCCCACTTGGCGTCGCCCGATCGGAAGCTCGCCATCACCTGCTCCGGCGAGAACGCGAGACCGAGGACGCTCACGTCGACCTCTCCCCCTTTCGCCGAACGAACGACCGCTTCATGAACCACGAAGGGACCCAACACGCGACGCGTCCTCTCGAGCATCGCGCGACACTCCCCGGCGGACAGCGACGCGAAGCCGGGGTCCCAGTCTCGGACGTGCTCAGGATCGAGGAAATGACCGAGGAATGCGACGCGCCGTCGCGCGCCGCCGCGCCGGACGGGGACCGCCACCGGTTCCGTGACGCCGCTCGACTTGGCAACTCCTCCCCGACCTACGAGGTGGCCCGCGAGACGCATGATGTCGCGATCGCGCAGAGCGACGACGACGCGCTCGATGGCGTCGCAGAATCGGTCGAGCTCCTCGGTCTCTACGTATGCGGAGGGCTGAAGGCGGATGGTCTCGGGAGACGAGAGCGTTGGGGCGACGCGGATCCTCTCCTCACGAAGGAGATGCCCGGCGACGACGTATCCGAGGAGGTCTTGCTCACCCGCCACCCGTAGAAACGGCGACGGCGAGTCGACGACACGGGCGAGCTCGAGCCCGACCATCAGACCGCGCCCCCGAACGTCCCGAATCTCCGCGGGGTACTTCTTCGCGAGCGCAGTGAGCTTGTTGCGGAGGTGCTCCCCCTTCGCGGCGCACGCGCGCAGGAGAGCTCCCCCGTCGTGGTCGAGGAGCTCGAGCGCGCCCAGAGCTGCCGCGCTCGCGTAATCGTCTTCGGCGAACGTGGACGTGTGAAGCAAGCCGAGCTCGGGGTCGTAACGACCGCGATCGATCAGCAGCGCCGAGATCTTCGCCAACCCTCCCCCGAGCGACTTCGACAGCGCGTACGCGTCGGCGCGCACCCCCGACGGCTCGGACGCGAGAAACGTCCCCGTGCGCCCCATCCCGCACTGGATCTCGTCGAAGACGAGGACGAAACCGTGCGCATCGGCCGCGACACGCAGCGCGCGGAGGTACGCGTCGGACACCGCACGTACCCCCCCCTCTCCTTGAATGGGCTCGACGAACGCGGCGGCGATCCCAACGAAGGAAGCCTCCACGACGTCGAGCGCCCCGGCCGAGTCGACGCGGAGCGCCAGATACGGCACGCGCGCGGCGTCGATCGCCCTCGTGAGGGCTTGCTCGTCCCCTGCCGGGAGGAACGTCGTTCGAACGCCGATGTGTCGCCAAGCGTCGCGGAAACGAGCGTTCGCCGTGAGACTGAGAGCGCCGGTCGACTTGCCGTGAAATGCCTTCTCGAGAGAGAGAAAGCTCGGGGGAACGTCGAGGGCGCGCCCGGCGTGCGCGGAGATGCGTGCGACGAGCGCGTCCACCGACTCAATCTCTTCCTCCGCGCCGAGGAAGCGCGAGGCCCGCTCGAACGCTCCGGGAGCGACGCGGACTCCGCTCGTTCGCCCGACCCGAGCGCTCTCCCGAAGGCACTTCTGGACGCGCGCAGCTCGGTCCAGCTCCGCGAGCTTGAGCGCCGCTTCGATCGCCTCGGTCCCGGTCGCTGCGAGCGTGACGACGTAGTCGCGCCCCGTCGCCCGTTTCACTCGCTCGCTCAACCGCTCGGAGAGCCTCCCCGCGAGCCCACGCACGCTCGCCTGCGCGTTGAAGGGTCGGCGAGCCGCAAGCACCTCCTGCGCGCGCGCGACGAGGAGCGGGTGATTGTGTCCAAAGAGCGAGGCGCCGAAGCCCCCCATCATGTCGAGTACCCGCACCTCGCTCCCCGCGGCATCGCGATAGAAGAGGTAGTCCCCCTCCGCGCGCGAGTACGCAACGTCGAGAGCGACGGCCTCGAGCACCTCGGCGACGCGTGGCTTGAGGAA
>JBKQKP010000200.1:0-19978 GCA_052147435.1 Polyangiaceae bacterium | reverse complement strand
TTCCCTGCAAGCAGGGAAGGGGTGTCCCGCGTCGCCAGAGACCTCCCCTCCCAGCTCGCAGGGAGGGGCCGGGGGTGGGTTGGCAGCAGGGGGAGAGGGGCCGGGGGAAAAGGGGTTGGCCGCGCGTCAGTACGTCGTCGTAAACGAGTCCATCTTCGCGTTCGCCGGCCAGTTGAGGTTCCGCACGGCGCGATCGACGCAAGACGCGACCGCCTGATTCGGCGGGTTCGTGTAGACGCTCACGCCGACCGCGCGCCCCATCTTGATCGCGACCCTGACGGTCACCTTCATGCTGTTCGGCGCGCCGCACGAATTCAGGAACGAGGCGTTGCGCATCGGGCCCGACAGCTGCGAATCGGTGAGGTCGGGCGCGGCCGCTTGGCCGATCGTCACCTGCGTGTTGTTGCTCGCGAGCGCCGCCTCGTAGCTCATGCCTCCGGAAAAGCCCCCCCCGGCTCCTCCGGCTCCCCCTCCGCCATGGCGTCCAGCGCGGCGCGCCCCGCCGTGGACGCCACCGTCGAGCTCCAAGTCGAGCGCGTTCGGATCGTCTGCGACGTTGACGTCGTCGTTGCGCGAGCCGCGGACGGCCTTGAACCAGATCGCACCCCCCGCGATGAGCGCCCCGACGACCACGATCGCGATCGTGGACTTGGCGGCGGTCCCCTTCTTCTCCGCCTGGACGACCCGCTGTACCTCCTTCGCCTCGGCGACGACCTCGCGCTTCAGCGCGGACTGCTGCGCGAAGGGGGCGAACTGCTCCCAGTCCTTGATCGGGTGCGTCTGCCCGGACAGCTCGTCGCGCAGGAGATGGTCCCCCGTGAAGGAGTGGCTCGCGATCTGCTGCAAGAGCTCCACGGCGCTGAACGGCCCGTGGTCCATCTTGTCCTTGTTCACAACGTAACGAGGCCGTGGGTCGCTCTCGAGGTGCGCCTTGAGCGCGGACAAGCGCTCGCTCACGTTCGGCGCCGAGGGGCGGGCGCCGGGGACCGAGACGGGCGCTCCGTAGGGATCGAGGCCGATGCGCGGAACCGCCGGGGCCGCGGGGACCTGCTCTGCGGGGGCCGTGACCTCACCGGGCGACATGAGCGAGAGCCGGACGTCCACTTCGAACTCGCCCGTGTGGTCGAGGTTTTTGGGGTCGACCTCGGGAGGGTGGACGCTCATCGCAGGGGCGGGAGACGCGTGGTAGAGCGCGCTCGCGAGAGCGCCGATGTCCTCGGGGCGGTGCGCAGGGTTCGCGATGAGCGCTTTTTCGAGGAGCGTCTCGAGCCCCCCGCCGAGGGTCGCGTCGATCTCGCGCGGGCGCGGCATCCCGGGACCGACCGACACGCCGGTGACCATCTCGTAGACAATTGCGCCGAGCGCGAAGACGCTCGACTTCGCGTCCCCCGGCGCGAGCGTCGCTTGAAGCTCGGGGGCGAGGCAAGCGCGATCGCGCGGGTTTTGCGGGAGCGTCGCCAGCTTCGGCGCGAGCTTCGCGAGACCGTCGGGGCCGGGGGCGACGCACGAAGGGTGGACGTACAGGCGTTCGCCTCGCCCGTGGCGCTCCTGGAGGTCGAGCGCCAGCGGGACCACGGTTGCCACGGCTTCGGCGAGCGAGAATCGACGCCCTTCCGCGCGGCGCGCTTCGAGCAATGTGCGAAGGGTCGTCGAGGATGTGTTCACGGGGGGATGGGCGCCGCGACCGACGGACTCCGACGAGGCGGACATGGTCCTTCAGGTTAGGGCAGAAGCCGCCCTTCGCTCAACGCCCGCCGCCAGTTCCTTGGTCGAAGTTTGCAAACACGCGGACGTCGGTCGCGTAGGTGCGCAAAGGTCCGCCGCCATTGTCCGTGAAGACGGTTGAGAGCGCCTGCTGTCGAATGCAGCCAAGGACGCCGTCGTCGTTCGTATCCGCGGAGGACACGTCCACGGTGGAGACGGTGCCCGTTGGGATCACCGTGAAGACAATGTGCGCGGACCGCTCCGGGAGGGCATTCGCCCCCCCGGCAGACAGCGAGCGGAAGCACCCCCCCGCGGCCATTCGTGCCCGCTCGAGGATGGCGTCGTCCGGGTTGATCTTCGGGGGCGGCCCGCCGTCGGCCATGACGGTGCGGGACACGATCACCTGGAAAGGCCGCGGCGGAGACGCATCGACACTTCCGGGCCAGGGCTCGTCTTTCGTTCGCGAAGCGGTCCCCGATTGCGCCCCGCTGTCGGGGTAGGGCTGGCGCGCGTAGACCGGGACGAGATCGACCGTCCGAGGCTTCTCGTCTTCGCGCGAGCAGGCGCCGAGCGCCACCAGCGCACAGACGTGCGCAGCGCGCAGACCCCTCACGAGATCCTTTGCTTCGCCGGCTCGGCGAGAACGCTCCGCCCTGCGATGACCTGACCGCCGAGCGCCGCGACGACGCGTTCGAGCGAGTCCTTTCGGACGCTGACGAACGTGTTCCGGTCGCGGATCCGGATCCTCCCCGTATCTGCCGGGGCCAGCCCCGCCGCCTCGGCGAGCACCTTCTGGAAGTCGGCAGGACGAGCTCCGTCGCGTCGTCCGACGTTGATGAAGATCTGCGCGAAGTCCGGATCGTCTCGGTCGGAGGGGGCTTCGGCGTCGCGAGCGGCGCGGTCTGCGTCTCGCGGCGCCGACTCACGGAGCGGGGCGACCCGAACCGTGTCGTGGACGGTGGGGCGCGGCTCTCGAGGATCGCCGCTCGCGAGGATCGGCTTGTCGTCGTCCACGTCGGTCGGGGGCTCCCACGTCGCGTACGTCTTGTGCGGCACGCCGCGGCGCTCGCCGCGCGGCCTCTCCGGGCGGGCGGGCTCGCCGAGCGGAGGGGTCACGCGGGCCTCGTGCGCACGGACCGGGGCGCGATCGCGTGACGCACGCGGGCTCTTGCGCTCCTCGGGTGCAGGCCGAGCGGCCGTCCGGGCGGGCTCGCTGTCGGGTTCCGACACGCTGGCGCGCGCCGCCGAAGAACCTTCCCTCACGGTCCGCGGAAGCTCGATCGCCGCGATCACCGGAGGAGGATTGCGCCCCCTCCTCACCGCCGCCGCTTCGGCGACGACGTCCCCTTCGGCTGCCGCCTTCGCGCCAAGGTGATCGCGCACCAGCGACGCGACGATCTTCTCCGCGTCCGGGTGGGTGAGAAGCCGTCGCGCGAGCGAGAGATCGCCCGGATCGACCGCGCGCCCGGCGAACGCATCGACGAACATCCCGACGAGATCCGCCTCGCTCCGCGTCTTGAGCTCGCCCGCCGTGGGGACCTGCCGTTCGACGGGGCGGATCTTGTAGGTGAGCCGCAGGATGTACAGGTTCCCGATGTCCTTCGGCGTGACGAGCGAGATCGCCGTCCCGGTCTTTCCGGCCCGTCCGGTCCGCCCGGTGCGGTGCACGTAGGCCTCCGCCGTCTCGGGGAAGTCCGCGTTGATCACGTGCGTCAGGTGAGAGATGTCGATCCCTCGCGCCGCGACGTCGGTCGCTACCAGGAACCGGAGCTTCCCGTCGCGCGTCGCTTGCATCACCCGCTCTCGGTCGCGCTGCTCGAGATCGCCGTTGAGCCAGTCCGCCTCGTATCCGGCGCGCTGAAGCGCCTCGGCAAGCCGCTCGGTCTCGTCCTTGGTGTTGCAAAAGACGATCGCGCTCTCCGGATCCTCGGTCTCGAGGATGCGAATGAGCTCCTGCCGCTTGTCTCCCCCGCGGAGGACGTAGACGAAGTGGTTGATCTCGAGCGCGCCGATCTGGTCGCTGGAGAGCGTGATGAACTCGGGGTCTTTGAGCTGCGCTTGGGCGAGCCGCTCGATGTCCGGGGGGATCGTCGCGCTGAAGAGCAGCCCCTGGCGGTCCTTGGGGAGGCGGTCGGCGATCGCGTGGAGCTCCTTGGCGAAGCCCATCGAGAGCATCTCGTCGGCCTCGTCGAGGACGAAGATGCGGATGTTCGACGGATCGAACGTCCCGCGGCGGAGATGATCGAGCACGCGACCGGGTGTTCCGACGACGACCTGCGCCCCTTGCTCGAGCTGCTCGATCTGCTTCCCCATCGGCGCGCCGCCGTAGATGCAGACGAGCTTCGTCCCCTTGAACTCCCCGAGGCGTTCGAGCTCGCGCGTGATCTGCAGCGCGAGCTCCCGCGTCGGCGTGAGGATCAGCGCCTGCGCCTTTGGGAGCGACTTCCGGACGAGGACGTCGAGGATCGGCATGCCGAACGCGGCAGTCTTCCCGGTCCCCGTCCGGGCTTGAACGACGAGGTTCTTCCCGCGCGTGGCCGGTTCGAACACGGCGAGCTGCACCGGCGTCGGGTGCGTGTAGCCGCACGCGTCGATGGCGCGGCGGAGGTCCGCGCTGAGCGGGATGGCATCGAACGTGGGAGGGGGGGCCGCGGGCACGTCCGCGGGCGGCGATTGGGGGGTCATGAATTGGCTCGTAGCGGGCCGCGCAGCGGGGGGGGCCCGGGCGGACGGCGGGGGAACCCTAGCAAAAATGGGGCTCCTCGCGGAGCCGAAGGAGCCGATCGCCCGCGAGAGCTGCCGGTCAGCGCCGTGCCTGGATGGCCGCACGCAGCGGCGCAAGAGCGGCCTGCTGGTTGTCCACCGTCTCTTCCGCGACGTCCCTGAGCCGGGAAGCCGCGGCGTACGCCCCTTGATCGGGCCCCTGTCCGCAGCGTTTTTCGACCGAGGAGAGCGGGGTCGAGACGATGTCTTCGTAGACCTCCTCGGCCTTTCCTCGCGATCGCTCCTCTGCGGCATGCGCGATGCCGCGGGTTACAGCCTCCTCGAAGGCCACGACGGCGTAGATGCAGTTGGGATCCGTGGGGTGGGCCCCGATCGGGCCGCCGGAGACCTGGTGCTGGACCTGCACGGTCGCCATGACGATGAAGACGGCGGCGAGAACGGCGTAAATTGCCTGCGCGATGCGCTTGCCCCGGCGCGCCGGGGGCTGGCTCCGCTCACTCTTCGGCGTCACGGCGGAGTCTTCTAGCGGTTCGGGGCCTGCGAAGCCCCCGGTATGGTAAGAGCCGCGCCATGGTGGAACCTCTCGCGGGGAAGGTCGCCTGGGTCGCCGGAGTGGGGGAGGGGGCGACCGAGCTCGAGCGGGGCGTCGGGGGGGCCTCGGCCCTTCTTCTGGCTGCGCGAGGTGCCCGCGTTCTCGTGAGCGGCGCCCGCGAGAAAGCACTCGGAGCGTGCGTTGGGGAGATCGCACACGCCGGGGGTCAGGCCCGTCACGTCGTGGCCGAGCTTCGGACGGCCGACGACGCGCGGATCTGCATCGACGGGGCACGGGATCGGTTCGGCGCGCTCGACGTGGCCGTCTTCGCCGGCAGCCCGCTCGAAGGGGTCGCGCGCGCTTTCGATGCCGCGCGTGATGCGATGCGGCGCGGGGGGAGGCTCGTCTTGCTCGCCCCCTCCGACAGCGAGCCGCGCGCGAGCGCGTTCGTCCGGGAGGTGGCGCGCGTCTTTGCGCCGCGCGGAATCACCTGCAACGCGGTTCTTCTGGCGGCGAAGCCCGCGCCGATCCGCGTAGCCGAGCCGGAGGACGTCGCCGAGCTCGTCGCGTTCCTCTCGGGGCCAGCGGGCGAGGTCGTCACCGGCGCGACGTTGACCGTTACCTGAGAAGAGTGAGCCCCGTCCGATTGGTGGTTGACCCGGGATAGGGCGGCTCTATACAACTTTCAAAAGTTCATGAAACATTCGAGGGTCGGGCTAGGAGCTCGCGTGACGCGCGGCCCGGTCCGCACAACATGAACGGCGCCGTCGCGGCCGTCGAAGCGCTGCGCGCGACCGCAACAGTCGATCGCGTAGGCGAGCGGACCTCCCGGCGCGTCGCCGACGCGCACCTCATCGTCGGAGCCGACATGGCCTGGGTCGAGGCCGAGCTGGCCCGCGCGGCGAACGAGGGGGCGAGCCCGGGGACGCAAGCGTCGGAGCACCTGCTCTGCGCAGGGGGAAAGCGCGTCCGCCCGCTCGCGGTCCTCCTCTCGGCGGCGTGCTTCGGCGAGGTCCCGCCGGCCGCACGTGCTCTCGCGGTCGTCGCGGAGCTCGTGCACGCGGCGACGCTCCTTCATGACGACGTCATCGACGACGCCGACGAACGCCGCGGGCGGCCGGCTTCGCGTCGCGTGTGGGGAAACGCGGTGAGCGTCCTCGCCGGGGATCTGCTCCTCACCCACGCGCTCGAACGCACTCTCGAGGCGGCCCCCCCCCTCCTGCCGTCGCTCGTTGCCACGCTTCGCCGGCTCGTGGACGGCGAGATCGTTCAGCTTCGGGGGAGGACGCGGCTCGATCTAGCCGAGACGACGTACTTCTCCGTCGTGCGCGACAAGACGTCGTCGCTCTTCGCCTGGGCGGCGCGGGCCGGCGCGCACGTCGGCGGGGCTGGGGCAGACGCGCGGGACGCGCTCGAGGAGTACGGGACTCATCTCGGGATCGCGTTCCAGTTGGTGGACGACGCCCTCGACTACTCGGGCGATCGTGCGGCAACAGGGAAAGCCCTCTTCGGCGACCTGCGCGAAGGAAAGATCACGCTACCGCTCATCCGCGCCATCGCCGCGCACCCCTCGCTGGAGGCGGAGGTGGAGGGGACACGGAGCGGAGACGACGGCGCGGCGCGGCGACTTCTGGCGGGAGTCCTCGAGTCGCGCGCGTGCGACGACGTCAGGGCGCTGGCCCGACTCGAGACCGAACAGGCGCTCGGCGCGCTGTCGCGCGTCCCGGCCGGTGCGCCGCGGGAGCTCCTCGCGTGCGTCGCCAGCGAGCTCGCCTCGCGCGCTGCCTGACGGCTCGCCCGAGCGACAGAGAACGAGCCTTGCGCCTCTGGATGTGAAATCCTGGCCGTCGTGAGCGTCGTGAAGAAGAAGCGCGGGCTCTCGGACGCCGAGGCTTCGGTGAGCGACGTCGTGGGCCGCTTGATGGAGTTCTGGGGCTTCAAGCGGAACATGGGGCGCCTGTGGGCCGTCCTCTATCTTTCGCCCGATCCGCTGAGCGCCGAAGACCTTCGCCAGAGCCTGAGTCTCTCGAGCGGCGCCGTGTCGATGACACTTTCCGAGCTCTCCCGGTGGGGAGTCGTGCGAAAGGTTTGGGTACAAGGAGAGCGCAAGGACTTCTATGCGGCGGAGGTGCAGCTTTGGCGGATGATCTCCCGCGTCTTCAGCGAGCGCGAGAGGGCGGAGATCATCGCCGCCATCGAGTCATTCCAGGAGGCGCTGGCGCAAGTCGAGAAGATGCGCCACGCGCCGGACGCGAAGTCGCGCGCGAAAGCCGAGCTACAGAAGGAGCGGATCGGGCACCTGCTGGAGCTGGCGAGGCTCGGCGGGCGGCTTCTCGACGCGCTCTTGTCGACCGCGAAGCTGGACGCGGAGCCGCTCGTACGGTTTCTCCTCGGACGCGGGCCGGCCGCCTAGAACAGCGGCGCTTCGGCAGCGCCGTCGCGTTGGCGGGGGTGCTCCTCGCGGCTGCGCACGATGCGCGGGCGACCGGGGATCCGACGCCGAAGATCACGACGAACAACTACGCGCTCGAGTTCTTCCAGGGGCCGCTCATCGCGCCGAGCAGGATCATCGGCGTCGGCGGCGCGTACACGGCTCTCGCCGAGGGGATCGACGGCGCCCCCGTGAACGCGGCGTCGCCCGCCGTGCGCGAGCCATTCAGCTACGACTGGTTCGATTGGGATTTCGCGCTCGACGCTTCGCTCCCCGGAGCCTACGGCGGGACCGACTTCGACAACTACGGTCCGAACAATTCACTTCAGCTTCAGGAGACCGTGAACAGCTTTCTCTATCTGCACGCAGGGGCGCTGGTGCAAATGGGGGCGCTCGGCGTGTCGGCGACGGCGGAGTTCTTTCAGTACGGAATAAGCCCTAGGACGGGGAGCGGTTCAGGGGTCACGCTCGTGTACGGGCGGTACCACGCGCTCGTCGGATACGGGCTCCTCGACGATCAGGTCGTGATCGGGGCGGGGGCTCGCATCGTGACGTTGGACGTGAAGAGCGCGCAGGGGAGCCTGACCGAGGGGCAGACGCTGCTCACGCTGAACGGTGCGGGGCCCGAGGCTGGTCTCGTGTGGAAGCCGAACGCGTATCCGTTCCGGGTAGGGACCACGTTCCGATCCGCCGTGAGCGCGACGGTCGCCGGGTTCGGGAATCAGGTGGGGGGCTTTCTCGGTGAGAGCTTCGGCGAGAGCGGCGGGAACTCTGCCCCATCGTCCGCGCCGACGGCGACGGGCGGTGGCGAGATTTGTCCGCCGGGAAGGGCCGTGCGCGCGGGGCTCTGCCACGGGTTCGTCCTGCCGGCGACCGCCACGGTGCCGTGGGAGCTCGAGACGGGATTCGCCGTGCAGCTCGGGCCGCGCCCCATCAATCCACCGTGGCTTGACCCTCACGTGATGGAGCGCCCCGTTCACGATCGCATCGACAAGATGCGCGCCGCGCGTCGCGCGCAGTACGCGCGCGAGCTTGCGGCGACGCCCCAGGCGGAGCGCGGTGCAAAGCTGCGGGCGCAAGCTGCCAACGAGGAGGTGCTGCGAGGGATCGAGGATCAGGAGCTGGACGCGGAGTCGGCGAGCCTTCGATCTGTCCGCGTGGCTCGTAACAACAACTGGCCACGCGAGCGGATCACCATCCTCGGGAGTCTCCTCGTCACGGGGACGAGCACGAACGCGGTCTCCCTCGAAGGCTTCGCGAACCAGGAGCTGTTGACCGTCGGGCAGAGCATCTCGCTCTCGCCGCGCATCGGGATCGAGAGCGAGCCGATCCCGAACTGGCTGAACGCGCGCGTCGGCTCGTATCTCGAGCCGTCGCGATTCGCGACCGGGACGGCGCGGCAGCACTTCACCGCGGGGGCGGACATCAAGCTATTTCCCTTCAGCCCGTGGGGGATCTTCGGCGATCGCGTCTGGCGCCTCACGATCGTGGCGGACCTGGCGCCGAGGTACCAGAACTACGGGATCGGGCTAGGGGCCTGGCATTGAAAAGCCGAGCCCGCGTCGGCATCGAACGCCGGCCTATGGCCCTGTCGCACGGCACTCCGCAATCGCCGCCAGCCGCGACTTCGCGGCGTTCGCGGTGACGCTTCGCTTCTCACCGCCCCAGAGGCGAACCACCGCCTGATAGGCCCCGCACGCTCCCGCAGCGTCGCCGGTCGCCTCGAGCGCTTCTCCGAGCCAGAATCGCGCGCGAACGACGTCGCTTGGCTCGGCCAGCGCGCGGCAGCTGGAGACGACGGAACGGAGCTCCGGGAGCGCGTCTTGCGCGCGCCCCGCGAGGGCGTGCACCTTCCCGACCGCGGGCGCCGTCCACCCCGCCATGACGAAGCGGGGGAGCGGGGAGTAGTCCTTCAACGCGAAGATGGCCGCCTCTGCCTCTTCGCGCGTCTCGGCAGGAAGGGCGTACCCGGCGACCCAGACACGCGGGCGTTCGAGCGGTGGCACCAGGGCGCTCCAGGTCGCGACCCATTCGCGCAGGACGGCGTCGCGTTCGGCGGGCGTGCGTAGTCGACCGCGAGCCGCGGCTGCGTAGAGGAGCGGGCGGGGGTCGTCGCCGATCGCATCGCGCTCCGGCCAGGCGCCCATCCGTCGCAGATACCCGTCGGCGACCCGCGCTGCCTCGGTCGTCTCTCCGAGCTCGGTATGGAGGTCGATCCGCAGTATCGCGGCAGTGGTGCGATCCCGCTCGCCGCCGCTCGACTCTGCGAGCGCCCCGAGCTCACGCGCATCTTTCATCGCCGACGCGAAGTTCCCCGTAGCGATGGCGAGGTGCGCTTCGTCCAGCAGCGTCATCTGTTGCCTCGCGCCGTCGGCGACCGAGCGCCACTTGCGTTGAAGTGCGTCATTCACCGCATCGATGGACCCCCCTCGCGCGAAGAGCGCAGAGGCAAGGTAGTCGTAGGCGCGGAAGGGCACCTCCTCCATGGCTACCATGCGCCGCGCGTCCTCCTCGAGCGCCGCGCAGTCTCCTTGCACGGCTTCCAGGGTGGCGCGAACGCGCACGCAGCTCGCCGCGGACGGCGAAACCGCCAAGCATTGGTCCACCGTACGGCGTGCCGCGGGGGCGTCCCACTGCAGCCCTTCCACGAGCGCGCGCAGCCAGAGCGCCGCCGCGAACTTGGGGTCGAGCTCGAGTAGCCGATCGCAAATTTGGATCACCTCGTCCCTGGGCCTGGTGTTCATGAACACGGAGGCCGACAGAAAGCCGAGCTCCACGTCGCCCGGGCGCTTCATCACGAGCGTGTCCACGCGACGTCGCGCCTCCTCGAGGTCCGGGTGAGGAGGGACGAACATGGGCTCGAAGGCGGTGAGCAGCTCGCGATCCTGCTCGCTCAACGACGCACGGAGCGCCATCGCCGCCCTCGCGTGACGCCGGGAGTCGACCTCGGCGAGCCAGAGATAGATCGCGGACCTCAGCTCGGCGGCGGCCATCGTGGGGTCGATCGTCGCGGCGCGCTCGAAGCTCTCGTTCGCCGTGACGAACGACGCGTCGCGCACGGCTTGTAAAGCGGCTTGGTAGGCTGCCGCCGCTTCGGGCTTGCTCGTGCTCGGCAGCGGCAGGTCCGTGATCGCGCTCGCCACCACGGTCACGGCTCTTGGATTCGGAGGACTCGTCGAAGCCTCGCGTGTGCGGGTCGCCGCCAGGACCATGGCCGCACCGGCGCCCACGAGTAGCAGCGCGACGCCGAGCGCCATCGAGCCGCGCCGTCTCTGCGTACCGGCGCTCCCGGACGCGCGCGAGGACTGGGCGAGCGACGGGGTGACCGCGCTCGGTTCCGAGCGCACGAGCGGCGTCGGAGACTCGGCGCGCAGGAGGGAGCCTGACGTGCGCCGATCACGGGGCAACGCGAACGGTGTCAGCGCGTCGGCGAGCTCTTTCACGTCGGCAAAGCGATCGTCGGGGTTCTTCTCGAGGCATCGAAGGATGATCGCCTCCATCTCCTCGGGGAGCTCCGGTCGAATGGAACGCAACCGTCGCGGACTCTCGCTCAGCAGAGCAGCGACCAAGTTGCCGAAGGTATCGCCGGAGAACGGGAGCTCGCCTGTGAGGGTTCGGTGGAGCGTCACGCCGAGAGACCACACGTCGCTTCGACCATCGACGGCCCGCGCGCTGCGGACTTGCTCCGGCGACATGTAGTGCGGAGACCCTAGCGCGCTCTGCGTGAGCGTGAGCTCCTCCGGGGTGAGCTTCGGCGCCTTCGAGATGCCGAAGTCGACGATTTTCACGAGGCGCCTGCCGTTCGCGCGTTTGGTGAGAAAGAGGTTCGCCGGCTTTACGTCGCGATGAACGATTCCCCGCGCGTGAACCGCCGCCAGCCCCTCGCAAGCCTGGATGACGATCTCCGCCGTCTCCGCGAGCGGGAGCGGCCCGCGTGCGCGCAGCTCGGCGAGCAGATCGCGCCCGTCGAGAAACTCCATCACGAGGTAGGGGCTGGCGTCGGCCATCGTGCCGTAATCGAGGACGTGGACGACGTTCTCACCCTCCACGGCCACGAGCGCACGCGCCTCGCGCATGAAGCGCTCGAGCGCGTCTTCGTCGTCGATGTACGACGACTTGATGAGCTTTATCGCGACGCGCTGCCCGATCAGCTTGTGACGGGCGGAGACCACGTACCCCATTGCTCCGCTGCCGAGCACCTCTTCCACGACGTACTTGTCCGCAATCACGTCGCCTGGGCGGGCGGATGGCGTTTCTGTTTCTCGTGAGTTGCCCCGGTCGGACGGCATCGGGCCCCCGGGCCGAGTGTACAGTGCGCCCGGGGCGTCAACCAATGCGGGGCGCTGCCCCCTGCGGTCAGTTCAGCTCGCGCTTGTCGACAGGCTCGTCGGGATCCTTCTCGAGGAACATCGACGTGATTTCCCGCTCGAGCGCCCGCGACAGCTCGTCCTCCATCGCTTCGAGCGCGCCAGCCGCGCGTTCGACGTTCCGCTGGTAGACGAAGAGACGCGCCGTGTCCCGCTCCCCCTGCTCGCCACGTGGCGCGTCCAGGATCATGAGCGCGCGCGGGTCGACGCCGTCGACCACGAGCTCCGCCCCCGGGACGTCGACCACGTAAACTTCCGCCTCCTGGACGTACCGCGCGAGGATCGCGTCGAGCTTTGCGACGACGGTCTCGACGACGTTCGCGAACGTCTCTGCCGAGGGGGACCACGCGGGGGGCTCGCGCGTCAGGTCGAGCCCGCGTGCGCGCAAGAACGCTTCGGTCGCGCCGCGGGTGTCTCCGCGCTCGTCGCGCACGAGGCCAAGGTAGTAGTGCGCGTCCCCGTTCGCCGGGTCTTTCTTCACGGCCTCTTCGATGAGCGGCGCGGCTTTGTCGATCTGCCCCGTCTCGTAGAAGGCCCGTCCGATGAGGAACGTGTAGCTCGAGTTGTCGAACGGACCGTCCGGAAGCATCGCCATCGCCTTTCTTGCCTCGTCTACGTCCCCTTTGCCGAGAAGGGCGTCCACCTTCAGGAGCACGGCATCGGCGATCTCTTCGGGGGTCTCGGCGTAGTCGAGCGCCTCGTCGCACATGTCGACCGCCCCTTCGAAGTCCGCGAGCGGATGAACGAGGAGCTCGGCGGCGTTCAGCATCGCTTCGAAGTACGTCTCGTCGAGGGTGATCGCCTGGCGGTAGTGCTCGATCGCGTCCTCCGCATCGCCGGCAAGAGCCGCCGTGTAGCCGAGGAGGTTGTGCACTTCGGGCGACTTCGGATCCAGCTCGAGCGCGCGCCTGGCGCACGCGTGCGCTCCCGAGGCATCGCCTTTCTGGGCGAGGTCCCATCCGCGATCGAGGTGTGCCGAGAACTGATCCATCCGTGGAGAGAACAGTTCTTGCCCAAGGGGAGACCCCCCGTCAAGGACGGGCCGGACTTCGGAGCGTCAAACACCTCTCGATCGCTCGCCGTTCACTCCGCCCCCGCGTCCTCGTCTTCGTCCTCGTAGAGCGGCTTCGCTTCGTCGTGCGTGACGACGATCGTGCCTGGCTGCTCCGGTGTCGCGTGCACGCCGTGCCACCCGGGCGGGAGCTGCGGATCGGTCCAACCGAAGAGGGCCTTCGCGTCCCATGGCGACAGGTTCACGCATCCGTGGCTCTTCACGTGCCCGAACTCGGCGTGCCAGAACGCGCCGTGGAGCGCGATGCTCCCGTTGAAGTACTGAATCCACGGGACGTCCTGGATCGAGTACGGCCCATCCGAAGCCGTGTCGGCGTCCATCGTCGCGGCGATGTGCTTCTCGCGGACGCGGTACGAGCCGTTGTGCGTCTGATGGTCCTTCTCGCGCTCTTTCAGGTCGCGCCGCCCGCTGGAGATGAGCGTCGCGTAGACGGGCGTCGTCCCCTCGAAGGCCACGAGCGTCTCGTTCTTCAGGTTGATGTCGATCCACTTCTCGCCCGGCTTGAGCCCCTCGGGGGGCGGACCGGGCTTGGTGATCGTGATGAGGTCCTCGCGGAGCCAGTAGCCGTTCTCGGTCTCGACGTACGCCTGCCGGTCCACGCTGCGCCGCTCGCCGGTGAGCGGCGCGACGGTGAAGTGCTGCGCCCAGTCTCCGCGGACCATCTTCTTCCCGTCGTCGCTCGGCTGGAACGTGCGCTGCTTGAAGATGACGAATGCAATAGGGAGCTTGTCGATGCGCTTGGTGGGGAGCGGAGGGAGGCCGGCATCGACCGTCGTCGCGTTGAACTCGGCGGGGGGGTCCTGGTTGAGCCAGATGCCGTGGAAGCTCGTCGGCATCGGAGGGACGTAGATCCGCTCGTAGGGGACGTAGTGGCCGTCGATCGCCTTCCACCAGTGGGCGCCGAAGTCCTTCTCGTCCTTGTCGAGCGAGACGTAAAAGCCCTTGATCATGCGCCGCTCGATGACTCCGGAAGGATCGCTCTCTTCGAGGTCCTCGAGCGTGACGTCGGGCTTACCGCCGTCGAAATCGCGCAGGTACCACGGCACCCCCGCGTCCTCGGAGTCAGTCGTCGCGACCGTCGTGGCGCTCGCCGCGACGACGGCGTCCCCCGTGTCGTCCGTGCGAGGTCGTTGCACGCGGTGCGGGTTGAGCCACGGCTCGAAGCGCATGCGCTGCGCCCAGGAAGGGAGCTTCTTGTACATCGGCGTGCCGTTCCGCAGGTTGATGCCGTAGTCGTACGGCAACGGGCCGGAAAGATCCGGAGGGTGCGGCGCGTTCCGGATCTTGGGATGGTTCGGATCGAGCGTCGCAAACCTCGTGCAGACGAAGCCCCCCTGCACGAGCTCGTACCACCCCTCCGGGCAGTTGGGCTTCTTGTGCCCCTCGGGGAAGATTGCGAGCTTGGCCCCTTGGCGAAAGTACCCGATGCGGATGCTCCTCTGGCGCTCGCCTGGCTTCAGCTGGTCGCTCCGGACCGGCCAATCCATGTCGCTCATGATCGGCGTCGCCGCGAAGAGGGCGTAAGCGTACGGGCCGTTCCAGGTTCCAGCGTCGAGGTCGCCGGCGAGATCCCCTCCGTCGGAGGTGGTGCCGCTCGGCGCGCGAGGGCTCGTGGACGCGCTCGATGAGCTCGAGTGCGGCGCCGGCTTGGGGGGGGTCGCCTCGCCAGACGGTTCGCTGCATCCGGCGACGAACGCAGCGAGAAAGGCAAGTGTGGCGGTCAAACGCATGCGGCAGCCCGAACCGGCGACTCCCTCCTCTAGTAGCCGTTTCGCTTCCCGTCGATCCAGTTCTCGGCCCTGCTGCTTCGCCATGCGTATAAGGGGCAGAGCGAGCGGCATGCCGGAGCAAAACAGGCGCGATATGCGAGAATCTGGCTGGGATGCAGCGCCGGGTGCGGGCGAGGACGGGGTGATGTGTGTCCCGTGAGACGCAGACGCGAGCAGAGAGCCGCCCGCCGCGAACCGGACCGGAGCGCTTCTGGAGCAACCGGTGGGCGCGGGTGGTCGGCGCGGTGTCGCTCGCCGTCTCGCTGATCGTGCATTACGAGCTCTCGCCCTGGAGCTTCTTCCCGCAGAGGTCGCTCGAGTTCAAGGACACCGAAGGGGAGATCACGATCCCGATCGACATGATCGAAGGGCCGACTCCGCCGGAGCCGCCGCCGCCGGTCGCGCCGCCCCCCCCCACCCCCGCGTCGCCCGCCAAGACCGCAGAGGGGGCGGGGCACGGCATCGTCGATGCGGGGGCTCCTAGGCTCCACCGAGACGCGGGAGGAGCGCCAGGACCCGATGGAGGGGCGAACGCCGAGCGCGCCGCCGAGCTGGCAAAGGTTTCGAGCCGCGATCGCATCGTGGACGGTGGGGCCGGGGGAGGGGACGCAAGCGCTCCGCTCGCGTGGGGGGGCGACGGCGGGAGCGGCGACGGCGTGATGGCCGGGCCGACCCTGGTCGAGATCCGCGTGAACATCGCCGTGGTCCGCCTGAACCCCGTCGGCGCCCGGATGGGACCGATCCTCCTCGGCATTCCCCAGTGGGAAGACTTTCTCGGCGGCACGGACGTAGATCCGGTCAAAGACCTCGAGTGGATATGGATCTTCGGGCCGTCCTTGATCCACACGGAGAAGGATGCGGCGGTCCTTCGGTACAACATGACGGACGAGCGGGCGGCGAGGAACATCGCGATCCTTTCCAAGCACGACGTCGGCGGCGGGAAGTTCGACGCCGGGGTCCCGGGGGTTCGCGCATGGCGTGGCCGCGCCGACAACGCCTGGCGCGTCTTCATGCTCCCGAAGCCGCATATCGCCGCGATGGTCCCCCCCGATTTCGCAAAGGTGGCGGCGACGGCCTTCTCGCGGGTCGAGCTGCGCACCCCCACCGGGCCCAAGGAAGCCGTCCGCGTGATGGTGAAGAACCCGAGCCACCCGATGCCGTTTCTTCCGACCTCGCTGACGGAGCTCCGCTTCTGGGCCGTGCCGCACGACGGCGGCGGGGCGGATGCGTACGTCGAAGCCGACTCGCGCGACGCCGAGGCGGCGGAGGTTGCCGCCCGTCAGATCCGGCAGCTCGTCCAGCAGCAGAACTCGATAGGGGTGAAGATCGTCACCCGCGGGCTCCTGAACGATTTCGAGGTGACGAGCGAGGGGGCGATGGTGAAGGGGCACCTGCAGGTGAGCCAGGAGCAGCTCGAAGCGCTCTATGATCTCGTCGCCGCATTTCTCGGGGTCGATTCGACGGGGACCGCGCCGAGCGGGAGCTCCCCGACGCCGGCCATACCGCCGAGGGCTCCCGCGCCGCCCCGTCCGACGCACTGAAGCGCAGGGGAGGCGACAAGAGCCACGACCCCCCAAACGGGCTAGGGTTTCTCCATGGCGGCGCTCACGACGAAGGCTCCCTCGCGCGCCCACGCCACCGCAGCGACGCGCGCGGCCATCCCCCTGCCGCTGAAGGGGGCGCTCATCTTCGGCGCGTGGACGCTGGTCGGCGTCTTCGGGCTCCTCGAAGGAATGCTCCGCGGGTACGTGAGCGGCCACCGGGAGCTCCTGCACGCCGCGGCGTGCTTCCAGTGCGTCTGGCAGTGGGCGCTCTTCACTCCGATCATCTTCGCGCTCTCGGCGAGGTTTCCAATCGAGCGCCGCCGCTGGCTCCTCACGCTGCCGCTCCATCTCGTCTTCATGTTCGGCTTCGCGGTGCTCGACGTCGTCACCGACTACGTCCTCTCCCCCTGGGTCGATCCGTCGATCACCAGCAGCATCACGAAGCGCTTCTCCGAAGAGTTCTTCATGAACGTGCTGAACTACTTCGCGGTGCTTTCCGTCGGGCACGCGCTGCGCTTCTACGCGCTGTCGCACCAGCGCCTGCTCGAGGCGTCGCGCCTCCAGGGGGAGCTCCTTCGCGCGCGGCTGACGGCGCTCGAGATGCGGCTGCAGCCGCACTTCCTCTACAACACGCTCCACTCCATCGCGGCTCTCGTGCGCGTGCAGCGCGGGCCCGAGGCCATCTCGATGATCGCGGGGCTCGGCGATCTGCTCCGTGACGTGCTCGACAGCGACGGCGCCGTCGAAGTCCCGCTCCACCGCGAGCTCGATCTCGCGCGTCGGTACCTGGCGATCGAGCAGATTCGTTTCGGCGACCGGCTGCAGGTACGGGTCAACGCGGAGCCGGCGGTCATGGACGCCATGGTGCCGACGCTTCTCCTCCAGCCGATCGTCGAGAACGCCGTTCGCCACGGAATCGAGGCGGACCCCGACGCGAGCCTCGTCGAGATCGACGCTCGGCGCGACGGAGGGACGCTCACACTTCAGGTCCACGATGACGGGCACTGCGCCCACCCGCGCGATGGCGCGGATGGGCCCCGCGTTCGCGATGGGATCGGGCTCGGCACGACACGTGAACGTCTCCGGGAGATGTTCGGCGACGACTGCTCCGTTTCGCTCACTTCGGGCGAACGCGGCGACGTGACGACGACCGTTCGCCTCCCTCTTCGTCGCCAAAACGAGGGGGAAGGGGGGAGGGGTCCGTGATGCCGTCCGGCGGCCTCCGCGTGCTGGTCGTGGACGACGAACCGCTCGCTCGCCAGACATTACGCGTACTTCTCGCGGGGGACGTCGAGGTCGACTCGGTGCGAGAGGCGTCGAACGGCCCCGATGCCGTCGACCTGGTGCGTCGCGAGCGCCCCGACATTCTCTTCCTTGACGTACAGATGCCGCAGATGGGGGGCTTCGAGGTGGTGCACCAGCTCTGCGAGGCAGAGCGCCCCGCGATCGTCTTCGTGACGGCGCACAATGACCAGGCGGTCCGAGCGTTCGAGGTCGCCGCCGTGGACTACCTCCTGAAGCCGTTCGATGACCGGCGCTTCGCCCTGGCGCTGGAGCGAGCCAAGGAGCGCGTCCGCGCAGCGCGCCTGGAAGAGGCTGCTCACACGCTGAACTCGCTCGTCGGGGGCCACTCGCTCCCGGCGCCCACCCGCACTGACGCCCCCTCGCCGCGCGAACGGCTCGTGGCCAAGAGTGTGGGGCGCGCCGTCTTCATCGACGTCAGGGACATCGAGTACATGGAAGCCGAGGACTACTACGTGCTCGTCCATGCGCGTGGGGAGAGCCATTTGGTCCGCGAGTCGATGCGCGATCTCGAGCAGCGCCTTCCGCGCGGGTTCGTACGCATTCATCGGTCGACCTTGGTCAACGCGGCGTTCGTCGCGGAGCTCGTGACCGACGACGACGGGGAGCACGTGGTTGTGCTTCGTGGCGGAGCGCGCCTGCACGCGAGCCGTGGCAAGAGGGAGAGGCTCCTCGAGCTTCTCGCACACGGATGAGCGTGCTTGCTGCGCTGGAGGTCGGTCTCACTGCACGGAGTCCCCGCTTGGCTGCACTGCGCGAGCCCGCGCGGCGTGGCAGACTTAGAGTCGAAGTCACTCCCGAAGGAGGGACATGGCCATGAAACTCACGCACCTCGTCGCGCGCTGCAGGCTCGTTTCGCTCGTGTCGTTCGTCTCGCTCGCCTCGGTCGCGTGCGGCGGATCGCCCCCCGCCGCGCAGAACGAGGGGACGGACGCGGGCAGCGCGAGCACCCCCGCGAGCTCCACCCATCCGGGGCCCACCGGATCGGTCTGCACGGCCATCACCGAGACGTACAACGTCTGCGCCGACCTGAGCACGTGCCCCGGCGTCATCATCGATCCGAACACGTTCCCGCAGTGCGGTTACGCCGTGCACGGCGACGTCATCGACCCGGAGTGCCTCTGCTACGGGTCGATGTGCCCCATGGGTGTGCCGCAGACGTGCGCCGATATGCAGGCGATCTTGAGCTCGGGCACCACCGTGGACATCATCTGCGAGCAGCAAGCGACCGGCAAATGCTTGAACGTGGGAGGGGGGACGCCGGCGCCGACCACCTGCCAGGTGTGCCAGAACAACTGCGGCAACGATCCCGCCTGTCTGCAGAACTGCGGCTGCTAGGAGCCTGTCCCCGAAACTTCGTTTCGGCGACGGGCTCCGTCGTGACGGGTCATGTGGGACCTGCCGGTCCCCTCGTTCGCTTCGCTCACGAGCCTCCCCCGAATCGCCTTCGGCGAATCGTGCTTCGCACGACGGAGAGAGGCCAGACGCGACTCCCTCCGCTACCCGCGGCGGGCGGCGAGCTTCAGTACCTCTTCTTCTTCGACCGTTTCGTGTTGCCGTGGCTCGTTCGCCCCGGAGCGACGTAGCCGCGCACACGACGCTTCTTCAGCTCGCGCAGGTTCGCCTCGCTGAGGTAGCCGTTGTCCGCCGACAGCTCGATGGCCTGACGCCCGGCGTTCGCTCGAATCTGCGCGAGCATTCCCGGCAGCTGCGGCGCGTCGTTTTGTTCGGCCACAACGTCGTGTGCCACGATCACTTGCTGCTCGCTGCAGACCGCCAACTGCGCGTTGTACCCCTGCACGAAGCCATCGCTCGTCTTCAGGATCCGGCTCTCCGGGTCGGTGAAGTTGCGCTGTGTCTTCGCCTTCACTTTCGGAGGCTCGCTCCCACCACCGCCGCCAGTACCACCACCCCGGGGCTTGTCGCCTTCCGCCTTCGCCGCCGCTTCCGCTTCCAGCGCCGCTTTGGCCTCGCGGATCTTCTCCAGCCGCTTCTGCTTGTCCGCGACCCACGCGGGCAGCTCGTCCCCTCGACGATCACGCCCCTGCTCGTCGTCGTCCCGAAGGTCGGCCGCCTCCGCCTCGGAAAACCACCGCCTCACCTCGGCTTCCAGCTGCGCCTCACCCTTGAGCATCCGCTCGTAGCTCATCGCCTTGCGCCTGCTCGCGTTGGCTGTGACCTTGGTGCCATCGAGAGCCACATGCCCCAGCGTCACCATCCCCGCCTTCTGGCAGAGGCGGAGCACCTGCTTGAAGAGACCTTCGAGCGCCGACAGATGCTGCAGCCGGAACTTGCTCACCGTCCGAAAGTCCGGCCGCTGCAGCGCGGTCACCGCCATGAAATCCACGCGCTCCTGAACCGACGGCGGCAACAGCCAACGCTGCTCGATCGACCACTCCCGGAATGTCTTCCCCATCCACCTTCGTTTGTACGGCAGCCGAAAACACTCATCGAGCGCTCCTCTCCTGTCGTGCGAAGCACGATTCGCCGAAGGCGATTCGGGGGAGGCTCAAGCCCGGAGGGCTTGAGGGGA
>JBKQKP010000199.1:0-2925 GCA_052147435.1 Polyangiaceae bacterium | reverse complement strand
TGTCGGCCTTCACGTTCCCCCCGCCCTGCCTGCGGGGCGGGGGGCCAGGGGGGTGGGGTTGCCTAGAGCGAGAACGTGACCTTCGCCGCATACCCGCCGGGGCTCGGCATCTTCCAGTCCTTGACCGCGTCGGCGATGCAGTCGGCCTTCGACTCCCCTTCCCTGTTCGGCGGAGCGACGCCGACGGCGACGACCTTTCCGTGCACCGCAGCCGCGTGCCCCTTGTGCTTCTTTCCTTTCCCCGTCCCAGCCCCCTCCGCGGAGGCTGCCCCCCCTGGCTCCACGTACGCGGTCACCTTGTAGACGCCGCGCGTCCCCGCCTTGCACTTGAGCGCGTCGTCCCCCTCGGCGGCGAGCACCGACGCGACCTTGTCCGATTGCCAGCTCACCGGGGGGCGCGCGTCGCCGCCGTCGAAGGAGATCGACTTCTGCACCTCGGCCTCGCCCCCTTCGGGCTGCGGCCAGTGCGTGCTCGACACGACCTGGAGCATGCACTTTTCGGTGTCGCGATCGCCGAGCGTGGAGTCCTCGAGGAAGGCCCAGTGGATGGAGCCGTCCTGCGCGATCCGGAGGAAGAACTTCGCGTCTCCCGCCAGGAATTCCACCCGCGTCATCCCGTCCTTCTGGCAATTGAGGAGCTTGTCCTGGAGCGACTGGAACGTCTTGTTCGTGGCGTCTTCGTCGATCGAGCCGAGCTCCTGCGTGGCTTGCATCGGCGCGGCGGCGTGCGCGGGGGGGGCCGCGGGGGGAGGAGCCTCGGGCTCCTTCGGCGGTGGGCTTCCGCCGCAGGCGCCGAGCAGGATCCCCCCCGCTAAAGCGACAAGCGTTCTTCTCATGATGCTCACCCTTTCAACAGGCTCGCGGCGATGACGATTCGCTGAATCTCGCTCGTCCCCTCGTAAATCTCCGTGATGCGCGCGTCGCGGTAGTGGCGCTCCACGGGGAACTCCGTCGAGTAGCCGTAGCCGCCGTGGATCTGGATCGCCTTGTGGGCCACCCGCGTCGCCATCTCGCTCGCGAAGAGTTTCGCTTCGGCGCTCTCGGTGGTGTGGCGGACGTGCGCGTCCTTCATCGAGGCGGCGCGCCACGTGAGGAGGCGCGCCGCGTCGAGCTCCGTCGCCCTGTCGGCGAGCATGAACTGGATCGCCTGGTGCTGCGCGATCGGGACGCCGAAGCTCTTTCGTTCTTTCGCGTAGGCCGTCGCGGTCACGAGCGCGGCCTTCGCGATCCCGAGCGCCTGGCTGGCGATCCCGATGCGCCCGCCGTCGAGCGTGGCCATGGCCACCTTGAACCCCTCCCCCACGTTCCCGACGACGGCGCTGTCCGGGAGCTTGCAGCTCTCGAAGAAGACGGTGCACGAGTGCGCGGCGTGGATGCCGAGCTTGTGGTCGCGCGGGTTCTGCGTGAAGCCGGGGGTGTCCTTCGGGATCAAGAACGCGGTGTGCTTGATCTTCGGGCCCGAGCGGTCGGTGACCGCGAAGAGAAGGATGTAGTCGGCGTGGGGGCCGTTCGTGATCCAGTTCTTCGCGCCGTTGATGACCCAGCCGCCGGCGACCTTCTCGGCGTTCGTCGCCATCGTCTGCGCGTCCGAGCCGCTCATCGGCTCGGTGAGGCCGAAGCAGCCGAGCTTTTCGCCGCGAGCGCAGGGGGCGAGGACGTCTTTCTTCTGAGCGTCGGTGCCGAACTTGAAGACCGGGTCGCAGAAGAGCGAGTTGTTGACGCTCATGATCACGCCGCACGACGCGCACGCGGCGCTGATCTCCTCCATCGCGAGCGCGTAGCTCACCGTGTCCATCCCCGCGCCGCCGTGCTCCTGCGGGATGGCCATGCCCATGAAGCCGAGCTCGGCCATCTTCTTCACGACCTCGGCCGGCCAGCGCCCGGTCTTGTCGAGCTCCGCGGCCTTGGGGGCGATTTCGCGGGCGGCGAAGTCGCGCGCGGTGTCGCGAATGAGGCGCTGCTCTTCGGTGAGATCGAAGTCCATGCGTTTGGCCTGGGTGCTAGGTGGAGAGCGGGAGAGGTGTTTTGTCAGCTCTCGCGGGCGATTTCCACGAGCATCTTCACTTCGCCCGCCCGCTCGCGCAGGCGCGGCTTGGGGCGGACGGCGACGGGGATGAAGGCTTCCGACAGGAGCGCAATGTCGAACGCGTTGTCGCCGAATGCGGCGTAGATCGGGCGCGATGTGCCGACGCGCTCGCGCAGGTGCAATACTTTCCCCGGGCCGTAAGGGATCGGGCGGTGGACGTCGGCGAGCATCCGGTCGCCCAGGTAGCAAGGTTGGGCGGCGATCGCGTGCGACGGCTCGATGCCGACGAAGCGGGCGGCGTGCTCGATGATGGCCCAGGGGGAGGCGCTGACGAGGAAGACTTCGATCCCTTTCCCGCGCGCCCAGTGGACGACCTTGCGCACTTCCTTGTGCAGGCGCGCTTCGAGCCCCGCCCCGGCGAGCACCTTCCCGGCGAAGGCGTCCACCTCCGACCGGGTCCAGTCGGCGCACGCCCACGTCATGAGCTCGCAGACCCGCTCCTCGGGGTAGAGGCCGGCCAGGTAGTCCTGGTACAGGCGCGCGGCGAGCTCCTTGCCGGTCCCGTCCGCTCGTAGCCCGTGCTCGGTCGCTTCGCGCTGCATCTGGGCGCGGGCCGGCTCGCGGAGGTCGCCGCCGGCGACGATCGCGTGGAAGAAGTCTTCGCCGACGTCGCCGTCCCAGAGGGTCCCGTCGCCGTCGAAGGCGAGGACGCCGCCGGGGTGCTGGCGGGCGGCCTCGTCGATGCGCGCGATGATCCGGTCCGAAGGCTGGAGCTCCATGCGCTCTCTCGCTTAGCACGCCGGCCGAGGCGGCGAGAGGCGCGCGCCAAGGGACCGAGCCCTTCACCCAACCCCATCCCCCCGGCCCCCCGCCCCGCCGGCGGAGCGGGGGGCCGGGGG
>JBKQKP010000198.1:0-2730 GCA_052147435.1 Polyangiaceae bacterium | reverse complement strand
CGCCCGTTTCGGATTCGAGATCGACAGGTGCGCGGGTCGCCCCTGCGAGTCGGTGAGGGAGCCGTCGAGCACTCGGATGGTGTTCGGGTCGACGTTGCCGGCGTCGCCGCCGCCGGTCTTGTACGGGATCTGAATCGTCCCCGTCGGCGGTGTGCCGTTTCGTCCATCGCCGAAGCGAACCGTTGCCCGATCGTTCTGGTCGACGAGCACGATGAAGTGGCGATCGTTCGGCCCCGACGCGAGGAGCGTCGTCTGCTCGGCGTAGTCGCCGTTGCCCGCGGTCGGCTTCGCCGACCCGTCCAGGTACGGAGTTCGGTCCAGCACGACGTCGGTGCCCGTGAGCGAGCGCGAGTCCACAACCTTGCTCTGGTTCTGCGAGTGTTCGGCGACGCCCTCGCCGTGGGTGGAGCCCGCCGCGATGAGGACGTCGGCGAGGAGCTGGAAGAGGATGGGACTCGTGATGGTCTGGGTGCGGAGGACTTGCCCCGCGGAGATGAGGACGTCGCCCGCCATCGCCGCGTCGAGGTCGAACGTCACGGTCGCCGTCGCGGCCTGCGCGCCGGGGAGGCGGTAGCCGACGAGGCGCGCGAGCGCGATGAGGCTCCGGCGCTGCGTCGCGGTCACGATCCGCGTCTCGCGGATCTGCGCATCGAGGTAGAAGCCAAGCGTGTCGCCGACGAAGGCGAAGAGCTCGAGGAGGATGTCGCCGAAGCTCGCGACCTCGTGCTCGGTCCAGTCGGGAAACACACTCTCGACGAGCTCGATGAGTCGCGCGCGCAGGCTGTCGAAGTCCCGCTCGAGGTAGCGAACGTTCGGGGGGAGAAGCGCGGCGGCGGCGGCGTTCACGGCGACCCCGCGGGCGACAGAGGCAGCACCACGTCGCGCTTTGCCGTCGCGGTCTTCGACCCCGCAGGCGCCGCAGCGATTCCGATGCGCAGCACGAACGTCGCCCCCTGCTGCTCGACGACGCAGGTCGTGACTTGCACGCGCGGCGCCCAGCGAGCGAGGGCGTCTCGCGCGTGGACGCGCGCGAGCTCGGCGAGGCTCGCGTCGTTCGGGCGGTGACGGAGGAGGTGAAGCACCGATCCAAACGCCGTCCGCCAGGGCAACTCACCGGAGCCCTTCGGCGAGTCCGCCTCGGTGCCGAGAACCTGCTCGGCCTGCGCGAGGAGCAGGTCCACGTCGGACACCGTCGCGAAGTCGCGCGCGTCGCGCTGGAACGGGAACGCGAGGTTCACAGGACGTGGGTCGAGGTCAGACCGCTCAGCGGGAACGGGATTGCTTTGCGGACGACGAGCAGGATCTCGACGAGCTCGTCGATCGGCTTGATGATCTCCTTGAGCGGGGCACCATTCAGGTGCGCGAGGTCGGGGACCTTTGGACCGCCGATCATGCTCAGGAAGATGCCGATGATGGCGAGGAGCTTGCCGAGAGACGCGAGGCTCTTTCCGAGGTTCTGCGCCTCCTGGTTCACGTTCCCCTGCGCGCAGGCGAAGATCGCCGTGAGCCCCGCGTCCTTCAGGTTCCGGCCGTGCTCGATCGAACGCTCGATCTGCGCGAGCTGGTCCTGCAGGTGCTGGAGCTTCTGCTTCACCTCGCGGAGGCCCGCGATGACGAGGTCGAGGAGATGCGCGGCCGTGATGGGAAGCGACAAGAAGGGGATCAGCTTCAGGAGCTTCATGATCTTCTTCGCCAGGTCGGGCAGACACGCGACGAGCCCCGACGGGTCCGGCGGAGGTCCGAGGCAGTCGGGGATCGCCTTCACGCAGTTGTAGATGGCGACGACGACGTCGATGACCTCGAAGAGCGGCATCAGCGGCGTGAGCGCCGGCTGGATCGCCTTCATGATGTTGAAGTCCTCGATGTCGATGCCCCCGGGCAGCGTCACTGCGAACGGGTCGCCGATGTCGGGAATGTCGATGCAAATGGGGATCGCCATGGGTCGCCTCAGATCGGGTCTGCGATGGGACGGATCACCCGGCCGCCGATCGAGATCTGGGCGGCCTCCAGGCTGATCGCGCCCAACGCGCGAATCGTGATCGCGGTCGTGCCGGAGAGGGTGATCGTGTTCTCCTCGGCGTCGAAGAGGAGGAAGTCGCCGGTCTTCTTGTTCGTGAGCTGGAGGCGACGACCCCCCGCGGACTCGTCGAACTCGACGCGGAAGGTCTCGGTCGCGAGGACGCGGTTGTCGGGCGGAGACTTCTGCGCTTCGTCCGGGACTTCGCTCTCGCCGTTGGGCTTTCCCCAGTGCCCCGCGAGGTAGTAGGGCGCGTCGAGGTCGCCCTGCTTGAAGAAGACGCCCACCTCCGCGTCCTTCTCGGGCACGGCGAAGAAGCCGCGATTCTTCGACCCCCCACCCGACGTGCCGAGCGGCCACGCCCACGCGCTGTGCGGCTCGATGAGACCGGGGATGCAGACGCGCACGCGGCCGAGCCCCTCGGGATCCTCGCGATCGGTGACGTAACCGATGTGGAGGCCCACGTGAGGCGACTGCCCGAGATCGTCATCGAAGCGGCTCATCGCTGTCCCTCCGGATCGCCCGCGCCGATGGCACGCCCGCCCGACTTGAAGGCGGTGGCGGGAGCGCCTGTCTCCTGATCGAAGGTCTCGATCCAATCCTGCTCGGCGTCGCTGCGTGGCGCGGCGGTGTTCCGGTCGCCCCCTTGGGGCTTGGTCGGCTGCGCGGGCGGAGCCTTGCCGACCGAGTCGCGGCGTAGCTTCAGGTCGAGC
>JBKQKP010000197.1:0-55907 GCA_052147435.1 Polyangiaceae bacterium | reverse complement strand
GGTGGGTGTTTGGGGGGGGTTGGGGGGTTTTGGGGGGGTGGTGTTGTGGGGGGGGCGCTCGTCGGCGGTGGGTAGTAGGTGTCCTGGGCGTGGGCGTTCACCGACGCCGAGAACAGAGCGAGTGCGGCGAGAGACGAGACGACGAGCCGCGTGTGATGGCGCATGACCGAAATGCCCTCCCGGGGCGGCGCGTCCGTGCCTCGCGAGGCGCGGCCCACACCGATGAAACGTTTAGAGTACCGAACGCTGAGCACGAAGTGCACCGGTTCGCTTCGGGAGCGTCGTTCGCGAAAACACGCAGGTTTTCGGTGGTGATCGGGGAAGTGCCGCTCGCCCACCGTGACCCTCAGGTCACAGCAGGCGTGACTTTCCGTCGCTCGAGTGGCCGGACCGCGCCACTTTGGTAGGGTCCCCCACGTGAGCATTCGAACGGAGAGACGCCGCGTGGCTCGTGCCTTTCAGGCGGCCATCCTGGCGGTCGGGGGCCCGGCGGTCGTCGTCGCGTGCTCGTCGGGACCCGCCGCGGCGCCGGACGCGGGGGGCTCACTGGACGCGACGCTCGACACGGCTGTCCCCAAATCGGGTGACACGGGTGCACCCGTACCGGACGCGGGCCCGTCGCCCCCACCGCACGACGCCTCAGTCCCCGATGTCGTGAAGCCAAAACCCATCGAGGCCGGTCCCGATGGGGGTTGCTACGCCGGATCCTGGGAGCTCGACTCTGGGCCCGACTCGAACCCGCTCACCGATGTTTGCGCGTACGTCTACGCCTGCGGTCTCAGCGGGACGGGGCTGGGGAATCTAGGTTGCCAGGTGCTCCTGGTCGTCGGCGACAACGAGCTGGCGCCCATCCCGCAGACCACCTGTTGGCTCCCCCAGGACGCGGGGTGCGACGATGACGCGCTGGCCCCCGACAACGAGGCGGGGGGGGTGACGATCTATTGCACCCCTTGCCCAGCAGGCGGAGGGCGCCGCCCGGCCGGACTCCGCGCGCCGAGGGGACCCCGTCGGCGGGCCCGTGCGGAGACTGCGCTCGGGGGGTACTTCGCGCGCATGGCGTTCGAGGAGGAGGCGTCGATCGTCGCGTTCGAGCGGATGTGCGCGGAGCTCGGGCAGCTTGGGGCGCCGGCGAAGCTCGCCGGAGCGGCCAAGCGGGCGGCGCGAGACGAGACGCGTCACGCGCGCGTGATGGCAAAGCTGGCGGTCGTGCACGGAGGCGAAACGGTGAAGCCGCGCGTGCGTGCCATGCACGGGCGTCGCGCAGCCGCCATCGCGGCCGAGAACGCCGCGGAGGGGTGCG
The DNA here is from genome assembly GCA_052147435.1 of Polyangiaceae bacterium. Taxonomy (GTDB): domain Bacteria; phylum Myxococcota_A; class Polyangia; order Polyangiales; family Polyangiaceae; genus JBKQKP01. The sequence continues at coordinate 54,607 of JBKQKP010000197.1, read as the reverse complement.
TGCGCGAGACGTACGGTGCGCTCGTGGCGCGGTGGCAATCGCTTCACGCGGGGGATGTCGAAGTGCGGCGAGCTTTCGCGCGGATCGCGGTGGACGAAGCGAAGCACGCGGCGCTCTCGTGGGCCCTCGCGCGATGGATCGAGCCGCGGCTCGACGCGGCGGGCAAGAGGCGTGTTGCGCGATCTCGCGCACGGGCCCTTCGGGCTCTTCGGACGAGCGTGGCGATTGAGCCCCTCCTCGACCTCGTTCGATCCGCGGGGCTCCCACCCTCGGCGAAGGCGCGCGCCCTCCTCGACGCGATGACGCGCGAGCTCGAGCTCGCGCCCCCCCTCAGTGGAGGCGCGTGTCGATGATCTCCGCCGCTCTCAGCGCCATCGCCATGATCGTCATCTGAGGATTCACCCCAAGCGACGTCGGCACCGCGCTCCCATCCGCGACGTAGAGCCCCTCGACACCGTGCACCTCGTGGTCCGGTCCGAGCACGCTCGTCTCGGGATCTGCGCCGATGCGGCAAGTCCCGAGCGGATGAAAGGCGGTGACCTCGATCTGCGAGGCTGACACGCTGCGAGATCTCAACCGCTCCACGTCCCCCTTCGTCCGCACTTCGTCCGTCCCCGCGAGGAACGGGAGCACCCGCTTCGCGCCGGCTGCCAGGTACACCTCGCAGAGGATCGCGATGGCGCGCTTCATCTTCCGCGTGTCTTCTTCGTTCAAGTTGTACGTGATGAGCGGCGCGCCGCCGGGGCCCGCACGCACGGTGCCGCGCGACGTGTCCTTCACCATGAATCCGAACGTCGCCACGTGCCGGTACGCCTCCATCACCTCCATGAAGCGCGCCCCGACCCACGGCACGGCGATCGCCGTCACGTCGAGCGGCGTCGATGCCCCCTCGAAGACGATCCCCTCCTCGGCGAACGAGTCGATCGCGTAGCCCTGGGGGATTCCGCGCGACATGTCGATGTCCTCGTCGAAGACGGCCATCACCTTCGTGGCCGGATGAATCGAGAGGTTCTTTCCGAGCCAGGGGTGCTTCACGACCCCGCTGCGCGCGAGGAGGAGCGGCGTCATCAGCGCCCCCCCCGCGACGACCACGGCGTCCGCCTTCACGTGAAAGCGCCGTCCGCGTCCCCCTCCCAGCGTCCCGCGTACCCCTCGCGCGCGACCGGCGACGACCTCGACGGCGTCGACGTGAGCGGCGGTGACCAGCTGAGCGCCGCGCAGGAGCGCCTCGGGGATGTAGCTCACGTCCGTCGATCGCTTCGCTCCGGTGGGGCAGCCAAAACAGCAGACCCCCTGTCCGTCGCAGTCGGGTGCGTTTCTCACGAGCGGATGGTGCGACAGCCCGAGCGCCTGCGCCCCGCGCCCGATGACCCTCCCGACTCCCCCCGTGAGCTCCATCTTCGCAGGGGCCACGCGGAGCATTTCTTCGACGCGCGTGTAGTACGGATCCATCGACCCGCTCGAAAAGCCGGCGAGCCCCAGCTCTTCCCTCCACTCGAGGAAGACCCGCTCCGGCGCCCGGTAGCAGGTCCCCGAGTTGACGACCGTGCTCCCCCCGACGGCGCGCCCCGACCACAACGGGATGCCGACGTTGCCGAGCGCCACGGTCATCCCTTGATCGCGATAGAGCTTCTTGAACGTGTCCGCCGCCCGCGACGTGAACGCGCTGCGCCTGTGAAAGTCCCCTTCCTCGAGGAGCAGCACTGCCCGCCCGCGCGACGCGAGCTCGTACGCGCACGCCGCCCCGCCGGCGCCCGTCCCGACGACGACCACCTCGCATTCGAGCTCGAGGTCCGCGGTGACCTGACGGCCGTCCGTGACCTGCCTCTGCCAGCGCGCGGGCTCGTCGACGCGCGGCTGCGCACCGCCGACGGCGCACCCGACGTGCGCGAACATCTTCGGGTCGTCGAAGTGCGCCGCCTTCAACGGGGTCACCAGGCCGCGGACGAACCAACGCGTGACAGGGGAGCGCGACGACTGCCACGTAGAGAGGAGCCGCTCGGCGCGCTCTCGAGGCAGCCTGGAGAAAGGCCGCCCCGTCCGCGCGATCGCCAGCGTCTCGACGCTCCAGAGCAGAGCGCGGATCCCCTGCACTTGCCTCGGGCTCGTCCCGGCGAGCCACCGTCGGAGCTTCGCGACCGTCGCCAGCCCTCCCCCTTCGAGGAGTCGGCCGGCCGGCATGGCCGCCGCAGCTACCGCTGCCGCGATTCGCGTCTCTTGCTCGGAGAGCTCCGGGAGCGAGTGGGGGGCGGATTCCGCGTGGGACACACCTGCCCCGTTCGTCTGCGAGTGCGCGACGTTCATGCCTGAAGCATTCTGTAACCGCAGAACGATCGCTAGGCAAGCGGGACCGGGGGGCAGGCGGTGCTCACCCGCGCATCCACGCTTCCAGCCGCCCCCAGGCGGAGAGGCTCCGCTCTGACGTGACGATCTCCATGTGTCCCGGCGCCGCCCCTCCGTCGTCGCCGCGCCGAATGCGATCGATCGTCACCATCCCCCTCGCGCGCAGCGCGAAGCGCGCCGCGCACTCCGGGTGCGCGTTGATCGGATCGCCGTCGCTCGCGAGCGCCAGAAGAGGGATCGCCACGTCGCGCATTCGCTCCCAGTAGTCGATCCGCCCGTCTTCGTTCCCCCAGAAGCCCCGCTCGACGACGCGCCAGAGCGCCCCCATGTACGCCGCCGCCTCGTCGTCGCTTCCCAGGCGGAGCCAGCGCGCGGGGAAGTACCCGCGCCTTCGGCACACCGTTTCCATCGCACGCCCAATCGCGCGCTTCGCGAGCGTTCGCGGGTACAGCGGCTCGATCTCTTCGAGCCACACGTTCGATGCGACAAGAGCGATCGCGTCCACGTCGATCGTTCCTGTCGCCTGCGCCGCCGCCGCGACGTGACCGCCGAGCGAGTGCCCGACGACGATCACCCGCTTCCCGCGCCCTCTCGCGCGCGCCCCCTCGACGACCGCCGGCAGATCGCGCTGGACCAGATCCTCGTACGTCCAGCTCCCCCCCTTCGCCGCGCCCGTCCCGCTCTCGCCGTGACCGCGAAAGTCGAAGGCGATCGTGCGCCATCCTCGGTCGCTGAGAAAGCGCGCCAGCCCCGCTCCGCCTCTTTCCCACTCGCTCTTGCGCGCGAACATCGCGTGCGCGAGGACAGCGACCCCCTGCGCCCGTTCCCCCTTCTTCGGCTCGCGCACGGTCGCGCGCAGGACATGGCCATCGCTCGTATGGACCTCGATCGCCTCGGCGAGGCCGGGGTCCTTCGCGTTCCGTCGTGCCGCCGCCATTCGCGTCAGTCCAGCGGGAGGACCCACACTTCGTCCCCTACGTTGAGACCGAGCTGCGTGGCGGCGTCTTCCGCGATCACCAGCGTGTCGTCGGACGTCGATGCGCAAGCCGCCAACACGCATCGAAAGAACGGGGGCTCTTTCGACTCCACGGCGACGAGCGAGCGGTTCGTCACGATTGGCTCGGGGGAGATCTTGGCGATCTTCGCCGCGCGCGCGCGCTTGACGAGCGAGATCTCGTCGGTCGGCGCGGTGAAGTGCGGTCCGCCGTCGAACGGGTCCACCCGCTCCGCGTACCGGAAGCCGATGCGCCGGAGCATCTTCTCGACCCCGCGCGTCTGGATCCCCACCTTCCCGATGACCTCTTGCGCCTTCGGGCTCAAGAGCGTCGCGTAGATCGGCCCCTCCGGGAACAGCCCGCGGATGAACTCCTTGTTCTGCTTCGATAGACGGTCCGCCTCGGCGTAGGTCAGTCCGGTGAACTTGTGCCCGACGGCATCCCAGAGGTGCGACGTACCGTCCGGCTCGAGCGGCGGGAGGAGCTCCGCGAGCACTTCGTCGCGAAAGAGGTCGCGGTGCATCCGGATGTAGAGAAACCGCACGTACGAGATGAACTGCCCGAGCCGCTCGGCCGCCTTGCGGTACTCGGGCGCGAGGATCAGCCCGCCGATCTCGGTGGGTCCGTTGTACGAGTATCCGATGCTGAGCGTCGTGTGCGAAAAGTGCCGGTCGAGCGTGGCCGAGTAGCGCTCCTCCTCGATGACGTCGAAGTAGATGTAGGGCGCGTCTCGCCGCCCCAGCTGCGCGATGACCATCGACGTGCCGACGATCTTGTTCTCTGCCGTATCGACGAGGACGAAGACGTACTCGCGCCGCTTGGGATCCTTCACCGCCCCCGTGAAGCTCTTGTGGGCATGGTCCAGGATGGCGCGGATCGCGGTCCGGTCGTCCGGGAGGTTGACGGTGTTCAGGTGGTGGGCCACCGCGAGAAGCTGGTCCTCGTCCGTGAGGACGGCGCCGCGGATCTCGTAGGGGAGCATGGGGGGACGCGGTGCTTTACCACAGGTCCCTCCCGGCCTCGTGACCGCGCTCTTCGGCGGCCCGCTACCGCCGCGGAATGCCTATTTTTCCCGCGGAGCGCCGATGCTGCGGGCAGTGTCCGCGCACGCGGACCTGGGCATCGAACGACACGGCTTGGCACATTCCGCACACGCTCAGGAGCGCCAGGTAGTCGGCTGGCCGCATGAGGTAGTCCACGCTGATGAGCGAGAGGATCCGGTCGGCGAGGAGCATCCTCGGGACGTCCACGGGGGCCCACCCGGCTCGACCGTGTGCGTCGCGCGTCCGGACGACGTAGCCCGCCGTGACGGCGCGGTGCGTGAAGCGCACGTCGCTGTCGGGGGGGGCGGCCATGATCAGCGTGGCGAGTACTTCTTCCTTCGCGGCGCGGAGGACGGCCTCGAGCTTGTCGGGGATGAGCTTCTTGGGGGGGCGTCGAAATGTGCTCGAGTCTTCGGGCACATCCGTCGTCGCGGCGAACGCCGTCACGGCTCGGTAGGGACCCGCGAGCCACTCGGCCACCTCTCTTTTGCCCCAGCCTGCGTCGATGCCGCGCAGGATGGCGAGCATCGCGTCGCGCGCTCCGTCTGCCACGTCGAGCGCCCGCACCTCTTCAGGGAGCGTTGCGACGCGAATCCCATCGAGAGGAGGGGACGACGGACGAGGGGGCGACGACGGACGAGGGGGGGGCGACGACGTTGGGCGGCTGCTCGGTGCACCTGACATGGAAGGATGGAATGGGCCTCTGCACGCAGAGGGCCAGCGCGCGGAGTCGGTGTCGCGGTCTCTCCGGGGAGCCGAGCGACGAGGGACCTGCCCGTGTGCGGCGCGATCGCGCAGCTCCTCCCCGACGACTGCCGAGGGACACGGGATGACTAGAGACCTCGCTTGCGGTCTGCCGCCCTCTCCCTGGATCAATCGACCACCAGCCGTATGTCAGAGCGGCTTTTTACGATGTCGCGCGCCCATAAGAAGGTCACGTGCCACACCTCCTCCTAAGGTCGGCTAGGGTCCACTCCGTGCGAAGGCTCCTCGTTCACGTCTTGCTCGCTTGTGCTTGTCTCAGCGCGTCGATCGCCGCCAGCGGCTGCCGGTCGAAGCCGCACGAGCGAGTTACCGTCGCCGTCTCGATCTTCCCGCTTTACGATCTCGTCCGACGCATCGCGGGGTCCGACGCCGACGTCATCCTCGTCCTTCCGCCAGGAACGCCGACGGATAGGTGGAAGGTGACACCCGACGTGTCGGCGCGCGTCGCGGGGGCACGCCTCTTCGTTTCGGTCGGCCTCGGCGTCGATCCCTGGATGGATGCCGTCGTGGCCCAGGCGTCGGCGTCGCGCGGGTCTCTGAGGGCGCGCGCCCTGAAGCTGGGCGATCGCGTCCCCACGATCACGACCGACGACGGCGTGATCAACGGCTACGTCTGGATGGATCCGCAACGCGCGCGCCTGATGGCGACGGCGATCGTCGAAGACCTCGCGCGGGTCGATCCGTCCCACGCCATCGTGTTCGGCGAGCGCGCGAGCGCCCTCGACGCTTCGCTCGCTTCCCTCGACAAGGAGATCGACGCGCGCGTCGCGTCCTGGAGAGCTCACGATGTGGCCGGGCTCCCCACGAGCATGGCGTACTTTGCCGAACGTTACGGTCTTCATGGAGCGAGCGCTACCGAGCGCGTACCGCGCGTGGACCTGCTCGGTGGGGGGGACCCAAAGGTAGGCACCTACGAGGATTTGATCCGCTTTGACGTCGCCGCGCTCGAGCCGCTCGTTCACTGAGGCCGCCTTTTTCTCGCCTCCGCCTCTCTACCGCTCGCGGTCGGTCTGTGACCTCCCCTGATGGCCGCACGGGACCCCGAGGTGCTACCCTTCCTCCGAGGAACTGCCTTCGGGTTCCCCCCGGAATCCAAGGGCCGCAGGTCGTAAGAACACCAATGAAGCGCGACGCGACAACGCCGCTGATCTTGTGGATCTGCGCAGCGATCTGCGTCCACTTCCTGTTCGGTGGTGGGGCCGAGGAGGTTGCCACCATTCACGACGACCACGTGTACCTGCATCGCATGGCCACGGCGGTGCGCGACCGCGTTCGTCAGGAGGAGCAGGTCTTCGACGTCTCGCTCTTCGACGCCAAGAAGACCGACACGCACGCGGAGCCGCCGCCCCCGCCGCCCAAGCCGAAGCCAAAGCCCCCCGAGGTGAAGAAACCCCCTCCGCCGGCGAAGATCGCCAAGCTCGAGAAGAAGCCGCCGGAGCAGAAGAAGGACGAGAAGAAGGCCATCGTCGTCGCGAAGGACGACAAGGCCAAGCCGCTTCCGCCCCCCCCTCCGGCGCTCGACCATCGCATCGCCGTAAAGCAGCACGCGCAGGAGAACCAGGCGGACAACCCGAACGCGCACTTCATCGCCGACCAGGCGAACCACGTCGACCAGGAGACCGCCGCGACGCTCACCTCTCACGATCGCGACGAAGCGAACCCCACTCCCGGGGGGAACCACTCGGGGCCACAAGGGGAGACGGGTGACAGCGAGCGCACGAAGATCGCCGATAGCGAAGAGCACGCGGGGGACAAGAACCGCGCGCCCGGCGAGAAGGGGCGCGAGTTCGAGGAGCAGAAGGATCCGATGCTCCAGACGCCCCCCGCCGCCGTCGCCGTGCAAGGGCCGAAGACTCAGTCGATGCCAACGTCCGGAGGCGACGGTCGCACCGCCACGAGCACCCCTCCGGCTCCCGCACCGCAGCTCGTACCTGGGGCCGCGGGCCAGACGTCGCCCGACGTGACGAGCGGATCGGATGGCACATGGACGTTCAACCCGATCCGTCCGAACGCCGGCGCCGGGACCGCGCAAGATCAAGGGCCGGGGAGCGCGACGGAGCGCCCGGCGAACGCGGTCCCGCCGACGTCTGTGGCGTGGCTCGGGCTCGGCGGACATCCCGGTCCCGGCCAGGTGAACCTCAACCTGAACCAGATGGGGGTCATCGCCGCGGTCGGCGCCGATCAGCTCCGCAAAGAGCGCGAGGCGGACGGCGAGCGGCGGCGGAGCGAGCACCGCGGGTCGTGGATCGCGTCGAGCTTCGAGCGGTGGCGGAGCGCGATCGAGAACTACGTCTCGAGCGTGAAGCCCGGAAACCAGACCGCGCTCAATACCGCGCAGGTCCCGTTCGCCTCGTACCTGAACGCGATGCACAACCGCATTCACCCGATCTTCGCCGACGGGTTCCTCGAGTCGCTCGACAACCTCCCTGCGACGCACCCGATGAACGACCAGCACCTCATCACGAGGCTCGAGATCGTCCTCACGAAGGAGGGGCACGTGCAGAAGATGGGGGTCGTTCGAACGAGCGGCATCACCGCGTTCGACATCGCCGCGCTCGACGCCGTCCAGCGCGCGTCGCCGTTCGGGCCGGCTCCTACGGCGATCATCTCCCCCGATGGGAACGTGTACCTCCACTGGGAGTTCCACCGCGACGAGGTGTATGCCTGCTCGACGATGAACGCGCGCCCGTTTCTCCTGAACATCCCTGCCAAGGGGAGCGATCCCCCCGATCCGACGCTCCCGCCGGGCTCCAAGCCCCCCCCGAGCCAGGAGCGCGGCGTCCCGAGCGGGACCGAGTCGCGTGAAGGCATGCTGCTCCCCGCTTCGCCTGCGCACGTCGCGACGCTGTGACCGATCACTCGGGCCAGCCGGATTCGTCGCACGGGGGCGCGGTGTCGCTATCGGGATCGATGCGCCTCGGGAGCATGGACTGGCTCGTGCGATCGATCGCCGCGTGCGCCGTCGTTGCCTCGGTGCTGGGGGTCGTCGTCGCACCGGGCTTGCACGGGAACGCGACGGACGCCGTCGTCAACCTGTGGGACAGGGCGTCTACAGTCTTCGCGTTCGCGATGGCCATCCTCGTAAGCGCGGGGATCATCCTGTCCACCTCGGAGCTCATCGGATCGCGGCGCGCCGAGTCGATCCCGGGAGCGGTCATCGTCGCCGGATCGTCGCTCCTCCTTGTGCTCCTCGTCGCGATCGTGGCGCGCGCGTACGCAGCTCCCGACGCGCCGCCGCAGTCGCGGGTGACGTTGCTCCTCGCCGTGGTCGCGAGCAGCGTCGCGTCGACGGCGGCGGGTCTCGCCGTGCGCCGGCCGCACACGCGCGCGCTCGCGATCCTTCTCATGACGCTCGCGCTCGCGGCGCTCGTGCGCCTCACGGCGTGGGAGCTGGCGACGCTCGGCGGAGAGCGCGCGAACGCGACGTACTACGCCGCCGGACGCGGATTCGCGACGCTCGGGGTCGTGGTCGAAGCGCTCGGGCAGCTGGCGGCGGCCGTCTGGCTGGGCACGCGCAGCCGCGCCGGGCTCGCGCTTTCGTCGCTCGCCGCCGTGATCGCGTTCGCCGTGACGCTCCTCGCAGCGCTCGGCGCCCACCCCGACGCTTCCCCGATGGCGGCAGCGCTCCACACCTCCCTGGCGACCGCGTCCACGTTGCCGGCTCCGTACGCGCTCAGCGGCGCTGCCTCGTTCCTCACCCTCTCGGCCCTTCTTCTTGGCGTGGCGGCCCTCGCGCAGCTCTCCCAGCCCCCGATCCTCGCGGCCGCCTTTGCGCTCGCGCTCGTCTCGAGGGGAGCCTTCGACGCTCCCCTGCGCGCGATCGCGATCGCGGCGGCCGCGCAGTGGACGCTCGTGGCGGCCTTCGACGATCGGATCCTCTGGGCGTCCCTCCCTCGCCGTCGCCCGCCCCCCGAGAGCAGTTGACCCTCGACTCTAGGGGCGCCGTCCCCTAGAAGGCGTCACCATCATGACCCGGGTCGACATCGGCGAGCACCTCGCCCTCCTGAACGCAATCCTCAACGCGACCAGCGCGGTCCTCCTGATCGCGGGGCGCTTCGCCATCGCCAACAAGCGCACGAAGGTTCACCGCGCCTTCATGCTCGCGGCGTTCGCGACGTCGACGACCTTCCTTATTTCGTACCTGACGCGCGTGGCGCTCACGGGAACGCACGTGGATCCGCACCACGGCATCGTGCACGTGATTTACCTGACGGTGCTCATCACGCACATGATCCTGGCCGTCGCCGTCGTGCCGATGGTGCTCACGGCTCTGTACTACGCGTGGAACGCGAAGTTCGTGAAGCACAAGAAGCTGGCGCGGGTGACCTTCCCGATCTGGGTGTACGTCTCGGTGACGGGGGTGGTCGTGTACGTGATGCTCTATCACGTGCCGGTGTGAGGTCGCACAGAGCCTAGTGCACGGTCCAGCAGCCCGGCTCATACGAAGGCTCCCCGTTGTACAGCCCTTCCTCCACTTCCCCGATGCACTGATTCGGCGGCATCGCTGCTTCGATGCCCGAGGTTGAGCAGCTGATGACCGGCGTGGCGGTGGTCGACGAGGGGCACTGATCGACGAGCTGCGGGTTGGTCCCGGTCGTGTAGCTGCACGTGACGCCTGAGTTCGACGTACAGAAGTGCTCCGTCGACTCGTACGCGACGACGCAGTATCCCGCCGTGCAGTCGGCGTCCGATCGGCATGGGGAGCAGAGCGAGCCGTCCCCCTTGCAGACTCCCGCGCGCGGCGTGCAGGCGTCGTAGTTCTCGTACGTCGTGCACGTCGCGTCGAGCGTGCACTCGCTCGCGGAGTGGCACTCCGGGACGCAGAACGTCACCTGATCGGTCCCCGCGATGCAGTGCTGCGGGGCGCCGTTCGCCGGGGCGCAGTCGATGTCCGACGAGCACGGGGCGCAGTAGTCGCGCGGCAGGCAGGCGGCGAGCGTCTGTCCGTTCTGGAGCTGCGAGCTGACGGCGTTCGGGTACTGGTTCACCGCGCCGCAGTAGAAGCCTCCGCCGCAGTCCGTATCGACCTTGCAGCCGAAGTACGTGCAGAACGCATTTCCGTCTAGCGGGGACGTCGCGTTGCACCAGAAGCCGTCGGTGGTGTCGCACGCCGGGTTGTTCTGGAAGCCGTCGGAGGGGTTGCACGGCGCGCCGAACTGGGTGCCGGGCTTGTCGGGGAACGTGGTGGTGTTGAGGACGCAATAGGGGGACGTGCCGCCGGGGTTCGCGTCGCAGTGGTAGTTGAAGGGGCAGTCGGTGTTCGTCGCGCAGGGGAACTCGCACTGCGACGGAGCGCCCGCCGTCGCGATGCACGTGTTCCCCGCGGCGCACTGCGCGCTGTCGCACTCGGTCGCGGCCCCTCCGGAGCTGCACGCGGCCAGCGCGAGGACCAGCGCGAGCGCGACCCTGGCGAGCCTCGTACCGAGGTTCGTCCCGCTCTCAGCCATGCCTGGTCCGGAACGTGGAATGCCCTAGCATAGCCCATGGAGGCTCCTTCGCATGCGTCCGGCCCCTCCTCTCGTCTCGTGCGCTTCGTGCGCTTCGTGCGCTCCTGCTACGTTCGCCCTGCTCGCCGTGTTCGTGGCGCTGGCGTCGGCGTGCTCCTCGAAGCAAGGGACGACCCCGGGCGGAGGGATCAGCGGCATTCCGCAGAGCGAGATCGACGGCGGCGACCTCCCGTATCCGACCGCGAACATAGGCATTGCGCAGCGCGGGCTCGACGCGAATAACGTCCCGAACTCGCTTCCGGGGAGCGTGATCGCCAACTTCAAGTTCCTCGGCTACCCGAACGCGGACTCGTCGAATGGGCTACAGACGATCCAGCTTGCCGACTACTACGATCCAACGGCGAGCAAACACAAAGTGCTCCACATCATAGCCGTGGCCGAGTGGTGCAATCCCTGCAACCTGGAGACGACCGAGCTCCTGACCGACCTTGCCACGCCGGCGACCGACTTCGAGGCGCAAGGGGTCGTCTATCTCCAGGCGCTCATCGAGGGGAACACCCAGAACGTGGGGGCGACGCAAACGGATCTGAACAGCTGGATCGCCAAAGAGAAGCCGACCTTCGACGAGGCTCTCGATCCCGAGGCGGCCGAGCTCGGAGTCTTTTTCAGCGCTGCGGACGTGCCGTTCAACGCGGACATCGACGTTCGAACGATGGAGGTCCTGCAGGCCGGCACGGGTCAAGAGGATCCCTCGGCCGTGACGGTGTGGATCAACTGGGTGGAGAACAACCCGCCCGCGTATCCGCAATGATCGCGCGTACCGCGAAAACCCACCCCCAGCCCCTCCCTGCAAGCAGGGAGGGGAGATCCATGGCGAAGCGTGACACCCCTTCCCTGCTTGCAGGGAAGGGGCCGGGGGATGGGTTGATCGACATTCGCGCTCGGCGAATTGGTACTACCGCCCTCGTTCTCGCCGCGTCGCTCGCGTGCCCGTCGTGTGCGTCCGGAGACGCGACGGCTGTCGGGGGAGCGACGTCGTCTCCGACCGGCACGCGAGCAACTGACTTCGCCGTGCGCGACACGAAGGGGCGCACGGTGCGCCTCAGCGACTACTTGGGGAAGAAGGTCGTCCTCCTCGACTTCTGGGCGACCTACTGCGAGCCGTGCCTCGGGGAGATGCCGTACCTCGAGAAGATGTACGAGGAGAACAAGGACAAAGGGTTCGTGATCATCGCGCTCTCGATGGACGGCCCCGAGACCGTGGCCGAGGTCCCTAGCTTCGCCGCGCGCAACGGGCTCACGTTCCCCGTCACGCTCGACGAGGACTCGCACGTCGCGAGCATCTACAACCCGAAGAGCAGTGCGCCGCTCTCCGTGTTGATCGACAAGCAAGGGAACGTGGTCCGCGTGCGCGAGGGGTACAACCCGGGGGACGAGACGCTCGTTCTGGCGGATGTCGTGAGCGCGGTCGACGGGAAGCCGCTTCGGTGAGGGTTCGCGCGTGCGCGATCGTCGCGTGCGGGCTCGGGTGGGCGTCCACAGCGCGCGCTGTGGATCTCTCGAGCAGCTCGGACCCGGTGCGGCTCGACGTCACCGAGACCACGATCGTCGCTCAGCACTTCGACGCGCGCAGCGGGGAGAGCCCGCTCGACTCGGGCTACGGCGATTGGTTGAACCGCCTCAACGCCGCCCTCTCGTGGAGAGAGCTCACGCTCGGCGGCCGCCTCGACTCTTCGTACTACTGGCTCCGTCCGATCGATCAGAACATCCCGTCCGATCTCGAGGCGCGCGCCGCGGAGGACGAGACCTCGCGCTACCGGAACGCGATCTACTTCGCGAAGCTCTATGCCACCTATGCCGCGCCGGGGGTCGAGGTGACGGCGGGGGATGCGTACGCGCAGTTCGGGCGCGGGCTCGTCCTGTCGTTGCGGAAGATCGACGAGCTCGGGATCGATACCACCGTGCGCGGCGGGAAGATCCAGTGGCAGACCGATCCGTTCGCGATCACCGCCGTCGCCGGGCTCGCGAACCCGAACCGCGTGGACGAGGCGACCGGTCGCGCGCTCTTCCTCCCGCTCCCACTCTCGACTGACACGCGCGGTCCGCAGCCGCTCTTCGGATCCGACCGGATCCTCGGCGCGGAGATCCAGGCGGGGCGCGGGCTTCCGGTCACGCTCTCGACGCACGCCGTCCAGTACTCGCGGTGCGCTCCGTACGCGTACGACTCGCAAGGACACGTCTTGCAACCGGGGATCGATCTCGGCATCGGATCGTGCGCCCCCAGCGACGTCTCGCAGTGGCTCAGCTCCCTCACGACGAACACCAGCCCGCTCCTGAACGCGAGCCAGATCACGATGGTCGGGCAGAGCATCGAGATCCCCGACATCGGGGGGCACGGACAGGTGTACGTCGAGGTCGCGGGGCAGAGCAGCGACAGGAGCAGCCTGTACCGAACCGGGAACGCGCTTTATGTATCTGCGTCGGCCAACGTGGGGAAGCTCACCGAGACGCTCGAGATCAAGAGCTACCGGAACCTCTACGCGGTTCCCGCCGCCGTCGACGTCACGCGCGCCCCCGAGTTCGACAACCTCGTCTACACCACCCCTCCGACGGCGGAGCTCATCACGCAGGACAGCGAGCTCGGGTTCTTCAACGCGTGCGTCAACGGCGGGCGCCTGCGGAGCGACGTGCGGGCGAGCCGAACGCTCCTCTTCTATGTGACGACTTCGTACTTCAACACGCAGACCGAGCAGCTCGCCGGGGCCTGCGACGCCGCAGGGCACACGTTGATGAACGGCCCCGCCCCCGACGGGGTGAACGACTATGTGGAGGACGTCGTCGCCGGCGAGGAGTGGTACTTCGACGGCGCGCGATCGCACCTCTTCGCCTCGACCGGCGTGCGCAACGACGAGCTCCAGGACGGGACGCTGTTCTACCGGGAAGCACACGTCGAGTACGCGTTCACGAAGCACATCTCGGGTCCTTTCACCCTCGAGCTCCAGGGGAGGCACCGCTACCGCTACGAGCAGGACCAGAACGCGGGGGCTTATTGGAACGAGGGGGAGAACTACACGGCGCTCAAGGTGGCGCCGCGGTGGGTGCTCACGCAGGGGTTCGAGTACACGACGCTCGTCGGGCAGCCGAACCTCTATTTCAACGGGCAGATCCTCTACCGGCTCACGGGGGGGACGAACGTGAAGCTCTTCGTGGGGCAGCAGAGGGCGGGGCTGCGGTGTGTGAGCGGGGTGTGCAAGGAGTTCCCCGCGTTCGAGGGGGCGAGGCTGGAGGTGACGGTGAGGTTCTGAAGCAGGTGCGCGCGGTGGCGCGAGAGACCGCATACCCGACCACGTTCCCCTACTGAAGAGGGATGCCCGCCGTCGAAGAGGCTGGTGAGACGAGCCCCCTTCGTTACGCTGACTTCATCATGGGCCAGTCTTTCGGCGGCGTCACGAAGCGACGCGGCGCTTTCGGTCTCGTCGCTTTGATGTTCTCTCTCGGCGTCGCGGCGGCTTGCGGGACCGCGGGGAGCGGTTCGGTCTTCAACTCGTCGGGCAAGGGAGACAGCGGGATCTTCGCGGGCGACAGTGGCCCGCTTCCGGTGCTCGTCGTGGGGAACGACGGAGGCGACGGAGCGAGCTCGCATCCGAACGCCCAGTCGATCGCGTTCACCCCCGCGGCGCAGACGATCACGGTCAACGGCGTCACCCCCGGAACGGCGTCGTACACGCTCGTCGCGACGTTCCCCGACGGCTCGACGGAGAACGTGTCTGCCGACTCGCTCGAGTTCGATCGGCCCGACCTTGCCAGCGTGGCGCCCGGGCTGACCGTCGTCCTCACGGCGCCGGGACAGTACGCCGGGACGGGGACGCTTCACGCCGTCTATGGAACGGCGACGACCACGGCGACGCTCACGGTGATCGTGCAAGAGGTGGACACGAACGGCGTCCCACCCGGGTCGATCAGCGCACTCAACGGCGCGACGACGGCCGATCCGCTCCTCACGTCGCTCCTCTATCCGTACGACGGAACGGTCTGGCCGCTCGGGCTCACGTCGCCGCTCGTCATGTGGAACGCGCCGAACCCGACGGGTGACACCTACCGGCTGCAGCTCTCGCAGGCGAACTACACGTACGACACGTACGCGACCTCGTACTCCGCGCAGGGGGTGCCCGGGCAGCTCCGCGTCGACCAGAGCACCTGGGATCGCATGACCACCTCCAATCCAGGGGGCGCCCCCACGCCGCTCACGATGACTCTCTCGCGCTACGACGGCACGAACGCCTACGTGTCCGCGACGATCTCGTTCACGATCGCCCCCGCGAGCCTCCGCGGCGCGATTTACTACTGGACGGCGTCGCAGGACGACGCGGGGGTCCGCAGCGGGCACATCAGCCAGTTCCGGCCCGGCACGGGAGCGGCGCCGGTCCCGTTGAATCAGGGGCGCTGCATGGGGTGCCATGCGGTGAGCGCCGACGGGACGACGCTCGTCGCCGACGTCGACGATCAGGACGAAGGGGATCCGGACGCGAGCAACCGCGTCCCGTCGATTCCGCCCTACGGCAACTGGAGCAACACGCGCGCGTGGGCGTCGTTCGACCTCACGCAGCCGAACGCCCCAGAGGAAGTCCAGACGACGATGTTCGGAGCCGACATCGCGCTCAGCCCGAACGGGCAGTACGTCGTCTTCGGCGGGCCGACGAGCCCCCCGACGGCGGGATCGATCTACATGTCGCTCGGCGATCCGAAGACCGGGACGGTGTTCGTCGATAGCGGGCTTGACCAGCTCGTCGGAATCGACGCCGGCACGACCCTGATGCAGCCGGCGTTTTCGCCCGACGGGACGAAGGTCGCTGTGGTGCTTGCGGGGGGGAACCTCTCGGACAACGTGATCCCGGCGGCGCCGGAGACGATCGAGTACCTCGACTTCAGCATGGACGCGGGGACGTTCGCCCCCAACATGCACCCACTCGTGAATGCGACGAACCCGGTCTTCGGCACGAAGCAGGGGCTCGCGTATCCGTCGTTCACGCCGGACTCAACGGCGATCGCGTTTCACGCCGGGACGTCGTCGACCGGCTGCACCGGATCGTGCGACGACAGCACGTACGACGACGGGCAGCTGTGGATCTTCCCGCTCGCGAGCACCGGAAACCCGATCCTGATGAACGCCGCGACGAACCCGCCGCTGGCGACCGACCAGGGGGTCTCGGTGGAGCCGACCTTCAACCCGATCGCGCGCGGCGGGTACTCGTGGGTGGTGTTCACGAGCATGCGCGACTGGGGCAACGCGCTCACGGGGACGTCTAACGCGAGCGGGCAGCGACAGAACATCATGCGGCGTCTGTGGGTTGCGGCGGTCGACCCGACGCTCGGGACGATCGACCCGAGCCATCCTGCGATCTACCTCGAGGGGCAGGAGGACACGCCGAACATGCGCGGGTTCTGGGCGCTCGCGAGCTGCACGGCGAGCCTGTCTGCCGGGGGGAGCGGGGACGATGGGGGAGCTCCCGACGCGGGCGGGGCGTGCGGAGCGGGCTTCGAGTGCTGCTCGGGGTTCTGCGAGCAGGGAGTATGCGTCGACGTGAGCACCGTCGCGTGCGTGGGGGCTGGAGGGACGTGCGTGCAGACGTCGGACTGCTGCAACGCGGGGCCGGTGCAGTGCCTCGGGGGGACGTGCGGGACCGAAGCGCCGAAGTAGAACGCGCGCGGCGATGCGGGGCCCGCTCTTGTGGGGAGATGCGGTGGGAGGGTGTTGCCCCTGATGCATCGCCGCGCGCGGGGGGACACAAGAGCAGGGGGCGTGCCGAGGTTCGGACCCCGCAGTTCTCGGTGAACTCGCGATGTACGTGGTGGCCGTGCCGGCATTGGGGTGGCACGTGCCACTAGTCCCGCGTCCCGGTTACTCCGCAGTCGTTGGGTCGATGACGCGGCGGACTTGCGAGACTCGGTTCGCCGGGAAGCCCCCCTCCTTCGCGTGCTGGCGGACGGCCTCCTCGTTCGGTGCGATGTACACGCAATAGATCTTGTCGTCGGTCACGTAGCTCTGCTGCCACTGGACCGTGCCCCGCATGTTGGAGAGCACGCTGCACGACTTCTGCGAGACCCCTTTGATCTCCGCATCCGTTAGCTTGCCGGCGCCGGGGAGATCTCTTTCGATGACGAACTTCGGCATGGTGTCCTCCTTCAGGTGGAGGCCGAACGGTAGGCTCGTATGCCCGAGCAGGCAACGGTAGGAACCGACCGGACTTCGATGGGCAGTCGATCGGCGGTCGATAGCCAATCGACCGCGGGTCGACAGCCCATCGATCGCGGGTCGCTAGCCAATCGACCGCGGGTCGGTAGCGCGATATCCCGTCGATCGGAGATCGATCGCCACCCGATCGCCGGTCGATGACGCGCCGACGGGGGGTCGGAGCCCTGCTCCTACCGCGGAAACGCCGCCGCGTTCCCCCCATCGACCGTGATCACGCACCCCGTCGTCGACCGCGCCGTCGCCAGATACGCGAACGCCGCAGCCACGTCGTCCGCCGTGACCTCGCGCTTCAGCAGGTTTGCGCGGAAGTACTCGTCCGGCGTCAGACCGCGGGCCTGCGCGCGCGACTCGAGCACGCCACCGCCGAAGAGCGCCGTCCGGACGCGATCCGCGTTCACCGCGTTCGCGCGGATGCTACGCGGCCCCAGGTCGACCGCGTACTGCCGCATCAGCGCCACGAGCCCCGCCTTCGCGACCGCGTACGGACCGAACCCCGGCCCCTGGTTGAACGCGCTCTTGCTCGCGTTGAAGAGGAGACATCCGCCGCGTCCCTGCGTCTCCATCACCGCTGCCGCCGCGCGCGCCACCTCCGCGTGCGACAGCAGGTTCAGCTCGATCGACGACCTCAGCGCCGCGGCCCCTTCGTCGGTCGACAGCAGCCCCTCGGGCGCCGTCCCCGCGTTCGACACGACCAGATCGAGCCCGCCGAACGTCCGCACGGCGAGCGCCACGGCCCCCTCCACGTCGGTGCGGCTCGTCACGTCGCCCTCGAAGCTCGTCACCTGCGACCCCCGCCCGCGCCCGATTTCTGCTTGCGCCTCCCCGAGCGTCCGCGCGTCGCGATCGACCATCACGACGTGCGCCCCGAGCTCCGCGAGCCGCCGCGCCGTCGCCCTCCCGATGCCCGAGCCCGCCCCCGTCACGAGCGCGATCCGCCCCGCGAGCGCCGCCGGCTGCGTCTTCTTGATCTTCGCTTGCTCGAGGCTCCAGTACTCCACGTCGAACAGGTCGGCGCGCGACACCGGCGCGTACGTCCCGATGTCGGCCGCGGCGCTCATCACGTCGATCCCGTGCTCGTACACGTCGGCGGCCACGCTCGCTTCGGCGCGCGTCTTCCCGACCGCCACGAGCCCGACCCCCTCGAGGAGCACGATCCGCGGCCAGGGATCGAGCTTCGTCTTGGTCACGTTCTTCTCGCGGCACATGCGCTCGAAGTACGCATCGTAGGTGCGCGCGTAGGCGCCGATCTCTCGCTCGAAGAGGGCGCCCAACGCGACGGGGTCGCCGAAAGGGAGCTCGCGGAGGGGGAGCGCCGTCGGCTTCGTCCGGATCACGTGGTCCGGTGTCGGGCAGCCGATCTGAACGAGCTCGGCGAAGTCGTGGCGGGCCATGAACGCGCGGATGCGCTCGCCGGTCCGCAGCTCGAAGACCGGGCCACGCTCGGGCTCCTCGTTCGCGAGCTTCGCGAGCACGCCGCGCAGGTGGGGGAGGGTCCCGCGGGCGCGCTTGTGGGAGAGGGCGGCGTCGTGCGAATCGGCGGGGAGGTTGACCGTGCGGCTACGGTCGCCGATCGCCCCCTCGGCGCGCGTGACCGCGGCGATCATCCGCTCGTAGCTCTCCTTCGCCGTCGCCCCGAACGTGAAGATGCCGTGCCGCTCGAGGATGATGACCGTGGGGGAGCGCCCCTCGGCGACGGCCGCTTCGTACGCCTCCGCGGTCCGCTTCGCGAGCGTGAACCCGGGCATCACGTACGGGACCCAGACGAGCGACGCGCCGAAGACGTCGCGGCAGATCCGCTCGCCGTCGGGCTGATCGGCGAGGGCGAGGACGGCGTCGGCGTGGGTGTGATCGATGAAGCGGTGCGGGAGAAACGCGTGGAGCAGCGTCTCGACGCTCGGCGTGGGGGCGCTCGCGTCGAGGAGGCTTCCGCGCAGCTCGTTCACCATGTCCTCGTCGCTCATCGCGGGGAGGGCGCGGTAGGCGAGGAGCGGCGCGAGGCGGACGGCCGGGTGGCCCGGCGGCTCGATCGTGGCGAGGTCCCAGCCGGAGCCCTTGATGTGAAGGACGTCGATCGGGGGCACGTCGGGGAAGAGGGTCTTCGCTTGCGCTTTGACCGACGTATTGCCGCCGCCGTGGACGACGAGCGCCGTGTCCGCGCCGAGGAGGCGCGCGGTGTACGTTCGCAGGGCGAGCGGCTCTGCGGCGAGGTGAGGGGGGATCTTGCCGCGGAGATCGGCGATGGCGCGGGAGGCGTCGGCGTCGGAGTAACGGCTGTGCATCGGGACGGGGAGAGTGCCTTGGCGCGGCCGACGGCGCCAGCGCCTGGAGAGCCGTGGTGGCCAGGGCGACACCGCGAGGCAAGACAAGGCAGAGACGCGCGCTTGACTCGAAAGGGCGCTGGAGCTAACTCAGCGATTCCCCGAAGGCGCGTAGCTCAGTGGTAGAGCGCTACCTTGACACGGTAGAAGTCGTAGGTTCGACCCCTATCGCGCCTACAAAGGATCCGAAGAAGTCCTCTCGTCGCCGACTTCGTTCGCGCACCCTCGCATGATGCTCTTGATCGCAATCGCGATCGCCTCGACGTTCGCGTGTGAGGTCGCTGAACGTTCGGCGTGAGGATCGGCGAGCGGAGGGCTCCGTCGTCCGCCGGAAGAGAAGCTCCGACTCGCGCGGTGCCCGCAGCACAACCGCGACTGTCGCGAAACTTCCGTCCCCACGGCGAGATGCGATCAATCAGTAGCCTGTTTGGATGACGCGATCCGCCATCGAGCGGAGGGTACTTTGCGCAGGGTCGCAGATGAACCCGCCGCCTGCCTTCGCCGACCCCATTCGAAGCCGCGCGGAGCGGCGGATCGGAAGCACGTTGTGCGGGCGGTACCGAATCGGCCGCCTCATCGGCATCGGCGGCATGGCCGCCGTCTATGCGAGCCGGCATCGCAACGGGCACGAGGTGGCGATCAAGATACTGCACGAGCGCCTCTCCATGGACCCGGAGAGCGAGCGCCTCTTCCGTCGCGAGGCGCTGCTGTCGAACCAGATCCGCTCGCCCGGCATCGTTCCGGTCATCGACGACGACGTGTCGGAGGACGGATGTGTCTTCTTGGTGATGCCCCTTCTCGAGGGCGAGACGCTGCGCGCGCGCGCGGCATCGTCGGGCGGAAAGCTCCCGATCGTCGAGGTCGTCTCGGTCGCACACCACGTCCTCTCGACGCTCGAGAAGGCGCACGCCGCGAAGATTGTTCACCGAGACATCAAGCCCGAGAACATCTTCCTTTCGCGCGACGGCGGGGTGCTCGTCCTCGACTTCGGAATCGCGCGCTTCTTCGAAGTGGGAGAGAGCACATCGACACGCTCTGGCCGCGCGGTCGGAACACCAGCGTTCATGTCGCCGGAGCAGGCACTCGGGCGCGTGAACGAGGTGGACGGTCGGACGGACGTCTGGGCCGTCGGCGCCACGATGTTCGCGCTCCTGTCGGGGAAGCATGTGCACCAGGGGGCGACGGCCGGCGAGACGCTCGTCCTTGCGGCGACCCGCCCGCCGCCACGGCTCGGCGAGCTCGCGTCGAATGTCCCTGCGCCGCTTTGCGCCGTCGTCGACCGTGCGCTCGCGTTCTCCCGGGCCGAGAGATGGCCCACGGCGGCCGCGATGAACGCCGCGCTGGTTGCCGCCTACGAAGAGAGCAGCGGCCGCCCGGCCTCGTCACTCCGCATGCCGTCGACACCACTCTCCGTGAGCGTGGACGAGCTCCACTCGGCGCGGACCGAAGTACCCGTATTTTTCGCGCCGAAAGGAGAGCACGTCGAGCCCCCTGCATCGAATGGCAGCCGGCCGGGCACCGACTACGGGGCCGCATGGAAGAAGGCCGTGGCGAAATCCACGGCAGTCGCCGCGGTGGCTCGACGGAAGGCAAGATTGGCCGTCTTCGGTTTGGCTGTTTTCGGTGTTGCCGCGCTACTGTTCACCTGGGTCATCGCGGCTGTGACGCAGCGGCAGGATCGCAGCGCCGGCGCCGCTGGCCCGTCGCGCGGGACGCGCGAGCCAGCTCCGGTGAGCACCGATGCCCGCACGATGCCCCGGCCCCCCGCCGAGATCGGCCTGCCTCTGCTCCCCGCGAAGGTCCCCGAGGCAGCGCGGGAATACTTGCAGGGCATGCAAGCATGGCACGACGCGGCCGACTCCGCGGGCAGCTCACACCTGTTGCGCGCCGTGGAGCTCGATCCGAGCTTTGCCCCGGCGCACCTCGCCCTCTCCTATTCTGGCGAGATCCAGCCGGCCGAGAACCGGAGGCACCTCGCGGCGGCCGTCGAGCTCCGCGGACGGCTCGGCGACCGCGACCAGGCGCTGCTCGAGGTCCTGGCCCAACAGGCAGGCGACGTCTACGACTACGAGGCCAACGCCCAGCGCTGGACGCGACTCGCCGAGCGCTACCCGCGCGACCCGCCCCTCGCATTGTTCGCCGGGCAGGCCGCGATGGACGCCGGGCAAAGCGACAGAGCCTTCGCCCTGTACGATCGCGCTCTGTCGCTGGATCCCACGTTCGCGTCGGCTCTGCAGCAGCGCGCGCGCAGCCAGCTGGATCTCGGCGCGCTCGATGATGCCGTGGCCTCTGCAAACGCGTGCCTCGCGCTCTCACCGTCGGCAGCATCGTGCATCCGGACGCGTGCGCGCGTCGAGCAGCGCCTCGGCCAATGCGCCCAAGTGGAACAGGACGCCCACAAGTGGATAGAGCTCGAGCCGGAAGGGGCGGCAGCGTACGACCTACTCGCGGCGGCGCTCATCGCGAGGGGCTCACCGCACGAGAGCATCGTCGAGGCGCTCGCGCGCGCCAGAGAGCGGGAGCTGGTCCCCAATGAGAAGGCATTCGATGAGGCCACGAACGCCACCGCCGTGGCATGGCTCACGGGAGACTTCGCCGCTCACATCGCCAGCTTTCCGCACTTGCACAAGGTGGCGGCGACGCTCACGAGCGATGAACGCGTCGGACGCCTGGTCATCGACGAGCTCCAGACGCTGATGGAGACAGGGCAAACCGACCAGGCCCTCGAGGTCGTAGACCGGTACATGAAGCGGCGCCCGGCTCTGAACCACGACGACGACGTCGGAGCGCTCAGCGCCGTGCTCACCGTGCAACGCCGCGCCGGGCGCATCACGGACGCCGAGTTTCGCGACAAGCGAGACGCCTGGATACGGGACGCGATGAAGCGACTGCCGCCGACGCGAGCGAACGAGGAGTGGTTCTACTTCTACGCCGAGACGGCGATCTCGCCCGAGGACGCGCGCGAGGCGCTCGAAGCGCTCACGCGCTACTCGCCGCTGCCACCCTACGATGGGGTCGTCTTCGACGAACGTGTCATGGGAAGGGTCCTGCTGCTCGCAGGGCGCGCCGACGAGGCGATCCCTCACCTCGAAAGAGCGGCGCATGCATGCTTCGACCTCGACTCCATGGTCTCCCACCAGCTCTCTGTCGAGTTGCTCGGCGAGGCGCTCGAGTCCAAGGGGGATTCGCAGGGTGCGTGCGCCGCGTATGCCGAGGTGCTCGCGCATTGGGGCCACGCGAAGCCGCGCTCGGTGACTGCGGATGAAGCTCGCGCGCGGGCTACCAAGCTTGGCTGCGCGGCCTCGCGACGGCTGTAGCTCGCCTCAGCCGAGCTCACGAAGTGCTCGTCCCCCGCGCCGTCGAGGATCTCGGCGCCCCGCCGGCATGCTCGCCGAAAAGGTCGGCGCGCCGCTCCCATCGCCGAGAAAGAGCCGGCTCGTGCCGCGTGGCCCGCGCCTTGCTGAAGGTGAGGTCCATGAGAGGGCGCCTTCGCGCTCTCCGAGGATGCAAGGAGCTTCGAAATGGGCGAGCTGGTTTTCGTCGAGTCAGTGGCGAGCGGTCATGGTCCGCTGTCGATCCCCGTCGCAAAGGAGTGCGGATTCAAGGTCGCGTTCTTTGCCAAGGATCCGGAATTTTATCGCGCGTGGGGTACCGCGAATCCCCTCGGCGCAGTCGACCGCCTCGTCGTCGTGGACACCGACGACGCCGCCGCGATGGCGCCTCACATCAGGCCCGACACCGTCGGGATCGTCGCTCTCGACGACTTTCACCTGATTCCGGCGGCGGAGCTCGCGATGCGCTTCGGGCTACCCCATGCCGGTCTCGCCGAGCTACGTCGCACGCGCCACAAGGACCAGACGCGCGCCAGCATCCGCGCGTTGACCGGTGAGAGGCCGCGGAGCGTCCCGTTCGACGTCGACGCCGAGATGAGCGACTCGCCCGTGGGATACCCGTGCGTCGTCAAGCCGAGCGATGGTACGGCGAGCGTCGGCGTCCGCATCTGCCGGTCACGCGACGACTTCCGGGATGCCGTCCGTGCGCTGCGCGAGAAGTGGCTAACGGTTCGAGGGTACGCGCTGTCGCGCACCTGGCTCGTCGAGGAGTTCGTGGACGGCCCGGAGTTCAGCGTCGAGCTCCTCTGGAACGGCTCGGACTGGCACATGCTCGGCATCACGAAGAAGATCGTCACGCCGGAGCCGCACTGCGTGGAGGTCGGGCACGCCTTCCCCGCCCCCGTCTCCGACGACGTTCGCGGGATGGTGCTCGCCGCAGCCCGGCGCTGGCTCAGCGCGGTGGGACTCGCCTTCGGGGCTGCGCACATCGAGTTCCGCATCTCGAACGGCGAGCCGGTCCTCATGGAAATCAACGCGCGGCTCGGCGGGGACATGCTCCCTGAGCTCATTCGCCTCTCGACCGGCTTCGACGAGCTTCGCTACCTCTTCTTGCAACACGCCAATCGCCGCCTCGAGGCGGACCCGAAGGAGGTCCGCGCCTCCCGGGTCGCCGCCATCCGCTTCATCCTGCCTACGCGCAGCGGCACCGTCGCGGAGGTGAGAGGCGCCGAGGAGGTGCGAAAGCTCCCGTTCGTCCGCCGGCTCATGCTTCGCCCGGCTCCGTTCACGGTGGTCCCGACGGAGAGCAACTACGACCGCTGCGGCTTCGTGATCACGGTCGGGGACACCGCCGAGGAGGCCGAGAGCAACGCAGCCCGCGCAATCTCCGGGCTCGAGCTGGCCTTTCAATGAGCCGAGAGGGATCGCAATGCTTTCGAAGATTCTAGGTTCGCTAGCACTGGACGCGCGCGATCTCGCGCGCGAGACGAAGGCCATCGAAGGCTGCCGCTTCGAGGTCGGATACGCGGACTACGTGTTCGGGCGCTGGAGCAACTGCATTCTCTGGAACGGCACGGGCAACGCGGACGACGGCATCATCCGCGAGTACACCGGCAACGCGCGTCCGACGGCGGACGCCGCGCGCCTGCCGCTCGTCGACGCGATCATTCGCACCCACTTCGACGCCTCGCACCTGAGATGGGCGCGGATCTTCCATATGGAGGAGGGGGTGCTCCTACCCCATCGCGACTTCGTCACCATGAAGAAGGGCTACACCCGACTGCACGTGCCGTTGCAGACGCACGAGGCCTGCCTGCATTCGGAGAGCGCAGACGTCTTTCACATGCGCATCGGCGAGGTCTGGTTTCTCGACGCTACGAACGTGCACTCAGCGTGCAACCTCGCCGCACGGTCGCGCCTCTCGTTGTGTCTGGATTTCGACCCGCGGGTGCCGACGAGAGAGCTCGTTCGCACGAGAAGTACGTCGCTCGTCGAGCCGCAGCCGCAGATGGTGACTCGTCCGCCGCTCGGGAGCGCCGACCTCGAGGAGATCTTCTCGCTCGGCGAGAACGTGACGGAGGCCCGCTTCAACCACGTCGTGGCGGAGCTCTGCAAGGTGCACTTCCGACGTCAGCTCCACGCCGGCACCGTCTTCGACTGGCTCGATACGATCGCGCGACGGTCGGCGCGTCCCGAGATCGCCGCGCGCGCTCGCGCCCTCACCACCATGGCACTCGGCGAGGCGGTAAGAGCTCGGGCCGCATCATGAGTGGCCCGACCAAGTCGTTCGACACGATCGTGATCGGGCTGGGAGCGATGGGGAGCAGCGCTCTCTACCACCTGGCGAGGCGGGGCCAGCGCGTCCTCGGCCTCGATCGCTATTCGGTGCCGAACTCGATGGGGTCTTCTCATGGAGGGACGCGCATCATGCGGCTCGCGTACTTCCAGGACCCCCGCTATGTCGCCATGGCCCGGCGTGCCCGCGAAGCGTGGCGCGCGCTCGAGGCCGAGTCCGGGCAGCGTCTATTCTTCGTGACCGGGACGCTCGACGCAGGGATTCCTGGCACCCGCATTCTCGAAGGTGCCCGGGCCTCCTGCGTCGAGCACGGCCTCACGCACGAAGTGCTCGACGGTGCGGCCGTCCGGGCTCGCTGGCCCGGCTATGGGTTCCCCGACGAGATGCAGGCGGTCTATCAGCCCGACGGGGGCTTTCTCCTCGCCGAACGCTGCATCGAGACGTACGTGGCGTCCGCGAAGAATCTCGGGGCCGGCGTTCAAGCGTGCGAGCCGGTCTCGGAGTGGAAACGAGACGGGTCGGGCTTCGTGGTGCGGACCTCCGAGAGTACCTATCACGCCGCCCAGATCGTCGTCACTTCCGGGCCGTGGGCGTCCTCCTTGGTCGCCGAAGTGGGTCCCAAGCTCTACATCGAGCGCCAGGTCGTCGGTTGGTTCGAGCCCCGGCGGCCGGAGCTCTTCACGGCGGACCGCTTCCCGGTCTTCAACGTCGAGTGGAAGGGGGCTCACCTTTACGGCATTCCGGCAAGTGGGTCGCAGGGCTTCAAGTGCGGTCGCGACGGACACCTCCGGGAGCGCGGAGAGCCCGACTCGATCCGTCGCGAGTGCAACGCGGGCGACGAGCAGGTGATCCGCGAGCACGGAGAGACGTTGTTCCCGCTCGGAATGGGCGCATTGCAGGCGATCGAGAGCTGCCTCTTCACGGTCACCCCGGACAAGAATTTCATCATCGACTCCGTGCCCGACACGGATGGAGCTTGGATGGCGGTTGGCTTCTCCGGCCACGGATTCAAGTTCGCCAGCGTCGTCGGGGACATCCTGGCGGACCTCGTCACGCGAGGGGCCAGCACCACCCACGACATCGCCATGTTCCGTTGGGACCGCTTCCGCGACACCGCGCGGCATTACCCGACCAACGACACGCTCCACAGAGAAGGAAGCCGGCAGATATGAAATCCAGAATACTCGGGACTACGAAGCTCAACGAAGACGCCCTGGCCAGGGACGTGCAAACGATCCTCGGCTGGCCGCGCCCCGAACAGGAATATTCGGAGTACGCCTTCGGCGCGTTCCACACGCTCCCGCTGCGCACCCCCTCCGGCGACGACGCAGGCACACGCTTCGACGCCGTGGTCGCGCCGGCTCGCCCCACGAAGCTTTGCCAGCGCCTGGAGTACATCCCGGGGATGGTCGACGAGCTGTTCGACACGACCCGGCTGATCATGATGCGCGCGTACTTGCTTCAGGACGCCCTCCTCATCCCTCACCGCGACTACGTGGAGTTCGGCGATGACGCGAGCCGGATGGTTCGCCTCCATGTGCCCCTGCGGACGAATCCGCGGGCCCTCCACTCGGAGGAGGAAATGGTCTTCCACATGAACCCGGGGGAGGTCTGGTACCTGGACGTCAGTACTGTGCACTCGGCGATGAACGCCTCCACGGAGCCGCGCCTCTCCCTCGTGCTCGATTTCCGACTCGACGGAAAGCCCCTCGAGTCCGTGTTCCGCGACCCGTCGCTCGTCGAGCGAGCCCCGTCGCCGACGATGATCAAGCGCCGTCCGGCCGACCCCAAGTTCGTCGAAGGACTCCTCTCGCTCGGCCCGGTCGTGGATCGCGACAACTACCGCGACGTGCTCCAACTCCTCTCGCGGGTTCACTTCGATCGTGACGTTCACGCGGGAGCGTGCCTCGAGTGGCTGATCGAGATCTGCCACAAGGCGGACGATCGTTCGCTCGTCGAAAAGTCCACCGACCTGAAGCGCTTCCTGGTCGACAGACGCTCGCATGGCGAGCGCATGGCTCTCTAATCCCACTTCGCAAGAGGGAACATGACTACGACCACCGCACGCACCTTGTTCGACCGCGTTTGGGACGCGCACGTGATCGCGCAAGAGCCGGGGGCGCCCGCCGTCCTCTACGTCGACCTGCAGCTGGTCCACGAGGTCACCTCGCCGCAGGCCTTCGCCGGCCTCCGGGCGCGCGGCCTGCGGGTGCGCAGACCCGATCGCACCGTGGCCACGATGGACCACAGCACGCCCACGCTCCCCGCGCACCTCGCCATGGTGGACGAGATGGGGCGAGCGCAGCTGGGGGTGCTCGAGAAGAACTGCCGCGAGTTCGGGATCAGGCTTCACGCGCTCGGATCTCCGACGCAGGGGATCGTCCACGTGATCGGCCCCGAGCTCGGGCTCACGCAGCCCGGCATGACCATCGTCTGCGGAGACAGCCACACCTCCACGCACGGCGCCTTCGGCGCTCTCGCCTTCGGCATCGGTACGACCGAGGTCGAGCACGTGCTCGCCACGCAGTGCTTGCTCCAGCACAAGCCGCTGACGATGTGCGTGCGGGTCGATGGGGCGCTGCGCCGAGGCGTCGGCGCCAAGGATCTCATCCTCGCGCTCATTGCGCAGATAGGCGTCGGGGGGGCGACCGGTTACGTCATCGAATACACGGGCGAGGCCATCCGGGCGCTCGACATGGAGGCGCGGATGACGATCTGCAACATGTCGATCGAGGCGGGGGCTCGCGCCGGCATGATCGCCCCCGACGACACTACGTTCCGGTACCTCGCCTCGCGCGAGCACGTGCCCCAAGGCAAAGGCTGGGACGATGCCCTGGCGCGCTGGCGTAGGCTCGCGACGGACGAAGGGGCGGTCTTCGACAAGACGGTGACGCTCGACGCGGCGTCGCTCGAGCCGATGATCACCTGGGGCACGAACCCGGCGATGGGGATCGGCGTCACGCGCACCGTCCCCGCGCCGGCCGACGCGCCGAACGCTCCCGAGCGCGCCGCTGTCGAGCGCGCACTCGAGTACATGGGCCTCGAGTCGGGCAAGCCACTCCTCGGGCGGCGGGTCGACGTGGTCTTCGTCGGCTCGTGCACCAACGGACGCATCGCCGACCTTCGCGCCGTCGCGCGCGTCCTCGAGGGGCGAAAGATCGCCGAGAGGGTGCGGATGCTCGTCGTCCCCGGCTCGCAGAGAGTCAAACGGCAAGCCGAGGACGAGGGGCTCGATCGCATCTTCCGCGACGCGGGCGCCGAGTGGCGCGAGGCCGGCTGCTCGATGTGCATCGCCATGAACGGTGACCAGCTTCGGCCTGGGGAGTTTGCGGTGAGCACGAGCAACCGGAACTTCGAAGGGCGCCAGGGCAAGGGAGGACGCACTTTTCTCGCCTCGCCGTTGACCGCCGCGGCGTCGGCGATCGCCGGGTGCGTGGCCGATCCGCGGCCCCTCCTCGAGGGAACCTCGGGGCGGCCGTGGGCGAGCGTGCAGATGACGAACGATGGGAGGGGGCGATGAGCATGGAGCCGCTTGCGCGGATTTCTTCGCGGGTGGTTCTCCTCCTCCGCGACGACATCGACACGGATCAGATCATCCCGGCGCGCTTCCTGAAGACGACGGAGAAGACCGGCCTCGCCACGTCACTCTTCGCCGACTGGCGCTATGGACCCCAGGGGACCGAGCGGCCGGACTTTCCGCTGAACCTGCCGGACGCCCGAGGGGCGCATGTCCTCGTAGCCGGTCGGAACTTCGGGTGCGGCTCGTCGCGCGAGCACGCGGTCTGGGCGCTCGTCGCCGCAGGCTTCCGCGCGGTCATCGCCCCCTCCTTCGCGGACATTTTCCGGAACAACGCCGCCAAGAACGGGCTCCTGGCCGTGCCCGTCGACCTGGATCTCCACGCGGCGGTCGTCGCCTCGCATGCCCGCGACTCCTCTCTGGTCGTGACGATCGACCTCGAAGAGCAGCGCGTGCTCCTCCCTGACGGCGCGAGCGGGCAGTTCCCCGTCGATCCGTTCGTCAAGCGCTGCCTCCTGAACGGGCTCGACGAGCTCGGATACCTCCTGTCCTTCAGCGATCGGATCGAGGCGCATGAAGCAGCGCACGTCTAGACCGGAGACGGCTGGTCTCGAGGTCTCCATCTACGACACGACGCTCCGCGACGGCACGCAGGGCGAGGGGATCTGCCTCTCGGCGAAGGACAAGCTGCAGATCGCAGCGCGGCTCGACGGACTCGGGATCCCGTTCGTCGAGGCTGGATGGCCCGGATCGAATCCAAAGGACGCGGAGTTCTTCGCACGCGCGAAGGACCGTGAGTGGCAGACGAAGATCGTCGCCTTCGGTTCCACCCGGCGCGTCGGGGGATCCGCGAAGGACGACGCGGGGCTGCGGGCGCTCGTCGACGCGGGCACCCACGTGTGCACGCTGTTCGGGAAGAGCTGGGCTCTCCACGTCACCGACGTCCTCCGGACCACGCTGGACGAGAACCTCCGGATGATCGAGGAGAGCGTCGCCTTCCTCGTGTCGGAGGGGCGGCGTGTCATCTACGACGCGGAGCACTTCTTCGACGGCTTCGCAGCCGACTCCGGGTACGCCCTCGAGACCGTGAGCGCGGCCGCGCGCGGAGGAGCAGAGGCAATCGTCCTCTGCGATACGAACGGGGGCACTCTCCCCTGGGTGATCGAGGACGTCGTACGGCGCGTGGCCGCGGTTCACCGCGTGCCGATCGGGATTCACGCCCACGACGACGCGGGATGCGCTGCGGCCAACACGATCGCCGCCGTCCGCGGCGGAGCGAGGCACGTGCAGGGGACCGTCAACGGCTACGGCGAGCGGTGTGGAAATACGAACCTCTGCACCGTGATCCCGACGCTCGAGCTCAAGATGGGGCTGCGCTGCCTCCGCAAAGGCGCTCTCCGGACGCTGCCGTCCCTCGCGCAGTTCGTGGCGGGGGTCGCCAACGTCGCGCTGGACCACCGCGCGCCGTACGTCGGGCGTAGCGCGTTCGCCCACAAGGGGGGGGTGCACGTCGCGGCCATGCGGCGGAACCCCACTTCGTACAATCACATCGACCCTGCGCTCGTCGGCAACGAGACGCGGTTCCTGGTGAGCGAGCTCTCCGGGAGGGCGACGCTGGACGCGAAGGCGGAGGAGCTCGGCGTGACGTCGTGCGCGGACTCGGGCGAGGTAGTCGCGCAGATCAAGTCGTGCGAGGCGCTCGGTTTCGCCTTCGAGTCTGCCGAGGCGTCCGTCGCGCTCCTCTTTCGCCGGCGCGCGGCGGACTACGTGCCCCCCTTCCGGCTGCTCGACTACAAGGTGATGGTGGGCCGCGGCGAGGCGGGAGGGCCGTTCGCCGAAGCGACCATCAAGATCAACGTCGCGGGCCACGTCATCCACACCGCCGCCGAGGGCGCCGGCCCCGTTCAGGCGCTCCACGCGGCCCTGCGGAAGGCACTGCTTCCATCGTACCCCGCGGTGAGCCGCGTAGAGCTCGAGAACTACAAGGTACGGATCCTCGAAGGCGCGCTCGGGACGGCGGCGATCACGCGGGTGCTGGCGGACGGAGGCAACGGTGCGCGGCACTGGAGCACGGTTGGGGCGTCGACCAACATCATCGACGCCTCCTGGCAGGCGCTCGCCGACAGCATCGAGTACGCGCTAATGGTCACGGAGGCCGCATGAAAGCTGTCATTGTTCTTCTTCCCGGGGACGGCATCGGTCCGGAGGTCGTTCGCGAGGGGCAAGCGACCCTGGCGACGGTGGCGTCGCTGTTCGGGCACGAGCTCGTCTTCGAGGAGCATCCGATCGGCGGCGTCGCGATCGACGCGACGGGGCAGGCGCTGCCCGTCAGGACGCTCGAGGCGTGCCGCGAGGCCCACGCGGTGCTCCTGGGCGCCGTCGGAGGTCCGCGTTGGGACGATCCGCGCGCGAAGGTGCGCCCGGAGCAGGGGTTGCTCGGCCTGCGCCATGAGCTCGGGCTCTACGCGAACCTGCGGCCAGTGCGGCCGTTCGCCGAGCTCGTCGGGTCGTCTCCGCTGAAGGAGGATCGGCTCGCGGGGGTCGATCTCCTGGTCGTGCGCGAGCTGACCGGGGGGCTCTATTTCGGGAAGCCGCGGCTGCGTGAGACCGTCGGGGACGTGGTCCGCGCGGTGGACACGCTCGAGTATTCCGACTTCGAGATCCGCCGGGTGGCGAAGGTCGCCTTCCGCCTCGCGTCAGCCCGGCGTGGGCTCGTAACCTCCGTCGACAAGGCCAACGTCCTCGAGTCCTCCCGGCTCTGGCGCGAGGTCGTGACCGGGGTGGCGACAGAGTTCCCAGGGGTTAAGCTCGAGCACCAGCTCGTCGACTCCGCGGCGATGAAGCTCATCACCCACGCGCGTTCGTTCGATGTACTCGTAACCGAGAACCTCTTCGGCGACATCCTCACCGACGAAGCCGCGGTCCTCGCGGGCTCCTTGGGCATGCTTCCGAGCGCGTCCATAGGGGACGGGACGCGCGGCCTCTACGAGCCGATCCACGGCTCAGCGCCCGACATCGCGGGCAAGGGGATCGCCAACCCGGTCGGCACGATCCTCAGCGCGGCGCTGCTTCTCCGTCACTCGCTCGGCCTGCGCCGTGAAGCGGACGCGGTGGAGCGTGCCGTGGCGCATGCGATCGGGGACGGCTGGCGAACAGCGGATCTTGCTCCCAATGCCTCGTCCACGCGCGAGATGGGGACGGCGATCCGCGACCGGATCGTCGCCCTGGGCTGAAACCGTCGCCGCGATACATCGCGCTTCGGCGAGGTGTTGCGGCTTCGTGCGCGCGGCTCTCAGTCGGTCAGGACGAAGATGGGAGCCTCGGATCCGCCGCCCGCCGTCAGGTTCATGAGCGCCGTCCTCGACACCCGCGAGGAAGCCGCTCCCGCGCTCGATTCGTTCCAGATGAATGGGTTGAAGTCGACGGTCCGGTCGTCGATCTGGAGCGCCCCACCGGAGAACGACGCGAACGGCTCGCGTACCGCCTGCGCGCGCTCTTGGATCACGTGCGGACGCCCGGCGAGCGCGGCGCGAATCGCCTGCTCCCAGGTGGCGGCGTCGACCTCCCAACCGAGGACGATGCCAGCGCCTCCGAAGTCGTTCGCCGGTTTGAGAACGAGATCCTCGCGGTGGAGGACGACGTGCTCGACCAGATCGATCTCCACGCCACGATGCTCCGCTTGCCCCTCGCGCAAGCGCCGCGTCCACGGGACATGTCGCGCGATCGCGGCTCGCTCTTCGAGATCGAACAGCGACGCGTAGCGAGGATCGCTGAGCATGACGAACTCGCGCTTGTCCCCGCGGAGCAGACGCAGATTCCAGGACTTTCCAAGCCAGACCTTCCGCTCACGCACCGCTTTCCAGAACGGCGAGCCGAACGGCATGGCGCGCACGAAAGCCC
Source organism: Polyangiaceae bacterium (assembly GCA_052147435.1). Taxonomy (GTDB): domain Bacteria; phylum Myxococcota_A; class Polyangia; order Polyangiales; family Polyangiaceae; genus JBKQKP01. The sequence goes on along the minus strand of JBKQKP010000197.1, from coordinate 22,398 downwards.
GCCAGTCGTCGGTCAGGATGACGTCTACCGGCCAGCCGTCGAGCGCGACGACGCCGTCTCGGACACCGACCTGCGCGGGCAGACCGCGACGGATCGCAACGCCCTCGAGCGCGAGGCGGTCCAGGATTATTCGAGCCTCGAGCCACTGCAGCTCGCGGTCCGCCGTCGGATCGCTCACGATGGCGACCCTGGGCAGCCCCGTTCCGCCGCGGTTCCTGTAGGCGCGCAGGAAGGATTCGACCGTCCGCGATTGCGTCATCTCGCACATGACCGGGAACCGCGTACGAAAGGCCGAGAGGATCGGCATCGCGAGGAACGTTTCGAGGATCTCGTCGCGATCGGCAGCACCCGACGCCATCGAGTTGAACTCGAGAAACCGGACGACGCCGTCAGGACCGATGAAGCCGTCGAGCCGGCCCCATGCTTCGGTGGGCCCGTCCGGCTCCGCCTGCACGAACAGCTCGTCGCCCTCCTCGAGCTCGAGCTCTGCGCGCAGCGCGGGGTCTCGTGCCAGGCGGCGGTGCAGGCGCGTCAGCGCACGGGACACGATCGACGCGGCCTTGATCGCGTCGCGATAGACCGCCGCCTCCAGGAACACCGGACGGAGGACCGTAACCAGGTCGTGCTTCAAGAACTGGAGCCCTCGCGCCTCGGTCTCGCGCTGGAGAACCTCGCGGCTACTTTCGAGGTAGCCCGAGTGCAGGAGCTCGTGGAAATGGTCGACCGCTTCTCGTACCCGTCCGTTCATGGCGGCCTTCCTTGCAACGACCGTGCGCGCCCGATTCCCGAGACAGGGGCGCGTCGGGCGCGCTCACGTGTCAAAAACATCGGCGCACCGGCACCGTTCGGTCGAAGTCGTGGACGCGCCCGAGCCGTCACGGCGCGAACCAGTACGTGAGCTTGGCGAGAATCATGTCGGCAGCCGGGGCGCGCGCGACCTCCAGGGCGCTCAGCCTCGGCGGCTCACCGAACGCCAGAGATGGGTCTGGCGCCTGCGATCGCGCGTACACGAGGTACAGCGTCGAGCCGAGCGCGTATTCCCAGCGAAGAACGACGCTCACGTCGAGGACCCCTTCCTGGACATCGGGGTTCACCGCCGGCGGAGCCCACGGCTGGAGACTCGAGAGGTCGACGCGCTGTCCCGCCGGAGGGGGGTGGAAGGCGCTGAACCCTCGAAGGCGCGTCGTCGACGTGAACCCCTCGAAGTGCTCGGACGCCGTGAAGAGCTGCGCATAGGTCTGCAGGCTCACGGACGGGGAGAACGTGTAGTTGACGCGGAGGGTGGCCCCCACGTCGCGCGCCGTGAGCCGCCCGAACACCGGCGTGATTCCGTCGTTTGCCGCTCCTGCGTACCGCGGCTCGCCCGTCGCGATCGCCGCCGTCGGCACGACCTGAATTTCGAGGACCGACAGAGGGAGCCAGCGGATGTCGCCGTCGAGTCGAAGGTTGTACGCGCCGCCGTCGACCCGCTCTTCGCTGAGCTGGAGACGGGCGCTGAGAGCCTTTCGCGGATCGGTCCCGATGCTCTCGCCGAGCCCCTGCAGCGCGGCGCGCTCGAGCGCCGTGCCGTCGCCGACCTCGCGATCGTCGAAGCGGCTCGTCTGCACGTAGGCGTCGAGTCGCGTAGACCAGTACGACTTCCACTTGATCTCCGTGTGCGCCTGCGCGCTTCGCCCGAGGTTCAGGCCGTCCCAGTTCTCGGAGGCGATGGCCGTGAGGCCGGTCTCCGTCTCGAGGAGCGGCCCGTACGCCTCGAGCGTCCGATAGCCGACGTAGCCGGCCGCCCGCAGCTCGTTCTGGCGCGGCATGTAGCCGAGGTCGTCGTAGTCGACCTTTCGATCGTGCGCGCGGAGTCCGACGGTTCCGACCCAGTGCTGGCCCCCATCCTTGGAGATGCCCAGGCGTGCGGCGGGTGCGGCGTCGCCGGAGCGGATCACCGTGCCGTCGAGCATCGTGCGGTCGGGGCCATTCGCGATCGCCGTGCCGACGACCTGACCGCGCACGCTGTAGTCCGCGGATGGAGAGGTCCAGAGAAAATCGAGCCCGCCGGCGTAGGCGTCGTGGGTGCACCGGGCCCCGATCGGGGAGCTGGACCCGTCGGGGCAGCGCTGGAGCGACGGGGAGGGGCCAACTGGCGCGCTGAGCGGGTACTGGGTGGACGGCGCGAGCCACGACGGTGCGTAACCGGACTCTGCGCGCGTGACTGACGTGGCGCTGATGCCGAGCCGCAGACGGGGCCCGATGGCGCGGGTAACGCGGAGCGCGCCGAACGCGGTCGTCGAGTCGAGCGGGAACGGGTAGGTCGAACCGTCGGCGTTGACGATGGATACGGTGTTCGGTCCGGTGAGCGCCCCCAGTGCGCTGAACGTCCATCCCCGCCCCAGCGTCCCCGTCAGCTTCGCCGCGCCGTACACCGGGGTCGGCTGGATACGATCGTAGAGAATCTCGCTTGTCTCGAGCAGCGGCGTCAGCGGGGTCCGGCCGATACGCCTGGTGTAGACGAGCTGGATCGGCGTGGAGAACGCGTCGGCGCCGTCGAGGAAGAACGGTCTCTTTTCCGGCAAGAGGAGCTCTTGGTTCGTGAGATTGAGGACTACCTGGTCCGCCTCGACCTGCGCGAAGTCGGGGTTGATCGTGGCGTTGAGCGTGAGCGTGGGCGCCGGATGCCAGGTGAGGTCGGCGCCGGCAGAGACGGCGTACGCGAAGCCTCTCCACCCGATCGTCGGGTCCGGATCCTGATGCCGGATGCTCCCGACCACGAACGGGCGGAGCTCGACCCCTTGCCGGGAGGCGCGGAGGTCGAGATCGACCAGGCGACCGTACCGAGAGACCTCGCCGCCCGCGTCGCGTGGAGCGAAGGCCCACTCATCGACCTCCTGGCGCGCGGCGTAGTAGCGGCGTGCCTGGAAACCCCACGCCGTCGCGGCAGGGTCGAATCGGAGAATACGAAGCGGGACACGGAACTCCGCGGACCAACCACTCTTCGTTCTCGTCGTCTTCGCTTGCCAGTTCTCGTCCCAGTCCGCGGAATACTCCATGTCGTCGTAGCGCGTGCCGTCGGTGAGAACGCCGGCGGCGCTGACGGAGAGCTCGAACGCGCTGCGCGAGTCCGCGCGACTGTCTATCGAGATCGTCACCGAGTCCGACTCGACCCCGCGATCGCGGCGCGCGAGGCGCCCGATCACGGGCGTCCGCTGCGAGCAGTCGAACGCGACGTAGAGCGCGTCGTCGTCGTAAAGAACGCGGAGGAGCGTCGAAGAAGTCGGCGGTCGGCCGCTCTCCGGGATCTTCTGCGTGAAGGAGGCGACGGGGATGGCGCGCGCCCAGGCCGCGTCATCGAGGCGCCCGTCGATGATTGGCGGAACAGACGTCCTTCGTGCGTGGAGCACGGGGACCGTGGCTGACCTTGGTGGTCCAGGACGGCCGGGGACCACGCCCGGCGGCACCACGGCTGGCGGGTTCGCGGCGTCCGCGCGACTCGCGTGCGCCACCGCGAGCAGGATCAGGGCGCCCCGGAGAGCGAACCACGCGATCGAGCGGAGGGAAAGCATGCGCGGTCTCGGCGAGTCGCGCTCGAATTGCAACGCACATGCCCCGGCGCTCCGTTACGGCCCCGTCTCGACAGGCGACGTCGTGTGTCGAAAATCTTGGCGGTCCACGGCAGGAGCGTCCAAGTGCTCGGCGCCGCGGTCCAGATCGCGCATCGATCGCGAAGCTCCGATCCGGAGCGCGACCAGCGCCGTCATGGCGCCCACGAGGCCGACGAGGACCGCCGTTCCGCGCCCCGCTCCGTAACCGAAGGCCGCGGCGAGGGGACTGTCGGGAGCGAACGCGGGCTCGAAGACGCGATCTGCGAGCGGCCCCATCATCGTGTACGCGAGCGGGATCGCGATCGACGCGAGCATCCGGCGGAACGCGAAGACGCGTCCTTGCATCGCGGACGGAACGTGACGCTGCCACACGCACTGGCTGGCGCTCATCATCGGCGCGAGGGAGATGGCGGTGAACACCGAGATGACGCCGATCGTCCACGCGCTCGAGCTCACGAGGCCAGCGGCGAGCACCCCACCCCGAAGCACCGTCCAGGCGACCGTTGCACGTCCCTTCCGCGCCGGTCCACGCGCGAGGCTCGCCCATACGCCGCCGGCGACGACTCCGAGTCCCGCGAGCGATTGCACCGTAGCCGCGGTGTTGCGGCCGGCGCTCCCCAGGAGGAGCGGCAGCGCCAGCGCCTGGAGGGTCGCCGTGGCGAAGTTCCCCAACATGAAGATCGTCGCGAGGGCGCACAACCCAGTCCGAGGCCGAAGAAAGTCGAGCACCTCGCGTAGCTCCGCGACGAAGCTCGGACGCGCGGCCCAACCCGCGCCCTCGATCTTCGGCGCGGCGGCGCAAGCAGCGAGAGAGGCGACGAACGAGGTGAGCGCGTCACAGACGAGGACGTCGCTCAGCGGCGCACGCGTGAGGAGCGCGGTCGCAGCGATTGGCGCCAGCACCGCCGACACGGCGTCTCCGAGCTGGGCGAGCCCGTTGGCGCGCCCCAGCTGTCGCGGCTCGACCATCCCTTGCATGCCGGCAAGAAACGCCGTCCACGCGACTGCGTCGCACGCGCTCGTGACGCAGACGAGCCCGCACAGGAGTGGAACGGACACATGCTGCCGCGCGGCGAGCGTTGCGATGAGCAGCGTGGCGATCCCTGCGGCCCCTTGGCCGAGGGCCATCGCTCGACGTGGAGTCCATCGGTCGACGAGCACGCCGGCGAAGGGAGACAGGACGACGATCGGCAGGGTGGCGGAGAGACCGAACAACCCGAACTGGGCCGCCGAACCGGAGCGCTCGAAGAAGTGAACGCCGAGGGTATAGGCCGTCAGCCCCGTGCCAAGGAGCGAGAGAGACTGCGCGATCGAGAGGGTGGCGAACGTCCGGAAGGGGCGCGCCGTGCCGGCGCTCACCGCGCGGCGGCCCGCGGGCCCCTGACCGTCATGCGCGCCTCGGTCGCCTTGGCGATCTCGACTTCATCGAAGAGCACGGGCCGAAGATGTCCTTGCGCCCAAACCTGCGCCTGGTCGTCGCTGTGCTTCGAAGACGGCTCCTCGTTCTCGCCGTAGACGAGGACGGCGTCAGCGCGCGGCGCGCCACCCCCAAGCTTCACCGAGAGGACGAAGCTCGAGCCGTAGTTGATCGGGTAGCCGTCGCGGCCGAGACCCGTCGTATCGCTGCTCTCCCCGACCCGTTTGGACGCAGGAAGCAAGCTCGTCGTGAGCCGGTCGGTGAAGCCCACGACATCGAGGCACCCCTCCAGATCGGAGCACCCGGGGACCGGAATCCGCGAGCTCCGCCCCGCCACGTATTGAACGGCGTCGAGCGGCGCGTCGATGGGAATCCCGGCGCGGTCGAGCCGCTCGATGGCCGTCGTCAGGGCGCGCACAATGGGATCGGGCTCCGAAGAGGTCGCCGCGACGAGGACGCGCGGGGTATCGACCGGGGACCGTGTGTCGAAGGCGTCCGCGAACAGCCCTCCGCGCTCCTCGAGAGCGCCCAGCACCTCGCGCCAGAGCACGGCGCCGGCGCGGCCGAGATTATCGCGCCCGTCCCAACTTCCCAGGATCCGGCACGCCTCGCGCACGCGTTCCGGCGCGCCGTTCGAAGCGCTGCACCGCTCCACGAGCGGTCCCTTGAGAAGATCCGTGACGAGTCCTTCGTTGTTCGTGACCGCCTGCTCGAGCTCGTCGATCGAGAAACGCCCGTCCTTCCCCGCCGGACCGTCCGCGGCGCGGTCCATGAGCAGGCGCGCGTTCATCCGCGTGCGGGCGGAGAGCGGCTTGTCCACGGCGCCGTAGAGCGGCGAGACGCCGCGGATTGGCGACGAGGGGTTGGTCATCCAGAAGCTGTCGTTCGCGTTGAAGACGAAGTCGGTGCGGGCGAGGCGTGGTGCCTGGCTGATGGGCACGAGGAAGGGGTACGTCCCACCCTCTTGCCAGGCCGAATCGGAGACGCTTCCGTCGAGCAGCACGATCTTGTGCGCCCACATCTTCGCCGTCATCGGGTCCGAGGCGAGACGTGCCGACCACTCGTCGAGCGTCGCCCGACTGAGGCTGGGGACGCGCGACGCGTCGACGTAGAGGGTGTCCCCAGCGCGGTCCGACGCGATCGTGTTCGCCCAGGGGATGCCGCGACCCGCGTTCGCCGCGTCAATCTCGCTCACATCGCGGGCGCTCATCATGCGCGACCACGTCGTCACGAGTGACGTGTCGTTCGCGCCGGCGCTACGGATGGCCGTCGCGACATCGGACGTCCAGCCGACACCAGGGAGCGCGATGATCGGGCCCTGGACGGATCGGTAGACGACCCGCTTCTCCGGGACGAGATGGCCGTCGCGAAGCACGTCCACCGTCAGCTCTCGGCGGTCCATGGGACGGCGCACGCCGTCGAGCACGTAGGAGGTCGGATCTCCTGGCACGAGCTTCAGCTTGTAAAGCGTCGAGCGCGAGGAGGCAGACGCCGTAGCCGTCCACGCGACGTCGTCGTTGAAGCCGATCGCTACGCCCGGCATTCCCAGGAGCCCCGCGCCATAGACGTCGAGCTTCGACGGAATCGTCAGGTGGATCTCGTGAAAGCGCAGCTCACCTTCCCAGGGGAAGTGAGGGTTGGCGAGGAGCATGCCGTGTCCGTCCTCCGCGCGATCGCGCCCGATGCCCCAACCGTTGCTCGCGGCCTCGACCTCGTGGGACCCCTCGACCAGGAGCGGGAGGTCGTCGATCGTCGCATCGCTCGACGCCTCACTCGCCGCGGCTGTCGCCGGACTAGGCGGTTGGGCGCGCGCGATCGCCCGGAGCATGATCCGTTCGAAGCCGACGAGCGCCACGTCTACCCCGCGCGCGAGCACGTCGATCTCGTCGATCGGAGTGACCCACTCTTTGTCGCGGCACGCGCTCGGCCTCTGCGACGGGGGCGTGTCGGCGAGATACGCGTTGTACCCCGCCACGAAGCCCGCGAGTAGCTCGCGGGCGTCTTGCGGCAGCGTCTCGACGCCCGCCCTCGCGGTACCTCGGATGTCCAGCGCGAGAAGCGCAAAATCATCGTCGACGTGCGCGCCCCCCTCTCCTTCGCCGAAGTACTTCGCGCGCTGGCTTCGGACGCGAATGACCTGATCGGCGATGGTGCACACGTGGTCCTGGGCGACCGCGTACCCCTGGCCGAAGCCCAGGCTGCCGACGTCGGCCGCGCGCACGTGCGGTACACCGTAGGTCGTCCGCCGGATCTCGGCGACGTAAGGCGTCGTCTCGGAGGAAACGCACCCCGTCGTGCCGCTCGCCATCGCAGCCAGAATGGCGCCCGCACCGCACCGAACAAACACGTCCTTCATCACGGTCCTCTCTTCAAGACGTTCACGCGCTCGCTTCACGCGCTCGCGACGCTGAAGACGGGAGCGGCGGATCCGCCGCTGGTGACGTTCACCACCGACTCCTGCGAAACTCGCGCCAGTACGCCGATCGCATCACTCTCGCTCCACAGGAACGGCGAGAAGTCGCTATGGCAGGAGCGGTACTCGAAATCTCCATCCCCCACGAACGGGAAGGGCTCGCGGGTGACGTTCACGCGCTCTTGCACGACGTGCGGCGTTCGGAGGGCGAGCGTGATGGCGGCGTCCCACTCGGAGGGGCTCGCGTCCGAGCCGAGGACGACCCCCTTGCCGCCGTAGGAGGACGCCGGCTTGAGCACGAAGCGCGACCGATCGCGCCGCACGACCTCGAGAAGGTCGACAGACCGCCCGTCGAGGAGCGTCGTGGACGCACGGACGATCCGGGTCCACGGAATGTGGCGGGCGATGGCCCCGAGCACCTCCGGCTCGAAGAGGTGAGCGTGCCCCGGGTCACTGAGGAACGCGAAGATCCGCTTGTCGCCGCGGAGGATGTTGTTAGCGCGAGAGTTCGCGATCCAGACGCGGCGCTCGCGCACCGCGCGCCAGAACGGGTGCGCGGGGGGGACGAGGCGGCGCAGAAGGGGCCAGTCATCCATGAAGACGACGTCGATGCGGCGCCCCGCGACCCGGACTTCGTCCGCGACGACCTCGAGCTCTTCCGGCCTCGTGTCGATGGTCGCGCACCCGGCGTCGGACACGAGGTCCGCCATCACGCTCCACTCCTCGAAGCGCATCGTCGACGTCGCGGGGCTCGCGCTCACCATGGCGATCGTCGGGAGGCCCACGCCCCCTCGGCTCCTGTACGAGCGAAGGAAGGCGGGCACGATGCAACGCGACGTAGACTCGTGGCGCGTAGTGAAGCGCGCCCGCAGGTCGGCCATGATCGGCATGGCGTCGTAGACGCGCCACATCCAATCGACCATCATCAGCCCCGCGGCCAGCGAGTTGTACTCGACGAACCGGAGCGTCCCCGCGCCATCGAAGAGGCCGTCGAACCTGCCGGTGAACTCGGTCGAGCCCGTGGGCTCGGCGCTCACGATCTCTTCTTCTGCCTCGGAGAGCCCGAGCTCGGCGCGCAAACGAGCGTCGTGCGTGAGCGCCGTGTGAGCCACCTGGAGCGCGGTGGCGATGGACGACGTCGCCCGCATCGCGCTCGAGTAGGCATCCTCGGTGACGAAACATGGTCTCAGCGAATGGGCGACGACGTTGTCCGCGAGCCGGAGCTGGTCGGCGTTGTCGTGGAGCGCTTTCCGGCACGAAGCCGCACGTCCCTCTGCGAGCAGATCGTGGTAGCGCGCCGTCGCCGCGACCGCGGCGTTCACGACGACGTCCGAGGACGGAGTCGCCCACCCATGAGCACGAGGTCGACATAGACGCCGGGAGCGATCTTGACCTCGTCTTTCAGGCGCCCCTCTTCCACGAAGCCGCACTTGCGCGTGAGCGCGAGCGATGCCTCGTTCGTGTGGAGGATGTGCATGACGAGCTTCTCGATCGACGGCGTCGCGCGGGCCCAGGCGAGAGCGGTCTCGGCGAGCGCGAGGCCGACCCGCTTGCCGCGATGGGTATCGAGCACGTGCGTCCACACCTCGGCCCGGTGGCGAAGCCGCTTGCGTACCTCGCGCTCGATCTCGAGGACGCCGACTACCTCGCCCCCCACCTCGGCGACGATCATGAACCGCTCGGGGTCCGCGACGATCGTGGCGATGTACTGCGCCTGCTCCTCGACCGTCTTCGTGCTGTCGGCCGAGTCGGCCACGTGAAAAGCCGACTCGGCGACGACCCGCGCCTTGATGGAGACGACGGCCGCGGCGTCGGAGACCTGGACGCGGCGGACCTTGACCTCTGACGACGCGTGCGTCTGCTCACTCTGCGAACGAGATTCCATCGAAACGCTCCTCCTTGGCTATTTGAGTCCGTGCGGGAAATGCGAGGGCGCAGTCATGCGCTCCGCCTCTGCGGCGCCACCGCGCGAATGTTGGGGCTTTCGACCTCGAACACGCGGGGCGACGACGCGCCAGTCAAGATGCCGCGGACGATCTCGCCCGCGGACCGGCACATCGTGTCGCTCACGCCGAGGTGAGTTACCGCACGCACGATCGTGGAGGTCCAGGCCACGAGAAGCACCCCGCGCTTCTGGGCTTCGGCGACGACTCCACTCGCGTTCAAGCGAAGACGCCCGACGTCGAAGAGTACGATGTTCGTCTCGGGTACGGGCGTGACCATGGTGACCCCGGGGATGTTCGCGAGGTGCGCCGCGAAGTCGCGCGCGTTCCGATGGTCGTCCGCGAGCCGCTCGACGTTGGTCTGCACGGCGTAGAGAGCTGCGGCCGCCATGATCCCCGCCTGGTGGAACCCGGCCCCGTACCACTTTCTGAACTTGCGGACGCGGTCGACGACCTCCTTCGCGCCGACGAGGATCGATCCGAGCGGCGCGCCCAGCCCCTTGGCAAAGTCGAGGCTCAGGAGGTCGGCCCAGCGGGCTACTTCTCGAGGATCGACGCGCGCCGCCACGCAGGCGTTGAGAAGGCGCGCACCGTCCAAGTAGACCGCCATCTCCGCGCCCCGCGCCGCTTCGTGCAGCGCACGCATGGGCCCGAGGGGGAAGATTTTCCCGCCGTGATACGCGACCGTGTTCTCGATGCAGACGAGGCGCGGCCTGCTGTAGTAGCCAATCCGAGGTTTCCGCCCGATCGCGATCTCCATCAATCGGGGGGTCATCATTCCGTCGGGGCAGTCGATCGGGTTCAGCGCGACGCCCGCCATACTGGCGGACTGCGCGCTCTCGAAATAGTTGATGTGATGCGCGGTATCGAGGATGACCTCGTCCCCCGGGTTCGTGAGGGCACGGAGCGCAAGCTGGTTGCTCATCGTGCCCGTCGTCGTGAAGACTGCCGCTTCCTTGCCGAACAGCTCTGCGCAATACGACTCCAAGGCGTTGACCGAGGGATCGTCTCCGTACGAATCGTCACCGACCTCGGCGCCAGCGATGACCCTTCGCATCTCGCTCGTGGGCTTGGTGACCGTGTCGCTCCTGAGATCGATAATCATGGCGGCGGCTCCTGGCGACGATGCGTTATTCGGCCGGCGCCTGGGAGACGTCCTGCGAGAGTCGCGAGACGGACTCGCCCATTGCGTCCTTGAGGTAGTCGAAGAACGCGACCCAGAGCTTCCACATCCGCTCGGCCTGGAAGACGACCTCGTCCTCCTCGCGCTGCGAGAGCTCCGCATAGACGGCGCCCGCGGCCTTCTCCACGTGATGCGGCTCCTGGGCCACATGGATATCCACCCACGGGAGCGCGTGGGCGCCGGTGCACTTTCGCACCGCCTTCCCGATGCCCGCGACCATGACGAGGTCGGCGACCTCCGTGCCATAGAGAAAGCCGAGCGCGCTCAGGCGGCTGCTGGAAGCCTGCTCGTATCCGGCGACGAGCGCGCGCGTGGCCTCCGAGGGAGCCGTCCCGGTGATGACCTTCTCCTCGAAGCCGACGTCCTTCATCGTGGAGATGTAGATCGAGGCGTGAGCGCGCTCGAAGGCGCCCTCACCCACCTCCTGAGAGAGGATGGACGTCACGGCCGTCTTCTCGTCGTCGTTGACGACCGAGATGGTCCGCGCCAGAAACGTCGGGAAATAGTGGAGCGGGTGCCACCACTGCCCGATGTACCGCGCGACGTTCTCGTGCGTGAACTTCGCGGGGACGTTCTGTTTGAAGAAGGGGTGCTCCACGAGGCGGGTGCGGTGCGTGTTGTGCTCGAGGCGCTCAGCGATGCTTCGGTTCATGGTGGCTCCTGTGGAAGTGTTCGAAGGCGGCGGCGATCCCTCGGTGGGGAGCGACGCTCGCTAGGCCCTTGAGCAATCGACGGGCCACCTCGTCGTGTGCGCGAACGGGCCGAGATCCCTCGACGGTGCGTTCGCGGTCGTCTGAAGTCTCGGCGGTCGCGCAGCGGTGACGCCGACATTGTCGGCGCCTCGCGAACCGAGAGTCGCTATCCGCGTCGTCCTTCCGAGGTGAGGTAGAGAGGTACGCAAGAACCCGTGCCGGCGCACAGATTCATCATGGACGTACGCGACACGCGGACCTGCGCCCCCTCCGCCGATCGCTCGCACCACACGAAGGGACTGAAGTCGACGAACGCCTCCTCCAGAGCAAGCTCTCCTTCGATGACCATCGGAAAGAGCTCGCGAACCGCCTTCACGCGCTCCTGAACGACATACCCGCCGCCACCGAGCGCTTCATCGACGGCGCGCCCCCAGTCACGCGCGTCGTGCTCCCAACCGAGGAGTACGCCGGTGCCGCCGTACCCGTCGGACGGCTTGAGCGCGAACCGCTCGCGCTCCGTGACGACGAGCTCGGGGAGAGACACGCGGCGCCCCTCGAAGGTCGTCGTCTCGTCACGGAGGACGCGTGTCCAAGGGACGTGGCGGGCGAGCAGTCGTTGCGTCTCGAGGTCGAAGAGCGAAGCGTGACGGGGGTCCGAGAGGAGCGAGAGGACTCGCTTGTCTCCGCGGAGAACTTGCGCCCGCGGAGACTTCACGAGGTGGACCGACCGCGACCGGACGGCATCCCAGAAGGGGTGCGACGAGGGGATCTGACCCAGAAACTCCGGGAAGAAGTCCACGATGACGAGGTCGACGCGTTCCCCGCGCACGTAGACGCCGTCGGCTCGAGCTTCGAGCTCCTCGGAGCGCGCCCCGGCGAGAGCGATCCCGCGGCGCCGGAGAGTGGGCGCGATCATGGTCCCCTCCGGGAGGTCCCGCGCTCCGGTGACTCGCCCGGTGCTCACCACGGCGAGCGAGGGGATGCCCACGCCGCCGCGCGCTCGGAAGAACGCGACGAGCGCGTCGGCGACGCGCGTGTGAAGAGGAAGAAAGCGAACGTCGAACGCCGAGCGGAGCTCCGTCATGATCGGCGCTTCCCAAAAGGCTCGACTCATCTCCTCGCTCTGCGCGGTCCCGGCCCCCATCGAGTTGTACTCGATGAACCGCACGACGCCGTCGGCCCCGAGGAAGCCGTCGAGGCGTCCGGAGAGCTCTTCCAGCCCGTCCGGCTCGAGGGCGAGGAGCGCCTCGTCTTCCGCAGACATCCCCAGCTCGCGGCGAAGATCCGGGTCCCGGCCGAGGCGAGCGCACGCCGTCGATAGGGCACGCGAGACTCCGAGGGCCGCGGTCATCGCGGCGTCGTACGCGGTCTCCGAGAGGAAGAATGGGCGGAGCACGCCGAGGATCGGGCGTCCTAGGAAGTAGAGGGTCCGCGCTTCGATCTCGCGCGCGAGATGATCGCGCGTCGACGCGAAGTGCCCGGCGGCGAGGAGCGCGTGGTAGCGAGCGGCTGGTGCGTTGGCTCCGAAGAGGGACATGCCTCGCCCCGCCTGCATCTCGCGGACCAGGCGGCCGGGCGCCTTGCGTCACCCCTTCTCGAACTCGGCGAGCTTGTTGTAGATCGTTTGGCGGTTGACGCCGAGGATCGCCGCCGCCCGCGTGCGATTGCCGTTGGTCTCGCGGAGCGCCGCCTCGATCGAGCGACGCTCGAGCCAGGCGAGGTTCGCCGGGAGCTTGACCGTCGAGGGATCGGGCGAGTCCAGCGGCTCGCGCGAGATCCCCGGGGGGAAGTCGCACGCCTCGATTCGCGGGCCATCGCCCAGGACGACGGCGTGCTCGATGGCGTTCCTGAGCTCGCGGACGTTTCCCGGCCACGAATAGCGGGCGATCGCCTCGAGCGCGGCCGGGGAGAAACCTTCGATCCGACGACCCGCGCTCGTCGCGAGGTCCGAGAGGATCTGCTGTGCCAAAAGAGGGAGATCGTCACCGCGCTCGCGCAGCGGGAGCACGCACGCGCGTATGACTGCGATTCGAAAGAAGAGGTCGCTGCGGAAGCGCCCCTCGGCGACCATCGCCTCCAGATCCCGGTTCGTCGCGGAGATGATCCGCGCCTCGAGCGGGATCGAGCGGTTCGATCCGATGCGCTCGAAGCGTCGCTCTTCGAGGACGCGGAGGAGCTTCGCCTGGCTAGGCAGCGCGAGCTCGCCGATCTCGTCGAGCAGAAGCGTTCCGCGTCCCGCAGCCTCGAACGCGCCGGCGCGCTGGACCACCGCTCCCGTGAACGCGCCCCGCTCGTGACCGAACAGCTCGCTCTCGATGAGGGACTCGGGGATCGCTGCGCAGTTGATGACGCGCATCGGCGCCTTCGCCCGCGGCCCGTGCTCGTGAATCAAGCGCGCCACGAACGTCTTTCCGGACCCGGTCTCCCCGTCGAGGAGCACGTTGACGTCGCTGCTCCCGAGGCGAGGGATGAGCCGCGCGAGTCGCTCCGCCGCGTGAGAAGAACCGAGAAACGCTCGTGCGCTTCCGAACGACATCGCGCGCAGCGAAGCCTTCTCGTCCTCGAGGACCCGGAGGCGCTGCACGCGCGTCAACGCGGAGCCGAACAGGCGCCCCGCGATGACGAGAGTGCTGCGCAGCGAATCCCCACTCTCGCCGGGAGGGGGAGCGCAGGAGAAGACGAGGGCCGCGGACTCGTTGCAGGGAGCGGGAACGGAGAGGCGCGTCGTCCCGTCGGGGGCGAGGCTCTCCGTGACCGCGCTCGCGGCTCCGTCCCCGAAAACGAGCTCGACGTTCGAGGCGGTCGTCTGCCCTGCCGCCCAGAGACGGGCCGCCGCCTCGAGCTCGGCGATGCCTTCGGCGCCATCGAGTAGCTCGACGAGCGAGTGAATGGCCGCGAGGTGGAGGGCGTCGATTCCAACGCCGCAATGTAACGTGCGTACGTCGGCGCGGACGGAGCGGGGGCCGTTGGCGCCGTCTTCGCAGCGGACCACGAGCGTGGTGTTGCCGAGGAGGATGTGCTCGCCGGTCTTCGCCTCGATGGCGGCGGACACGCGCCCCATGGTGACCGCGGGGGCGGCGCCGGCGTAGATCGTGATCCTCGCCGCTCCATCGACGAGGCGCACCTTCGCGTGGCGGCGGGAGACCGCGAGATCGCGGAGCACAAGATCGCAGTCGCGAGCGCGGCCGATCGTGCGATCGGTGCAATCCACTGGCATGCGCGCGCCGTGATCGGCGCCGCCGGTGACCTCAAGGAAGAGAGTGTCCATGGGAAGAACCTCGCGTCAGCTCGCCCGCGGGCGTCGAGGAGTTTGGCGGCCGATGCCTAGGCCTTCGACGCTCCGCTTTACCGCTCCGCACCTCGTGAACGACTGCTGCTCCCCACGCCGCACGGATATCTCTAACGAGCGGCGCGAAGGGCGCCAAGTCACCCGTTGGTGTGACGAGCCGTGCGCCGTCGAGGAAGCGGATCTTGCAAGGAGCGCGACGCATGACCAGCGCGAACTCCAGGCTCTCATCGGACCGGATGGTAGACACCGGCGGCACGCGCCTCCTCTCGCCCCCCCTCGAGGCCATGAGGCGAGCCGTCGAGCGGCTGCCGGTCGCCCCGCGGCGGAGGATCTCCTCGTTCGAAGGGACGCTCGCGATCATCGCGCGTACCAAGGAGCTCGCCGCGCCCGTCCTCAATCTCGGCATAGGAACATCGCAGTTCCCGCTCTCGAACGACCTCGCGGCCTTCTCGGTCGATTTGCGGGACTTGATGTCCTATGGACCCGCCGTCGGCGACGAGGCCCTGCGCCGAGGGGTCGCCGATCTGCTCAAGTGGCTGCATCCCGGCGTGGACGTCCCCGCGGAGCATGTCGTCATCACCGACGGGGGCTCGAACGCTCTTTACCTCGCGCTGATGTGTGTCGTGCGCGCCGGCGACGAGATTCTCACCCCGGAGATTCACTATCCATCGTTCCGCCCTCTGAGCGATTCGGTCGGCGCGCGGCTGCACACCTGGAAGCTGGATCAACGACTTCGACCGGCATGGGCTTCGGTTCGAGGAGCGGTCTCGCAGCGGACGGGCGCGATTCTGGTCGACAGTCCGTCCAACCCGTTCGGAGTGCGACTGTCGAACGACGAATACGCGGCGCTGGCCTCGTTGGGCCCCTCCGTCGTCTCGGACGAGGTCTACGCTGGCGTTGGGCCCTCGACCGGGGGTTCGATCCTGGCGCATCGAGGCGACCACTTCATGGTCGGAAGCTTCTCGAAGCTCTTCGCGACGCCGGGGCTCCGGCTCGGCTTCCTGGTCGCCCCGGATTGGGCGGTCGACGTCGTCAAGAGGATGCGATTCGCGCTGAACATCGCGACCGCCATCCCCTCCCAGCGCCTCGGCGCATTCTTGCTGGAGCACACGGACACGATCCTGCCGAAGCATCGCGACTACGTGCGTCGCCGGCGGCAAAGGACGATCGAGATCTGTCGCGAGGAGGGGATACCTCTCGTGAACGACGGCCTCGGCGAGGGATTCTACGTCTGCGTCGACGTTCGCGCGCTCGGCATGACGTCGATCGACTTCGCCCACTCGCTGCTGGAAACCGCTCACGTCGCGGTGTGCCCCGGCACGGACTTCGTTGCACATGGCGACCCTGGATTCGTGCGAATGAACGTCGCCGTCGATATGGAGGTCCTCGAGACGGGGCTACGGCGCGTCGCGGACTTCTACCGCAGCTCGATCGCCTCATGAATCCCTCGCACAGCCACGGAATCGCCAGCACGTCCCACCCTCGAGAGCTTCGAGAGCCAGTGAAGCTCTCCCTCGCGAGCTCGTCGGGGCACGGCTTGACGCCCGAGATCGAGCAGGCCATCGGAGACTGCCTCTCGGCGCTCGAGCGTGGAGCGATCGCGGAGGCGACGGCGGCGCTGGGTCGCCTGCTCGCCGCCAACACCAGGCTCTTCCCTCGCAGTTGGCTCGAGCGAACCATCGCGGCGCTCGGTCAGAATGCCTGGGGCGGACTGTCGGAGCCGTTCGCTTCCTCGGAGTTCGTCGGACCCGGGGGACACTTCCTGATCGTCGCCCCGTACGCGGTGATGCGTCAGGCGCGAACGACCGTCGATATCATGGCGATCGTAGGGCGACTGATACCGTTCGCGGCGCCGTCGATCGCCGAGCTCGAAGCGGCGTGTCGTGAGCGATTCGGCGCGCTGAACCAGAAGATGACGCCGGTTCTCGCGTATGAGCGGCTCGCGTCTCGCGGTCTCACCGGCCATTCGGCCGGGGAGGCGTTCCTCGTTCCAGACCGGTGGGGCATCCCGAACAGCGCCGCGGGGCCGGCGATCAACGATCTCACCGAGCAGCGGCGGCGGTTCGCCGAGCATGGCGCGCGATGCCTTCGTCGCATTTGGGACGAGGAAACCGCGGAGTTCCTGATCGCGCCGCTCATCTCGAGAGAGAGCGACGCGAATCGCAGCCTCGAGTATCAGATTCACGATGCCGGCCACGCAGCCGGAATGGGCTTTGGCCGGAAGGTCACCGAGGAGCTGCTGCCCACGTTCTGGAACTGCGGAGTGGAAGAGTGGCGCGCGGATGGCGTCGCCTTCGATTTCGCCGCGAGCTGCCTCGACCGCGCGACCGTCGCGCGGATCATCAAGGTCAACATCGCGGTCCGCCTCGCGCTCGACGCTCACCGCAACGGCGGTCTCGATCGTGACGCCGACGTATGCGCGTCGCTCCTGACGCTCGATCGACTCTTGGAGAGCGGGCTCGTGACCATTCGCGGCGGCCGCCTCGCGTTTCGGAATTGTAGCGACGATTCTCTCTTCCTGGCGACCGAGCCGCACCGCGAAGATGCCATCCGCCTCACGCGGGACGAGCTGCTCCTCGAGCACGGCACCGGCCTCTTGCGCCTCCACGGCTCGATTCGTGTAGGAAGGGCTTCCGAACGAATCTTCCGTGGCCTCGTCGTAGAACCGTGCGCCGAGGTCTATTCCGACTTGCCGTAGCTCGAGAGGATCATGAGCCCTTATCGATTGGTCGTGTCTCCAGGCATCTTTGCCAAGTTTCCAGGGTATTCCGCGAGCGTCGTCTACGCGAAAGGCCTCCATGTCGAGGAGAGCGCAGGAGACCCCCTCGCCGAAATCGAAGCGCGCCTCATGGCCGGAGAGGCGAAAGAGCTCCTCGGCACTCACCCGCACGTGGCGGCGTGGCGCGAGGCCTATCGCTCCTTCGGTGCCGACCCCAGGAAGTTTCCCTGTGGTCTCGAGTCCCTCCTGAAGCGGCTGTCGAAGGGGAACCCGCTCCCCCGCGTCAACCCGCTCGTCGACGCGTACAACGCGGTGAGCCTTCGCCACGTTCTCGCGATCGGCGGGGAGGACCACGATCGGCTCGAAGGGGACCTCGTGCTCGATCTGGCCGTCGGCGACGAGCCTTTCCCCACGTCTGCGGACGGGCAACCGATCGTCGATCGGCCGCTCCCGGGCGAGGTCGTCTGGAAGGACGTGGCGGGCGTGACCTGCCGTCGATGGAACTGGCGGCAAACCTCTCGAACGCGCCTCCTCCCGGAGACGCGCAATGCGTACTTCGTTCTCGACCGCCTCGCGCCGTACGCGCCCGCCGATCTTCATCGAGCCACGGAGGATCTCGTGCAGACGCTGGCTCACCTTGCGCCCACCGCCACGTTCGACGTCGCTCTCCTGGCGCCCGCTTCGAGTTAGGAGACGGATTTCGGGTTACCCCGCGACCTCGGTCTGCCACTCTCGGCCGCGTGAAGATCTTCCGCGTCCTCCGGAAGCCCGGGATCGCCGCGCTCTGGGGCAGCCAGATCCTCTCGGCCGTGGGGGACAACTTCTACGAGGTGGCCGTCCTCTGGATCGCCGTGAGCCGCGTCGGCAGCGACGCCGCCTATGTCGCGGGCGCCGAGACCGTCTCCTCTCTTGCCTTTGCGCTCATCGGAGGCTCCCTCGCCGATCAGTGGAACCGACGATTCGCGATGGTCGGCGCCGACGTGGCGCGCGCCGCGGCCGTGATCGCGCTCCCCATCATCGCGGCCACGGGCACGCTGGAGATCTGGCACATGGCGGTGGTCGCCGCGCTGGTGGGGGCCCTCGGCTCTCTCTTCGATCCCGCGCTCCAGGCGAGCCTCCCCGATCTCGCGGGTGACGCGGAGAGCCTTCGCGCCGTGAACGCGCTGATGGACGCCACGCGCCGCGTCGCGCGCGTGGTCGCGCCGAGCCTGGCAGGGGCCGTCGCGCTCGTGCTCCCGATCACGCACTTTTTCACCGTTGACGCCGTATCGTTCGGAGTCTCCGCGCTCGCCCTGATTTCGCTCGGCCGCAGCGCCGCGCGCTGGGAGCCGCGCGCGGATGGGCCTCGGGAGGGCTTCCTCGCCGGGATCGCCACCGCAGCTCGCCTGGTGCGAGAGCACGGCGAGCTTGCCTGGGCCTACGCGAGCCTCATCGTGGCAAACTTCTCCTGGGCGCTCTTTCTCGTGGGCGTGCCCCTCCTCGTTGCACGGGATCTCGGCGGCGCGGTCGGCGACTACGGTCTCGTCATGGGCGCCTACGGCGCGGGGAACGTCGCGAGCAACCTGGTGATGGCCAGCGCGGTAGTGACCCGGCGCATGCGCGTTCTCCACGCGGGGCAGATGGCGTTCGGCCTCGGCCTCGCCCTGATCTCGTGGGCTCCGGGCGTGCCCGTAGCGATCCTCGGCGCCGCGTTCTCCGCGATCGGCGGCCCCATGGGGGACGTGACCATCCTCACGATGATGCAGACCGAGGTGCCGCGCGACCACTTCGGCAAGGTGTACGCGCTTCGTGTTGCGCTGGCTGCTGGCGGGGTGCTGGCGGGATCGCTCGCGGCCTCACCTATCATGCACGCGGTGGGGGCGCGCGGGGGACTCCTCGTGGCGGGCGTCCTCTCGGTGATCACAGGCCTCGCGGGCATGGTGCGCTTTTTCCGGGCGTGACGGGCGCTGCCTCAGAACGCGATCCCGCCCGCAGTGACGCGCGAGCGCGCAGTCGCTCTCCCCTCCTCTTGCTCCTGTCGCACCGTCGTGTCGTTGTGGAGCCATAGCCACACCCCCGCGACGAGTGCGATGACGCCGGCGCCCGACACGACGACTCCCCCCGCGAGCACCCCCGTCCGCAACGTGGGGCTCCCTGCGTTCTGATTCTCGAGGATCGGCGTCGCGATGAGCGCCGCAGCGCCGAGCAAGATGCCACCGACTCCAGCGAGCCCGAGCACCCCTCCGCCGACCCTCCCGATCGAGGAGCCCATCTTTGCGTCGAGCTTCAGATGGTCCCTGTCCTGCGGAAGCGTGAACGACTCGGACGGCACGAGTCCGTCGCCCGCGACGCGGTACGAAAACCGTGGATCGAGGGGGGTCGCGCACGGAGCGACGCACGCGGGCTCCCACGTGCTGACGCCGAGGATGGTCGCGTCCTTGAGCGGGATGCCGGCGAGGCTCTGCACCTCCTTCTGTCGCTCGATCATCGCGTGCCGGTCGTCGGACTGGAGGACGACGGTGACGGGTTTCGGCCCGGAAGCCGCGGGAGCACTCGGCGGCTGCTCGGCGAGAGCCGTTGTGGAGAAGGCGAGGGCGACGGCGGAAAAGCGCGCGATCTTCGAGAAGCGTCCCATGGGTTTGCCCCTTTCACCCGGTGAGTGGGGGGCGGGACTGCGCTTTATGAACGACGGGGAAAGAAAAAGAGAGGGGAGGGGTGAGCGGATTACTTCGGCGTCGTGAGCTTCATCACGGTGCCGCCGCCAGAGGTGGTCCAGTAGACGCTCGTCGCGTCGACAGCGACGTACAAGGGCTCGTCCTGTCCCGATGCGAGCGTAGTGGGAGCCCCGCCGCCGATCGGGACGCTCATGACGTTGCCGGCGTTGTGATCGGTCCAGTAGACGTTTACGGCGTCCAGGGCGATCCCTTCGGGATCGTTCCGTCCCGAAGCGAGCGTGGTCAGCGCGCCACCGCCCAAGGGCAAGCTCACGACGGTGCCCGGGCTCGGGTTCGAGTCGTTCGTCCAGTAGACGTTGGCGGCGTTCACGGCGATCCGGAAGGGGCCGAGCTGCCCCGACGCGAGCGTGACCGGTGTGCCGCCGGCGATGGGGATACTCATCACAGTGCCGCCGGAGCTGTTCGTCCAGTACACGCTCCGGGAGTCCAGGGCGATCCCGTTAGGATTGTTCTGCGCCGAGGCGAGCGTCGTTGGGGTTCCGCCGCCGATGGGCACGCTCATGACGGTGCCCTTCAGCCCGTTGTAGTCAGCGTTCGTCCAATAGACGTTCGCACCGTTGACGGCGATTCCGACGGGACCGTTCTGCGCCGACGCCAGCGTCGTTAGCGCTCCGCCCCCCAAGGGGACACTCATCACAGTGCCGCCGTAGGTGGTCCAGTAGACGCTCGTCGAATCGACGGCGATGTCTGCCGCGCCGCCTTGCCCCGCGGCAAGCGTGATGGGCGAACCTCCTGCGAGCGGCACCTTCATGACGGCGCCGCTGCCGTCGTCGGTCCAGTACAAGAATGTCGAGTCCAGCGCGAGGGCCCACGGCTGGTTTCGTCCGGACGCGAGCGTGACGGGGGTGCCGGCGCCGGAGCTACCGTCCGAGCTGCTGCTCCCCGGGCCGCTGTCGTCGTTGCCGGAGCTGCCCGCGGGCCCGCTGTCCGAGCCACTCCCCGAGCTGCTGCCAGACCCGTTACCCGAGCCACCCCCCGAGTTGCCGCCCGAGCCGCCGCTCGAGCTATCGACGTCGGTCTCGGCGTCGTTCGTGCCGCTCGCTCTGCCGCCGCATCCCGCGGCGCCAGTCCAGGCGGCGGCGCAAGCGAGCACTCCCACGAAGGCAACTACTCTCGACGTGGGACCCACCGGTGTTGCCCGCACCTACTCTCGGAAGGCGTTCGGCGCAAGGGCCGGAGCATTCCCGCCACAGCAGTGACCTGCTTGCGACCTCGTCCCTACCGTTCAACGGCTGGCCAGCCCGGCGGATGGGCTGAAACGCGCGGAGGAACGCTTCTCGCTTCACGGATCGCGCGTGACAACCAACCGCACGAACGGGATAGTAACAACACGGTCCTCGATGCGTGAGCCTCCGAGCCCTCTCGCGCACGTGAAGAGCTGCCTCGACGTCACCGAGCGCGACGTCGCGTCCGCGCTCGGCGATCGCGAGACGGCGCGCGCTCTCCTCGACAAGCTCGCGAAGGTGGCCCGACCCGGAGAGGGGGGACCGAAGGCACTGGTCTTTCTCGCGCGGCTCGCGCGCGAGGACGTCGCGTGGATCGAAGGCATGCTGCGGGTCGAGCTGGCCCAGACCGGCGATGCGACGACCGTCGAGGTGCTGAGCGATCTGGGGGTGG
Source organism: Polyangiaceae bacterium (assembly GCA_052147435.1). GTDB lineage: Bacteria > Myxococcota_A > Polyangia > Polyangiales > Polyangiaceae > JBKQKP01. Next base: position 821 of record JBKQKP010000197.1, on the reverse strand, counting down.
GCATGCGCGAGCGCGTCTTCCCGCCGTTCACGATGAGCGTCCCCCTCGAGGAGTTCACGCGCTTGGCGGAGAGGTTGCCCGACTCGATCGCGCCGCTCGCGATTCGGAGTAAGTCTGCTCGGAAGCTGGTGTTGAAGGCGCTCTGGGAAGACGACGGCGACATGAGCTCCGTCCTCCCGCCCGCAGTGTCCATCGCAGACGAGTCCCTTTACGGACGCGCTCGCCGCCGCAGCTCGAAGCCAAGGAGCCCCGCCGCGCCGCCGGCACAAAGCCCGAGGCATGCTCCGCAGCGCAGCAGAAAGAGCACCATGCGTCCGGATAGGGGCGCCCCTCCTCCGCACCCGTCCGTCATGAACCTCCGGGTTCCCCTTGCGCCGCCGATCCCCCGCGGAGAGCCGACCACGGAAGCAAAGCGGGGGAAGCCGCCGTCGCGGGCGCCGACGCCGCTGCTCGACGCGTCCAACCCGAAGTCCGTGCGTGGGCGTGTCGCGATCCCTCGAAGCGAGCCGCCGGACGAGGAGGGGCTCGACGGCGGGTGGGACGACAAGAAGAGATAGGCACAGTCCCTGTGCGAGCGAGCTGGCTCGTGTCCCCGTCAGCCGCCGCTGCCGCGCTCGCTCCTCGCGATGCGGACGCCTTCGCGGGCGGGCTCGTGCGCGGTCCCGTCCTTGAGCAAGAGACTCTCGCGGTTCGCGCAGGCGCGGAGGTTGTGTGCGCTACAAGCGGTGTCGGAGAGGGCGAGCGCCCGGTGCGCGGCGACGGGGCCGCGCCTGCCGAGCTCGTAGATGACGCGGAGGTGGCTGCGGGGAGGGGCCTGGCCC
>JBKQKP010000196.1:0-12363 GCA_052147435.1 Polyangiaceae bacterium | reverse complement strand
TCGCAGCAGTCCATGATCCAGCTCGGCCAGGGGGACCTGCCGGGCGCCTCGGCCGCGATCGACGAAGCAAACGGGATCGAGCTGAAGGAGGAAAAAGTCCGCGGCGCCCTCGCGACGCAGGTGGGGTGGCTCGCCTTGGAGCGCGGCCACGGCCACGTAGAAACGGCGATCGCCGGGGTCACGGCGGCGTGCGACGCGCAGCACGCGGGGCGTCGCTTCGGCGACGAGACGGCCTGCCGTGCGCTCGAGGCTCGGCTGCTGCTCGCGGCGGGAAAGCGCGCCGAGGCAATCGCCGCGCTGGACGCCGCGTCGCCGCTCCTCGTTGGCGAAAGCGATTTTCGCGCGGCGCGCCTCCTCGGCGTAGAGGACGCCTACATTCGCGGGATGGTCGGGGCCGCGGACCGGCGCGGGGACTCCATCAAGCGCCTCGACGCTCTCGTCGCTCGCGCGCACGACGTCGGCTGCATCGGTGACGAGCTCGACGCGCGTCTCGCGCGCTCCCTCGTGGAGATCGCAGACGGCCGCGCGCCGCGCGAGTCGCTCGCGTCGATCGCGAAGGACGCCAAGGCCCACGGCTTCCTCCTGGTCGCGGCGCACGCGACCGCGCGGCGACGCTGAGCCTACGCCGCGTGCTTCTTCGCCGGTCTCGCGATCTCCCCGACGGTGATCGCCCGGTGCAAGAGCGTCGGTGACAGTCCCGGCGCGAGCTTCGACGGCGTCACCTCGCTGGACGGGAACATCTGAACGAACGCGGGCGCTCGCCGCACGCGATCGACGACGGTGCGTTCGAGGATCATCGACGTGTACTGCTCCGCGCCCCCTTCCGGCGTGTTCGCGTTCACGACGACGTCGAGCTCGTTCCTCCGGCACATCGGCCCGAGTCCGGCGATCCGGCTGTCGAGCGGGGACCAGCTGTCGGCGCTCGTCCCGTTCTCGCTGACGCCCCACACCCCCTGCTCCGTGTTCAGAAACAGCGTTTGATTCCCGGACGTGTGCCCTGGCGTCCGGACGAGGAGGACGCCGTCGCCGAGCGCGAGGTCCCCCTCCGTGAGCGCGAGCTGCGACGTGCGGACGCCTCGCTTGCCGTCGCGCACGAACCACGCCCGCTGGTAGGGGTGGAGATCGTCCCAGTCGCGCCATTCGCGCGAGGGCGCGAGCAACGTCGCGTTCGGGAAGCGCGTGGGTCGCGATCCGTCCTCCGTTCCGAGGATGGGGCGGAGGTCCTGCGTGTGGAAGTGATCGAATGCCACGTAGTCGACATCGGCGAACGCGATGCCGAGCCTCGCGAGCTGGGTCTCGAGCGGTTCGTAGGTTTGCACGAGGAGGTTGGCGGCGCGCTCGCCGAACTGGTCCAGGAGGCGCGCGAAGTACGGCGTCGCCCGAGCGCCGTCGATGTCGGTCGGGTTGAAGAGAAGCGTCTTCAACGCCCCCTGCTGCAGAAACTGCGCGAGGACGGTGCGGTGGGTCATCACGACGAAGGGTGCCGGCGACCGCGCCGCGGAGTTGAAGGCGTACTTCGTCGGGTAGAGGAGGGTCGTGAGCGGCAGGGTTCGGACGGCGACGACGCGGGGACCCGCGGCGAACCGGTCGCGCAGGCGCTCTGCCGCTACGCGAACGGCGCGAAGGCGCGGACCTGCGGAGGAGGTCAACCAGGCGGCGTCGAGGTCGGTGACCCGCGTCGTGCCGGAGGGGGGCGTCGGGGGAGGGGGGCTCATGGCGGGGAGCCTAGCGCGGTTCTTTCGCGGACGCCGATGCGGAGGCAGATGCGGACGCCGCAGCGGACGCAGACGCCGCGTCAGGCGTCTGCGTCTGCGTCTGCGTCTGCGTCTGCGTTTTGCGTCTGCGTTTTGCGTCTGCGTCTTGCGTCGATGCGCAGCGTGGCGCTCACCGTCCATCATACCAGCTTGAAGAGCGTGCCGAGCACCTGATCGATTCGCCCCAGCAGCGCAGCGTCGACCTCGTTCACGTACCCGAGCGCCAGCCCCACCTCGATGCACGACAGCGTCTCCCGCATCGACCCCATCGCCGTGTTGTAGCGGCACGCTTCCTCTTTGCCGTCGCGGTCGCGGTCGCGGTCGCGGACGCGGTCGCGGACGCCCAGGCGGTCGCAGAGGCGCCTTGCGAGATCAGGGCGCACCAGGGGGGCACGCGATCTGGTCCGCCTGAGCGAAGCCGAGGAAGGACGACTCCTCGACGCGCGAAGACTTCGCGCCGCGTCCTGCCCGATCAAACGACTCCCTGGTGGCTCCCTCTACGCTGCCACTCCGAGGGTGGACTGGGCGAGCTTGCTCCGAAGATCATTCGACGTGGATGTGATGGCGTGTGCCAAGTGCGGCGGTCCACTTCGGGTGCTCGCCGTCATCACCGAGCGCGAGCCGATCCGTCACATCCTCGCGCATCTCGGCCTTCCGGCCGACCCGCCGCCGCTCGCGCGGGCCCGCGATCCAGACGACGATCTAGACCGCGACGAGTCGTCGGGTCAGCTCGGGCTGGCTTGTGGACCAGGCCCCTGGAGCATGCCCCCGGCGACAGCTACACATGCCCCATGCAAATACGACGACGCTCCTTTCTGGGCGTGACCGCCTCAGCGCTTGCCGGCTGTACGGCTCTGGGACGGCGCGCCGGTGACGCGCGGGTCGAGGAGGAGCGCGTGCAACGACACGTACCGGGCGCCGCCGTTGCCCGCGTCCGCCGCGGCGCCCCGGACGCGATCGATGCGCACGGCGATCTAGGCGCCGAGACCCTCGTCGAAGTCGCCTCGCTATCCAAGCCGGTCTTCGCATTCGCGGTCGTGTCCGAGGCCGCCCGCGGGGCGATCGATCTCGACGCGCCGCTCGCTCGCCTGTCCCCGGCCCCATACAGCCACATACGCCGGGGCGCCGTTGACGCGTTCGACGATCCGCGTCTTGCGCAAGTCACGCCGCGTCTTCTGCTGTCCCACCGCTCCGGGTTGCCCAACTGGTCCCGAACCGAACCGCTCGCGTTCGCCGATGCACCCGGTACGGGATGGCGCTACTCGAGCGAAGGGTACGTGCTTCTTTCGGGCGCAGTCGAAGCCGCGACCCGCGAGCACCTCGACGCGCTCGCGCGCCGTCGCGTCTTCGGGCCCCTCGCCATGCGCCACTCTACCTTCGACCCAAGCGCGGCTGGCGCGCGTGCTGAAGGGCACGACCGTTCCGGGGGACTCGTCCCGTCATCGCTCGACGGTCCGGTCTCGGCGACGTCGCTGCTGACGACAGTCGCCGACTACGCGCGGTTCGCCCGCCGCCTCGTCGAGGCGCCGCAAGGCGACGCTGTGGTCGACACGATGCTCGCAAGTCAGGTCGACGTCGATAAGGACCGGAGGATCACGTGGGGCGTGGGACTCGCGCTCGCCGAGCCCGGGTGGTTCTTCCACTGGGGCGCGAACCCCGGATTCCGCTCGCTGGTCGTCGGTTCGCGGAGCCGGGGAGAAGCGGTAGTCGTCGTCACGAACTCCGAGGCCGGCATGGAGGTAGCTGCCGACGCCGTCCGTTCTCGGTTCGGCGAGCTGCCGCTCTTGACCTTCCCGATGCTGTATCCGCCGGATTGAGGGCATTGCCCCGGCATCTCTCGGCGCGCGTGAATAGGAGATCCTCGGGTGAATAGGAGATCCTTAGGGAGTTCGCGCGGTGACGCGGGAGCCGAGCCGCCCGCGGGTAACGGAACCTGCCTCATACGCACTGCACTTCCGCTCGCGGCGTAACCGCCGACGAAATTGAGTCGATTCACTTCGGAAGCACACGGGAAAGCGCTCCGAGTGCGCTCACGATCGAAGCGGTCGTCGCGTGGAAGTCCTCGTACATCAACGCATGACCGGCCCCGGGGACGATCGCGAGAGTTCCTCTCTTCGCCGCGGCCACGATGGCCTCGCTCTTTCCCGGCGGGGCAGCGACATCGAGCGCTCCCACACGCGCGAGGATGGGGATGTCGAGCGCGGCGACCTCGACGTCCAGATCGGGAGCGACGGCGAAGGCATCGAGCTCGTTCGCGAGGTTGGCGGGGGAGATCGCGTCGAGCCACGCCGCGACCGCTCGCACGGCGTCCGAGTGGGTCGCCTTGAACGCGGGAGATAGGAAGCGATCGGCCGCGATGTCGCGGAGGTCGACCCCCTGCCGGAGTGCGGCCGCGAACCCTTTGAACCCCTCGCGGTCCGCGGGCGTCAGCGCCATCAAGCCGGCCAGGGAGATCACCTGCCGTACGTTCAGAATGCCACGACTGGCCAGGGCGAGCGCGTGGTAGACGCCGCCGGAGAACCCGACGATGGCGAGAGGTCTGGAGGCCAGCTCGGGAGCAACCGCGGCCTCGATCGCTGCGTGCAGGTCGGCGATTGCCCACGGAGCCGTGAGCGGAGGGCTGGTACCGTAGCCTGGGAGAGCAATCTGGATGGCGCGATGGGTTCGCGCGGCGACGTGCGCGATGGGCGCCAGGACGTCGGCGGACGTCGGGCAGCCGTGGATGAAGAGAACCGGATCGCCGGTTCCGCAGATTCGTAGGGCGAGGCTCACCGGGCAATCCTTTCGGGCTCGAGCGCGGCCGCCATCAGTCCCCCTTCCACACTCGCACGACGAGCCGCAGCCGGGTGTCGACCTTGGCGAGCAACATCATCGCTGCGACGTGCTCCTCGACAGTGCGGGAGCTGATTTGCAAGCGAGCGGCGATATCCTTGCTCGAATCGCCGAGCGCAAGTCGCCGCAGCACTTCGAGCCGGCGCGGTGTCAGCCCCCACCGGGTTCTCGCGTGCTCGATCCGGCGATCGAGATCGCCGGGGCAGACGCTCGGCCGTGTAGCGAGAAAGAACGGAGGGAGCGCGCGGCCACGGAGCGGATGCAGCTCGAACCCGTTCGACGGGTTAGGGTGGTGCGCTACGGTGGTTGCCAGCTCGCGTTCGAGGTCGCGCGCCGCGACCGCGAGCCGCGCGGCCCCAAGGGCGTTGGCGTATTCGACCCTGCCCGTCGCGCGCACGACGTACGCCTCGCCCGGATAGGCGTCGAGCGACACCTCGAATGTCGAACGGGCGATCCCTGTCGGGACGCCGAGCGCGATCCGCAAGCGTCGCCGGACACCGAGAGCAAGCGCGCGGAGCAAGTCGCGCTCGAACACGTTCCGGTCGCCGACTGGTCGCATGGCTCCGATCCAGGCTAGGAGAATCGGCCCATCGCACAGAAGGATCCGCGTCTGCCCGAGACCCGGTCCAATGCGATCGAAGAAGGCGCCCGCATCCGCCGAAAAGTCGGCGCGCTCGGTGGTGTGGACGACGTTGCGATCCGCGGTCTTCGGCCGGAGTGGGTCGTAGCCCAGGAAATTCGCCGAGCTCGTCGCGACGGAAGCAAAGCTCGAAGCGACGAAGGGACCTCCCTCGGTAGCCACGAGCCAATCGCTCGCCCTCCGCGCCGGGCGATAGGCACCGGTGACTTTCGCCTCGCCGAGGAGCTCGTGCAGCTCCTGCGCGATGAGCGTGAGGAGACGACTCGCGCTGACGGGCTCTCCCGGATCGAACGTCTGAAGGCGTTCGACGCTCGCCCGCAGGGCCGCGCGACTACGCGCGTGCATCAGGGTGGAACACTCACCCGCAGGGTAACACCCCGTAGGTCCGCGGCCCCGTAGTTCTACGGGTACCGCGCGCGCACTACGGCAGCTAGCGTTCCTGTGTCTTGCGATGACGTCGGCGTCGTATGGCCGAACTTCCGCCGGTTTCGTCCACCGGTTCCCCGGCTGAACTTCGAGGTAGCATGATGAAGACTACGATCTGGCTCGCGTGCGTGACCGCGGCCGTGCTGACGGCAAGCTGTTCGGCCTCGAGCAGCAAGGCCGTCGCGGGAGCGGGCGGTGGGACGGATGCCGGACCGGGCAGCCCCGCCTCTGCGAGCATCGGGACCAGCGGTGGTACCGTCACGACGAGTGACGGAAGCGCCACGTTGACCGTCCCGGCGGGCGCCGTCAGCGCGACGACGGCGATCACCATCACGCCCTCGACGTCGACCGTTCCGGGGGCCGTGGGCCAGGTCTGGGAGATCGGCCCGACCGGAACGCAGTTCGCCACGCCGGTGACGTTGACCCTCGCGTATACCGACGCGGAGCTCGGAGGCAAGCCGGCAGCCGACTTCGCGGTCAGCACCGTCGTCGGCAGCGGGTGGCAGCCGATTGCGGCGGGCGTAGTGAACACCGCGGCGCACGTCATCACGGGGCAGACCACGCACCTCTCGCCGTACGCGCTCTCGTCGCTCGTGCAGTCGAGCGACGACGGCGGCCTGAGCACGAACGGCCCGAACTGCCCGGTCACTCCGCCGTCGGCGGGTGATTTCTGCAATTTCAGCGGGCCTTGCTCGTGGAACGAGCCAGATGGATACGACTATGCGTACTGCGACGGGACCAACTGGGAGACGTTCGTCAACCCCACGGGCTGCCCGACGATGGATCCGGGCGGCTCGGCCACAAACTGTGGGAGTTTCGCGCAGACGTGCTCGTTCGTCGCGAGCGACTTCGACTGCTTCGACGCCTGCACCTGCGTCAGCGAGGCGTGGGTCTGCAAGAATGACTGCGCGTGCGTGCCCCCGCCGGTTGTGGACACCACCACGACAGGCGACGAGCCGGCGACCGGGCTCGACGGGCAGTGCTCGGCGTCGGCCACGACATGCGCGACGACATCGACGCAGGGCTCGTGCGTGACCACGGTCACCTATACGTGCACCGGTGGGAAATGGACCTCCGCGACGTCGACGACGGGCCCCACGAGCGGGGATTGCAGCAAGTGACGGTGCCCGCGGACGGCTGGATCGAAGACACCGAGAACTTTCGGCGGGTACCACCCGGTTCCCCGTTGACGTTCGAGCTAGCGCGATGACGAAGATTCGGTTGGCGCCCGTCGTCGCGGCGGTCGTGGTGGCAGGCTGTTCGAGCAGCCCGAGCCCGCTCCGCGCCTCCGCGGACGGCGGCGCCGGCGGTGGAGAGGAAGACGCAACACTCATCGATGGCTCCGGCGAAAGCTCTGACGACGCCTCGAGCGCAGACGGCACGATCCTTGAGGCCAGCGCGATCGAGTCCGGCGGAGATGACGGGGGCGACTCGGGTTTCGACGCTGGGAGCCTCCCCCCGCTCACCATCACCGCCGCAGCCTCGGTGGGGGCGCTCTACGGAACCGTCACGGACGCGGTGACGAACGCGGGCCTGTCGGGCGCCACGCTGACCATCGGCGGAGGCACGTCCGCCTCGACGGACACGAACGGGAACTTTCAGGTGGCCGGCGTGCCGACCGGGCGCACCGTCCTGCAGGTCACCGCGCCCGGCCACGTCGCCTGGAGCCGCCAGATCGGAGTGACGGCCACGCCGCACGCCTTCGCCGTCCACCTGATGCCTGCAGGTGCAACGCAGACCGTTTCCGCTGCGGACGGTGGCATGGTCACAGCGGGCCCGGCCACGCTGACCTTCCCGGCCGGAGCATTCGCCGTCGACGCCAACGTGACGGCGACCTGGGTCCCGACGACGCAGGTCAACGCCCTGTCGGGTCGCGCGCAGTTCCGCGATTCGTCGCTCAATGTTCATCGCCTGGTGGGAGCGCTCGACGTCCAGCTCTCCGGCAGCGAGCCCACCGAGCCCGTCACGCTCTCGGTGCCAGTGCCGACGGGGCTGGCGTCAGCGTCGCTCTACACGTTCGACGGCGACGCGGGCGAGTGGGCGAACCCCGTGGCAGCGACATCCGTCCACGGCGGGATGGCGACGTTCACGGTGGCGCATCTGTCGGACCTCGGCTGCACCGATGATGCTCCCGGCGCTGGATCGGTCGTCACGGACGTGGGCGGCGAATGCACGGAGACGGACCCGTCGGGCGGCTCGCGGGCGGCGCAGGTCGGTGATCTCCTGCCCCTCGGTTCGCAAACGAACACGAGCGCCGGCTGGATGTCGACGGAGGATGGCGACGGCAACGCGGTCACCCAGTACAACTCCGACACCATCACGTGGGACCAGGCGGCGGATGGGACGCCGCAGTGCAGCTGCGCGGGCCTCTGCAACCTCACCGGCATCGACGATCCATCCGCGGCGCGCCCCTCGTATCCCAGTGGCAAGAGGTTCTTGATTCACACCAAGACCGCGGTCGCGGGAAATCGAGGGACGATCTACTCCCTGTCGTACGACCCGTGCCCGTCTGGCCCGGTGGCGCTCTACGACCTGGATGTCTCGGAAGGCGACGTCAACGTCGTCGCGGAGACATCGCAAGACGTCACGGCTGGCGAGGACGCGGACTCGTGCAGCGGCGGCTGCGGAAATACGGCCCATCCCTCATGCAACACCTGTGGCCCCGCGACCTGCCATGGGTGCTGCGACACCAGGAACGTCTGCCAGCCCGGCACCGACGATTCGGCCTGCGGTGTGGGCGGGGGTACTTGCAACAACTGCACAGCGTCCTTCTCTGCGTGTAGCAATCCGATCCCATGCGGCTCGATTACGAGCTCCCCCGGAGCCTGCGGCTGCCCCCCGTGAGTACCGCGTCGATCGAGCGAGCAGGAAAAGCGTCCACCGCCTGCTCGCGGCATCGGCCGGGGGAAGGTGACCACCGCCCCCCCGACTCTCCGCATGGCCGGACCGTATCAGTGGCGACCGCTCTGCGCGGGCTCGCGCCCGCGACTACCGGAACGCGCTCCCGGTGATACGCTCTCCTTCGTCATGGCCGCGATCGCCCCCGCCGAGCTGGCCGCCGCGCTCGTGAAGCGAGCCGGCGAGGTGCGCCGCCGCGACGAAGCGCGCCGGCTCGAGGTCCTCGCCAGGACGCTCGAGGAGCTTGGCCGTCTGCTCGCCGCGGGGTGTGCCTCGCACGCCTGGATCGTCGGCACCGTCGCGTGGGGTGGCTACGGGGAGCGCTCCGACGTCGACGTCGTGCTCGAGGGAGCCCGCGCGAGCTCGCGCGACGCGCTCTCCGCGAGGCTCACGGCGGCCTGCGGCGCCGCCGTGGACCTCTTGCTCCTCGAGGAGCTCGACCCGAGCTTCCAGGCTCGAGTCCGCGCCGAAGGGCTCGCCATCGATGGCGCCTGACGAGCGCGCGTCCGCCGCCGCCCTCGCGCGACTCCTCGCCGAGGCGAATAGGAGATCCTTGGCACTTCGCGCGGTGACGCGGAAGCCAAGCCGCCCGCGGGTAACGGAACCCGCCTTATACGCACTGCGCTTCCGCTCGAGGCGTAACCGCCGACGAAATTGACAGGCTCCTAGTCGGCGTCCCCCGCGTCGAGCATCGCACTATCGGCCCCCGCGTCCACGCTCGCGTCCTCGACGGAGCTGTCCCCGGCGTCGCTGCTCTCCACGTGCACGTCGGCGGCCACGAGCCCACTGTCCTCCGGCTCCAGTGGTGGAGCGCCGTAGGCGTCTGCCCAGGGGCCGGAGTTGCCGGAGCAAGCGCGAAGGTGAGGTCGAGCCATAGGATGCGCGGCGAGCGAGGAGGTGCGTCAGCCCTTCGTGCAGGGGTACGACCCCGTGCCGCCTTGAGTGGTCAGCGTCAGCGACGCAGTAGCAGCGCCGGTGAGCGTGAAGGTCACGTCGCTCAGGATCTGGCTCCCACACGTGAGGTTTCCGCCGCTCGCCGTCGAGCCGCTGACCGTGAACTCGCCGCTGTTCGACCAGGTGCACGCCCCACCCTCATCGGGGACGCTGGCTGCGGTGAGGGTGCCATTTGCATTCTCCGTGAACGTGACATCAGCGATCGTCCCGTTCTGTTCGGTGCATGCCCAGGTCCCGACGAACGCCGCGGCGCTGTTGGAGCCGCTGTCGCCCGAGCCGCTGTCGGTGACGCTCCCGGAGCTGCTTCCACTGCTGCTGCCGCTACTGCTCCCACTGCTGGATCCACTGCTGCTCCCCGAGCTGCCGGACCCGCTGCTGCTCCCGCTGGAGCTCCCCGAGCTACTCCCGCTACCGCCACCGCCGTCTCCGACACCCGCCGGAGAGCTGGACGACGAACAGGCAACCGCCGCCACGGTCCCAGCGCCGATCATCACGAGAACGACGAGCGTCTTGCTTCGCATGACTGTCCCCCCTTCTGCCAAGCAGGCGAGATAGTAGGCGACGCAGTGGGTCCTGTGAACGACGATGGCCCGTTACTCTCGTCGCCACGCCGTAGTACGACGCCCGCGGCGGGCCACGAGCTTCTACGTCGCCGGCTCCTGATACCCCCGCGCAATCCTCGCCAGCATCGACCGCGGCGCCAGCCCCGCCGTGCTCGTCATAAGCCGGTTCATGAACCCGGGCACGCATATCGCTTCGCCCCGGAACATGGCATCCACCCCTGCCTTGGCCACCGCCATCGACTCCATCACGCGCCCCCCCTTGAACAGCCGCGTCTTGTCATTCCCGGCGGCCGTATCAAACGCCGTCCGTGTCGCACCGGGGCAAAGGCACGTCACCGTCACGCCGCTGCCCGCGACCTCGTTCGCGAGGGCGACCGAGAGCGACAGCACGTACGCCTTGCTCGCGTAGTAAACGGCCATGAGCGGACCGGGGACGAACCCGGCCGTCGAGCCCACGTTCATGATGCGTCCGTCCTTTCGGGCGAGCATCCCCGGCAAGAACAACTTCGACAGGTGGGTGAGCGCGGTGATGTTCAGCGCAATGAGCCCCAGGTCGGTCCGGGCCAATTTCGTCGGCGGTTACGCCTCGAGCGGAAGCGCAGTGCGTATAAGGCGGCTTCCGTTACCCGCGGGCGGCTTGGCTCCCGCGTCACTGCGCGAAGTGCCAAGGATCTCCTATTCGCCGTCCGGCTCGAGGGGAGAGAGCGGAGTGACGACGAAGTGATCGCGATGCTGAAGGCTCGCGTGCAGCCCGTGCGTGTCGAAGAATGGGGAGCGATGCAGCCTGGAAGGGCGTGAAGCTCCCTAGCTCGTCGCGCCAAATCGCCGAGCGCGATTCGGTACGTCGCCCACTCCGGCGTGCGAGGGTGCGGTCTACCGTTGTCGTAGGATGCCGGGATCAGGAGGTGGTGCGGCGCACTCGTGGAGGTATCCGAACAGCCCTACGGTGAAGATCATGAAGATCAATGCGCTACGCTGAGACCCGTTGACTCCGCGGCGCACACGCGCCTCCTGGTTCTTCACACCTGCTGCGACGCGGGCGTCGTCCACGCCGGTTGCCACCGTGTCCTCAAGCTCCGCGATGAGGGCGCGATGCGCCTCGCAGGCGCGGACGAGCGCTTCCGTGCTCGCGGAGTCCTCGTGGAGTGCCTCCGCGGCCGCAGAGCTGGCAGCGCCCCATTTCTCGTTGAGCCTCTCGAGCCGCCCCTGGTCGAAACGCTCGAGGTAGTCGCGATCGACGCGGGCGCCGACCTCGCTTGCTCGCTGGGTCAACTCCGCAAGCGTCGCTCGGAGGGCTTCGTCCGGATCTCGGTACGCGCCCTCCGCCATCCCCAGAGGGTACAGGAGGGCTTCGAGGCGACCAAGCTCCGCACTCCGCGCGGTGCCCCGCCCAACCCCGCCCAAACAGCGTCCCTCAAGTCGTACCCAAGATGCGGTCGCGGCCGCCGACGCGGTCGCAGACGCGTGCGAACGCGGACGGCTCCAGGCGTTCGACGCTCGCGGCGTCTCCCACCAAAGGGTACCGACGAGCCCGCACGCAGACGAGCCGACGTCGGGGCCCCCGCCTGTTGTCGAGAACGAGAAACCAGAGGGTCCGCCGTCTTCCCCGGCCAGCGATGCGCAACTCGCCCAGTGGAAGGACAGCGTTCGAAGCACGGGTCTCGGGGTACGCTTGAATGGAGGACGCTCCGAAGGTACCGCATGGCCCCTCGTCCTCCACGAGCTGATGTCCGCAGTCGGCCCGCCGCGAGATCTGAAGATGAGCGTCAACGTCATCGAGGAGACGGACGCGCTCGACCTGGTATCGACTGACGACCGCCAAGGTCGGTGGGCTCGCCTACCGAGGAATGTGCAGCAGCTCTGGCTCTCCATGCTGGTGGCTCGATGTAGAGCGCTCAGGGAGCTTCCATCCGCCACGTCGTGGGCGAAAGTGAAGGAGATTCTCGGGCGCTATCCGCCATGGGCGAAGGCGCATGCGCCGGGTCACGTCAATGGGATGCAGGTGAAGCATGGTCCGATGCGGGGCTCATGGGCTCAGGACGCATGCGACTACTGGAGCGCTCTCGACGATCTCCTGGGAGAGGAGCTGGCGGTAGCGAATAGGAGATCCTTGGCACTTCGCGCGGTGACGCGGGAGCCAAGCCGCCCGCGGGTAACGGAACCCGCCTTATACGCACGTGCCCTTCCGCTCGCGGCGTAGCCGCCGACGAAATTGGGGTCTATTCGGCGCTCGAGGGGAGCCCCGACCGACTCGCCGACTTGCTCCGCGCGGGGACGGTGCTCGCGCTCAACGCGG
>JBKQKP010000195.1:0-12289 GCA_052147435.1 Polyangiaceae bacterium | reverse complement strand
GTCGACAGCTACGTCGGATTCGCGTTCATCTCCCGGTCGCTCCTCCTCGCGCTCAAGTGCGGCGACCTCGAGCGCGTCGTGCGCGCGTTCGCGATGCTGATCCCCGGCAGCGCGGCGACGGGGAGCTCGTCGTGGCGCCGCACGCAGGCCGACATCGCGTGCGCGCGAGCGCTCGAGGAGAGGAGCGGCACCGGTCGGTCGCACGTGTTCGTGACGGGGTGCGGCGGAGCGGCGCTGTACCTCAACGGCAAGTTCTCGGAGGGGGCGAAGCTCCTCCGCCAGTCGGTCGATGCCATCGGGAACAACGTGCCCGAGATGGTCTTCGAGCGGGTTACGCTGCGGCTCTTTCTCGCGCAGACGCTCGAATTCCTCGGATCCTTGCGCGAGCTCCAGAGCCTGACCCGCGAGATGCTGCGCGACGCGCTCGCGCGCGGCGATATCTATGCCTCCGTCATCGCGCGCACGGGGGCGCCGAACCTCGCGTGGCTCGTCGAGGACCGCCCCCAGGTGGCCGACGGGAACGCCGTGCAGGCGATGCTCGACTGGACGACGCAGGGTTTTCATCTCGAGCACTTCTTCGGGCTCATCGCGCGCGTCCGGGCGCGACAATACGCCGGCGACGGCGGCGAGGCGCACGCGGTCGCGTCCGAGTGCGTGCAGCGCGCCTCAGGCTCGCTCCTCGGGCGCATCCAGATCATTCGCGCGCGCGCGATGTACTTGCGCGCGGGATCGGCGCTCTTGATGGTCGAGCGAGGTCTCGGCGATCGCGCCGTCTTGCTCGGCGAGGCTGCCCGCGACGCACGCGCCCTCGAGCGCGAGCGAATGGGGTGGACGTCGCCGCTCGCGGCCGTGATCCGCGCCGGCATCGCGCTGCGCGCCGGAGCGATCGACGAGGCCGTCCAGACCCTCGAAGGTGCTGCGCGAGGCTTCGACGAAGCTGACATGGCCGGCTACGCCGCCTCCGCCCGCGGCCACGCAGCTCGCCTCCGCGGAGACGGCGCGAGCGTGGTGGACAGGGGGCACGCCGTGACCTTCTTTCGCGACGAGGGGGTCGTCGCTCCCGAGCGCTTCATGGCGATGCTCGTGCCGGGGTTCGGCGCGGGCACGAACGCCAAATAGCTCGGCTCAGGTCACGTTCGCTTCGCCCGCCCGGTCTCCTTGGGTGCGAGCGCGTCGCGCGCGTCCTCGATCGATCCGCCGCGCGCGGCGAGCGCACCGAGCACGGCGTGCACCCCTCGCCGCAGGTCGCTCGCCCGCACGTCGATGCTGTCCGCAGCCTCGCGCACCGCCGCCTCCAGGCTCGCGCGCAGCTCTTCGCGCGTCGGCCTCGGCGGGGGAGGGGGCTCCGGCGGAAGCGGCGGGGGCTCGGGCGGCGTGGGCGCGGGGGGCTCGGGCGGATCGGGGAGCAGGGGGTCGATGCCGGGGTGCCCTTCGAGGCCGAAGAGCTCGATGAACGTCTCGACCCACTCCGGGTGCACGTCCTTCATCGTGTAGAGAAACTGGAGCCGCTGCTTCTCGTTCGGTACCGAGTACTGGTTCTCCCAGTCGGAGAGCGTGCGCGTCGAGACGCCGAGGCGGATCGCCATACGCCCCTGCTCGACCTTGAGTGACTCGCGCACGGTTCTCATCGTCCTCGCGAATTCCCTGAGCTCGGGGCGTCGTCGGGGCATGTCGTCGTCCTGGTCGGGTTTGCGTCGGTCATGCAAAAGGTGCAGGACGCGCGAGAGGTCTATTGGCAGGGCGTGCGAAGGTAGCATGGCGAGCGCATGGCGGCTCACGAGAGCGTGCAGTATCTGCATGGCCAGCGAATGCTGCTCTTCCTGGTCGTGCTGCATCTGCACGACCGCGGCATCCGTGAGCCATTGGACGTGTAGCTTCTGCAGGGCGACGACATCGGCCATTGCGGACACATGCAGCGCCTGCAGGACCTCGCCTAGGCGAATGCGGACGTCCTGCAGGGTTTGCACGTCGAAGCCGAGCGACGCTTCGGCGTGTCATTCGAACAGCGGTTATCGCGCGTGATCGCGTGCGTGGCGCGGGTCGGCGTGCTCGACCTCCGCGTGCTCGATTCGGTCGAGCCGAAACTGGCGCGGCTCCCCCTTGTCGAGGTCGAGCGCGTTCACGAGCGTCTCGCTCCGCTCCATCACGACGCTCTCCAGCCGCACGCGGCGCGTCGTCGTCTCGCGCGCCCCCGCGTAACGGATCTTGAGCGGCACCCCCTCGAACCATGCCTCCTCGAGCGCGCGCCTCACCTCGGGGGCCGCGGTCTTGGCCGGGACGCCGATGAACTTGAGCGTCTCGAGGTGGTCGAGGAGCTGTCGCTGCGCTGACGCGGAGAGGGCCGCGCGGACCTTGTCGAGGGCGCTCTCGAGCGTCGCCGTGAACGGAAGGACGCGCATCTCCGCGAGCCAGCGCCCGGCCGCGACGAGGAGCGCCGCCTCGCGCGCGCTGAAGTTCACGGGGGGGAGCGAGTAGCTGCGATCGAGGACGAGCCCCCCGCCGCGCCCGCGCTCTCCGTGCACCGGGAAGGAGGCGTCGCGCAGCGCGTCGAGGTCGCGGAACATCGTCCGGACGCTGACGCCGAACCGCTCGGAGAGCTCCTCGGCCGTGATGCCGGTCCGGCGCCCGCGAAGGTGCTCGGCCAGCGCGAAAAGACGGTGCGTTCGCTTCACGAACCAAATATGCCACAAGGGTGACAGACGTGCTCGGTAGATGGAAAGGCGAAGGGAGTCTTCGCCATGACCACGCCGACCCAGCCGAACAAGTTAGTCCTCTGCGAGCTCGCGGACGCGAGCGCGTACGGGGTGGAGAGCTTCTCGCCGTTCTGCCTGAAGGTTCATCGCGCGCTCCGCGCCGCCGGTCTCTCTTACGAGCGGCGCCACGGGAAGATGCCGCGCTCCTTCGTGAAGGAGAACCCGCTCGGACAGGTGCCCGTCCTCCTCGTGGACGGCGAGCCCGTCGCCGACTCGACGCGCATTCTCCGGCGCATCGAGCGCATCGCGGGGCCCCTCGGCGGGGAGACCGGAGAGGCAGACGCGAAGACGAACGCCGAGGCGTGGCTCTGGGAGGAGCTCGCGGACACGGCACTCAACGGCTTCCTCGTCGCGGCGCGCTGGGCGGACGACCGAAACTGGGCGACCGTCCGGCAGGCGTACTGGAGGGAGGCACCGGCGTTCGTGCGGGTGCTCATCGCGCCGATCGTCCGGAGGCGGGTGGTGAGCGCGCTCGTGACGCGCGACGTCTGGCGCGGCGGGGCCGAGGCGTGCTGGGAGCGGTTTCTCCACACGCTGGAGGACCTCGAGGCGCGCGCGCCGCGGAGCGGGTTCTGGATGGGGGAGCGGCTCACCGTGGCCGACGTCGCGATCTTCGGCCAGCTCCAGTCCCTCCGGACGCCGCTCACCGCGTGGCAGTCGCACGCCGTCGGGCAGAAGAGCGCTCTGCGCGGATGGCTCGATCGCGTCGACGCGGCGACGCGGGCCGCTGCGGCGCAGCGTCAGCGACCGGTGGGCTTGGTTGCGGCGGCGGCGGCGGCTTGACGCTCCGTTCGTTCCTGCCCCCACGCGTTGACACCTTCGTGCGCGCGCCGATAGCGTCGTCGAATGAGCCTTCGCCGCCTCGTCGCCGTGGTCGCCGCGCTCCCCGTCCTCGCGTTCTCCGCGCTCGCATGGGCGGACGTGGCTCCCCAGAATTCGTGCAACGTCGCGGGGCAGGCCTGTACCGATGCCCTCGGACCGAACGGCGCGTACACCGCGTCCGGCGTCTGCGTGAGCACGACGTGCGGACACACGACGCCGCTCCCGGACGGCGGGTACAGCGTCACCCAGAACCCTTGCACGCTCTGCATGGTCGGCGACGGCGGCACGACGTCGTCGTCGTCGAGCGGCAGCTCTTCGGGTGGAGAGACGACCGATGCTTCGCCGAGCGGCTCGTCCTCCGGTGGCTCCCAGCCGTCCGGAGGAGGGTGCGCGGTTGGTGCGGTGCGAGCGGAGACGCTGGCGCCATTCGCGCTCATGGCGGCGGGGGCGGCGATCGTCGCGGTCTCGCGGCGGCGTCGCAGCCGTCGCTGAGCGCCGCTCGCGCAGCGGCACGCCCCCCGACGTGGGAGAGGGCCGCGGGGTCTCTCGATCGCGCGCGCTCCACGATGCTCCTCGCGGCGATGCGCGCGAGCCCGGTCGCTTCGATCGTCGGCCGGCGCGACGCGCGCGTGCTCGCGCGAAGCGTCGTCGGGATCGCGCTCGCCTTCGTGGGGTCGATCGTCATCCCGGGAGCGCTGTTCGTCCTGTCGCCCGTCGTCCTCGGCGTCGCGCACGTCGGGGCGGACATCCGCTACCTCGTTCTACGCCAGGGGGTGGCGAGGCGAGCCGCAGCGCTCCTCTATGGCGGATGCGCCGCGCTGCTCGCGCTGCGCGCGGCGGAGATGATGGCCCCGGGGGCGCTCCCGTACGCCCGCGTCGAGCTGGGCGCGGCTGCCGCGTGGGTCACGAGCGCGGCGCTCCTCGCCGCCGTGGACGCCAAGGGACGAGCGCGCGCCGCGGGGATCGCGCTCGTCGTCGCCGGCCTCCTCCTGCTTGCCTGGCCGCGCCCCGACCTCGCGCGGATCGTCTTCGCGCACGCGCACAACCTCGTGGCCGTCGCGCTCTGGCTCGCCCTCTTCTTCCGCGGTCGTCGCGCGACCCTCGTGCCCTTGGCGCTCTTGGCCGTCGCGCTCTTCGTCATCCTGCGCGGTGCGACCCTGCCGCTCGTGGCGCGCTTCGGCGCGTACGACGTGCTCGGGAGCAACGTGTTCTTCGCGGCCGACCAGCTGGCGCCTCGCGTCCCGGGGGCGCTGGGGCCCGCGATCGTCCTGTCGTACGTCTTTCTCCAGAGCATCCATTACATGGTCTGGCTCGCATGGATCCCCGACTCGGTGACGGCCGCCCAGGGAACACTGACGTTTCGCATGAGCGCGCGCGGTCTCGTCCGTGACTTCGGAGGCGTGTGGCTCGGAGTGCTCGCGGTCTCGGCGCTCGTCGTCGTCGCCGGCGCGCTCTTCGACGCGACGCGCGCGCGCACGACGTACCTCTCGCTGGCCGCGTTCCACGGCTACCTCGAGCTCGCGGCGATCGCCTACCTCACGACGCGCAGGGGTGCGAGCGCGACCGCCAGGTCGAGCGAGCGGGGAGCGCTCGGATCCGCATGGTCTACGTCTGGCTGAGAGCGTTCTTCCTCACGGTGGCGATCGAGTCGGCCGTGGCCGTCCCGCTCCTGCGCGTGGCCGAGCCACGTCTCTGGCGGCGGTTCGCGCTCGTGTTCTTCGCGAACCTCGCGAGCCATCCGGCCGTCTGGTTCGTCTTCCCGGCGTTCGGCGCCCCCTACGAGACGACGCTGTGGTTCTCGGAAGCGTGGGCCGTCCTGATCGAGGTCGCCTTCTTCCTCGTCGTCCTCCCCGCCGCGCCGCGTGCGCGCATCTGGGGGACCATGATGCTCGCGAACGGCGCGTCGTGGGGGATCGGGCTCATCGTGCGGGGGGTGACGCACTGGATCTAGGGTCCGCGTAACCGCTTCCCCGGTGTTCGCCGTTGCGAAGCGGTCGTCGCTTGGAACCAGACCTAGACGACCACCCCGAGCTCCCCCCGCTCCGCCTCGTCGGTCTCACTGATCTCGTACTTCCTCCGCCACCCTCCGCGTGCCCAGCGCCTGCCGAACAAGATCGTCGCCAGCACCGTCTCGGCGATGAACCCGCACCACCCGCCGAGCGCCCCCCACCCGGCGAGCCTGCCGAGGAAGAACGCCGCGGTCGGCACGCACGTCCAGACGATGCCGATCCCCAGGAAGGCCGGCACACGCACGTCCTCCGCCCCGCGGAGCGAGCCGCGAAGAACGACGTTGAACGCGTCCATCACCTGGAAGAGCGCCGCGACGAGCAAGAGCCTCCGCGTGATCGCCACGACCTCGGGGTCGCTCGTGAACGCGTGCGCGATCTCCCGGCCGAACAGGCCGAAGACGATCCCGCACGACGCCATGAAGGCGACGGCGAGCGCCAGCGCCGCCCGGTGCACGCGGTCGGCCTCCGACAGGTGACGGCGGCCGAGCGCGCGCCCCACGAGGATGCACGACGCCTCTCCCATGGCGATGCCAGGGAGGAACGAGGTGCGGATCGTGACGAGCGCGATCTGGTGCGCCGCCATGTCAGCCGCGCCGATGCTGCCGAGGATCGCCGTGAACGCGTTGAACGCCAGGAGCTCCCCCGCCATCTGCAGTCCTCCCGGCACGCCGACGTAAACGAGCTCGCGCGCCGCCTGGCGGTAGCCGAGCGTGCTCACGGCTCGGCCGTTCTTGGCCGCGTCGCGGGCGAGGAGGGCGACCATCACGGCGAGCTCGATGTACTGCGTCGTGGCCGTCGCGAAGCCGCTACCCGACACGCCGAGGCGCGGCAGCCCCCAGTGGCCGTAGATGAGGCCGTACGCCGCGAACGCGTTCACCACGTTCCCGCCGATGCCGACGATCATCGGCGTGCGCGCGTCGCCGAGCGCCTGCCGGTGGTTCACGAGCGCCAGGAGCGCCCCTATCGCCGGGGCGCCGTAGGTCACCGCGGCGAAGAAGTCGCGCGCGTACGGGACCATCCGCGCATCGAGGCGCAGGAGGATCAGCACGGGCGACACGTCGCGGCCGAGGACCCACACGACGACCCCCAGAGCTGCCCCGAGGAGGGCCCCTGTCGCCGCGTACCGTACGCCGTCCTGCGCGCGCCGCTCTCCGACGGCGAACGCCGTGCGCACCTTCACCGCGCGCATCAGTCCGAAGATGAGCGAGTAGTTCAGGAACATGAACGCCGTGGCGATGCCGACGCCGCCGATCGCCGCCGGGCCCAAGCCCCCCACGAGCTTCGTGTCGACGAGCCCGAGGAGCGTGTCGCCGAGCATGCCGGTGGCGATCGGCCATGCGAGGGCCGAAAGCTCGCGCATCGTCACTGCGGCTCGTTCGCGTCCGTTTCTGGCAGGTCGCTCGGCCGCGGAAGCGCGAAAAAGGAGCTGCGTCTGCAGCGCCCCCCGCCTCGCGTGAGCGACCCAACGTTTCAGTCTACTGGCGTTCACGATCCAATCTCCTCTCGAGCCCCTGTCCACCTCGGCTTTCATCGCCAGGCGTCCCGGAGCTCGGAGGAGACGATTGGCGATCTACGTGCGCACCTCAGCGCCAAAAGCGCACGTGCGCTGGTCCGCGAAGCGGACAACGCACGGGTTCGGCGGGAGAAGCGTGATCACCATCGAGACACCATCACGGAGAAAGTTGGCAGGCGATCTCCTCTTCGTCAAGGAAGCGATCGCCATTACGAGTCACGAAAGATGCTGCCTTAGAAACGCGAACGTCCGCTCCCACGCCTTCTTCGCGCTCGCCTCGTGGTACTTCGAAGCGTCCGTCTGCCGCATGAACGCGTGGCCCGCGCCGTCGTAGACGTGGAGCTCCATCGACTTCCCCTTGGATTGCATGTCCTTCTGGAGCTGCCGCGCCTTGTCCGGGCTCGCCCAGTCGTCGTGTCCGGCGAAGTGGGCGAGGATGGGGGCGGTGACCTTGCCGACGTCGAGCTTCGTCAGGTCGGGGAGCCCGTAGAAGGGGACGGCGCAGGCGAGCCCGGGGACGTTCGCGGCGGTGGCGAACGTGAGCGCGCCGCCGAGGCAGAACCCGAGGACGGCGACCTTGCCGTTCGAGCGGGGCTGCTCCTTCAGCCACTGCACCGCGCCGCCGATCTCGCCGACCGCGCGCCCGAAGTCGAGCGCCGACATGAGCTTGCCCGCCTCGTCGTCGTTCTTCGCGACCTTGCCGTGATAGAGGTCCGGAGCGAGGGCGAGGTAGCCCTCGCTCGCGAAGCGGTCGACCTTCGACTTCATCTCGTCGTTGATGCCGTGCCACTCCTGAAGGATGACGACGGCGCCGACCTTGCCGCTTCCGCTCGGCTCGGCGAGCTCCCCGCCGACCTTCCCGCTCTTTGCCGAAAACTCGATGTGCTTGCTCATGGAGGCCTCCTCGGAAATCGTGGCCGCGGAGGATACTCACGCTCCCCCGTGTTGCGCTACCGTGGAGGCGCCATGAGAAACGTCCTCCGCTTCGCCGCGCCGCTCGCCGCTACCCTCGCCTTCGCCCCTGCCCTAGTGGGGTGCAAAGGGGACAGCACCGCGAGCGCGAGCACGACGCGCTCCGCGCCGGTCTCTATGTCCGTCAACGTCGAGGCGAACGAGAAGGGCTTCACGCCGAGCTCGTTCGACCTGAAAAAGGGCTCCCCCGCGACGCTCATCTTCCGCCGGACGACGGACGCTACCTGCGCCACGCAGGTCGTCTTCCCGGAGCTGAAGATCACGAAGGACCTCCCTCTCATGGTCCCCGTGCCGATCGAAGTGCCGACGGGCGAAGCCCGGACGCTCGTGTTTCAGTGCGGAATGGGGATGTTCAAGGGGAAGGCCGTCATTCACTGAGCCGCGCGCCGGCGGGGGACGGGTTGATCTACGTCGCCCGAGCTCCCGCCGCGCGGATGCTCTCTTCGACGATCGC
This sequence comes from Polyangiaceae bacterium, assembly GCA_052147435.1. Classification (GTDB taxonomy): domain Bacteria; phylum Myxococcota_A; class Polyangia; order Polyangiales; family Polyangiaceae; genus JBKQKP01. Next base: position 3,766 of record JBKQKP010000195.1, on the reverse strand, counting down.
CAGGAGCGACTCGAGATCCCCCTCTTCGATCGTGAGCGGCGGGCAGATGTAGACGGTGTCGCCGAGCGGCCGCAGGTAGGCGCCGCGCGCCCGGGCCTCTTCGGATACCCGCCACCCCGCGCTGCCGAGGTAGCCTCCGCGTCCCGCGAGGTCGGCCGCGCCGATCATCCCGAGCGAACGAACGCGCTCGACGCCGGGGAGCGAGGCGATCTTCGCGAACGCGGTCGCGATGGTCGGTGCTTTCCTCGCCACCTGCCCGAGCACGTCCTCCTCGCGATAGATCGCGAGCACCTCGCGCGCGAGCGCCGCCCCGAGCGGGTAGCCGCAGAACGTGTGGCCGTAGTAGAGCGCGCGCTCCTTCCCCCCGCGGAAGGCGTCGAAGACCCGCTCGGTGGTGAGCGTCGCGGCCATCGGGACGATCGACGCGAACGCCTTCCCCACGCACATGAGATCCGGCGCGATACCGGCGTGCTCCGACGCCCACATCTTCCCGGTTCGCCCGTAACCCGAGAAGACCTCGTCGAGCACGAGGAAGACGTCATGGCGATCGCAGAGCGCGCGGAGCTCGCGCAGGTACTCGGCCGGGTACGTGCGCATCCCCGCCGCCCCCTGCACGATCGGCTCGACGACCACGGCGGCGATCGACCGCGCCCCTTCGCGCACGATCCGCGCGATCGCGTCGAATGCGCGCGCGTATGCGTCGCTCTCCGGAAACGGCGCGTGGGCGCATTCGAAAAGCACGCCGGCGAACGGCCTGCGGAAGATCTCGACCCCCCCGAGCGCGGCCGCTCCGATCGTGTCTCCGTGGAAAGCGCCGTCGAGCGCGACGAAGCGGGTCTTCTCCGGCGCGCCGAGCTGCCGCCACGCCTGCACGGACATCTTCACGGCGACCTCGATCGCCGTCGAGCCGTTGTCCGTATAGAAGACGCGAGACAGCCCCGCGGGGGCGATCGCAGAGAGCTCTTCGGCGAGGCGCGCCGCCGGCTCGTGCGCGATCCCGCCGAGGGCGCAGTGGACGAGCGCTTGCGACTGCTCGGCCAGCACGCGCAAGAGGCGCGGGTGACCGTGACCGAGCGCCGCGACCCACCACGAGCTGTTGCCGTCGATGTACCGCCGGCCGTCCGCGTCCTCGAGCCACGCCCCCTTCGCCCGCGCGACGACGATCGGATCGGCTTGGGAGATCCACTCGTCCATCGGCGTGTACGGGTGCCACACGTGCCTCTTGTCGAGGCGGATCACGGCATCGCGGTCCATTCTGCTCGCTAGCTCCCGCCGCTCGCACCGGTCTTGGCCGGCTTGATGTCCGGCGAAGACGACGACCTGCGCGCCGTCCCCGGCGCCCACGGCGCGGCCGGGGGGGGCTCGCTCGACGACCCCACGGGGAGGAACACGGTCGCCGTCGTCCCTTCGCCTGCGCGGCTCTCGATGAGAAAGTGCCCCCCGTGCGCGTCCACGATGCGATCCACGATCGCGAGCCCGAGGCCGGTCCCGCTCGGGCGCGTCGTGAAGAACGGGTCGCGCGCGCGGGCGCGCACCATCGTGTCCATTCCCTCGCCGGTGTCGATGATGTCCACCGCGAGGCCGTCCTTCCCCTCGTGCTGCATCGGGCGAACCTTCACGCTGAGCGTGCCGCCGTAGTTCATCGCCTGAGTCGCGTTGTCGATGAGGTTCTCGAAGACCTGTCGCAGGAGATTCGCGTCTCCCCAGACGCGCATCTCGGGGGCGTCGATGCTCAGGTCGACGCGCATCGACTCGTGCGTCTTCGCGAGCTGCAGCCCGCGCTCGAGAAGCTCGCGGAGGGAGATGCTCTGCCTCTGGATGTTCACGGGGCGCGCGTAGCGGAGCAGATCCGAGACGAGCCGGTTCAAGCGGGTCGTCTCTTCGTCGAGGATCCCCAGCAGCGTGGAGTGGTCGTCCTTCGTGAGCGTCGTCTTGCGGAGCCCCGCCACGGCGTTGGCGATGATCGCGAGCGGGTTGCGAACTTCGTGCGCGATGACGGCCGCGAGCTCCCCGACGACGGCGAGCTGTTCTTTCCGCCCGAGCTCCTCTTGAGCCGATCCTAGATCGCCTAGCGCCTTGCGCAGCTCGCGCGTGCGCCTCCGGAGCTCGGCCGATTTCTTCGTCGCCTCGGCCTTCGCGGCCAGGTAGCGCGAGAGGAAAGTGCTCAGCCCCCCCACGGGGACGCCGAGGAACCCGAGCGCTCCGAGCTGCCCGGTCGAGGGGAACCCGATCGCGTAGCCGAGGTCGTTCAGCAGCGTGGCCACGACGACCGTCACGCCGATGACGAGGGCGATCGCCTCTCTCCTGCCGCGCAGGTAGCTCCGCGCGAAGAGCGTGAGCGCCCCCGCCCCCCCCGCGATCGCCGCGACGTACATCGAGACGCCGATCCCGCTCATCGGCACGTGGGATGCCGTCGGCTCGGCGGCGAGGGCCTGGACGTCGTGGAGGATCCCCCGGGCGTTCAAGAGCTCGTAGGCCGCCCCCGTCGAATACGCGAAGACGAGCCACGTCCGCCGGGAGGCTGGTCGCGCGTAGTCGAGCGCGAAATGAACGAGCAGGACCGTCGCCGCGATCAGCGCCACGCAGGCAAAGCGCGACGAGGAGAGGAGCTCCACCGGCGTGCTCGCGCGTGCCTCGGACACGCGCGCGGCCGCGAGGAACGCCAGCGCCGCGCACAGCACGGCGAAGACGCCATACTCCTCGTCAGAGGCTTGGCGAAGCCTCACCGCGAGGAAGAAGAGGCCGGCCGCCGCGTAGAGCGCGATCGTCGACCCGGCGACGCCGGCAATCAGGTCCACTGGTCAGGAAAAAGTACCCCAGTCCTACCGCTCACGCTCCTCCCGCGGAAACGGAAACACGCGGGAGGCCGGGAGGGGGGCAGACCCGAGGTCACTTGGTCGGCGCCGCGGAAGAAGCCGGCGCGGCGCTCGCCCCCGGCATGGCCATCCCCGGCATCGCGTCGGCCTGCGCCTCGTGATTGATCGTGATTTTCCGGGTGGTCGAGTTCCACGGGCCGGCGATCGGGTTGCCGTCCTTGTCGAGGAGGTCGAGCTTCACCACGTAGTCGCCGTCCTGGAGGTTATCGAGGTAGTACGGCGTCCCGAACTTGGTGACGTTCGCGGTGAGCTTGTCGCTGATCCCGGGGCCCGTGACGGTGATCGCCACGTGATCTTTCCCCTCGGCGAGCGTCTCGTTCAGGAGCTGGAAGTCGACGAGGACGTGGTTCGCCATGTCGCCTTTGTATTCCCCCTTCGGGCGGCTGTAGACGAGGAGCGGCTTCTTGAGGTCGAGGGTCGGCGTCGCGGCTTTCTTCCCGACCCAGAAATCCGTCGCGAAGAAGGCCCCCTTCGTCTTCACCGACTCGTGGTTCGCCCGGCTCGGGAACGCGACGAGCACGTGCTCCCCGTCGTCGAGCGCAGAGCCGCCGAGGAGATCGGAGAGCTTCACGGGCTTCTTGGGGTCGTAGATCGGCTTGTACGGCCTGTTGTCGAGGATCAGGTGAACGTGGCTGCTCCCGGTCGCCGTCTGCCAGTTCTTGAGGTCGAGCTTCACCTCGGTATCCGCGGCCTTGTCGCTCTTGAGGACCTGGTCCTTCGTCGGGGAGACGATCCTCACCGTCGGCGTCGGGAGCGTCGGATCCGGGCTAGGCGTCCCCTCGGTCAACGAAGGGGGAGGGGGGGCCGGGGTCGGAGCCGGAGGGGGCGTCGCGACGTCGGTCGACGCGGGCGCGGTCGTCGTGGGGGCGGACGACGGCGGGGGAGGGGGG
>JBKQKP010000194.1:0-24953 GCA_052147435.1 Polyangiaceae bacterium | reverse complement strand
CCGCCGAGCCTCTCCCGCCCCCCCCGGCGTACGCGGAGAATCACCCGTTTGCCCTGGGTATCGGAGCGGACGCTGTGACCGCATTCTCACGCGCTGCGAACGCGACCGGATCCCCCGTGGCCGCCCTCGTGACGGCCAACGGCGCCTATGCGCTCGACGGCCTGCGGGGGCTCGAGATCGTGGCAAACGTCGCGGTCGGCGTGATCGGCCCCAACTCGCTCTGGCTCGACGCTGGGGTTCGCTACGAGCTGCCGATCATCCCGAGGGCCCGCATCTTCGCGGGGCCAGAGCTCGCGATCGGAACGTTCGTGGACCTCGGAGGAGACCGGGACGCGCGTTTCTTGCTCAGCGGCGCGCTGCCAATCGTGATCGGGCTCGGCGACCGCGCCCAGATCGAGGCGTATCCCCAGATTGCGTACGCGGCCGGAGGGACAGTCTCGCTCGGCTTCGCTGGTGGGGGGGTCCGCGCGGTCCTCAGGTTCTAGCGGCCGATGCTCCTTCGCTCGCGCAGGGACACGGTTCGCCTCGCACGGGCGGTGGCCCGGGTGCTCGCCCCTGGCGACCTCGTGCTCCTCTCCGGAGATCTCGGCGCGGGCAAGACGTTCTTCGCCAGGGCGCTCGCCCGTGCGCTGGGAGTGGGACCACGGACGACGGTGGCGAGCCCCACGTTCACGCTCGTGCAGGAATACGCGCTACCTCACCCCCCTGGCCCCCACGTGACTCTCGTACACGCGGATCTGTACCGACTTCTCGACGCCCCGTCGCTCGAAGCGGAGGTCGCTCGCCTCGGTCTGCGAGAGCAGCGGGGAGAAGGGGCCATCGTGGTGGTCGAATGGGGGGACGGCGCGGTGCGAGCGCTGGGGGGGGAGCCCGCGATCGCCGTTCGCCTGTCGATTCGTGGCGACCACGAGCGCGAAGCCAGTCTGTCCGGGGCTCGTGCGGGCGTTTTGTCTTTCGACGTCGATTGAGCGATGAGTCTTTTGTGAGGAGAGTGTGAGAAGAGGCACCACGGGTCAGCTCGTTGCCACGGGGCTCGTGGCGGCAGGTCTGACGTGGGGGATCGCGCGCGCGTCGGTTCGGTCGGCGCGCGAGATCGATCCGCGCATCGAGCGAAGGAGCGGGGCCTCCGTACGCCTCGCCGCGCCGACGGCGACGTACGTGTTCCACCCCGGGAGCGGGAAGATCGTCGCCCGGACGAAGGACGGCGCCACGGCCAGAGACATCGCTCTCGAGCTCGTCGTCGACGGCGAGGCTCGCCCCCTCGCGCTCGAACGCGCGGCCGACACGGCGACCGAGCGCAACGCTTTCGGCGCATCGTTCGGCTTCTCGATCGGAGAGGAGCTCTTCGACGCGCTCGTCTCTCTTCGCGTGGTCGCCCTGGACGCGACCACCGGCGCGCTCGCCGTCGATCTCACAGTGCAACCCGCTGCCGAAGAGGAAGGCGCCCCCACGCACCACTTCGCGCTCCGCTTCGAAGTCCCCGCCGGGGGACGGTCCCCTTTCGTGAGCGGCGTCGGCGAAATCGGAGACCTGGGCTCGCTCCCCTCGACGGGGCGCTCGGTGGAAATCGACGCGGATCCGCACGCGATCGGGATCGCACCCGCGAGCGGCGCGCTCGACGTCGCCGCGCTCGTGGACTCGCCTGCCGACCCGCGAGCACAGCTCAGGATCGCCGCGACGACCGCGCCGCAGCCCGCCTCGCTGGACCAGGCGGCGCAGATGGGGCTCCGCTTCGTGCTCGCGGACTCGAGCTCCTCGGTGTGGCGAGCCCTCTACGAGCTTGCCGGCGAGCCGGTCGCGAAGATGACGGGCATGGTCACCGGCCTCCCGAGCGTCGACCGCCCCGAGCGCGCGCGGGTCTTCGGCCTCGACGCCGAGGGGCTCCCGCGGGTGCGCGCGCAGGTGGACGAGGGGGGTCGCTTCGAGCTCTTCGTCCCCCAGTCGATCTCGCTCTGGTACGCGGCGATCGACCCCTCGCGCACGAGCACGCCGGTCGCATTCACCTCGGGCCTCCCGTGGGACCTCCGGCTCGACGTGTCCCCCGGCGGCGAGCTCCTCGCGCGCGTCCTCGACGCAGACACCGGACATGCGCTGACGGCCCGCCTCCTCGTGCACGGCATCGACGGCACGCTCGATCCGAGCTTCGGGCCCGACTACCGCGCGTCCGGCGCGGGCCCGATCATCGACTCGCTCCACGGCGAGGTGGCGACTCCGCTCCCCACGGGGCGCTACCGCGTCTCGGCCACGAAGGGGCTCGAATGGAGCATCGACGCGAAGACGGTGGAGATCGTGAGCGGCCGGAGCGCTTCCGTCGACCTCGCCTTGCGCCACGTCGTCCCCACGCCGGGGGTCGTCTCGTGCGATCTGCACGTCCACGCGCGCCCGAGCTTCGATTGCCCGGTGCTCGCCGAAGACCGCGTGCTGTCGCTCGTCGCCGCCGGCGTCGACTTCGCCGTCCCTTCGGAGCACAACCTCATCGGCGACTACGGCCCGGCGCTCGAAGCGCTCGACCTCACGCGCGATCTCGCGACGGTGAACGGCGTCGAGATCACGACGTTCTGGCCCCGCTTCGGCCACTTCGGCCTCTTCCCGTACGCGGGTCCCAAGATCCCGCCGTTCAAGGCGACCAACATCAACGCCGTCTTCAACTTCGCGCACAAGAGCGCGCCGAGCGCGATCCTCCAGGTGAACCACCCGCGCCTCGGGAAAGGGATCGGCTACTTCGACGTCTTCCACTTCGACCCGAAGCGACCGCCCCCCGCCGGCATGCGAACGGACTTCGACACGCTCGAGGTCTACAACGGCTACGAGACGAGGACTGCGGAGGAGCTCGAGGTCAACCTGCGCGACTGGTACGCGCTCCTCGACATGGGCTACCGCTACGCGGCGACCGGCAGCAGCGACTCTCACCGCATCCAGTACCAGTGGGCCGGCTACCCGCGGACGATGGCGATCGTCGGAGACGATGCGGGGGGAGACCAGGGCTCGCCGATCGATACGCAGGCGGTCGTCGCCGCGCTCAAGAAGGGGCACGCGTTCGTGACGAGCGGGCCGATGATCGAGTTTTCTCTGCGGGGAGCACGCCCGGGGGACGAGATCACGACGGAGGACGCGACCGTTCAGGGCCACTTGCGCGTCCGCGCGGCGCCGTGGGTCGACGTCACGAGCGTCGAGATCGTCGTGGGTGGAAAGTCGATCGACACGTTCGCGATCCCGGCGCGACCTGCCGTGTTCGGTCCAGAGCTCGGGGACAAGGCCGAAGCGGAGGAGCGCACGGTCCGCTACGACGCCGACGTGTCTGTCCCCGTGGGCCAAGAGAGCACATGGGTCGTCGTCGTCGTCAGGGGCGACAGGAAGATGGATGACGCCCTCCCGTTCATGCCCGTCGCGCCTCGCGCGTTCACGAACCCGATCTACGTGAAGAGGAGCTCGCCTCTCGCCCCCCCGTCCCCCTTACCGGAGCCCACACACAGCCCCTGACGCGTGATCCTGAGGCCCTCGCCCGCGAGTTGGATGCTAGTGTCTCGACCAGCATTTCTCTCGGGGGACGGTCCTGGTGGCGACGTGGCATTCGAAGACGGAAGGGGGCGTGACATGACGACCTCGTTCGGTCGCTACCGCCTCCTCGAGCGCCTCGGTCGCGGGGGAATGGCCGAGGTCTTCAAGGCGAAGAGCTACGGCGTCGAGGGGTTCGAGAAGGTCGTCGTCATCAAACGGATCCTCCCCGACCTCGCGAAGAGCAAGGAGTTCGTGGAGATGTTCATCCACGAAGCCAAGCTCGCGGTCCGCCTGTCGCACGCGAACATCGTCCAGGTCTTCGACCTCGGCATCGCTCCGCTCGGGGACGCGCCGGCCGAGGAGGGGAAGGAGGCGATCGGCGCCTACTACATGGCGATGGAGTACGTGCACGGCTTCGATCTCGCGACGCTCCTCGCTCGCGTTCGTCGCGGTCACGTCACGCTCCCAATCGACATGTGCGTCTACATCGCGGCGGAGGTCGCCAAGGGGCTCGACCACGCGCACCGGCGTCGCGACGAACAGCTGCGCCCCCTCAACATCGTCCACCGCGACGTGAGCCCGCAGAACGTCCTCTTGAGCCTCGAGGGGGAGGTGAAAGTCACCGACTTCGGCATCGCGAAAGCGCGCGGCGCGATCGAAGAGAATTCGCTCACGAATACGTCGAGCCGCAAGCTCCAGGGGAAATTCGGCTACATGAGCCCCGAGCAGGCGCGCGGCGACAACGTGGACGCGCGGAGCGACCTCTTCTCCCTCGGGATCATCCTCTACGAGTCGGTCGCCGCGGTGAACCCGTTCAGCGCCCCGACGACGTTCGAGACGCTCCGCCGCGTTCAGGCCGGGGAGTATCCCCCCGTGGAGCTTCTCCGCCCGGACGTCCCACCGGAGTTCGTCTCGATCTTGGCGACGGCGATGGCGCGGGATCCGGCCGACCGGTACCAGGATGCCGGGAAGATGTACGAGGCGCTTCTCGCCTTCCTCTACGCGCACGGTCGCCGCTACGGCGCGCACGATCTCGCCGAGTTCATCGCGCGATTCCGCTCGACCGAAGACACGCAGGCCCCGCCCCCCGTGCTCCCCGATCTCGTCGATCGCGACGTGGCGCCGCCGGCCGCCGAGCGGACCCCCATCGAGGTTCCCGTGGGGCGGTTCGCGTCGAGCGCGTCGCGGATCGAGGCGGGGTCGCGCGTCGTCGCCATCGACCGCGCGGCGGAGATGGGAGAACGGCGCGAGGTGACGGCGCTCGTCATCGAGCTGCCGGTGCGAGACGCGAACGGAGCGGGCGACAAGGCGAACGCGATCGTCGTGCGGTACGGCGGGGCGGTCCTGAAGCGCGACCCGGAGCAGATCACGGCGCTCTTCGGCCTCGCCGATCCCGACGGGCGCGACACCGAGATCGCGACGCGATGCGCGCTCGTCGCCCTGCGGGCGCTCGACGGACCGCGACAGGCGAGCGCGGGGGTCCACACGGCCCGCATCCACGTGTCGAGCAGCGGGAGCCCGACGGAAGACGAACGACTCAGCGGGCTCGTGACGACCGCTCGAAGCCTCGCGCGCTTGCGTGAAGGGCGGTGCGCGGTGTCGGCGATCGCACTCAGACCCCTCAAGCACCTCTTCGCGTTCGAATCGCTCAGCGACGTCGATGCGCCCACCTCTTCCGGGAATCTCCAGGAGGCATCCGCACCAGACCCGCGCCGCGCTCATCACCTAGGAGCGACCCCCCCGATACCGGCCGCACTGGTGAAGGAAGCGCGCGGGCCAGCGGAGACGTTCGGTCGCTTCGTCGGTCGGAAGGAGGAGCTTCGAACGATCGGCGAGGTGCTCGCGGCGTCGACTCGCCGGAGCGGTCGCATGCTGACGATCCGCGGCGACCACGGCGTGGGGAAGACCCGCCTTCTTTACGAGGTCGAGCGGCGCCTCCGCAAAGGGAACTACAACGTCGGCTTCTACTTCTGTACGTGCCCCCCGCGCGGAAGGGAGATCCCGCTCTCGGGTATCGCGGCGATGCTTCAGACGCTCTGCGGTGTCGCAGAGGGAGATCCCAACGAGCGGATCGTCGCGGTGCAACCCCGCCTGCGCGCGCTCGGCCTGCACGACGAAGAAGTGGGCGCGGTCCTTCAGGTCCTTGGGGCGACGCTCCCGCGGCGAATCACCGACGCGAAAGGGCCGTTGCGAAATGCGTTCGCGCGCATGGCGATAAGCCTCTGCGACGATCGCCCTCACCTCTTCGCGTGGGACACCGTGCACGCGATGGACGCCGACAGCTTCCTCGTCCTCGAGTCGGTCTACCAGCGCTTGCAGAACGCGCGCGTGGTCTTCGCGCTCGCCGCGCGCGCCGGGTTCACTCACCCGCTGGAGAAGCACCTCACTCACACCGCGGTCGAGCTCGGAGATCTCGACGCCGAGTCGGTCGAGCGACTCGTGGCGGTTCGCCTCGGCGTGGAACGGGCGCCGGAGGATCTCGTCCGTTTCGTGCGCGAGCGCGCGGGGGGGCACCCGCAGTTCGTCGAGGAGGTGATCAAAGGCCTCGTGGACGCGAACGCCGTAACGGTGGCGGAGAAGAAGGTCGTTACGATGAAGCTCGTCGGGCAGGACCTCGCGCTGCCGAAGACGCTGCGTGGGCTCGTGGCTTCGCGCGTGACGCGGCTCGCGAGCCACGATCGTGCGACGCTCCAGGCCGCTGCGGTGCTGGGCGATCCGCTCGACGCCGGGGTGTTGTCGAAGATGGTCGGGCAGCAGGTCGGAATGCTCGAGCGATCGCTGGCGACCCTCGAAGCCCGCGACTTCGTCGAGCACACGGGGCCGGCGCGCTTGCGGTTCTCGTCTCCCATCGTTCGCGAAGTGGTCGTCGACGCGCTGACGCTCGAGGCGTCGCGCGAGATGCACGCGGCGGCGGCGCACGCGCTCGAGAGCGTGCTCGGGGAGAAAGTTTGGGAGCAAGCGGCGCGCCTTGCAGCCCATCACTACGAGGCGGGCGATCGCGAGCGCGCGGCGACCTATTTCGGCCGGAGCGCGGCGCGGCGACTGGAAGGGGGGCAGCTCGAGGCCGCGGCGCGCGACTACGCGCGTGCGATCGACATTTGCGACGTGGGGAAGCGCGAGCCGAAGGAGCTCGCGGCTTGGCTGGAGGGGCTCGCGACCGCGGTGCGCCTCGTCAGGTGGCTGCCGGAGGCGACCGAGATGTGCGACCGGATCATCGCGCGCCTCGACCAGACCGCCGATGTCGCGACCCGAGTTCGCGCGCGCGTGGACGCCGGGCGGATCGTCGGAGCGCTCCACAAGTTCGAGGCGGCGCGATCGCGGTTCGAGGAGGCCGAGAAGCTCGCGGCCGGCGACGCCGTTCTGTTGAGAGGGGTGCTCCTGTCGTACGCCGAGCAGGGGACCCGGCAGGGGGACTTCAGGCGCTCGCTCGAAGCGCTCGAGCGGCTCCAGAAAGCCGAAGCGGGCGAAGGCGGCGGCAAGAGCCAGGCGGACAAGCCGAGCAAGGCGGACGAGCACAAGCTGTACCTGAGCCTCGCGCAGGCGCACGCGGCGATGGGGGACCGTCGCGCGGCGCTCGTGCACCTTGCGCACGCCGAGGATCTCCTCCTTGGCGACGCGACCGCGGAGTGCGAGCGCGAGAAGCTCCGCGGGTTCATCGAGTATTTCGCGCGCGACTTCCGCGCTGCCGCGCTGGCCCTCGAGGGGGCGATCGACAAGGCGCGCGCTCTCGGGCTCACGTACGAGGTGGCCGTCAACCTCCACAACCTGGGAGACGTCCTGATTCGCCTCGGAGACCTCGCGCGCGCCTACGGAGCGATTCAGCAGTCAGTCGCGCTGTGCGACGAAGCGGGCTTCGAGCGGCTCGCGAGCCTCAACCGCATGTTCCTCGCGTTCCTCGACGCGCTGGCGGGGGACGCGGAGGCAGAGAAGACGCTCGTGCAGGGGATTCGCTACGCGGAGGCAAACGACTTCACGTGGGACGTCATCGGCGGGCGCTCGCTCCTCGCCCAGCTGCTCCAACGTCGTGGGGATCTCGGCGCGGCAAAGCTCGAGTACGAGAAGTTGCGGAGGATCTCGCTCGATGCCGGGAACGCGCTCGTGGCCGAGGACGCGGAGATGGCGCTGAAGGCGATGGCGTCGCCGGCTCCGGCCTAGCGATACCGCGGCTTCGGCGGCAGGTGCGACGACGGAACCGCCTGAAGCTCGGCGACAAGCGCGTCGTGAATCGCGCCGTTCGTTGCGAGGAGCTGACCGCTGAGAATGTCGGCGGGGCCCCCCGCGTAGTCCGAGATCCGCCCCCCCGCGGCGACGACGATCGCTCCCCCCGCCGCGCAGTCCCAGGGGGCGAGCTTCTTCTCCCAGTAGCCGTCGTAGGTTCCATCGGCGACGAGGCACAGGTCGAGCGCCGCGGACCCGCACCGGCGGACTGCCTGGCACTTCCGCTTGATCGCGACGAAGGCATCGAAATTGTTGTCGTCGCTCGAGGCGCGGTCGTACGGAAAGCCGGTCGCGAGGAGGGCGTCGGAGAAGCGACCGACATCGCTCACCCGGCATGCGTCGCCGGACCGGTGGGCGCCCGCGCCGACGGCGCCCGTCCACTCGACGCCGAGCGCGGGTGCGACCACGGCGCCGACGACGGGGAGCACTCCCACCACGAGGCCGATCGAGACGCAGTAGAACGGATGGCCGTGGACGAAGTTCGTCGTCCCGTCGATGGGGTCGACGAACCATGTCGCGTCGCTCGTCCCGCGTGCGCGGTCGCCCCCCCCTTCTTCGCCGACGACCGGGAACGGCGTGGCGCGCGAGAGGCGATCGCGAAGGAGGCGCTCGCTCTCGCGGTCGAAGCGGGTGACGAGATCGGTGACCCCCTTGTGCTCGGCGCGCGGGTGCTTGCGCCACGCCGCGTGGACGAACGCCGCGGCTTCGCGCGCGGCCGAGAGGGCGATGGCGGTGAGCTCGGTCCGCTCGTCGGCCGACGCGTGGCTCATCGCGCGGTCCGTGCCTGGAGGGCGCCGAGGAGCCGACCGTGTAGCCCTCCGAAGACGCCGTTGGAGAGGACGGCGATCGTGTCTCCCGCGCGCGCTTCGTCAGCGAGCCGTTGAACGATGGCATCGACGCTCGGCGAAGTGGCTGCCTTGGCGGCGCCCAGCTCGCGAACGAGGCGGTCGAGATCGAGCCGCTCCCCCTCGGGGATGTTGGTACGTCCGAGGGGGGCGAGGATCACACGGCCCGCGGCGTCGAACGCGCGCGCGTACTCGGCCTGGTGGAGCGCGCGGCACGCCGTCGCGCTGCGAGGCTCGAAGACGGCCCAGAGCGTCCCCGCTGGATGGCGTGCGCGAAGCGCGGCGAGCGTCTCGGCTACTGCGGTCGGATGATGCGCGAAGTCGTCGTAGACTCGCACCCCCCCTGGCTCCCCGAGCAGCTCCTGGCGCCGCTTCACCCCCTCGAAGCTCGCCAGCGCGAAGCGGGCCGCGCGCACGTCGACGGCGAACCCTTCGGCGCAGGCGGCGATCGCGGCGATCGCGTTCCGGACGTTGTGCGCGCCCGGCACCCGCAGCGAGTACCGGCCGCACGAAACTCCCCCCGCGTAGAGATCGAACTGCACATTGCCGGCTGCGTCCGGCGCCGCCATCGCCCCCAACCAGGTCGGGGTCACGTCTCCGGTGTCGTCCCCCTCGAGCGCATAGAACGCGACCCGCGCGCGTGACTCTTCCTGCGCTATCACCCGCGCTCGCGTCGCGCGCGCATCGACGACGAGAAGCCCGCCGGCAGGCATCGCGCGGACGAACGCGCGAAAGGCATCCTCGTACGCTCTCTCGCTCGGATAGACGTCGATGTGGTCCTGCTCGACGCTCGTGAGGATGGCGACGTCATCGGCGCCGACCCCGACGTAGTCGAGGAACTTGGGGTGCTTGCTCCAGTAGACGTCGTCGTACTCGTCCCCCTCCACGACGAACGGCGCGGGAGAAGCTCCGTTCGCTCCGGAGAGCCTCCGCTTCGTCGAGCCGATCGCCGCCCCCGCCGGCAGATCGCGCGGCACGCCGCCGATGAACCACCCCGGCTCGCGGTCCCCCTTCACGAAGATGTGCGCGCACATCGACGCGGTGGTCGTCTTCCCGTGCGTCCCTGCGACGACCAGCGGGCGCCGCCCCACGAGGAACTGGTCCCGGAGCGCGCGCGACATCGACGTCCGCGCGAGCGCAGGCCCGTAGCCCTCGACCGCAACGGCTTCCGGGTTGTCGCGGCGGATGACGTTCCCGACGATGACCAGGTCCGGCTTCGGATCCAGATGCGCGGGGTCCCACCCGCGCAAGCAGCGCACGCCGGCCGCTTCGAGCGCGGGACCGATGGGGGGATCGAACGCGACATCCGATCCGCTGACGTCGTGCCCCGCCTCGCGAAGCAGGATCGCGAGAGAGCCCATGCCCGAGCCGGAGACGCCGAGGAGGTGGACGCGCATCCGGCCTCTCTCAGACCTTGGAGAAGGTGAAGGTCTCTCCGCTCAGGTCGACCTTCACGACTCCCCCGCCGACGTGGCCCCCCGCGAGGATTTCCTCGGCGAGCGGGTCCTGCAGCTTCTTCAAGATCGCCCGCTTCAAGGGGCGCGCGCCGAACGCGGGCTCGTAACCGAGATCGACGAGCGCGTTCTTCGCGGCGTCAGTGAGCGAGAGCCGTAGCTCGCGGTCTTCGAGCAGCTTTTCGAGCCGGCGGATCTGGATGTCGACGATCCCGAGGAGGTCTCCCTTGGAGAGCGGACGGAAGATGACGATGTCGTCGATCCGGTTCAGGAACTCCGGCCGCAAGAACGCCTTGAGCTCGTCGCGGAGCACGTCGCCGAGCGCCTCACGCCCCTCGGGGCTCTCGAAGAGCTTCGCGTCAGTGTCGAGGATCCGCTTGGACCCGATGTTGCTCGTCATGACGACGACGGTGTTCGAGAAGTCCGCCGTGCGCCCGCGTCCGTCGGTGAGGCGCCCGTCGTCGAGAACCTGGAGGAGAAGGTTGAAGACGTCGGTGTGCGCCTTCTCGACTTCGTCGAAGAGGAGCACGCTGTACGGCTTGCGACGGACGGCTTCCGTGAGGAAGCCCCCCTCCTCGCTGTCCACGTAGCCGGGGGGCGCACCGACGAGGCGCTGCGCCATGTGCTTCTCCATGAACTCGCTCATGTCGAGGCGGGTCATCGACTGCTCGTCGTCGAAGAGGAACTGAGCGAGCGCCTTCGCGAGCTCGGTCTTCCCGACGCCGCTCGGCCCCAGGAAGAGGAAGCTCCCGATCGGCTTGCCTGGATCGCGGAGGCCCACCCGGCCACGGCGTACGGCGCGCGACACGGCACGCACGGCCTCTCCCTGACCCACGACGCGCGCGCTCAGGCGCTCCTCCATCTTCATCAGCTTGTCGGACTCGGTCTCGAGCATCCTCGCGACCGGGATCCCGGTCCACTCCCCCAAGACCACCGCCACGTCCTCTTCGGTCACGACGTTGCTCGCCTTCGAGTCAGCGGCGCCGTTCGGACCGAGCACCTTGGTGACGTTCGCGTCCGCCGCTTCGAGCTTTCGCTTCGCCTCGGGGATCCCCACGTGCTCGAGCTCCCCCACGCGGGCGAAGTCCTGCTTGTCGCGCGCCTCGGTGAGCTGGGTCTCGAGTCGCGCGACCTCCTGCACGAGAGCCGACTGGGACGCGAGCGCCCCGCGCTTGGACTCGAGCCGCGAGCGCATCTCCCCGACGTTGGGCTCGAGATCCGCCATCTCCTTGTCGATGCGCTCGCGCGTCTTCATGCTCATGGCGTCCACGTCGTCGGCCAGCGACGCGCGCTGCGCTTTGAGCGACGCGAGGCGCCGGATGGCGACGTCGACCTCCGCGGGGACCCCGTCGAGCTCGACCCGCTTGCGCGCCGCCGCCTCGTCGAGGAGATCGATCGCCGAATCGGGGAGCTCCCGGTCCTGCAGGTAGCGCTTCGCGAGGCGCACGGAGGCGACGATCGCCGGGTCGCCGATCTGAACCTTGTGATGCGCTTCGTAGCGCGTCGCGATGCCGCGGAGGATCTCGACGGTCTGATCGGGGGTCGAAGCCTCGATGCCGAGCACCGTGAAGCGGCGGAGGAGGATCGGGTCCCGCTCCTGAATCTTGCGGACCCCTTCGGGGGTCGTCGTCGCGAGGAGGCGCACCTCGCCTCGCGCGAGGATCGGCTTCAGCAAGTCCCCCACGCCGCTCCCCGCAGCCCCCTGACCCAGGAGCGAGTCGATCCCCCGGATGAAGAGGAGCGCCTCGGATCCCGCCCCTGCCCCCCCCTTCGCGACCGACGCCACGACCCCCTTCAACCTCTCTTCGATCTCGCCGCGCAGCTTCGCCCCTGCGACGAGCGCCCCGGTGTCGAGCTCGAGGATCGCAAGCTTGCTCAGGTTCCGCGGCACGTCTCCCGCGGCGATGCGGAGCGCCAGCGCGCCGATGATGGCGCTCTTGCCGACACCCGGATCGCCGACGAGGAGCGGGTGATGCTTGTGACGCCGCTCGAGGATCTGAAGAAGCCGTCGCACCTCGACATCCCGCCCGATGACCGGATCGAACTCCCCTCGGCGCGCGCGATCGACGAGGTCTGTCGTGAACGATCCGCGGTCCATGCTGGCCGCCGCGCCGACGTCGCGCGGCACCGTGCGAAGCGCACCGATGTGCGGCCTCAACGATCCCGGTCCGATGCCGAACTGCTGGAGGACGGCGGCCGCCGGCCCGCGGAGCTCCTGCGTCAGTGCGTTCAGGAGGTGCTCGACCTGTACGGTGCTCGCCCCCGCTTCCTTCTCGGCGCGCGCGAGGAGCGCGAGCATCGCGCTCGACAGGTATGCGAGCCCGGTTCCGGTCTTGCTCAATCGCCCGAGCGCCGCCTCCGCCTCACTCGCCATGTCGGTCGGCGTGGCCCCCGCGCGCCGCACGACTTCGGCGACGCCCGGGTCGCGATCGAGCGCGCGGGCCAGGAAGTGAATCGGCTCCACCTGGGCGTGCTTCCGCTCGTCGGCGAGAGCCTGGGCTCCGGCGACGAGCGACTTGGCGTCCGGGGCGTAGCGGTCGAGGTTGATCGTCTGTTCTGAGGCCATATTCGGCCGGGAGCGTAGCACGCGCGGTCGCTTTCACTGGACGCCAGAACCCCCTCCCGGAACCGGCATCCAATGGTTAGGGTGTACGTGCGATGCCGGGCGAAACGAATCAAACGAGACAAACAAGTGAGGTGAAGGTCTATACGACAACGTTCTGCGCCTACTGCGTCCGCGCGAAGATGCTCCTGTCGAAGCGGGGCATTGCGTACGAGGAGGTGAACGTCTCGAACGACACCGCCGCGCGCGACTGGCTCGTCAAGGCGACGGGGCGCAAGACGGTCCCGCAGATTTTCATCGCCGGGGAGCCGATCGGCGGCTCGGACGAGCTCGTCGAGATGGACCGGAGCGGGGAGCTGGCGAAGCGGGTGTTCGGGGCCGCCGCGCCAGGCTGATCAGCCGAGCGCGTCGACGAGCCTCGCCACGTCGCGCTCCGCCACCGAGCACAGCGCGACCCGCAGCGCCCCGCGCCCCTGCTCGCCCGGGGGGGCCTTCTGCGGCACGACGAAGACCCCCTTCTCCTTCATGGCCGCCGCCTTCGCGATCGGATCGTCGTGAAAGACCGTGACGAAGAAGCCCCCTTCGTAGCGCGGGTAGATGAGGCCTCGTGAGGGGGCGAGCGCGTTGAACGCGTCGACGCGCGCCCGCAGGAGCCGCTTGAGCGACTCGCGCTCGGTGTCGCAGGCGTCGGCGAGAGGGCGATCGGTCAGAAGGCGCGTGATGGCCGCTTGCCCGCCGCGCGTGCAGTTCGACCACGTCCCCCGCGACGAATAGCTGAACGCGTTCTCTGTGAGCGCGCGCTCCTTCTCGTCGGCGATACAGGCGACCAACGCGCCAACGCGAAGACCGTAGTGCGTGAAGGTCTTCGATGCGCTCCACGCAAAGAGAAGCGCCACCTTGCCGAGGAGCGGCACGAGCTCGCGTAGGAATGCGCGGGGATCGCGCGCGCCGTACGCGAAGTACGCCATATCGACGAGCAGGGTGATCGCTCCCTGCGACGACCGCGCGACGAGCCGCTCGACGACCGCGCGCCACTCCTCGGGGTGCATCGAGTATCCCGTCGGGTTGTTGCAAGGGTCGTTCAGGAAGACGAGCGCGCGCTTCTGGGTCTCCAGCCGCGAGACGAGCGCGCGGTCGAGCGCCTCGATGTCGAGCGTCCCGGGATGGCCGTCGCTAGAGGTCGTGAACATTCGAAAGGTCGACACCGATCGATCAGCCTCGTCGCTGAGGGTCTGATAGGGGCCCCAGAAGTAGCTCGAGGTGAGCAGCGACTGACCCGGCTCGAGGAAGTTTGCGATGGCGTGACGGAGCGCGCCGGTTCCACCGGGCGTGGCTGTGGCGATCGCCGTGGCGCGGAGCTCGGGCTCAGTGCGGAGGAGGTCTTCGATCACCGCCTTGAGAAACGCTGGGGCTCCTGCGATGGGTGCGTAGGTCGCCCACTCGACGGCCGGCACCTCGTGCACTGCGCGCGCCGCGCTCGGGAGGACCGCGAGCTTCCCTTCATCGTCCAACAGCGCGCCCACCGTAGCGTTGACCACGGTCTCACCCCGCTCGCGGCGGAGCGTCGCCTCCTTGTTCAGCGCGAAGATGGGATCGTCCGAAGGGCGCGTCTGATGCGAAGGAATGACGTGGAGCATGGGCTGGTGGCTCCTTCTGCCAGATTGTCAGCCCGGACGAAAGCCGACGGGGGCCCCTGCCAGCTTGACCGAGCCCGTCCCCCTCTTCGGCGGGAACGGACGACGAAGCGCTCGGAAATGAGGACGAGCCGGGCGTCTGGCCGGTGGCATGCGCTATGCTCCATGGCCTTCCGATGCGGTGCGTCTTCTCGCTTCTCTTGTCGCTCGTGCTCGCGTTGGCCCTCGCCTTCGCGCCCCGCGCGGCGTGGGCGCAGGCGACCTCGGGAGCCCCCTCCGTCTCCGGCATCGAAGGGGCGGTCCTGCGCTGCGAGCCCCCCGTCACCGGCGGATGCAACAACGCGGACAACACCGGCGGGAACCCGCACCCGAACGGCATCCTCGACAACACCATCAACTTCGAAGACTGCGAGGCGAACCTCTACTACCAGTTCGAGCTCGGCATCTCGAACCCCAGCTCGAGCTACGACCTCGAAGCGTGGGTAGGGACCGAGGACTGCTCGCAGCTCGCGAACCGCCAGACGTCCGCGACCTCGGTGTGCTGGCCGGTGGCTCCGTTCTATGCGTCGCTCGTGAACCCGTACCTCATGAACGTACGGATACGCGACATCGCCTCCGGAGTGTTCACCACGACGCACCCGGTGACCTACGTCGCCACGGGGCTCGACAACACCGACGACGCCGTCTGCCAGAGCCAGACGCAGACCGGTGGGACCGCGCTCGTGCTCTACATGTTCTTCGCGGACGCGGAGGGGAACCCCTACAACACGGTGCAGCAGTACCCGATCACGCTCGACATGCGGGCGGGCGACGTGCAGGGCAACATCTCCGTCGGCGTCGGCGACACGGTCCTCATCGTCAGCATCCCCCAGACGACCGACCCGGCCACGCAGGGCTACAACCTCTACTGCGACCCCCCACCCGGCCAGGAGACGGCGTCCGAGACCGTCCCAGTCGACGCCCCCACGAACAACGGCTTGTGCGCCGCGCAGGTCCCTGACACGGGCACGACGGTGGCGACCGACGCGCTCGCCTCGGTGAGCGAAGACGGCGCCACGGAAGACAGCGGCTCGGGGGTGGCGAATGTCGACGATGCGGGGGGCAACGCATGCGGCGCAATCCTCAACGACGCCGGCATCCCCTCGCCCGGCGGCTGCACCACCTCCACGGTGCTCGTCCCCGGGGGAACGAGCTCGAACCTCGTCGCGGTCACCGACGAGGCGGGCAACACGATCTACGAAGAAGCGAGCGCGAGCTCGGGCCTCATCGAGACTGAGGGGGGAGCCACCGTCTCTGGGGGGACGATGGTCATGGGGCTGCAGTACAACCAGGCGATCACCGCCAGATACCTCTGTGGATACGGGTCGGCTTCGTCGACCAGCATCAACGTGACCGGGCTGAAGGACGGCTACTACTACAACATCGCGGCCGCGGTCGTGGACGGCTCGGGGAACGTCGGCCCCCTCTCGAACGTCGCGTGCGGAGAGCCGGTGCCGGTCGCCGACTTCTGGCGGCTCTACTACGACGCGGGCGGCCAAGCCGGCGGCGGATTCTGTTCTTTGCAAGGGGTCGGCATGCCCGCCGGAACGAGCGGGCTTGGAATCTTGATGGTGGCTTCGATCGTGGCGATGGTCCGGAAGCGGAGGCGTTCGTGACGTTCGTCTCCCGCTGGGCCGCGCTAGGGCTCGGGCTTGGACTGATGGCGACAGGTGGACGGGCAAGCGCGGACGACAACTCCGTCCTCGATACGCGCCACGATCGCGGCGCGAGCCCGCAGAACTTCGCGGTCGAGGTGCGCGTCGCCCTCTACCAGCCGCAGGTCGACTCCGATCCCGCGCTCCACGGCGCGACCCCGTACGCCTCCACGTTCGGCACCGGCTTTTACTTCGAGGGGGCGATGGAGCTCGACTGGCAGGCGATCCGGATCCCCGACGTCGGGACGCTCGGGCCCGGGATCTCGGTCGGATACACGAACATGAGCGGCACCGCGCAGCGGATCGACGGCGGCTACCCGCCATCCGCCGAGTCGACGACGCTCGAGATCCTCCCGATCTACCTCGTCGGCGTGTTTCGGCTCGACACTCTCTGGCGGCAGCTCCACGTCCCGCTCGTTCCGTATGCGAAGGCGGGGCTCGCGTACGCACTGTGGCGTGCGTCGAACACGGTAGGGACGTCCGTCGCGCCGAACGGCGTGGTCGGCGAGGGGCACACCTGGGGCACGCAGCTCGCGGCCGGGCTCGCGTTCAACATAGGGGTCCTCGACCCGACCTCGGTGCGCCAGCTCGACGAGGCGACGGGGATTAACAACACGTACCTCTTCGCCGAATACATGGTCTCCACGCTCGACGGGATCGCGCAGAAAGACCCTCTCCGCGTGGGGTCGGACAGCTTCGCGTTCGGCGTGACCTTCGAGTTCTAGGCGAACACCCTAACTCGGTCACGCCGCATGTGCGTGCATGCCGCAGGCGCGTGATACGGTGGGTTTTGCCATGCTCGCGTGCACGCTCGACATCGGCTCGCGCCGGGTGCTCGTGTCCGAAGAGGGGCCCCCTGCGGCTGAGTTCGTGCTCTTCGACCCGAGCGACATCGAGCTCGCTCCGAGCGAAGGGGGTCCGCTCCGCGAAGCTGGTTATCGCACCACCGCCGCCGACGCGGTCCGCAGGCTCGCTGTCGCCGGGGTGACGGTCGGCTTCGCGACGGAGTGCGCGATGCTCGTGCACGGGCGGATCGCCGAGGCGTACGCGCGCGGCCCCCTCGTTCGACGCCTCTCCAGCTTGCTCGGCCCCGCGGAGCTGTTCGACGGCGGAACCTACGACACGACGCTGCGGCGCTACGACGGCACATGGCTCGACCTGCCGCTCTTGACGAACGACGCGGGGATCGCGAGCGCCACCGGGATCCTGCACGCGGCGGCGCTTGCCACGCTCCTGAGCGAGGTGAGGGGGGACACCCCCGTCGTGCTCTCGACGCTGGGCCACGCGGAGTCGCTTCGCCTCGGCGAGCGAACGCTGCGAAGACACGCGGTCGACAACGTCGCGTCGGTGCCGCGCGCGCTGCGCCACCTCGCCGAGCATGCGCCTGCGCCCCAGACCGGCGGGCAAGGGCCCAGTCGCGAGACCTTCTCCGCGATGCTGAAGGCGCGCCTCGCCGCGTGCGCGAGCGCCGAAGCCCGCGACCACCTCGAGAGGCTCGAGCGGGCTCTCAGCGAACGCTCCCGCCCGTCCCATGGACCGCTGTCCGCTCAATCGATGTGGGAGGTCGAGCGGCTGCTCAACGATGGTGATCTCCCGGCTGCGCTGCGCCGGATCGACGCCCTCGAGGGGAGCCACGGGCGGGAGCCGGCCACGGTCTACTTGCGAGCGCGGCTCGCGCTGATCCAGGGGAGAGAATCTCCGCGCGCGATCGCGCAGCGGATCGCCGAGATGGCGCTCTCGATGCCTGACTTCCCCGAAGTGGAGCTCCTCGCGGCGCAAGCGTGGAACGCCGCGGGCGAGACGAAGAACGCGCTCCCCTTCGCGCGCGACCTGGCGACGAACCCGCGCGTGCCGGCCGATCTGCGCGCGGCGGCGGAGTCGATCCTGCGCGCCCCGCGCGTCCCGGTCGATGCCCCGATGGGCGAGCGCGATTTCGAGTCGAGCGGCGGCGAGCTGCGCCCAATCTCGCAGAGACCCCCGCCCCCTCCGGTTCAGCCGCCGGAGCCGGAGATCCGAATCGCGCCCGAGACCAGCAGCGCGTCCCCCATCGCGCGATCCGTTCCGCCGCCGCAGGTGGTCGTGCACGACTCGCGCACCGACCTCCCGCTATCGAGGACTCCCACCGAGCGACCACCGGCGCGAACGCTCACGCCGCCCGCCGTCGCACCGAGGTCGGCTCCCCCGCCCGTCGTGGTCAACGACGTCCGGCGTTACCTCACCCCCCCCGAGCGCATCGCGTCGCCGCTCCCTCCTCGATCTGCTCGCCCGAGCGCCCCCCCCGCCAGCGCCCCGGTCACCCCCAGGTCGCCTGGGACCGTTCCGCCCGCAGCCGCGCCCCGCCCACCGAGCGAGCCGCCCGTGACCCCCCGGCCGATGAGCGCGCGCGCGGTGCAACCCGCACCTTGGCCGACGGCGCGCCGCGCGCCGCGCGAGGAGCGAGCTCGCCCGGAGGACATCGAGCACACGCCGTCGCGCGCGGTCTCGCAGAAATTCATGCGCGGCGCGTCGATGCCCCCGCTGGCGTCGGTGCCCCCCGGCGGAATTCCGCGCCCCCCCGTCGTCCCTCGCGTAGACATCGACGAGCCCGAGCTCATCGAGACTCTCCCGCTCCCTCGAGGTGCGAGCGACGCCGCGATCGACGCCGGCGTCGTCCCGCGATCGCCGCTCGAGGCGCGCATCCGCTTCACGATGGACGCGCGCGAGCTCGCGCGGCGCTATCGCCACGAAGACGGAATCGAGCTCCGCCTCGAGTTGCGCGCGATCTCGGTGATGCAGAACTACCTCACGCGACGCTTCGATCGGCACGTGGTGAGCACGCCCGAGGAAGCACGCGAGGCGGAGCTACACGGCGCGCTCCTCAGCGAGCTGCTGGCGCGTCTGCTCGACGCGGAGTGGACGGATATCTCCCCGTCCGAGCTCGGGTACTGGGCGATGACGACCCCCAGCAGAGGAGTGGGCGACAAAGCCGCGACGGGGAAGCGCGTGTGGCCCTTCGGCCGCGTGCTGCGCTTCATCGCGAGCGGCGGCGAGGACGATCTGGTCATGTTCTTCAAGAAGCTCCGCGAGCTAGGTTGAGCTGACGCTACGCTTCGAATCGTGGGAGCAGAGTCGCAGGAAGTCATCTTGCCGCTCCCCCCGGCGTTCGGGCCGCTGAAGGGGATCCGGAGCACGCTGCTCATCTCGTCGTATGCAGCGGTGCGCGAGAGCGGGCGGGGCGACGCGTACCTCGCGGTCCTGGCGCAGAGTTATCGCAAGACGATCGTCGAGGCGGTCGCGGGCACCTGGATCCCGATCGAAGTGGCCGTCGCTCACTACGATGCGTGCAACTCCGTCGGCTTCACCACGGAGGAGCAGGTCAAGATCGGGCGGCAGATCGGGGAGCGAATGCACGGCACTCTCCTCGGCACGGTCGTCCGCATGGCAAAGGAGGCCGGGGTTACGCCGTGGACGGTCATCCCGCAGTTTCAGCGCTTCTGGAACCGCGCGTACGACGGCGGCGGGATCTACGCGGTGAAGGTCGGCCCGAAGGAGGTGCTCATCAGCGTTCAGAAGGCGGTCATCGCCGACTGCGCATACTGGCGCTCGGCCCTGTGCGGGACGACGATGGGGGTGCTCGATCTGTTTTGCCGGAAGTCGTACATGACCGAGCGCACCGCAAAGGGGCGCGTCTCGGGGAGCGCGACCTTCCGGATTCAGTGGGTCTGAGCCCGCGTCGTGGTCACGCCGGTCGATCGGGTTGATTGCGCAGGAAGAGCGTGAGGTCGCCGAGGCGCGCCTCGAGGAACTCTCTCACGTCGCCCGCGACGGCGGAGTCGTCCATCGCTCTTCGCATGCAGCGCATCCACGCCTCGGCCATCTTCGTGTCGACCGGTACGCGCGCGTGACGCATCCGCAGTCTCGGATGACCGTGTGCCGCGACGTAGTCCTGCGGGCCGCCGAGCCAGCCCATGAAGAAGAGCGCGAACCGGTCCCTCGATGAGCGCGCGACGCGACCGTCGGCGTCGCACGGATGGAGCTTCGCGAGCGCCGGCTCGAGCTCGCTCATCGCGTCATAGAAGCGCTCGACGAGCGCGCGTACGGCAGCGTCGCCTCCGAGGCGAGTGAAGGGGGTGTCGCTGGCGGTGGGGACGTACGGCATGACGGGGTGCGGCCGAAGCGCGAGGCTTGAGGGGAGCGACAAAAGTGCGGGTTTCTATCACGGACGCGCACGGAAGCAGGGGACGTCGGCCATCAGGCAAGGAGGCACACAGCCGCTTGCGAGATGGATCACGGCCTGCACCGCCAACGCGCAGATACGCCGGACTGCCCCCCCCTCCGCAGGCGAAGTGAGGCCACCGCGCGATGCGGGACAAAATCGCCAGCGTCGCGCGGCCCGTGCCCCGTCGTCAGTGGGTCGTGAACGACCGCGGGGGAATAGGGGTCGGCCGGTTCGTGTTGATCGGCTCGACGGTGGGCGTCTCCTCGCAGAAGAGGATGGCGCAGTGCTTGTTCTCGCTCTCCTGGATGCGGCCACAGAGCTCGACGAGGTCCTCGTCGTCGTCGACGACGACCCCCTCGACGGGCTGGGCCGTTTTGGAGTCGTAGCGGCAGTGGTCGAGCGCTACCCAGCGCCCACGGAACTCGTGACTTTGCCTGATTTCTGGCCAGGTCAATCGGCTGCCCTTTGAGGCGGCTCCCATCCGTTTCTAACCTCTCCTCCGCCCCGTACCCGTCGAAGGAGCGCAGGATGACATGACGTCCGCCTGTGCTCGGGCCGCGTCGTACGGAACGCCGTACGCGAAGCCCCCCTTCGATTGCTGCGCCAGGGATTACACCTCACCCTCAGGAAAGGTCAAGGAAGGTGTCGCGCCAGAGTCACACCTGCCCTGGTGTTCAGCAGCTGTCTTGCGCGCGCCCGCAGGGGCATGAGATCACCAAAAATTGATGAAGATCGGGCGGTTGGGCGCCTCAATTCAGCGTGGTCCGCTCATCCGCGCCGCCGAAGATCCTGTCCCAGCTCTCCCGGTACGCCTTCGTCGCCACCTTCGGAGGGCCGCCTCCGCGCTCCTCGGAGCCAAGCTTCGCCACGACCTCGACGTCGCAGACCCGGGGCGCCCCTGTTCGCGGAGTGAGCTTCACGACCTCGCCATTCCCCTGCAGCGGCCTCCCCTCCTTCAGCGGCCGGAGCTCCCCCCCTTCGATGCGCTCATCGCGCGCCCGCAGGACCCTGAACCCTTCGCCGTCGTCGGTCGGCCCGGCCAAGAGGACGACATCCTGGCGCTCGGGAGGATCGGCCATCCCCTCAGTGTAGCCTGTGCCCGTCATGGCGCAGGGGGTACGGAAGGGGACCGCCCCACCCGCCCCCCCAGACGCCGCCCCACGAGGAAGGCCATCTCGAGCGCCTGGGCGAAGTTCAGGCGCGGGTCGCAGACCGAGAGGTAGTTCCGGTCGAGGTCCGACTCGCGAATGCCGCCGCCGATGCACTCGGTGACGTCCTCCCCCGTGAGCTCGAAGTGGACTCCGCCGAGGATGGTCCCCAAGGCCCCGTGGACCTCGAAGGAGCGCTCCACCTCGCGGAGGATCTGGTCGAAGTCGCGCGTCTTGAGGCCGCTCGCGGTGGTGATCCCGTTGCCGTGCATCGGGTCGCTCACCCAGAGGACTCGCTTTCCGGACTTACGCACCGCCTCGACCAGCGGGGGGAGGGCCTTGTCGACCGCACCGGCCCCCATGCGGGTGATGAGCACGACCTTCCCCCGCTCGTCCGTCGGGTTCAGCCGCTCGATGAGCTGCACGATCTCGTCGGGCGACGCGCCAGGCCCCACCTTCACGCCGATCGGATTGCGAATCCCCCGGAAGAACTCGACGTGCGCCCCGTCGAGGCTTCGTGTCCGCTCTCCGATCCACGGGAGGTGACCCGTGAGGTCGTAGTGGCCGGCGCGTCGCGGGACGGTGCGCGTCTGTGCGGACTCGTAGTGGAGGTTCAGCCCTTCGTGGCTCGTGAAGAAATCGACGCGGGTGAGGTCGTCGACCGTGCGCTCGCCGAGCGCCTCCATGAACCGGAGCGCCTGCGACAGCTCCTGCGTCGTCCGCTCGTATTCCTCGCGCACCTCCGGGTGGAGATCGACCCGCTTGAAGAACGACAGATCCCAGTACTCCGGGTGATGCAGATCGGCGAAGCCGGCCGCGCTGAGCGAGCGGATGAAGTTGATCGTGAGGCTCGCGTGCATGTACCCCGCGACGAGGAGCTGCGGGTCCGCGCGGCGCGCTTCGGGGGTGAACTCGGGGCGGTTGACCAGATCGCCGAAGTACGACGGAAGCTCTACCCCGCCGCGCGTCTCGGTCGCCTTCGAGCGCGGCTTCGCGTACTGCCCCGCGAAGCGCCCCACCCGGATGACCGGCTTCTGCCCGGCGTGGATGAGGACGAGCGACATCTGGAGGAGGATCTTGAGCTTGTTCGTGATGACGTCGGAGCGGCAGTCGCTGATCGTCTCGGCGCAATCGCCCCCTTGAAGAAGGAAGCGCCGTCCTTCTTGGGCATCGGCGATGAGCGATTTCAGGTTCTCGACTTCCCACGACGTCACGAGCGGGGGGAGGGCGCGGAGCCTGGCGACGACCGCGCGGACCTCGGCGGGGTCGTCGTAGCGGACCTCCTGGCCCACCGGCTTCGACTCCCACGACGCTGGAGACCACGGCGAGTGCGACATCGACGACCGATCTACCATGGATGCCGTAGGCTGCCTGGCGCAGGCGGCGGAGCTCTTGAGACCGGTCGAAAGGCCGTGATCTCCGCGGCCTGCGGAGCGCGCTGCGACGAGGCCCGGGCCGTGCTATCCCGAGCCCCAAGATGTGCCCCCCCCCCGAGCCCCTCGAGCCGCGCCGCGACCCGGAGCACGACGCCCGTGTCGTCCAGGCGATCGCCCGGGCGCACGCCGAGATCCCGTTTTACGCCAAGCGCGGCCGAGCGCCGATCGATCCGAAGACGCCGCTCAGCGACGTCCTCCGCGCAACCCCGCTCCTCACGAAGGGAGACGTTCGTCCCACCCTCCCGAAGCAGTGGGTCCCGGCGTCGATTGACCTGAAGGCGGCGCTCGCCTCGGGCGACATCGAGCTCGTCGAGACGAGCGGCTCGACGCAGGACCGACTCCGCATCCTCTGGGACAAGGGGTGGTGGATCCGCCAAGAGGACCGCGCGATGAGGACGAACCCCGTCATCGCGCGCGCGCACGCCGGCGAGTTCGGACCCTACAAGGAGACCATCCTCACGACCCCCGTGTGCGGCCTCGCCACGTGCCACACCGGAGACCTGCCGCTCGCCGAGCGGATCGAGGAGCATCGTCTCTTCCTCAACATGCGCCCCGACCCGACGTACTGGCGGCCGGACGACATGGACCGGATGCTCGACGAGCTCGACGCCCATCCGACGGTCGGACTCGAGACGGACCCGATGTATTTCGCGACGCTCGCGCGCTACGCGGCGAGCCGCGGCCGCATGATCGACGTGAAGGCCTTCGCCCAGCTCACGTACGCGTTCACGACCCGCGGGCATGTCCGCGGAATTCGGAAAGCGTATCAAGGGCCGCTCTTCCAGCTGTACGGAGCGAGCGAGGTCGGCGTCCTCTTCATGGAGGGCTCCGACGAGCGCCTGCACCACGCGCCGTTCACGACGCACGTCGAGCTCTTGCCGTGCAAGGTGGCGACGCCCGGGGCGAAGAACGTCGCGCTCGTCGTCGTGACGACGCTCGACCGGGTGGCCCAGCCGCTCGTGCGGTTCGTCGTGGGCGATCTGGTGCAGGTCGACCCGAGCGGACCACGGACGTACACGACCGTCTCGCCGCTCGTCAGCGTCGAGGGGCGAGTCCAGGACTCCGTGCTGAGGCCGGATGGCGCGATCGTCACGTGCGGCTCGATCGATCGCGCGCTCGGCGGGTGCGAGGTCGCGGTGTTTCAGGTGAATCAGCGGGAGCCCGGGAGCGTCGAGGTCGACGTGGTCCCCGAGCCCGGGCACGAGGAGTCGGTCGTCGAAGCGTCGCACGCCGCCCTGGCGCCTCTGTTCGAAGGATTGACGATCCAGGTCCGTACCGCGACCGCGATCGCGGCCGAGCCGAGCGGGAAGTTCCGCGTCGCGAGGCGGCAGTTCCCCCTCGATCTCGCCCGTTCGTTCGAAGGGTGCGAAGGGGTCAAGCTGTGAGCTCCGGCGACCCGCGCATCGACGATCTCGCGAACCGGGTCCGCCCCGAGTTCCCCCTTCTGGCGCGCAAGCTCGACGGCAACCCGCTCGTCTTCCTCGACACCGCATCGACGACTCCGAAGCCGCGCGCGGTCATCGACGCCGTCGTGAATTACTACGAGCACTGCACCGCGAACGTTCACCGCGGGCTCTACACGCTCGGCGAAGAAGCGACGCGACTCTACGACGCAGCCCGGCTCGAAGTGGCGGCGCTCCTCGGCGCCGGGCCGGACGAGCTTGTCTTCGTTCGCGGGACGACGGAGGCGATCAACCTCGTCGCGAGCTCGATGCAGCTCACCAAAGGGGACGAGGTCGTCTTCCCGGCCAGCGAGCACCACGCCAACTGGCTCCCCTGGCGCCACCACGCGACCGCCGTTCCGATGGCAATCGACGCCGACGGGGTTCCCCGCTGGGAGACGCTGCCGGATCTGCTGACGTCGAGGACGAAGCTCGTCTCGATCGGGCACGTCTCGAACGTGACCGGGGCTATCGCGCCCGTCGCTGACGTCGTGGCCACCGCGCACGCGCGCGGGATCCCGGTCCTCCTCGACGCAGCGCAGTCGCTGTCTCACCTGCCGATCGACGTGAAGAAGCTCGACGTGGATTTTCTCGCCGCGAGCTCTCACAAGGCGTTCGGGCCGACCGGAGTCGGAGTCCTCTATGCGAAGCGCGCCCTGCTCGAGCGGTTCTCGCTCTACCAGGTGGGCGGGGGGATGGTCGCGCTGAACGAGGACATCGGCGCCGACCATATCGACCACGGCTTCATCCCGCGCGACGCCCCGTTTCGCTTCGAGGCAGGGACCCCGGCGATCGAGGCCGCGATCGGGTTCGGCGCGGCCAT
>JBKQKP010000193.1:0-14651 GCA_052147435.1 Polyangiaceae bacterium | reverse complement strand
GAGACCGGAGCGCTCCGGTCTCGCCGCCCTCCATCACACCAGCTTGAAGAGCGTGCCGAGCACGTGATCGATTTCCTTTCGCCTCTCTCGGAAGCCCCCACCTTCCGCCCGTGCGCGCAGCGCGTGTCCAGGCTCGGTGAGCGCAGCGAACCGAGCGGCGAAGCCGGCTGCGGCCTGGACACGCGCGAGCACACGGGCACACTGGGTTCTTCCGAGCGAGCGGCCCCACCGCGTCACGGGCGCGCGTGCAGGTGACGGACGCAGACGCCGAACGCAGACGCGCAGGCGGACGCCGACGCGCACGCAGACGCAGACGCGCACGCAGACGCAGACGCCGACGCGCTACCCGTCCAGCCTCACCAGCCCCTCCCTCACCCCCTCCACAATCGCGTCCCTCACATGCGCGAGCACCCGGTCCCCATTGCTCACCAGATTCACCGGCTCCCGCACGTCCCACCCTGCCACGCGAACCTCGACGAGCGTTCCCGCCACGAGCTGCTCGTGCGCCGCGATGATCGGCCCGAACACGAGCTGGTCCGTCTGCTCCGCGAGCTGAAGCGCGAGCGCGATCGTCTGCGTCTTGTGCCCGAGGACGCGGTCGCTCACCGAGAGCGGGCAATCGTCGGAGACCGGAACGAACTGCCCCCCCACGTTGTACACGGGGCAAATGAACGGCACGCTCCTGATCTTCTCGACGCCCACCGGCTGGCGCCCCAACCGCCGCGCGACCGCCGGCGAGGCGAGGAGCCCCTGGCGCAGCTCCCCCACCGTGACGCTCGACCAGATCGGCGGGAGCCTGTCGATCCCGAAGCCGAGGATGCACAGGTCGAAGAAGTTCTCCGCCGCGTAGGCACGCACGAGCGGGCTCGGGAGCTCGATCGCGCAGACGCGGATCGACGGGCAAGCGCGGACGATGAACGGGAGGAGCGGGCCGAGCAGCGACGACGGCGCGGCGACCGTCAGCTCGGGGAGCGCTTCTGCCCCCCCTTGCGCAGCGAGCTCGAGGCGCGACACGGCCGCGTGCAGATGCGGGCGAACCCGGTGCCCCGCCTCGCTGAGAGCCACGCCACGTGAGCTTCGCGACAAGAGACGCACGCGGAGCATCGCTTCGAGGCGCGAGATCGCCTTGCTCACCTGCGAGGCGGTCACATGAAGCTCGCGCGCCGCGCCGGTGATCGAGCCCGTGCGGCAGACGGTCAGGAACGTCGACACGTCCCCCACGCGCAGCTCGCCCAGGTTGTCCGCGCGAGACGCCATGCGCGCATGGTAACCCCCAACGCGACCTCTTGAGCGTAGACTGACGAGCGTGCCCAAGGTCCGCGGGAGCGCCATCCTCACCCGCGTGAGGTACGTGAAAGAGAAGTTCGGCGACGAGGGGTGGAAGCGCCTCGAGCCGACGCTCTCTGCGCTCTCGAAGCAGGTCCTCTCCGGGCCGGTCGAGAACCGCACGTGGCACCCGTTCGAGACGTTCATCGACCTGAACGTGCGGATCGACGCCCTCTTCGGCCGCGGCGACAACCGCCTCTGTTACGACATCGGGGCGTACGGCGCCGACAAGAACCTGACGACGCTCTACCGCGTGTTCTTCCGGCTCGGGAGCGTCTCCTTCATCATGGGGAAGGCCGCCGCGCTCTGGAGCGAGCACTACGACAGCGGCAAGCTCCTGTCCGCGAGCGACGAGAGCAAGGCGCTCACCTTGACCCTCGAGGACTTCGCGACGCCGCACTGCGCGCATTGCTTCAGCGTGATGGGGTGGGCGGCGCGGTCGATCGAGCTCACCGGGGCGTCGCTCGTCGGCAAACAGCGAACGGCGTGCCGCTACTGGCGCGACAAAGCGTGCGTGATGGCGTTTCGTACGGCGTGAAAGCGCGGCGTCATTGCGGGGTCCCCGCGAGCTCCGCGCATACGCCGTTCGCGACCGTCCACCGCCCGTCGGTGCACGTCATCGGCGTTCCACCCGGGAGGGTGCAGGTCCCGTAGTCGCACGATTGCCCTTCGCTGCTGCACGACGTCCCCGCTTGCGGGCGCGGCTCGGGGCAGCCGGAGCCCGGGTCGTCGCACACCCAGGTCGAGCCCACGCCCCCGTCGAAGATCTGAACGGGCCCCCCTTGCGGCACGGTGCAACCGCAGCGTCCTTGCGGGTAGGCACACTCGATTTCGCTCGTGCAGCTTTCCCCTTGCGGCACCGCCGCGTAGGAGTCGGGGCACCCGTTCTTGCCGGGGAGAGACGTCGGGCAGAGCCCGTCGGTGGGGGCGTCCGAGACCGACCAGACGCCGTTGTTACAAACCGCGAGCGTGTCGCACTGGAGGTCCTGGTCGCCGCCGTACTCGCACGAGAGGGCGTCGTTCGAGCACGACGCGTAGTTCGCCGGAGGAGACGTCGGACAGCCGCTGTTCGTCCCTCCACTCGAGGAGCCGCTGCTTCCGCCGCTGCTCCCTCCGCTGCTGCTCCCGCTTCCACCCCCGCTGCTCCCGCCGCTGCTTCCGCCGCCGCTGCTGCTCCCGCCCCCACCCGGAGGATTCGCGCTCACTCCGCCGCAGGCAGCGCTCGCGACACCCGCGACGAGGAGCGCCGCGAAGAGCGCCGCGCGGCGCGAACGACGAACATGGGCGAAGTTGCTGAGGCCAGAGGACCGGAAAGCGTTCATCTCACTCACCTCTTGGGAGTGTCTTTCAGCATCCAGCGTGCCACACGGTAAAACGCTGAATTCGTTGATACAGCGGCTCTCGACCCGCGACTCGCCAGGGCGGCTCGTGTGCCAGAGCGCGCCGCATGGTTACACTCGTTGCTTAGCTGAATGAGCAACCCCGTCCTTCGCACCCGTCCGCTCGGCTTCCCCTGGCAGACCTCCGATCCCTTCCTCTTCTGCGTCCATCACGACGATGCGTACCCCGCGGGGAACGAACGGATGGGCCCGGCGGCGTCGCTCCAGGGGCGGAACCTCGGGCAGGACTTCGAGGGGAAAGACGGCTGGCGGATGTACCACGGCGGCGTGGTCCCCGGATTTCCCCAGCACCCCCATCGGGGGTTCGAGACCGTGACGATCGTGGAGCGAGGCCTCATCGACCACAGCGACTCGCTCGGAGCGACGGCACGCTTCGGCGCGGGAGACACGCAGTGGCTGACCGCGGGCGAAGGGATCGTCCACTGCGAGATGTTCCCGCTCGTCGAGACTCAGCGGCCGAACCCGCTCGAGCTCTTCCAGATCTGGCTCAATCTCCCGAGCGAGGACAAGCTCGTCGCGCCGCACTTCGCGATGCTCTGGAAGGAAGCGATCCCGCGGTTCACGTTCGCGGACGACGCGGGGCGCGCGACGGAGGTCACCGTCATCGCCGGCTCGCTCGAGGGGAAGCACGCCCCCTCCCCCCCGCCGCGCTCCTGGGCGTCGCGCGCGGACACCGACGTCGCCATCTGGACGATCCGGATGCAGCCCGGCGCTTCGTGGACGCTCCCCGCCGCGTCAGATCCCCGCGCGCTCCGGACGCTGTACTTCTTCCGCGGGTCCTCGCTTCGCGTCGGCGATCACGCGGCGCGCGCGCACGGCGCGATCGAGATCCGGAGCGACGTGGCCGTCCGCCTCGAGAACGGCGACGCCGCGTCCGAGATCCTCATGCTCCAGGGGCGACCCATCGGCGAGACGGTCGTCCAGCACGGCCCGTTCGTAATGAACAGCCGCGAAGGGATCCAGCGCGCCTTCGCCGATTACCAGCGAACGCGCTTCGGCGGATGGCCGTGGCCGAGCGACGAGCCCGTGCACCCGCGCGACGCGGGGCGCTTCGCGAAGCACGTGGATGGGCGTGTCGAGCGGGTGGGGTGAGACGTCCGCCGCCGCGCCCTCACGCCCACGAGATCCGCAACCCTATCGCCGTCGGCTCCGACCGCCGCACGATCTCGTGCACGTAACACTTCGTGCAGAACACGGAGATCGCCGCCTGATAGAGCCCCCTGATCGCGTTCCGGAAGTACGGCACGACGAGGATCGGCACCCCGACGATGTCCGCGCGCGCCTCCTTCGGACCTAGCTTGAGAACGCGCGTGCCGCCTCCCCCCTGAAAGAGGCGCCCATAAAGCTGATTCCCTTTCGGCAAGAGAGTCCACGGCGTGACCCCCGCGTTGGTCGCCATCTTCATGACGACCCCGAGGAACGTGTCGTGGATCTTGTGCGAGACCTCGGCCCCTATCCCGGCTTGCTCTTCGGCCGAGAACCCGAGCCGGTCGACCGCGTCGTAGTGCGCCATGCCGACCTCCATCGGGAGCCAGAGGCCGGCGACGGTAGAGAGGAGGGCATCTCGGTGCGCGGGGGCGACGATCTCGCGGTACCGGTCCAGGAGCTTTCGGTGCCGGAGCGACTCGAGCGACGACGCGACGAGCGTGCTCCGCAGCTCCTTCGCCAACCCGAGCGATTCGATCGGGCGGGGATACGGGAGAATGACTTCTTCGCGGGACTGCGAGATCACGTGACTGAAGGATCGAGCAGGAGGTCCTCCCGTGCAAGCCGGAGAACGCGCCGGCGATAGGCTGAGCTCCCCCAGGCGCTCTCAGTCGTCGCCTCCGTCGGGCGCCGCGTCGATCGAGCCGCCACTGTCGACCGAAGCGCCGTCAGTCGAGCCCGCGTCGGTCCCCGCCTCGTCGGTCGGAGCAGGGAGGCAACCGGAGTCGGGCGCAGGGCCGCCGTCTTCGCAGACCCAAGGCCACGGCGACGCAGGATCCGCGCTCCCATCGTCGTTGTAGAGCGGAGTGCACCCCGCGAGACAGAGCAGTACGAGACACGGAACATGCAGAACGAGGAGGTGAGGTTTCATGCGACGCTCCGGAAACCCGGGCCTAGCCACCAAAGGGGATGGTCAATCGCGCGTTGACCTGACGTAGCGGACCATAGGCGCTCCCGACGAAGCCGTTCCCGATGCGAATGGCGTACACGGCGTCCAGCGCGTTGTAGACGTCCAGCGCGACCTCGGGATGCACGAAGAAGTCGAAGCGGTGGCGCAACGTGACGTTCCAGGTGGAGTGGCCCGGGACTGTCTCGTTGTTGTCCGGCCCCGTCCTGAGCCCACTCCCATACTGGAAGAGCACGGCGAGGTGCGTCTTGCCGGACTCGTCGTGCAGATCGGCTCCGGCGTTGACGGTCCACACCTGCACGTGGTCGAGGGTTTGCCAGCCAGAGTAGGCGAGCTGCGACGGCGTGAAGAGGTACTGCTCCGAATCGATCCCCTGCCCTTGCGCGACGTTCCAGCTCCCGTTGCCGAACCCGCTTAGGAATTTGTTGACGGTGGCGCGGTACGCGAGCTCCACGCCCACCGCCCTCCCCCGTGTGTAGTTGTAGTCCTCGTACAAATCGGTCGAGCCGACGTTCTGCACATCGAGCGTATCTTGCGCGAGTCGCCCATAGCCGGTCAGGCCGACCTCGAGTCTCGGGACCCTATAGGTCACGCCGATCTCGGCCGTCTCATCCGTCTCCGCCTTGAGATCGACGGGAATCGTCTGGCCGGCAAGGCCGGGCACGAGCGCACGCGCTGCTACCGATGCGTCCACCGCGTTGGGGGGCTGCCAGAGGTAGCCCACGAACCCGTGCAACAAGAAGGCGTCCGAGAGTGCGTACGAGAAGCCGAGCCGCGCGCTCGGCCCCGCCAAGAAAAGATTCGGCTGGGTGGTGCCGGTGAATGTGGCGTTCTGGAAATCGGCGCGCACTCCGGGCAAGAGCTTGAGTCCCCCGAGCGTGATCTCGTCCTGGACGAACACGCCGCCACTGAGGATGTTCGTGTTGTCCTGGCCGGAGATGGTCGCAGCCGGGTCCGGCCCGGCGGCCGCCGAGAGATCGTCGCGCGTGAACTGCGTGTAGTTGACCTGGGACTGAGCGTCGTCGAACACGACGCCGGCTTTCCAGCGGTGTGCTTCGCCCGCGTTCCACGCGTACGTCGCGTTCTGCCCCTCGTGAAGGAGATAGCGGGTGACGTTGGAGCAGACGGAGCCAGGGTCCGCGGTGGGGCCGAGCGAGTTGACCGGATCGCAGTTCAGGTCGCCGTAGAAAGAGCGAACGTACGGCGCGAGCTGCACCTTGCCGTTCGACAGTGCGTGCGTGTACGCGACGGTCAGGAAAAGATCCCGCTCCAACTCCGTTGGATTCGCGTTGTAAGGCACGAACGGGGGGGGCGCGTTGCCGTAGCTGTCGAGCCCGCGCGTCGCCCCCGGCGGTCCATCCGACAGCGGAAAGAGCGTCGGGTCGATCGGGATCTGAAAGCTCTGCTGAGAAAATCTCGCCAGCAGCTCGACCCGATCGACGGCATTGGGCCGGTAATCGATCCGCCCGAACGCGTTCCCGCCCAGCTCCGCGTCGTGAAGAATCGGGCTCGCCGCCTGCGTGTCGAGCCCGCGTTGGGTGCTCAGGAACGTGCCCGCCACGAAGACGTCGGCCTTTCCGAAAGCCTGCGAATACCAGGCCGATGGCTGGGCCTTCTGGTACGTGCCGTAGACCATCTGCACCTCGCCCGCCGGTGCGCCGGTGCCGCGGCGAGTCGTGATGTCGATCACGCCTCCGGCGTTCGGGCCGTACTCCACCGGTTGGCCACCGCTGACCAGGTGGACCCTCTGCACGAGCGCGGTCGGAAGGACATCGGTGAACTGGCCCGCGAGGACTCCGGGAATCGGCACGCCGTCCACGACATACAGGACTCCCGCTTCGGCGCCGCGGACGTGGAACACTCCGTCCGGACCGAACGAGTCGGGGGTGAACCCGGGCTGGGTAAGAGCGATCTGCGTGAGTGTCAGCGCATCTCCGCCTGGGAGAGCTTGGAGATCTTTGCGTGAGAGGACAGCGGTGCTGCTGCCCGTCGCGGTCCGGTCCCCAACGACGCGGACCTCCTCGACGTTTGGCTCCATGGTCGTGAGGAGCGGCCCCGTCGTGGGCCCGAGGACGACCACCGTCGCCGCGGTCGTGAATACGGGCTGGCTGACGCTGATGCGATACGAGCCTGGAGGGAGCGCGGGCAGCTCGTAGCTCCCCTTCGAGTCCGAGCTCGCGCGCCCGACGACGAGACCCTCCGGAGAAGCGAGGGCGTCCACATGCGCGCCCGCGATGGGCGCATGCGTCGGGTCTTGTACCGTGCCGCGCAGGACGAACGTGCCAGCCTGCGAGCGCGCCGGCGGTACGGCTGAGGAGTCGTCGGCCCTTCCGTCCCGGCCGGCGAACAGCGCCGCAGCGACCAGGATCAGGGCGATGCTCGATCGCACGCCCCGCCCCAGGGCATCCACGCCCACGGCTGCGGATCGATCCTTCTCGGCTTCAAGCGACACATCGCTCTTCTGGTCTTATTGACAATGATTGTCAATATCGAACGCGGCCCAGCCCGGTAACTGCCGAGGGGCGAATTTTCGAGGGGCACATCGCCGCCATTTGAGCCGTGCAGATTGCAGTGATCCGGTCTGCGCGGACCTCGCCGTTTTTCGAGCCGGAATCGCCTTGCGAGCGCGGGATCGCGGGACGATGAATGCCCGCATGATTCACACCGTCGAGGACGCAGAGAGCTGGCTCGAGGCAAATGGTGGAACGTGGACGCGAGTTCGAACCGCGGATGGCTGGGACGTCACGCGTGGGTCGGCCCCTTCTCCCGAAGAACGCAGGTGCGCGACGCGACGATCGACGCCGCGCTCGTCGAGGCCGTAGGTCAGCTCGTACGCGACCCGGTCCTGTCCTGAGGCACGCCGCTACCGCACCCACTCCCGGAGCTTCGCGTACACCTCGCGGCTGCTGAGCAGCTCGAGGTGCCCGATCCCGTGCCCGATCCACTGATGCTCCGGGGGGAACGCGAGCTCGCGCTCCGGCCGCCTGTTCCTTCCGAGCGCGCTCTCCACCGGCACGAGCCCGTCACCTCGCAAGCGCTTCCACTTTCCGATCGCCGGCGTCATCGTCCCGGCGATCGCGTAGCACTCCACCCCTTCGGGGAGCGGGAGCGTTTTCCTCGTGTCCCTCCCGGTCGCGAAGCGATCCTGTCCGCTCCAATCTTCGTCGAGCACGCTGCCGTGGCGTAGATCGGTCACCCCGGCGCTCCGCAGCTTGCCGAGCTGCGACAGCGGCGCGCTGTAGCGGCTGATCCCGAGGGTCCGATCGATCCAGTTGCCGCCGCGCTCGAGCGGCGCGCCGTGGTGGGGCGACCCGAGGCAGACGAGCTTCTTCACCTTGGCGCGCCACGCGTGCCCTTCGACCTCTGCCACGTGGCATGCGCTCCGCGCGACGAGCCCCCCCATGCTGTGGCCGACGATCACGATCTCCTCGATGGGCACGGGCCACGCGGCGACGAGCTCCTCGAGCAGCCCGGCGAACGCGCGCCCATTCGTCGAAATATGGAGCCCGCTGTTGTACCGGAGGTAGACGGCCGAAAGTCCGAGATCGCGCGCGAGCGACGCGCCGTGGTCGTGCCCGGCGCGGCTCCACTCGAGATCGTTCATGCCGCACCCGTGCAGGAGCACGAGCAGCCGCCCGGATGCACCGGGCAACGCCGCGCGCAGCGCTTCTCGCTCGAGGTCCAGCGGCCTGCCGCCATGACAGAAGCGCATCTCGATCGCGAGCGGGTTCCTGGTCTCGGCGAGGTAGTCGCCGATCACACCGTTGACCGCCGAGAGCACCGCCGCCCGCTCCGGACCCGGAACGCTCTCTCCGAGGAGCGGAGAGAGCTGCTTCAGGACGGCGTCGATCGCGACCCCGACCGCGTGCGTGACCCCACGAATGCTCCCGTAGACGAGCCCGGTGAGCGCGCGCGCCGGGGCCGCGAGCGGGCGACCGAGAAGATCGGGGCCGCTCGCGATCGTCACGTGCATCCCTTCGACGACGTCGGCGACACGCTTCGTCGCATCGACGACGAGGCGGCTCGCGCCGCGAAGGTCGTCGGCGTGGCGGCGCGGGGTCTTCTTGGTCCTCGTTTTCGCCAGGGCTGCTGCTCCGTCGTCGCGGGGAGGCTAGAGGAGGCAGGATTAGAGACCGATTCGTGCTCGAACGGAAGTGCCCGTGGAAGAGCTATGGCGAAGGGGCGCGGCGACACGCTAGCGTTTCGGTCCATGTCGACGCGCCTCTACCCTCTCTGCCTCGCTATCGCCCTCACCGCTGTTGTCGCGTTCGGCTGCGGGGGAAGCACGCCCCCCGCGACTGTCGCGGCGACTCCGGCACCGAGCGAAGACGCCGGCGCAACGTGCGCGAACGCAGGCGGCGCCGGGTGCGGAGCCTCACCTGCGCCCCAGGTGGTCGCCGTGGCGCCCGCCCCGCCGCCTGACGCCGGCCCGCCTCCTCCGGAGTTTCCGCCGCCTCCTCAACAGGAGGTCGTCTCCGTCCCTCCGTTGAACGCGAAGGCTCCCGCGCTCGAGCGCATGTACAGCGAGAGCAAGCACAGCCCTGCCAAGGCGCGCCTCGCGCTCCAGGCCGCGTTCGAGCGCTGGAAGACGACGCGCGCCGGGGAGCCCGCGCGACAGGTGTGGCTGAAGAACACCGTATCCGCGTGGGAGTTTCTCAATCAGACCCCGGACGGCAAGAGCGACGCCGCCAAGTCCCCCTTCTCCGACTGGGCGGCAGAGGCGGAGTTCACGCTCGTCGACGACGAGCTCAAGAAGTCGTTCGACTACGACGCCGGGCACCTTCGACTCGCGGGCACCGTCGAGGAGATCATGGGAAAGGTCGGCCCGGCGAAGGGGACGAACGTCAAAGGCAAGTACGCGGCGGCTGCCGCCGACGCAGATCGCTACGACCTCGCGCTCAGCCGGATTATCAAGACGTACCCATCGCCGCGGTGGGTGATCGCGTCGTTCGCGCGCGCCGGCTCGGTCTTCGACTCCTTGCGGACGGCGCTTTACGAGCTCGCGCCCCCTGCCCTGGCGTTTTTCACGCCGAAGCAGGAGGAGATGCTCCAGAAGCTGGAGAAGAGCGGCAGGGACGAGCTCGCCGCCAAGGCCGACGATCTGCGAAAGACGGTCAAGGAGGCGTATCGGACGAAGAAGGAGCACGAGCTCGACGGGGCGGACACGCTCGTGATTCGTGATTACGCGACGGCGCTCGTGCTCGCCAAGTACTACGGGGTAGCCGGCGATCCCGTGGTGGAGAAGGCGCGGTCTCGCATCCAGACGCTCGTGCCGCTCATCGGAGACGCGAAGGTCAAGGCGATCGTCGAAGCGACCGTCGATCCGCGCGATCCGCAGAAGCAGAAGAAGCTCGTCTATCAGGACGGCATGTTCAACTGAAGGCGCCCCCCGGTAGCCACGACGTCAATCGTTCGTGTACCGCGACAGATCGAGGACCGCGGCGCCGAGCGGGTCGAGCTTTGGGAACTCCTCGGCGAAGAAGTCGAAGGTGCTCCAGAACGCGGGGTCGCTGCGCCGCGCGCCATACCTTGCGACAAACGCGCTCCAGCTGCCGTCATCGGACTTGAGCGCCTTCCAGGCTGCCACGAAGTCGTCCAAGCTCGCGTCGTCCACGGTCAGGAAGAAGTTGGGGCGGCTCGTGGCGATGCCGCTCACGATCTGCAGAGTGTCCTCCGAGGGCTCGAGCTCGACCCCCTCCGAGAAGATGAACTCGACGCTCGTATGCGACCGGTTGCGCGCCACGGTGTACACGAGGTTCGTCGCGGCGTTCGTCCTGAGGCGCACGAGGACGGAGTCCGGGAAGACGGCGACATAGGGGGCGGGCTTGCGCACGAGACCGCGCATGGCCCCTTCGAAGCGCGCGCGCACCGAGTCGGCGGGGAGCGGGACGTCGGACCACTGAATCGGCTCACGCGGCCCGACGACCGCCGCCGGGAGCTCCTTCGTGAGCAGCCGGTTCACGAGCTCCTCCTTCGCGTGCGCC
Organism: Polyangiaceae bacterium; assembly: GCA_052147435.1. Classification (GTDB taxonomy): domain Bacteria; phylum Myxococcota_A; class Polyangia; order Polyangiales; family Polyangiaceae; genus JBKQKP01. The sequence continues at coordinate 3,828 of JBKQKP010000193.1, read as the reverse complement.
GGATCGGAGTAGACGATCGCGGGCTCGGGCCCTGCGTACGCCTTCTGGTGGATCCCGGAGAGCGCCCTCGCGATACGCCCTCGGTACCATTCATCGTGAACCCGCGCGCGCTCGCTCACGGGGAGGAGGCGCAGGAACTGCCCTTCGCTCTCGATGCGGAGGCGGTTCATGTACATGCGCGTCCCGAGCTGATGGGCCAGGTTGCCGTAGACGTCGAACCCCGCGACGAGGTCGTAGTACATGCGCTCGAAGATCGGATAGTCCATGACCCAAGCCGTCTTCGGCACGCCGCCCACTGAGCCGCGGACGACGAACGCGCTGTCGTAGTGGCGAAACACCGTGAGGACGGCGTCGGGGTTGGTGCCGTCCCCGTGCCAGATGTCCGCGAGCGAGCGCGCCTTCACCCGCTCGGACTGCTGGTCGACATAGGCGATCTCCTTGACGTCGAACTCGGGAGAGAGCGCTCCGATCGTGTCGGCGACCACTGGGGGGAGCGCGAGATTGTCGGCGACGCGGCGCAGGTATTCCGGATCGGTGATTGCGGGGTCGCTCTCGGGCGCGAGAAAGAAGATGAGAAACTGCTCGTCGATCACGTCGAGCGCCGCCTGGCCGCGGCATACGGGCCCGTGGATGAACGCTTGGACGTGATAGTGCGCGTCGTCGAGCAGGAATTGGTAGCGGGCGCGTACGGGAATCGGCGCGAAAGCGACGAACGGATTGGCGGCCTGACTCCGATCGTAAGGTGACTGCCCTGGCGGGACGCTCCACGGCGAGTCGAAGAAGAGGTGCCGGAGGCGAGCGAGCTTGGCGGCGCTCAGCCGGTACGGGACGTGGGTCTTCTCCACGAGCGTTTCGTGGATCCGACGGAGCCGGTAGAACCACGGGTCGCTCCCGGGGTCGTCGTAGGGGCGCCGCGTCGAGACCTCCTCGACCGGTACCCCGTGCGGTGTGTGCGATCGCACGATGCGGAACCACGTACCCGGCGCGTCGTCGAAGCCAAGGTGAGCGTAGAAAAGATGCTCGAAGATATACGCGGAGACGAGCGGAACGCGCGGATCGGGGCCGTTGAGGAAGTCCTCCCACGCGCTGACCTCCGCGGCGAGCGGCCCTTCCTCGTCGGCCTCCCTCACCGGCGCACCCGCGCCCGCGCGCAGCCACGCGGCCATTGTGTCCATTTCGGCATGGGTAAGTGGAGGCAAACCGAAGGGCATGCCGCGCTCCGGGTGGTCGCGGAGCTCCTTGTCGAGCTCGGAGAGGCTCGCCGGGCAGGTCGTGGTCCTGTCCACGTCGAAACCGGTGCCACCGGGAGAATGCGCGCGCTGATCCACGAACCGCCAAAGGATCGACCGCGAGAGATCGTCCCCGGCCGTGCGATCGACGACGGGGAAGAAGTCGTACTCGGACTGCCACTCGGCGGTTGTCTGCGCGTCCTGGAACAACCTCGTGGGGCGCGCCGCGGTCGCGCGCTCGGGGTAATAGACGATCGCCTTGTTGGCGCCGCGATCGAGCCCTTCGAACGATTGGAGGTTCAGCTGACAGGCGGAGTCGAAGCAGCCGTGGCAGGGAACGCAGCGACGATCGAAGAGCGGCTGAATCGACGTCGTGTACGTCGCATCGGTCGGGGGAGTGACTGCGATCCGGGGGCGCACTTGCCAGGCTGCGATCCCCCCCGCGAGCCCCGCGACGAGGGCGAGCGCTGTGGTCAGTGCAAGGACGGACGAACGTTTCATTGAAGACGCCAGGGTACTCGTGTCTCGTAGCCGGACGAGATCTTGCACGGATCTCGAAGGCGAACATGCTCCTCCAGACGAACCTCACCCGCGCCGACCTCGGTAACTTCCTCAAGATGCTCACTCCGCTCGTCATTCGGCTGAGCGATCCGGGCGGTCCACTGCGTGAGATCGTCGTCGCGCCGCCCGACACCATCGAGCTCGTCCCCGGCCGTGGGCTCCGGATCGTGACGACGCTGGCGCTGAGCTGGACGGTCGCTGGGGTCGAGGTCCCCATCCATGCGAGGTCGGCGCAGCTCCTTCTTCTGCCGGCGATCGTAGTCAAGGAAGCGCGCGAGGCTCTCGTCTTCTCGCTCCTCCTCGAGGCGATCGATGTCCGGCACGTCCCCGGATTTCTCGATGGGCCGATCCTGGACCGGATCAACAAAGTGTTTGCCGAGGAAGACGCGACCCTCACATGGAACTTCCTGAAGACCCTCTCGTTCGGCTTCGAGATGCCCCCGCGCATGACCTCCGTGACGAGGATCGGGCTAGCTGCCACGCGGGGAAGCGTCACCGTCAGCGAGGAGGCGATCCACCTGGAAGTGTCGCTCGAGGCGCTGGTCCTTCACCCGACGCCTCCACGGGAGTCGTGACGGTGATCGCGCTGCCGCCTCACCCAGTCCTCTAGCTGGCGTTCGGCGTCATCGAACGCGCGGTCGGCGGTCGCGTACGCCGTCTCGACGGTCGGTGCGTCCGGCGGCGTGTGATTGACGATGATCTCGTGTCCGGGCACGCCGACGTTGACGCAGACGCGGTAGCGGTCCCCATGACGATGGTGGTGGCCGTCGAGCTCAATCACGACGTGACACGAGAAGATCCGGTCATAGAGGCCATCGAGCTTGTCGACGCGCAACTGGAGATGGGCGGCGAGAGCGTTCGAGTGCGCCATGCTCCGAAAGGTGAGCCGCACGGGAGTCTGCATGAAGATACCTCGGCACGGCTCGGTGCAGCTTTCGTGCGCGCGTTCCTCAGCGGTTGTCCACGCTCGAGGTGCGCGCACGATCGCCCGAGTGTGGCGGACCGGCGTGCCACGCAGCCCGCGTTGCCTGGTCGTCGTGCCGAAACTGCCGACAAGGGAGAGTGACGTGCGAGGGCATCCCCGTTGCAGAGGCGCCCATCATGCTCACCTCATCAAAGCTCTCACTGCGAGTCACCGCCGCCATCGCCGCCCTCTCGTGCGCCGCCACGCTCTCCTGGGCCACCTCCGCGAGCGCCCAGCAGGTGACGACGACAGAGGATGGCTACGTCCCGAACCGCTATCTCCTCACGACCGGGCTCCTCCTTTGGGGCGTCCCCTACTCGATTGGCGTCGTCCAGGCCGCGGAGAGCAGCAACTCCGCCGATCAACACCTCTACGTCCCCATCGTTGGCCCGTGGATCGACCTCGGCCAGCGCGCACCGTGCCCCGTCGGAAGCAACGCCTGCAATGGCGAGACGACGAGCAGGGTGCTCCTCGTCGGCGACGGGATATTCCAAGCGATCGGCACCGTGGAGGTCCTTTGGGCGTTCGTGCGCCCCGAGCACCGCTCGATCACGAGGGTCTCGGCGACCCGCTTCACGCCCGCGTTCACGTTCGAGCCGGCGCGCGTCGCGAGCGGCTACGGCCTCACCGCGCTCGCGCAGTTCTGAGGGGGGGGCCATGGCAACCATCGACAAGAACGGCGTACCGAGAACCACTCGTCCCCCACCGAACGGGCACTCGAACCATCGTCCTGTCCCTTCGTCACGCGCGCGGAAAGAGAGCGTCGCCTCGAGAGCAACGAAGCTCGGCGACCTCAGCCGCGCCGCTCGCGACCTTCCGGGCAGAATCGAAGCGCGCCTGAAGAGCGATCCCGTCGGCACGCTCGTGGCGTTCGGCGCCGGCTGCTTCGTTCTCGGCGCTCTCTTCGGGTCCAGGCTCGGTCGCCTGGCAATCGTGACCGCGCTCCCCTACGCGATCGAGCGGGTGTTCGCCGTGGCCCAGACGCCGGTCTGAACGCGCTCAATCGCCAACCAACCTCACGCGCTCGCCGACGACCGTCTTGGCTCGCTGCTCGATGGACTCGACCGAGGAGTC
>JBKQKP010000192.1:0-29759 GCA_052147435.1 Polyangiaceae bacterium | reverse complement strand
CTGCCGTCGGAATCGCTCTTCAGCGCCGCGACCGCCTTCAGATAGTGAATGACCGACACGGAACGCCACACCGTGGTCACCGTCGATTTGCGCGGTCACGGCGAATCGGAAAAACCGGCCGGGCCGTACCGTATGCAGATGTTCTCTTCTGACATCGTGCACCTGCTCGAGACGCTGCGACTCGGCCCCGCGCACGTCGTGGGAATATCGCTCGGCGGAATGGTGGCGTTTCAACTCGCGGTCGATGCCCCCTCGCTGGTCAAGTCGCTCGTCATCATCAATAGCGGCCCTTCGGTCGTGCCTCGGTCGATTGGCCAATGGCTCGCGCTCCGCGCGCGCTTCTGGGCGCTCCGGCTCGTCGGGATTCGCCGCTTGGGAGAGAAGATCGCAGCGGTCAACTTCCCGGACCCAGGGCAAGAGGCGCTGCGAAAGGCCCTCGCGGAGCGCATCGCCTCGAATGACGTCGCGGCGTATCGCGCGACCATGCAGGCCATCGTCGGCTGGAGCGTCGAGGAACGGATCGCGTCGATCGCGTGTCCCGTGCTCGTCGTCGCGGCCGATCACGACTACACGCCGGTCTCGCTGAAAGAGGCGTACGTCGCCAAAATGCCGCACGCGCGGCTGGCGGTCGTGGAGCGCTCCCGCCATGTGACCACCGCGGACCAGCCGGCGGCCCTCAATCGCCTGCTCCTCGAGTTTCTGGAGGACGCTCCAAAGCCGCGCATGAGCCAGGCGGCTGGCGCGAGCGTGGTCTGACGGGTAATGCATAGTCTTATGGGAGAACGGATACGGGTCGCGATCTGCGACGACCACCCGGTCTTTCGCTCCGGAATCGTCGGCCTCCTTCGCGACGAGGGGGATCTCGAGATCACGTTCGAGGCCGGCTCCGTGGGGGAGCTGCGCGGCATGCTCGCCACGAACGAGATCGATGTCTTGCTCCTCGACCTCGAGCTCCCCGACGAGCACGGCCTCGATGTGATCCCCACGATCGCCGATCGTTTCCGGGTGCTCGTGCTCTCGGCGTTCGACGAGCCGCGCCAGGTGCGGCGCGCGCTCGAAGGGGGGGCCGTCGGCTTCGTTCGCAAGGATGCGCCGCCGCGCGTCATCCTCAAGGCGATACGCGATGCCTCGGCGGGCAATACGGTCCTCGCGGCCGATCTCGCGGTGCGCCTCGCCGGCGCCATGCGATCGAGCAGCGACGAGCGTGACTTTCGCAAGCGAGTGCAGTCGCTGACGGCCCGGCAGCGCGACGTCCTCGCGCTCCTCGCAGAGGGGCGATCGAACCGTGAGATCGGCAAGGCGCTCTTCGTCAGCGAGGGGACCGTGAAAAACCACGTCACGCAGATCCTCCACCTGCTCGAGATGCCGGATCGGACGCGCCTGGCGGTCCTCCTGGCGCGGTATGGAGGAGGAGCTCCGTGACGGAGGCGGTCTGCCTCGCGTTCCTCCTCGTCGGGAGCTTCTTCTCGTTCCCGTGGACCCACCGCACGTACATCCACTATTGCTTCGCATTCGTCGCGAACGCCGCCTACTTCGCGATCGGACTTCGCGCGGCGGTGCTCGTCCTCATCGCCGGAGCCATCGGCGCGATCATTCAAGGGGCGCGCGCTCGGTGGACGGAGCGCGGGTCCTACCCCGAGACCGTCGGTCGCGTGACCTCGCTCGTGTGCGCGGCCTTGGCTTCCGCGTTCGCGATGTGCGTCACGCACGCAGTGCGTACGTCGCTCGGGATGCGCGAGTATCCGCTGCCGTTCGGCAGACCGGGGGACGTCGGACGCTTCATGCTGTCGCTCCTCGTCCTCTACGTCGCCTTCACGTCGACGAAGGAGGGGCTCCTCTTGCTGCGGCGCGGGGCGCTCGAGAAGATCGATCGGTCCCCAGCGGTGGAGACCAGCCGATCGCTCTACGCGCTCGGCGGGATCGTCGGAGCGCCGATGCAGTTCGCCGCGTACGCCGTCTACGCGCGCGACACTCTGTTCGCGTGGTCGTGCGTGATGCTCTGGAGCCTGCTCGTCAACGCCGTCATCGCGCGCGAGGTCGCGCGCATGCGGCACGTCGGCGCGCTGATGCGCGAGCTCGCCGCGAAGGAACGCCTGGCCGCGATCGGGGAGGTCACTGCGCGGATCGTCCACCAGACGCGCCATCAGCTCGGGCTCATCGGGATCATCGTGCACCGCATCGAGCGGCGCATCGCTGCGCTCCCGAAGGACGACGCGGTGGTCGTCCGCGGAGAGCTCGGCAAGCTCGGCGAAGTGCAGGACGAGCTGAGGCAAATGCTCGCACGCGACCTGCGCGGTGAAGCCCGTCCGGATCCGGTGCCGAGCGCCACATACGCGTCGCTCGTGCGATCCGTCGCCGAACGCCTCGAGGGGCTCGCGGCATCCCGCGGAGTGCGCCTCGCGGTGCGCGAGCTCACCCCCGCCGAATCGAGCGCGCCGCGCGACGCCACGAACGTGGCCCAGGCCTTCTTCAACGTGATCGAGAACGCGATTGTCGCCGCGCGACACGAGGTGTGCATCGACGCCACGGCGCGAGGCGCAGACCTCGTCGTCTCGATCGTCGACGACGGGCCCGGCATGACCGCCGCGGTCGCAGCGCGCGCGGTGGAGCCGTTCGTCACGACGAAGCCCGACGGCACGGGGATGGGGCTCCCGATCGCGCGCGCGGCCGTGGGGGAAGAGGGGGGCGTGCTGCGGATTGGCAACCTCGCCGAAGGGGGCCTTTCCGTGGCCTTCGTGTTCCCGCTCGGGACCCCGTCGCGCCCGATCGTGACCTAAGTCACGGCGAAAGGTGACGCCTGCCATCTGAGCGGGGCGCGCTCCGGCTGCTACGTGTGCAGCCCCGTGAAGCTCGCGAACACAACCTGTACGGCACTGGTCCTCGCGTTCCTCGCCGCAGCGAGAAGCGCCAGTGCGCTCGACGCGCAGTCCGTGGGAATGGGCAACACCGGCACCGCCTATATCTCGAACGGCGCCGCCATCTACTTCAACCCTGCGCTGCTCCAACAGACCGGCAAGTTCGAGGGAACGCTCGCGATCGCGCCTGTCGTCGCCGTCCTGCAAAGTCCGGTCACGGCGCCGAACGTCGAAGCCACGAGCTCCACGAGCGTCGCGCCGCTGTTCCTCGGCGGCTGGAACTACCGTTTGAGCGATCGTTTCGTCGTCGGCTGGGCCACGTACCCGACGGCGGGCTTCGGCGCGACGTATCCGAAGGTGCTGAATGGCCAGGATCTGAGCCTAAGCGCCGCATCGATCGAGACGTCTCCGAGCGTGTCGTTCGCGATCCTGAGAAACCTCAGCGTCGGCGTCGGCTACCGGGTGACGTACACGGCGCTTCAGACGAAGACCCCGGTCTTCAATCAGTCGGAGAGCCAGTCGGTCTCGGGATTCAATTTTCTGGGCGTACAGGCGGGCGTCTTCTATCAGCCAGTCCCGGCCCTGCGTCTCGGGCTCGCGTACCGGTCGAAGATCTCCACCGACCTCAGTGGCACGACCACGGTTACCGGCAGCTCGGAGTCGTTACCCACGACGACCACCCTGGCGTGGCCGCACATGTTCCGCGCCGGCGCTGCGCTGTCGCTCTTGCATGACTCGCTGCTGATCGCCGCCGACGTCTCGTACGCGATGTTCTCGGATTCGACCCAGGCGCTGGTCATCACGACGCAGCCTTCGTCGGGAGCGCCGACGACCCAAACTTCCCCGCTCGATTGGATCGACTCGTATGGAGTGGGGCTCGGCGTTCAATACCTCGTCCACCCCATGGTCCCCGTTCGCATCGGGTACAGCGCCGGCCGGTCGAACACCGGCGACCAGGCGGCCTCGTACTTCTTCGCGCCGCCCGGCTTCGTGCAGACCTTCCACGCGGGGGTCGGGTTGCGCCTCGAGCGCTGGGACTTCGATCTCGGCGCCTACTACGAGAGCGCGGCGGTGAACGTGCAGACCGACACGATCGCGAACACCGGTCGCTACTCGATCCAAGGAGTCGCGACGTCACTGTCAGCAACGTTTCATATCGGACGGGAGAAACGACCATGAAGCTCGGTCTATTGTTCGGGTTGATTCTTGTTAGCGCGGGATGCAGCGGCGGCGACAACAGCGGCACGCCAGGCGGTACGGGGAGCAGCAGCGGAAGCAGCAGCGGAAGCAGCAGCGGGAGCAGCAGCGGAAGCAGCAGCGGAAGCAGCAGCGGAAGCAGCAGCGGGAGCAGCAGCGGGAGCAGCAGCGGAAGCAGCAGCGGAAGCAGCAGCGGAAGCGGCAGCAGCGGCGGGGACGGCGGCGGAACGTTCAACACGGCGGCCTGGGTCGGCAGCTGGACGTGCGAGAGCGCCACCTATCAGAACGACGCCTCCGCTGCCGGCGAGCAGCCGAGCACGGCGGTCGTCACCGCGTCGGGGACCAACGAGCTCCAGATCGTGGCGTCGTCCAACGGCCAACCGAACTGTTCGTTGAACGCGACGCTCGTCTCCGATACGAGCGCGACCTTTCCGTCCGGGCAGTCGTGCACACTCAGCGCTGCCGGGACCGCGACGTTGACTCTGGGCGGCAACAGCGCGGTGACCCTCAACGCCGGGGTCCTCGCGACGAGCGAGTACGTCACCGTGACGGCGTCGACCTCACCCGTCCTTCCGATGGGCACGGCCGCGCAGATCATCGGCTCCTGCAGCAAGTGAGGGAGGCAGAGATCACGATGCCCTCCCCCCTGGAACGCGGATCGCCCGGGCGGCTCCGCTACGACGAGCTAGCCGAGCGGGCGATCGTGGGTGCCATCGGCGCTAGCCCGCTCGTCGCGATGGATCGATCGCAGATCCTCGCCGCCCTTGGCCGTGTCGGAGCTCGCGCTCTCGTGAAGCCGCGCCCTCTCCTTCGACGGACCGGGGCGCTCGCCCGAGAGCTCGGGGCGATCGCGGTCGGCAGGAGCGATCGCGCCCCCGTTGATTCCGATCGACGCTTCGCCGACCCCGCGTTCCGTGAGCATCCTGGCTACCGCCGGGCGATGCAGGCCTACCTCGCCTGGCGCGACGCGGTCCTCGGATTGCTGGAAGAGCTCGACCTCGATTCGAAGAGCCGGGAGCGCGGGCGCTTCGCGCTCACACTTCTCACCGAAGCCATCGCTCCGACGAACGCTCTCGTGGGCAATCCTGCGGCGGTGAAGCGCGCGTTCGAGACCGGCGGCAGGAGCCTGTGGAGAGGGCTCAGGCACTTCGCCAGCGACTGCGCGCGGAACGGCGGAATGCCCTCGCAAGTGGGTCGCGATGCATTCCGCGTCGGAGTGGATCTCGCGGTGACGCGTGGAGAGGTCGTGCTGCGCACCGACGTCGTCGAGCTCTTGCAGTACGCACCGACGACCGCGACCGTTCACGAACGGCCGCTCCTCATGATCCCGCCTCAAATCAACAAGTACTACATCCTCGATCTCGCACCGGGCCGGAGCCTCATCGAGTACGCGGTGAATCGAGGCTTTACGGTCTTCGTCGTGAGCTGGCGGAACCCGACGCCCGCGCAGCGTGATTGGGGTCTGGACACGTACGTCGGCGCGCTGCTCGAGGCCGTGAGCGCCGCGCGTGAAATCACGGAGAGCCCGACGCTCAACGTCCTCGGTGCGTGCGCGGGCGGGATCACGACGGCCATGCTCCTCGGACACCTGGCGGCGCGCGGACAGCCACACGAGGACTGGGTGTCGTCGGCGACATTTCCGGTCACCGTTCTCGACACGTCTGCGGAGTCGGCGGTCGGAGCGCATGTGTCCGAGGAGACCGCCCGGTCTGCCCTCGCGCGCTCGCACAAGAAGGGGGTGCTCTCCGGCCGCGAGATGTCGCGCGTCTTCGCCTGGCTGCGGCCGAACGATCTCGTCTGGAGCTACTGGGTGAACAACTACCTCATGGGGGCGGAGCCGGCGTCGTTCGACATCCTCTACTGGAACAACGACCTCACCAACCTCCCCGCCACCCTCCATGCCGAGTTCCTCGAGCTCGTCCTCAAGAACTCGTTGTGCGACCCCGGGTCGCTCGAGGTGCTCGGGACGCCGATCGATCTGGGGAAAGTCCGCGCGGACGTCTACGCCATTGGAGGCCGCGCCGACCACATCACGCCATGGCAGGCGTGCTATCGGACGCCTCGTCTCTTCGGGGGAGCTCGCACGTTCGTCGAGAGCTCGAGCGGACACATTCAGGCGCTCGTCAATCCACCGGGGAACGGCAAGTCGGGGTTCTTCACCAGCGAAAGCGATGAGACCGACGAGACGGTCTGGCACAGCGGCGCGCAGCGTCACCAGGGGACGTGGTGGGACCACTGGAGCGAGTGGCTCGCCGCGCGGTCCGGGGAACGCCGATCTGCGCCGACGCGGCTCGGCAGCGATGCCCACCCTGCGCTCATGCCGGCTCCCGGACGATACGTCCATCAGCGCGCGTGAGGCGCTCCGTCGTGCGCCCCTCGACCGAGTTCGTGCGGGTCTCGGGGGAGCGCCTGCGCGTGTCGATAGAAGGACGCGGGCGACCGCTGCTGCTTCTCAACGGGATTGGCGCGTCGCTCGAGCTCCTTGCACCGTTTCGCCGCGCGCTCCGCGCGATCGAGACTATCGCCGTCGATCTGCCGGGCGCCGGAAGCTCCGCGACTCCCATCCTGCCCAGGTCACTCTGCGGAATTGCACGCCTGGTCGCCTCACTCCTCGATGTCCTCGGCTACGAGCGGGTCGACGTTCTCGGGGTCTCCTGGGGCGGCGCCCTCGCCCAAGAGCTCACGCTCCGGCACCCCTCACGTGTGCGACGCCTCGTCCTCGCGGCAACCACCGCGGGGTGGTTCGCAGTCCCGGGTCGGCTCGATGCCCTCCGCATCCTCGCGACACCCCGCCGTTACTATTCGCCGAGCTACCTAGCGGAGATCGCGCCGACCCTCTACGGCGGCGCGATCCGGGCGAACCCCCGCCTGCTCGAAGAGCAAGGCCACGCACGCTTCATCCGTCCCCCCTCCGTGCGGGGCTACGCCTGGCAGCTCGCGGCCCTCGCCGGATGGACGAGCGTCTTTCGCCTTCACCGAATTCGCAGTCCGACGCTCATCCTCGCGGCCGACGACGACCCGATCGTCCCGCTCGCGAACGGGCGGCTGATCGCGTCGCGCGTCCCGGGCGCGCGGCTGCGTGTCGTGCACGAAGGGGGGCATCTGTTTCTCATCACGCATGCCGAGCAGATCGCGCCGGAGACGGAGGACTTTCTCAATGCGCCTGGAACCAGGCAAGAACGTCGCTAGGCGCCGTAGGGACCCACCCGTGCGCCATCGTCGGATCGACGACAGCGTGGGTCGTGAATCCCCCGGCCGACAGCGCGTCGAAGTAGTCCCACATCTGCGCGATCGGCACGAAGGGGTCATCCCCGCCGTGCATGAACAGCGTCGGGGGATGATTCGCCGGCAGCGCAGGCACGGTGCACGAAGAGACGCCGCCTACGCATGTCGCGTACGAGCCCGCGGCGATGGCGAGCGCGAGGAACCGCCCCTGATAGGAGACCGCCATTCGGCTCGTCATGTACCCACCGCTCGACACGCCGGTCGCGTACCAGTCGCTCGTGCTGAGCTGCCCGAGCTGGGATCCGTCGATCTCGGCGAAGAGGGCCTTTAGGAAGACGTCGTCGGGGGCGCCCGACCAGGAGATGGACCACGGGGGGAAGTTCGTGTCCCAGGCGAAGCCGTCTCCGTCGGCGGTCGGCGTGATGACCGCGTAGCCGTTGTCGAGGAGCGTCTTGATGACGGTGATCTGCGTCACGAGCTGCGCGAGGACGTAGTCGGAGAAGACGCCGTCGAGCGCGGCGTCGGTGGATTCGACCGCCCATGCGCCGTGCGGCGCGACGACCGTGTTCCCGGCCGGGTCCATGAGTGATCCCTGGAACAGAATGACCACTGGCCAACCGCCGGCCGGCGGCGTGCCCAAAGGGGTCTCCCAGAGAACGGATCGACCGCCGATGGTGGCTGCCTGGTGATTGCACGTGATGTCGGTCGCCAGCGGACCGACGACACACTGGGACGCAGACGCCGCCGCGTCGTCGGCCGCCGCGTCGTCGGCCGCCGCATCGTCGACGGTAGGCGCGGCGCCGTCTTCACTGGCGCTCCCCGCGCCGGCATCGCCGTCTTCACCGCTCCCCGGCGCGCCGCTCGTGGAGACACCCGTCGAAGCGTCGCTGGTCCCCGCCGCGCCCAAAGCTGCGCCGCCCCCGCTCCCCCCGGCCCCGGCAGCGCAGCCGGCACCGATCCAACAGCAGGCGATCAGACATGGCACGCAGACCGCTCGATTCCGGAACGATGCAATGGCAACCATGGGGACCTCCAACGCGAGTGACCCTACGCGGTCGCCGCCATGTTTCCAGATGTCGAAAGTCACGTTTCATCCGTGCCAGACCCAACGTGACGCCAGTGAGACGGACCTACATCCGAAGCTCGGCGACGCCGTTCGCCACGGCCTCTTTCATCGACCCGAGCGGGCTGTCCGGCCCCAGGTACGCCCCCCAGAATGCGCTGACCGCTCTCTCGTGCTTGAGCGTCCGCGTGCTCTCGCCGAAAAAGAACGTCAGCTCCCCCGCCGGTCGCGTCACGAAGATCGCGCGGTCGCCGCTGACGACGGGGCGGTCGATCGCCGAGACGAACTCGTGGATCGCCGCCTTCTCCCGCTCGCCCGAGCCGAGAAACTTCTCCAGGTTCTTGGCAAAGCCGTTTCGCGCGGGCTCCGCGTCGCCGCCTCGCAGGAAGACCATCTCGGCGCGCTTTTCGATCGGCGTCGCCATGAGCCAGTCGAAGAACCCCTGGTCGTGGGCGAGCGCTTGCGCGAGTGCCTTCCCCGAGAGGTTCGCGTGGGCTCGCCCAGGACCGGCGAAGTAGCGATCGAGCTCCCCCCGGAGCTTGCCCTCCTCGGCGCAGAAGTCCATCGCGTAGAGGTTCCAGAGGAGATACTTGCGATGCCCCGCCCCCAAGCAAAGAAATGCCGTACCGGCGGTCGAGGGGTGCGGCTCGAACGAGACGCCGCTGGAAGAGTCGGTCATTGCATGGGCGGGGGACGACGAGGCAAGACCGAGGGCGACAGCGAGGATCAGCGCGCGAGAGTTCATGGGCTCCTCCGAGTGAGTCGATCGCTCGCTTAACACGCAACGCGCTCACCGAAGGTCACGTTCCCCTCGGCCATAGGTCATGTTCTCTCGGCTCGTCACCGAGGGATCCGCGCCAGACGAGCCGGGGGGCCCCTCTACGGAGGCTCCACCGCAGCACTCCACAAGTCCGCCGGCGTGCAGAAGGTCGTCTGCACTTTGCCGAAGTAGAGGACATCGCCCGGGGCGACGCTCCTCGCCTTGCGCGGAGGGAGCGGCTCGCCGTTGAGACGGGTGCCGTTGTGACTGCTCGAGTCGCTGACGAAGTAGTTCCCGTCCTCGTCGCGTTCGAACCAGGCGTGCAGCTTCGAGACGCTCTCGTCTCGCAAGACGATGTCGGTGTTGCGCGAGCGCCCGATGCAGATGCGGTGCTCCGAGAGGGTCTGCGAGCCGGCGCGCTTGTGGAGCACGACCGCGTAGATGAGCCCCACCAGCCCTCGACTTCGCAGCGCGAACGTCTTCATCGCGACATGCAACGGTACGGTCGCCGTTCGGAACGGCAATCCGTCTGGAGACGGCGGCACGAGATCGCCCCCGAGCGACGCCGACGCCGTGAGAGCGGCGAGAAGGGGGTCTTCCGCGCCGCTCAGATGAACGAGAAGGAGCGGGGCGCCCCGCAGGTGCTGGACGAAGGCCTCCTCGCGCATGGTTCGCGCGGAAGTGATGAGGTCTTTCGGCAGAATCTCGAGCACGGAGGACTTAGTATCGGTCCTGCTTCGGCCCCTGAAAAGGTCGGTGTGAGCTTCAGTCCGCGCCGTCTTGCGCGGCGTCGCCCACGCCCACGCCTCCTGAATCCTGGAATCCCCCGCAGGCGCCGCACTGGCTGAGCATGCACTGGCCGACCGCAGCCAGCTGCGTGTCCCCCCCGTCCGCCGTCAGAGGCGCGACGCACCCCTCGACCGATGCGACCGGGGCGCCCGCCGTGAGCCCCGCGAGGCACTCCAGTGCAGTCACCGTGGTGGCATTGCACTGGCAGTCCTGCGCGCACCCCGCTGCGGCCGACTCGCAGCTCACGTCGAGGCAGGTCGCGCACGCACCCGTCCCGCTTCCGAGAAGCCCGAGGAGGTTCGCGTCGGCCGACTCGCAGCCCCCCCCCGCATCGGCCGGTCCACCGCCGCAGGGGCCGGCGCACGTTTGCAAGCACGTGCCCACCTGCTCGAGCGTGCTGTCGGTCGAGTTCGTGAGGGGGGAGACGCAGCTCGACTCCGTCGCGAGTGTCCCCTTGCCGTTCAACTGCTCGATGCACGTGAGCGACGTGAGCGCGGTGTCGTTGCAAGTACAGCTCGACGCGCATGTCTGCAACGCGGTCGTGCAGCTTGGATCTTGGAGGCAGGAGCTACACGAGGCGGAGCCCGCGGTCGAAATCGACCCGGCGGCAGCGACGCACGCGTCGGAGCCCTCGGGTGCTGGGGTAACCCCGCCCCCCGAGCAGCCGGCGACGACCGCGGAGGCGACAAGCGCGGCGACGACGATTGCTCCCACGACTCGAACGGCACGCATAGGCGGCCTTGCTACACGACGCTCGACGGATCGTCGAGCCCCCGCTACTCGCCCCGCGCGACGAAGGAGGGATTCTCGAATCCCGCCTTCCCATAGACGAGCCCCTCTCGAACCCGCCCGTCCCCATCGAGCGCCGACACGGACCCGCCAGCCGCTTCCAGGACAGCCTGCCCAGCCGCCGTGTCCCACTCCATCGTTCGCCCGAGCCGCGGATAGAGGTCTGCTTCGCCCGAGGCCACCATGCAGAATTTCAACGACGATCCGGCGCTCGCGAACGACTTCACGCGAAACGCTTTCAGATACTCGTCGGTCCGAGCATCGCGGTGCGATCGGCTGGCGACGACCACGAGCCCTTCCTCGCTGGCCCGCCCCACGTGAATCGCGCGACGCGATGAACCGTCCCGTTCCTCGAACGCATGACCCCTCCCCTCCCCGTCGCGCCAGCCGAGAAAGAGTCGCCGGATCGCTGGAGCGTAGACGACCCCCGCGACGGGGCGAGCGTCCTCGATGAGGGCGATGTTGACCGTGAACTCGCCGTTCCGGCTGATGAACTCTTTCGTGCCGTCGAGCGGATCGATCAGAACGAAGCGGGTCCCAACCTTCGAGGGGCTCTCGAGCGACTCCGTCTCCTCGCACACGGCCTGAACGTCAGGAAGGACCGTCGGGAGCCCAGCCAAGATCACCTTCGATGCCTCCTCGTCGGCCGCGGTCACGGGAGAATCATCCGCTTTGAGGCGAATCTCCCCCTCCCCTGCGGCGTAGATTCGCAGGATCTCTTCACCCGCTTCGAGAGCGAGCCTCCGGAGCCCGTGCGTAATCTCCTCGAGCTCTCTCCCCGACGTGGATGCCATGCAGCCGCGCTAATCGAAGGCGCTGAGGATGTCGAGCCGCGTGCTAGCGTCCGCGACCTCGATGCCGGGGCACACGACAGGTGACATCATCGTCGCGGCCGCGGCCTTTCTGGCGGCGATGATCACCGGCGCGCTCGGCTACGGGTTTTCGTCCATCACGGTCCCCGTCGCGCTCCTGTTCGTCCCGAGCAAGACCCTCGCCCCAGCCCTCGTCCTCCTGGAGCTGGCCACGAACCTCCTCGGGCTCATCGCGCTCCGGCGCGAAGTCCCTGCCGTCGTTCGGCGCATGCTCCCGATCCTCGTCGGCCTCCTCCCGGGCGTCGCGCTCGGCTCGTGGGCGCTCCTCTCCGTCAGCGGCAGCGCGCTCAAGATCGCAACCTATGCGGTGCTCTTGCCGCTCGTCATGGCGCAGACCGCCGGCCTGCGGTGGCCGCTCCGCCGCGAGGCGGCCGTTGCGGTCCCGACCGGCCTCGCGATCGGGACCTTGTACAGCGCGACGACGATCTCCGGTCCCCCGCTCGCCCTCTTTCTGAACAACCAGGGTCTCCCCCCAACGGAGTTTCGCGCCGCGATCTACCTCGTTCGTGTCGCGGAGTCGGTGGCGACCACGATCGCCTATCTCGTCTTCGGGCTCTTCACCGCTCCCGCTTCGGCGCTGGCGACGAAGCTCTTGCCCAGCTTGGTCCTCGGCCTACCGCTGGGGGTGCTGCTCCTGCGGCGGGTGAGCCCGGAGGCCTTTCGCCGGATCTCGATGGCCGCGAGCGCGGCGTTCATCGCGTTCGGGCTCGCTCGTGCTCTCGTGGAGATCGGCGTCCTCGCGTCCGCGGTGGCGTACGGCGCGATGAGCGTCGTCCTCTTCATCGAAGGGGCCCTCCTCGTCCGCTTCTTCGCGTCGCAGCGCGCATAGGGGGGACAGGCGCTGCCCGTACCGACGGAAATCGGCGCTCCCGCTGTTGGACCTGAAGCGGGGGGGCCAGATGGCGGCCGGATGGCGAGGATCCACGATGGCAGGGACGAATTTCGCGTGCTAACGCCCTAGGAATGTCGGTAGAGGGGCCGGATCGACTGCACGAGATCGGCCACGTGCTCGTAGGGGCGCCCGTGGTCGCGCGGCGTGCTCCCGGGGGCTTGCTCAAGGCGGCGTTCAAGGTCCTCCGCACTGCCGTCCTCCTGCTCCTCGTCGGCGGCATCGGCGTCGGAGTCTGGCGTTATGTCGCCACCCACGCGCAGCCCGAGGTCACGTACCGGAGCGCACCCGTGGGAAAGCACCGAATCGTGGCCAAGGTTACGGCGAGCGGGACTCTCTCCCCGCTCGTCACGGTCATCGTCAGCACGCAGGTGTCCGGCCGCATCCAGGCGATCAACGTCGACTTCAACTCGAGAGTCACGAAGGGGGAGGTCATCGCGAAGATCGACCCTCAGATCATCCAAGCGATCCTCGACCGCTCGAAGGCCAACTACGCGGAGGCGGAAGCGTCGCTCGCGAGCGCGAACGCGCGTGCCAAGAACGCCGACGCCCAGCTTGCACGCTCGAAGATCCTCCGCGAGAAGGTGCTCGCCACGCAGCAAGAGCTCGACTCCGCCGAGGCGACCGCGGCGATGGCGCACGCCGACGTGGATGCGCAGAAGGAGAACCTCCAAGGAGCGGCGGCTGCGCTGCACCAAGCCCAGGTGAATCTGTCCTACACGAACATCGTCTCGCCCATCGACGGCGTCGTAATTTCGAGGAACGTCGACGTTGGGCAGACGGTCACTGCGTCTCTGTCGGCGCCGACGCTCTTCAAGATCGCGCAGGATCTCACGAAGATGCAGCTCGACACCGACGTCGCGGAGGGGGACGTCGGCCGCCTGGAAGCGGGAATGCCCGCGATCTTCACGGTGGACGCTTTCCCCGGGGAGAGGTTCAAAGGGAGCGTCGTCGAGATTCGAAACTCGCCGACGACGGTGAAGAACGTCGTCACATTCGACGCGGTAGTCCAGGTCGACAACGCCGACATGCGCCTGCGCCCCGGGATGACGGCGAAGGCGAAGCTCTCGTACGCCGAGCGAGCCGGCGTCCTCGCCGTGCCGAACGCGGCGCTCCGATTCCAGCCCCCGTCGGCCGTGGCGGCTGCGGCGAGCGCCCCGGTGCACGCGCCCCCTGCGCCGGGCGAGCCGGCGGCGCCGCGTGTCGTCTATGTCCTTCGCGCCGGAGAGCCGGAGCCCGTTTCCATCCACACGGGGCTCAGCGACGGGACGCACACCGAAGTGCTGGACGGCGACCTCAAGGACGGCGACGAAGTGATCGTGGACACCGTCTCCGCCGACGCGCCTGTGAGGCCGAGGCGCCGATCCTGAGCCTCACCGCAGCCCCGCACTCCTACGTTCCCGTCTCCTTGGCGCCGAGCTGGATCGTCGAGAGTCTGTTGTAGATGCCTTTGCTGTCGAGGAGCGACTGGTGCGTCCCGATCTCGGCGATCTTCCCCCCCTCGATGACCACGATTCGGTCGGCCCACGCGATCGTCGAGAGACGGTGAGCGATCACGAAGACCGTCCTCTCGCGGACGAGCGCGCGCATCGCCTCCTGGACGTAGCGCTCCGAGTCGGCGTCGAGGTTCGACGTCGCCTCGTCGAAGACGAGGATCCTCGGATCTCGGACGAGAGCTCGGGCGATCGCGATGCGCTGCCGCTGCCCCCCCGACAGCATGACGCCCCTCTCTCCGACGACCGAGTCGTAGCCGGCGGGCATCTTGACGACGAAGTCGTGCGCGAACGCGGCGCGAGAGGCCGCCTCGATCTGCTCCGGACCGGCGTCCGGATTGCCGTACGCGATGTTGTCCCGGACCGTGCCGGAGAAGAGGAGCGTGTCCTGTGAGACGAGGCCGATCTGGTCGCGCAGCTCGGTCAAGGAGATCTCGCTCAGCGGGACGCCGTCGAGGCGCAGACGCCCCGCGGTCGGCTCGTAGAAGCGGAGGAGCAGGTTCACGAGCGTCGTCTTTCCTCCGCCGCTCTCGCCGACGAGGGCGACGACCTCTCCCGGCGCCACGTCCAGGTTCATGTTTCGGATCACGGGACGATCGGGCTCGTACCCGAAGGTGACGTTCTCGAACTGGACCCTCGCCGGCGGCCCGCGCCTGGCTCCGCTCCGCTCGGCTGTCCGAGCCTCTTGCTCGAGGGGGAGGTCCATCACTTCGAAGATGCGCTCCCCAGCCACGACCACACGCTGGATCGGGATGTTCATCCGGCTCGCCTTCTTCGCCTCGTTGTAGATGCGGGTGAGATACCCCATCGAAGAGACGAGCGCGCCGACGGTCAGGGTCCCCGCGAGGATCCGCCGCGTCCCGAAGTAGACGACGAGCAGCGTACCCACGAGGACGCACGCGTCGATCGTGGCCGTGAACAGCGCCTGGGGCACCACACTCCGCAGGCGAGCGCGGAAGACCTCGCGCGAGTCCCCCTCGAACCGCTTCACCTCGATCGCTTCCGCCGAGAACGCCTTGACCATCCTGACGCCAGCGATCGCCTCGCTCGCGCGTCCCGACATCTGCCCCATCGCGTCGCGCGCCCGTCGCGCGAAGCCGCGAACCGGACCCTTGAAGGCGCCGACGGAGACGGCCAGCGCCACGACCGTCGGCAGCACGAAGAACGTGAGCGACTGGCACGAGACGTACAGGAGCACGACCGCTCCGGTGAGCGTGACGAGCTGCCCTCCGAGGCTCGGCAAGACGTTGGTGAGGAGCGTGTCGAGGGTGTCGATGTCACCGGTGACGCGCGCGAGGACCTCGCCGCTCTGGTGACGATCGAAGAACGACACCGGCAGCCTCTGGACGTGATCGAAGAGCTCGCAGCGGAGCCGGTGCACCAGGCTCTGGCTCAGACGCGTCTGCACGTAGTCGGTCGCGAAGTCCGCGACCTTCTGGCCCACGAAGATGCCGACCAGCGCCGCGACCACCATGGGCAGGGCCTCGAGCCGGCGCTGCCTGACGACGTGATCGAGGAGCATGATCCCCGTCACGTACGGCAGCGCGAGGTCGAAGAGCGAGCTCGCCCAGGTGGACAAGAAGACGACGACGAAGGCCCCGCGCTCTTGCCGCACGTAGGGCCACAGGCGCCTCAAAACTGGCTTGGCTGCTACGGCCACGAGGTCAAGCGTGCCACAGTCGCGACGTCAAAACAGCGCGGGCTGCTGGCCGACGGGAGCCTCGGACCAGTGCTCGGGGAGCGGGCGCAGCTCGAACGCCCTGCGGACGGTGGCGGCCGTCGCGGAGGCCGTGGAGGGGAGCCCCGTGGCGCCTCGGGGGTGCCCGAGCTGCTCGAGGAGGTCCCCTGCGACGGCCTCGAACCTCGCCACATCCTCGGGCGCCATCTCCGAGCGCCAGTTCCGACGGCCGGGGGTGGGGGGGAGCCAAGACTGCTTCGCTTCGCGCACGCGCGGAGGGGGGTTCTCGTGGAACCGCAGCATCGCGCCGTCATAGGGGACGCCCATGAACTCGCAGAGCTCGGTGCATGTCCCCTCGGGGTTGGACACGAGGGCGTCGTAGTGAACCTCTCTGTATTGCGCCGCGCCTATCCGGTTCCCGGCCTCGCGCATCAGCCGAACCTGCCATTCCCACCAGGCAGCGATGGTCGAAACGCGGTGCTCCCCCCACGTCGTGAAGAGCCGCGCGACCGCCTCCTGCACTCGCCAGTTCATCACCGAGAGGCAGACGTCGCGGCCGTCGCGGATCAGGTGAATGACCTTGGCCTCCGGCCAGAGCGCGTGGACCGTGTCGAGGTCCATGGGGACCGCGTGGTCGGCGTTCTTCTGGCCGACGAGCCGCTTGCCGCGCGCCTTTCCGTAGGCGTCGTACAGGATCGTCATGAACTCCGCGTACGTCAGCGCCGACGGGTTCGCCGCGAGCTCCGCGAGCTCGTCGGGTGAGAGCGGCACGCGAGAGAACCGACCGAGGTTGCGGAGCTGGGTGAAGAACGCGGGGGTGAGCCTGCCGTCGGGGGTGAGCCCTTCGCGCGACGAATACTTCTGCGCCAGCCAGCGCACCTCCGGCACGAGCGCGATCTCCGGATGCGCGGAGATCATCCTCTTGAGCAACGTCGTACCGGAGCGAGGACAGCCGACGAGGAAGACGAAGGGGC
This sequence comes from Polyangiaceae bacterium, assembly GCA_052147435.1. Taxonomy (GTDB): domain Bacteria; phylum Myxococcota_A; class Polyangia; order Polyangiales; family Polyangiaceae; genus JBKQKP01. Next base: position 13,175 of record JBKQKP010000192.1, on the reverse strand, counting down.
TCTTCACGTCGATCTCGGCGCGTGGACGCGGAGCTTTTCGGACTCCCGGTGCGGTGGAGACACGAGCGAACGGAACGTCGCGCTGATCTGCGCCGCCTCTTGCAAGCTCTCCGGCTTGGGGCGCGGCACGGCGCGCTCGTAGCCGAGCTCCTCCAGGAACGAGCCCGACATCGCCTCGAAGCGATCGAGCTCCGCCGGATCCATCTGATTGCGCCAATCGCGCAGCCCCGCCGTGACGGGCTTACCGACGTTCGCGTGCATGATCGAGCCGTCTTTCGCGCGCCGCGGGGTGAAGGTCTCTTCGTGCCGCAGCATCGCGTCGTGGAAGGGGATGCCGAGGAACGTACAGATCGCGCGCGACTCGGCCTCGGGGTTCGCGACGAGACTCTCGTACCGGAGCTCGTGGTACATCCCGGCCGGGAGCGAGGCACCGAAGTCGCGCCCGAGGCGCACGGTCCACTCCCACCAGAGCGCGGCGCTCGCCACGGGGTCCTTGGTCCAGCCGTCGAAGATGCGATCGGGCTCCTCGTAGAGGAAGAACGGGAACCCGCGGAAGTCGGGCTTGTTCCGCCACCGCGTGCTCACGGAGAGGCAGACGTCCCTTCCGTCGCGGATGATGTGCACGAACTTGGCTTGGGGCCAGAGCCGGTGCATCGTCGGCAAGCGCCGCAGGTAATCGGGGTTCTTGCTGCCGACGAGCGCCTTTCCGCGCGCCTTTCCGCAGCGGTCGAAGAGATTGGAGACGAAGTCCGCGTAGCGGACCTCCCCCTCCGGCTCGACCATCGCCTCGAGCTCCTCGGGCGTCGCGCCTAGCTCGATGTTCTTGTGCGTGCGGAGCACGCGCGAGACGAGCTCCCGCTTGGCGAATCCTTCATGGCTCACGCCGAGCCGCATCTCGTACCACGTGCCGAACCACCCCCCCTCGGGCATCACCGCGATCTCGGGGTGGCTGTTCAGCATGTGTTGCAGCAACGTCGTTCCCGAGCGCTGGCAGCCGACCATGAACATGAACGGATTCTTCATAGTGTCCCTTCCTGCGCGGACAGGCCGCTGACCTCGAGCTCTTCTACTGACTCCCGCGCCTCTCGCCTCACAGCCGCGACCTCCGCGCGCGCCGTCGCACGCAAGTGCACCGGTCGAACCTGCGCCGCCTGGTGCTCGGTCAGCGACGCCGTCCGCTCGACGCCGATCGTGACGCCGAACCGCGGCTCGTCGAACGACACTCGAAGGGTGCGCGCGTGGCCGATCTTCTCCCGATAGGGAGCGGTCCAACGGTGATGTTCCGAGAACTCGGGACGTATCCACACGGTCGTCGTGCTCGTCATCGCGCCGCGGGCGTCAGCGCGCTCGTAGGGCGAGAGGATCGAGCTGCCGCAGCGGAGCAATTGGCAGTAATCGGGCGACAGCGCGAACTCGACGCTGACGCCCGTCATACAGCTCGGGAGCTCGTAGTCGACGCGCAGCGCGCTGTCGCCGTAGGACGAGATGTAGATCGTCTTCTCCAAACCGAATGCGGAGCTACCTTCCTGCACGTTGCGCAGGCGCGCCGCGACCGCGAGCCCGTCTGCGACGAGGATCTCGACGGTGTACGCGTCGTGCTCGAAGCCCACGTCGGCGAGCGCCCCCGGATGATTCTGGGGGACGTCCATGTAGTCGTTCAGCTCTTCTTTGAAGTGCCAGTCGTCGGACGGGTTCCCGATGACCATCTTGCCGTCGCAGTCCCCCACCGAGAAGAGCGCGACGAGCCGCCCGCCGCCGCGGGGCGACACGACCGCGAACAACTTGTCGTTCTTGAGGATCAGCTCCTCGTCGCCGTCGTTGTCGACGTCGGCGAGATACGCGTGCGACTCGTCGTCCTTGTGCCTTTGCCAGAACGCCGCTTCGGCGATGACGGCGGCGTGGCGACTGTGGCTCGCCACGGCCCGCGCCCAGCTGCTCGGCCCACCGTCTGCTCCGGAGATCCCGTGGGCGCCCCCCGCGATCGTGTGCCACGCCGTCTCCCAGCCGGAGGCGAGGAGGTGCTTCTCCGCGAGCCCGATGAGCGCCGCATCGGCCCCCAAGGAGGCCAGATTGCGCACGCGGTCCTGCGACCAGGCGAAGTACTCACGAAACGGGGTCCATCGGGGGTCGAAGTACCAATTTTCGTACAGCTCCCCCGCGTCGAACGTATTGGCCAGCTCGAGGTACGTTCCGCCTTCGAGGGGCTTGGGCCCCGCGATCCGCGCCCGCGACGCCCAGTCGGAGACCTTGGTCGGGGCGACCCAGCCGCTCTCCGTCACCCACTTGAGAAACTCTTCGAACTGATCAGGCCCCTTCGCGTCCCACCCGACTCCGGCGGGCTTCTCCATGTCGTCCCCGTACACCGCGAGGAAGTCTCCGGGATGCGCGATCGGATCGAGGGACGAGAGCCAGGCGAGCTGCGCTTCGATGCCACGCCGCTGCTCTCTTTCGCGCGGCGGTATCGATTGGCGCAGGTGAGTCGAGAGCGGGAGCGCGACGAGCCCCTGCCCCTTCGCGACGCGATAGGCGTGAAAGAGCTGCGGATCCCAATTGAGCCTGCGGTCGTACGTCCGCCGAGCCGAGTCGGGCGCCCCTTGGTGGGGGAGGAGGAGGCGGTCATCGACGAACACGTACTTGTATCCGCCGTTGCGCAGCGAGGGGTCCGTCACCGTCGCCGCCATCGACGCCGTGTCCCACACGCGCTCGGGCGGCCAAAAGGCCTTTACCTCTCCGAGATCGACGCCGAGGTGAAGTCGATAGAGGTGAAGCGCTTCGTTGAGCTGGTCGAAGTTGTACTTGTGCGAGAAGAATCGCATCAAGTTCTGCCCGTACGCGCTGCCGACGAGCTCGAGCAGCCCCTCGCGATACATGTCTCTCAGCAGCCGGAGGAACTCCGGCTCGTGCCACGCAAGGCACTCGAGGAGCGTCCCGCTCACGTTGATGTTCGCGGGGACCTTGTACGCGCGGTGAAGCTCGAGGATGTACGCGAGCCCTTGCTTCTCGCGCTTGGATCCGACGACGCCCCGGATGCCGGGCCGATTGTCGTATCCGTCGGAGATGATGTACTGGTTCGCGTGATGGACGATCGCGAGCGCGACGGCTCGCCGGCCCGTCCTCCGGAACGGGTCCGACGGCGAAGGATGTCGCTCGCTCTTCGCGTCGGCGTCACCCGACAGAGCGGTCTCGTAGTGCCGAGTCATGTCGCTACGGGCTGCCATCTTTCTTGCCTTTGCCGCCGTCGCCGTCCTTGACGAGACACACCTTGATGCCGTCACCGTAGGGGTAACCCCGACACCCGTCGCCGGATGGGCACTCTGCGACGTCCGCGCAGAGCTGGTCCTCGGAGCTGCTGCACGAGGACTGGCAGGACGAAGTCGCTGGCGTACCGCCCAGGTCCCCGCAGCAGACCTGCCCGCTCGGGCAATCCGGCGTTTGGCTGCACGCGAGAGCGAACCCGGTGCAGCTCGAGGCAGCGCCGCACGTCCCGACCAACCCCGCGTCGGTCTTGTCCGCGGGCTGCACGCAACAGACGTCGCCGGCGGTGCACTTCTCCGCGCCGCAGGTCGGAGAGGTCACCTCACCCGGAGGCGTGGTCGAGTCCCCGCCGCCGCTGTCGTCCGGCCCGCCGTCGTCGCTCCCGTTCCCGCCGCCGAAGTTCGCGTTGCCCTGCGAGATCGGCGTGAGCGACCGCAGGTAGACGACCATCGCTTCCTGCTCCGGGCCCTGGATGTCGGCCCACTTGTGGAAGACGCTGAAGCTCAGCTCCGAAACGATCGATGAATTGTAGTACCCGCCGTCAGGAACAATCCCGTCGGCGAAGATGCCGATGAGCTGCTGATCGCTGAACCCGCCCACTTGCTCCGGCGTGTGAAGGACGTCGTTGAAGAATTGGTTCTTCGGCCCAGCGCCGTGACAGTCGATGCACGCCGGTCCCTGCGTGGGGCACGAGCTAGGGCCGCCGTCGGGATAGTTCTTTTGGCCGAGCCCGATGCACCCGCCGTAGATCGGGACGCCGCTGTTGTATCTCGCGTTTCCCGCCTGCCACTGGCTGTCGGTGGCGGCCGTGACGTTGAGAACCGACTGACCGCATTTGCCGCCGGCCTGGGCGACGATGGTGACGTTCCCCGCCTTCTGGACGGTAATCATGACGCCGCCGGTGCCGGTGTCCGTCGTGCAGGTCACTGCGCTCGTATCGGAGACGCCCCACGTCACGGCGCTGTTGTCGATACCGTTGACGATGGCCGGGATTTGAAACGAATGAGCGTCGTTGTCGTCCGCGATGTACGCCGAGTACATGGGCGAGAAGAGCACGTCGAGAGACGGGCTCTGGCACTGCATCACGGTGGCGCACGGGGCCGACGGAGAGCCCCCGCTCGACGAGGGTGTGCCGCTGACGCCTCCCCCCGCGGGCTGCGAGCTGCAAGCACCGGCGATGGCGACCAACGCCGAGATGCCCGAAAGAGCGCCGACAGTCGCGGCTTTGATCGAGAACACGCGGGGCATAGCTCCTCCTTCGTCGAGCGCACGAACGGGTGGCCTACGGCGTAGAAAGCGAAGCGTCGATCCGGCGCCACACAGCGTGATGTGGCTCAAGTCTCTGTGTAGGCCCCGCCTTGCCCACGCAAAGTTGCACATCTCGTCGCTCGGCGTCAGGCGATTCGCGCTGTTCGTGGAGCGCTTTCCGCGCGAGCAAAAACATTTTTGGTTCGCGGTGTTTTGCGCGCGCCTCACCCGCACGCATCGCGAAGTATTTTCCCGCGACGCAGTAAGGCCTTTCCCGTGTTCCTTAGCGATTCCATCCGCCGTGGAACGCAACGCTCAACGACGTATCAACCCTCGAACAGGCCACCGTCTTCGTCCGTCGGACCTCCGTCGTCGCCGACGGGGCTTCCGCTGTCGTCCGCCGAAGCTGCGTCGACGGAGCGCTTTGCGCAGCCGGACACGTGGCCGCATGCGTGTACCTCGGCGTCGTCGCATATCTGTTCGATGCACGATCCGGCCGAGCACTCTTTGGAGCCGAGACACAGCTGGATTCCGCAAGGCGCCGGCTGGCAGCTGCCGGGCTGGCCGAGGGTCGCGATGCAGCAGACCAATCCACCGTCGAAGTCGCAGTCGGTCGCCGAGCTGCAACCGGACGACGGGGCCCCTCCGTCGTCCGTGGTGTAACCGTTGGTCCCGCTCGTGAAGAAGATGCATCCGACGAGGACCGCGGGGACCGCGGCCGCGAGCGTCCACCTGAGGCCCGAGCCCATCAGAACGCGCCCCGAATCGCCAGACTCGCCCCGGATCCGTTGGGAGTAACCCCAACCGAGACGGCATCGGCCGCGCCGCGTGGATTCGTGAGGATGAAGTAGGCGCCCACACCCAGCCCGGTGATCGTGAGCGCCCATAGCGCTACGTTCGGAGCGGCGTTGTTCGCGAGCGAGTAATCCGCTTGCGCACCGGCGGGCGTGCAGACCTTGTTTGCATTGCAGTTGGAGCTCCGCGTCTGCTCATCCTCCAGCATGATGATGGAGCTCCCGATCGCGAAGAGCCCCGCCACGCCTCCGATGGCGAGGCTGGCCCAGCCGGCGTTGCGAAGATCCCTCGACGGCTGCTTCTTGCCGGCCTTGGCGCTCTGCGGGGGGGGCTCGGACGAGGAGCCTCCGCCTGGCGCCGGCGCGCCCCCTGAATTGGTCGCGACGTCCGCGCTGGTGACCGACGCCGCCAGCACGGGACGTGCGGCTTCGACGGTGGCCGGGGCGCAGCCGTTACCCGCCAGAAATAGCGGCAGGGGTAGAAGAGCGAGGAGGGATCGCCTCATGAGCGGGGTAACCTAGCGCGCAGATCAGAGGGGGCCTTCTGTTTTTTTCCGCTCTTCGCCCGGAGCGCGGCAAGCGCGAGCTTGCTCCTTCGCGCATTTGCTGGAAAAGGAAAGACGGAAGGACGCACATGGCCCCCCTCACCCATCTGAAGCGGCTGGAGGCAGAGAGCATCCACATCATGCGTGTGGTCGCCGCCGAATTTCAGAATCCGGTGATGCTCTACTCCATCGGAAAAGACTCGGGGGTCATGCTGCACATCGCGCGCAAGGCCTTCTACCCGTCGAAGCCCCCGTTCCCGCTCCTCCACGTGGACACGACGTGGAAGTTCAGGGAAATGATCGAGTTCCGCGACGCGACCGCCAAGCGCTTCGAGTGGGAGCTCCTCGTTCATACGAACGTCGAGGGCATCGAGCGCGGGATCAACCCGTTCGACTCGGGCTCCTCGCTTCACACGCAGGTCATGAAGACCGAGGCGCTCAAGCAAGCCCTCGACAAGTACGGCTTCGACGCCGCGTTCGGCGGAGCGCGCCGCGACGAAGAGAAGAGCCGCGCGAAGGAGCGCGTCTTCTCGTTTCGCTCGAAGACTCACGCGTGGGACCCGAAGAACCAGCGCCCCGAGCTCTGGCACGTGTACAACACACGTATCCACAAGGGGGAGTCGATCCGGGTCTTCCCGTTGTCGAACTGGACCGAGCTCGACGTCTGGCAATACGTCCTCGCCGAGGGGATCCCGGTCGTACCGCTGTACTTCGCGAAGAAGCGCCCTGTCGTCCGGCGCGACACCACCCTCATCGCCGTCGACGACGAGCGGATGCGACTGCTCCCCGGGGAGAAGCCCGAGATGCGCCTCGTCCGGTTTCGAACGCTCGGCTGCTACCCGCTCACCGGCGCCATCGACTCGTCGGCCGACACGATCGAGAAGGTGGTCGCCGAGATGTTCGCCGCCAAGACGAGCGAACGCGAAGGGCGCGTCATCGACTTCGACGAGAAGTCGTCGATGGAGAGAAAGAAACGCGAGGGTTACTTTTGAACCTCGACCTCAAAGCCTTCCTCGCGGCGCAAGAGCGAAAATCGCTCCTCCGCTTTCTCACCTGCGGCAGCGTCGACGACGGCAAGTCCACGCTCATCGGCCGGCTCCTGTTCGACTCGGCGCTGCTCTTCGACGACCACCTCGCGGCGCTCGAGAAGGACTCGAAGAAGCACGGCACGACGGGGGGCGACATCGACTTCGCGCTGCTCGTCGACGGCCTCGAGGCCGAGCGCGAGCAGGGGATCACGATCGACGTCGCGTACCGTTTCTTCGCGACGGACAAGCGGAAGTTCATCGTCGCCGACACGCCCGGTCACGAGCAGTACACGCGGAACATGGCGACCGGCGCTTCCAACTCCGAGCTCGCCGTGATCCTCGTCGACGCTCGGAAGGGGGTGCTCGTCCAGACCCGCCGGCATGCGTACATCGCGTCGCTCCTCGGGATCCGGCACGCGGTCGTCGCCATCAACAAGATCGATCTCGTCGGCTACTCGCAGGAAATCTTCGACCAGATATCCCGCGACTTCCGCGCGTTCGCGGCGCCGCTCGGCTTCGCCTCCTGCGTCGAGATCCCGATGAGCGCCCGGTTCGGCGACAACGTCACCACCCGGAGCGCCGACACGCTCTGGTACGCGGGGCCGACGCTCATGGAGCATCTCGAGTCGGTCGACGTCGAGAGCGTCGCGGCGTCGCGCCCATTTCGGATGCCCGTGCAGTGGGTGAACCGTCCGAACCTCGACTTCCGCGGATTCTCGGGGACCGTCTCCGCCGGTCGCGTCGCCCCTGGCGACACGATCGTCGTGGCCAAGTCGGGGCAGGCGAGCAAGGTCCGACGAATCGTCACTCAGGACGGCGACCTCGAGGAAGCCGTCGCAGGGCACGCCGTCACGCTCGTCCTCGAAGACGAGGTCGATATCTCGTGCGGCGACCTCCTCGTGCCGCCAACCGCCCGCCCTGCAGCGTCCGACCAGTTCGCCGCCCACCTGCTCTGGATGGCCGAGGACGAGCTCCTCCCCGGTCGGCAGTACTGGCTCAAGGTCGCGTCGAAGACGGTCGCTGCCCAAGTCACTTCGCTCAAGCACAAGGTCGACGTCACGACGTTCGATCACATCGCAGCCAAGACGCTGCACCTGAACGAGATCGGCAGCGCGAACTTCGCGCTGGCCGAGCCGCTCACGTTCGACCCCTACCGAGACAACCGCGACACAGGGGGCTTCATCCTCGTCGACCGCGCGACGAACCAGACGGTCGCGGCGGGGATGATCGACTTCAGCCTTCGTCGCGCGTCGAACGTGCACTGGCAGGCGTTCGACGTCGACCAGGCCGTGCGCGCCGAGATGAAGGGGCAGAAGCCCGTTGCGATCTGGTTCACGGGGCTCTCGGGCTCCGGCAAATCCACCATCGCGAACCTGGTCGAGCGGGCGCTCGCCGCTCAGGGGCGGCACACGTATCTCCTCGACGGAGACAACGTGCGCCATGGGCTCAATCGCGACCTCGGGTTCACCGACGCCGACCGGGTCGAGAACATCCGGCGCGTCGCGGAGACCGCGCAGCTCTTCGTCGACGCCGGCATCATCGTGCTTGCTTCGTTCATCTCCCCGTTCCGGTCGGAGCGAAGGATGGCCCGCGAGCTCCTCGGGGCTGGAAACCTGATCGAGGTCTTCGTCGATACCCCGCTCGACATCTGCGTCGCGCGAGACCCCAAAGGGCTCTATGCGAAGGCCAAGGCGGGGCAGCTCAAGAACTTCACCGGCATCGACAGCGCGTACGAGCCCCCCGAGAGCCCAGAGATCGTTCTCAAGACGGCGGATCGCGACGCTGCCACCCTCGCGGAGGAAGTCGTCGCTTACCTCAAGCGCCAGGGGTACGTCCCCTAGGCGGCCAGGTCGCTGGCTCAGTGCTTCGGCGGACCGTGCCCGGCGGCGACGCGCGCCTTGAACTCCTCGGTCGTGTTGGCGTGAGGGAAGGGCTCATTCGGCACCGGGACGCCCAGCATCTTGCAGAGCGGTCCCCAGCCGTCCTTGCTCGTCCACTCGACGAGCCTCGAGGCCGGTGCGGTCGCGCGCACATGAGCGTTGTTCCGTTCGTACGCCGCAATCGCCGTCTCACGGTCGTAGAAGTCGGTCGTGAAGCGCGAGCTCAGCACGGAGTCGAGCATCTCCTTCATCGGCCCTACGCGCGCCGCAGCCCCCTCCGGGGCAAAGATCGTTTCGCTCGCGCTCTTCCACCAGGACGCCGAGTCGCGCGTCGACAGGAGAATGAACGCGTCGGGGAACGCCTTCGACAGCTCGGGCCAGAACGCCGCCGAAGGCCAGTCGACGGCGGCGGAGAAACCCGCCATGAGAGCCTTCCAGTCGACCGGCTCGCCGCGCCCCGCAGCGGCCCAGATCCCGAAGTGCGCCGGTCTCTCGAAGACCTCGACCATGTGGTAGCAGGGGCCGCCGAGCAGTCGGCTAAGGGCGATCTTCAACGACATCGTTCCGGTGCGCCCCATTCCGGCGCCGATGACTCGTAGAGACATGGGGCCAGGCTATCTCACTTTCCGATCGCCCCCAACCTAGCCCGCGCTTCCGCCGCGGTCGCCGACCGCGGCTTCGCGTTTCCGAGCCGCGCGATGACGGTGCCGTACGCGCTCTTCGCCCCCTCCACGTCCCCGGTGTGCTCCAGCGCGACGCCCAACCACAGCGTCGCCCTCGCCTGCGGGAGCCAGCTCGAGAGCGGATCGCACGCATGGACCCCCGACGTGAGTGGCGCGACGGCCGCGGCGTATGCACCGGCGCGCGCCAGGACCATCCCGAGCGCGCGATCGACCTCGGGCTTCTCCCACGGGTCCGGCGTATACGCCGCGTCCTCGGGGAGCATCGCGATCGCCTCGCGCGCCTCGCGCTCGTCCGAGGCGTCGCGCACGTAGATCTTCTCGGCGATCTCGAGCGGGCTGACGCGCTCCTTGTTGCGCTCCCCCTCCTCCAGGCGCGCCTTCTTCCAGGCCTCCCTCCGCTGGTCGAGCTCTGCGCGCGAAATGGCCCCCGCGCGGTACGCGAAGTGGGCGAGGCGGAGCAGATCGGGGTCGGCCGGCGACAACCAGGCGCGCGCGCGGTTCCACGACGCGACGGTGTCGTCCTTCTGCGCGGGGAGCTCGCCCATTTCGGCGGCGAGGTCGTAGCGCCGAAGCGCGTACGCGACGTACGGGAGCTTGGCCGCGGCCGCGGCCTTGTCGAGCTTCTTCGTGAGGGCGACCGCCTCGGCGAAGTCGCCGCGCACCTCGGCGACCCTCTCGGCGTCCTGCAGAGGGGTGAGCTCGTGGGACGGCCCGGTCGCCAGCTCCTCGGCGCGCAGGAGGAGCTCCTTGACCGTGTCGATCGACTCCCCCTTCGCGAGCGAAGCTTCCGCGACGGAGTCCTGGAGGACCGCCGAGAGCGAGTCGGCGTTGACCCCCGCGCGCGCCACCGACTCCATCTCTGCGCAGCGGCCGAGCGTCTGCAACAGCAGGATCCGGACCCAGTAGCAGTCGATCGCCTTCGGCGCGGCGCGGTTGCATTGCTCGAGCGGTGCCAGCCCGCCCGCGAGATCTCCGCGACGTGCGGACAGGGTCCCCTGGCCGAACAGTGCGAGCGCATACTTCGGATCCGCGGCGAGCGCGCGCGCATACCCCGCGGCCGCTTCGTCGAGGCGCCCCAGATCGGCAAACGTGTGCGCGGCGAGGAACGCCGGCATCGGGTCGCTCGGGTAGCGCAGCGACACGTCGTTCATGCGCGAGGCGTACTCGCTGAGCGCGGGGGGCTCGCGCATGCGTGGCTCGAGCGCGTCGAGCACCGCGGCGTCGATCTCGCCCAGTCGCGTGCGATGCTCGAGCACCTTCTCGTAGGCGTCGTGAGCCCTCCTCGGCTCGTCCGTGTTCGTCCGGAGGAGCGAGATCGTGAGGCGGAGGAGCGTGGCTGCGTGCAGCGGATCGGCGGCGGCGGCGGCTTCGAGCTTCCGCTCCGCCTCGAGGGTCTCGCCGTCCTCGGTCGCCTGGAGCGCAGCCTCGTACGCCTCGGCCGCTTGCGGCGTGGCGGGGGGGGCGCTCTGCTTCACGGCACGAGGGGCGGCGTCTGGCAGCGCGAGCGCGACAGTGACCGGCGCCTGCCGTTGTCCGCGAAAGAGGAGCGCGCCGATTCCACAGGCGCAGAAGACCCCCGCCGCGAGGAGCACCGTTCGCGCCGGACGCGCTCCCCGAGCCGTGGGGGCCGTGCGCACCCCCGGCGTAGGGTGGACCTGCGCGACGGTCTCGGCGGTCGAGGGGCCGAGATCGGGCGTCGAGATGATCACCGGGACGCTCCTCGCCCCGTCGATCGAGGCCACGAGGTCGTCCATCGTCGCGAAGCGGGCGTTCTTGTCCTTCGCCATCGCGCGCGCCACCGCGCTGACGATGCGAGTGTCGAGCGTCGGGACGATCTCCCCCAACGGCCGCGCCGCCGCCGAGAGCACCGCGGCCACGAGCTGCGCTCCGGTCTTCGACGCCGCCCATGGCAACGTCCCGGACAGCACCTCGTACGCCATGACCCCCCACGCGAACTGATCGGCGCGCCCGTCGAGCGGCTCCCCCTGCAGCTGCTCCGGGGCCATGTACTGCGGCGTCCCGAGCATCATCCCCTCGCCGGTGAGCGACGGCAGGTTCGCGGCGGCGGTCGGCGCGGACTCGACGGGGAGGTCGCTCGACGCGGCCGATCGCGCGATCCCGAAGTCGAGGATCTTCACGACGCCGTCGGTCGTGATCATCACGTTGTCGGGCTTGATGTCGCGGTGAACGAGCCCCGCCCGGTGCGCCGCCCCCAGCCCTCGCGCGACGTCGAGGAGCCACGCGAGCTTCTGCGCGTCGAGCGTCCGTTCGTCGCGGATGAACGCGCGGAGGGTCCCGCCGGTCACGTGCTCCATCGCGATGTAGGGGGAGCCGTCGACCTCGCCGACGTCGTAGATGGCGACGACGTTCGGGTGGTTGAACGCAGCGGCGGCCCGCGCCTCGCGCATCATGCGCGCGGCGGCGGCGGCGCGCGCTTCCGGGCTCGCCCCTTCCGTGAGGAGGACCTTCAGCGCGACGCGACGGCCGAGCCGTGGATCGAGCGCGCGGTAGACGCGCCCCATGCCCCCCTCGCCGAGGACCGCCTCGATGACGTAGCGGTCGACCGTGTCGCCGACGGCGAGCATGGAGCGAGCGTACCAGAGGGGGCGGGCGAGATAGGACTCGGCGCGCAGGCGGTGCTAGGTTTCCCTACGTGATCGACGACACTCACCCGACCATCGCGAAGATGATGATCGAGGGCTATCGCCGGATGACGCCGGCGGAGAAGCTCGCGCGCTGCGGTGACCTCTCGTCGGCGGTCCGCCAGCTATCGGCGGCACGAATTCGCGCGGAGCATCCCGGCGCCGGCGAGCGCGAAATAGGACTGCGGGTCGCCGCGCTGCTGTATCCAGCCGAGCTCATGGAGCGCGCGTTCGGTTGGGTCCCCGAACGGGCGCGGTGAAGAGCGCGCTCAGCGAGGCCATCGGCGTCACCCTGCTCGTGACGGGGACGTTCGACGCTCTCGGCGTCGACTACGTCGTGGGTGGCTCCGTCGCGAGCTCGGTCCACGGGCTCCCTCGATCGACGGCCGATTCGGACATCGTGGCGGCGCTGCGGGAAGAGCACGTGAACGCGGTCGTGTCGTCCCTCGAAGGGGCGTTCTACGTGGACGCGGACATGATCCGCGACGCCATCCGCAGGCGGTTCGAGTTCAACGTCCTTCACCTCGCGACGATGTTCAAGGTCGACGTCTTCGTTCCAGCGCTCGACCTCGTCACCCGACGGGAGCTGTCGCGTGGCGCGCGCGTCGACGTGGGCGACGGCAAGACGTTCGTCGTCGCTTCGGCGGAGGACACCATCGCCCAGAAGCTGCGATGGTTTCAGCTCGGCGGAGGAGTCTCCGAGCGCCAATGGAGCGACGCGCTCGGTGTCGTGCGGGTGCGCGGGCCGGCGCTGGATCACGCGTACCTGCGTGAGACCGCCGAGGCGCTCGACGTGACTCCGCTGCTCGAGCGGCTGCTTCGAGAGGCGTAGGCTCCTCGACGTGGGGCCGGACACTCCCCGCGGGTCTGTCCGGTCCCTCGACGAGAAGCCGGACACTCCCGACGGGTCTGTCCGGTACTTCGACGAGAAGCCGGACACTCCCGGCGGGTCTGTCCGGTCCTTCGACGAGAAGCCGGACACTCCCGACGGGTCTGTCCGGTCCTTCGACGAGAAGCCGGACACTCCCGACGGGTCTGTCCGGCCCCTCACGCGCGATCCGTGTCCGCAGCGCGAGAGGAGCTTGCCTCACGCGCAGAGT
>JBKQKP010000191.1:0-6659 GCA_052147435.1 Polyangiaceae bacterium | reverse complement strand
CCCCCGCCGAAGAGGTCGCAGGCTAACAGGCTCGCGTCAAGGACCAACCCGCGCCCCGGGGTCCCCGAAGTCGAACCACTGCGTCGGGTGAGCGCGGAGAAAGCGGCCAAGCTCGTCCGCGAGGCGCTGCGCGACGCCGTCCAGCTCGGCGTCGGTCGCGCGGCGCGGGACGAAGATCGGGGGGCGCGCGTCGATGAGGTATTCGCGGTACCCCGTGCGGGCGCTGAACAGCGGGAACAGAGGCGCCCCGGACACCGCCGCCAGCCGGATCGGCCCCTCGGGGATCGCCCCTGGCGCGCCCAGGAGCGAGACCGAGCGCGTCTTCATCCCCGGCGGAACGCGATCGAGCTGGAGCGCCACGATCGCCCCGGCGCGCAGATCGCGCAGGAGGCTGAGCGAGGCGAACGGATCGCCCACGTGCGAGACGCGATTCCCTATCGCCGCCCGCGCGCGGTCGTGCAGCTCCTGCGCCTTCTCGTCCGGCTCCGGCGTCATCACCATGACGACGTCGCGCGTGTGCTGGTTCTCGCGATGGAGAAGCGGCCCGAGCATCTCCCAACCGGCGGTGTGCGCCGTGACGAGGACGATCCCCTTCTTGGGGGCGTTCGCGGCGACGACGTTGTGCTCTCCGAGAAGGACCGCGGAGGCGCGCCGGTGGTTCTTCGAGTCGCTCGACAGAACCTCGGCCAGGCAGCCGGCGTACGTGGTGAACGTGTGCGCGACGTCGAGGACCTCGCGGACGGCGCTTCGCTCCCCCTGGATGCGGCGCAGGTTCGCGTGAACGGCGCGACGTGCGCGCGGGACGGCGATCGCCGCGGCGAGCCCGAAGAAGGGGGGGCTGTAGCGAACCCACCACTCCGGCCCGCGCGCCGATCCGAACCGGGCGATCTTGCGCCAGAACTCGGAGTCGTGCGCGAGGCGAGAGCGCAGCGACGGCGCTTCGTCGACTTCGGAGGTCCGGTCAGGCTGGTCGACTCCGGTGTAAATCGAGGTCGTCACTTCTTCAAATGCTCCTTCGCTTGCTTCAGTTTCTCGCGGGCAGCCTTGGCCGCGGGGACGTTCGGCTCGAGCTTCAGGAAGGTCTCGTACTCCGAGACGGCCCCCTTCCAGTCCCCGCCGTCCGAGAGAACTCGCGCGAGATAGAAGTGCGCCGGGGCGTACGACCCGGCGATCGCCGCCTGAAGATCGGTCTTCGCCCCCGCGACGTCCTTCGCGCCGAGCTTGCACACCGCGCGGTACGTCCGAAGCTCGGGGGCGTCCTTCATCGTGATCGCTTGATCGAACGTCGGGATGCAGTCCGCGAACGCGCCGATCGCCTTCATCTCTTCGCCGATGGCCGCGAGCACCCCGGGGTCCTTCGCGAGGGGTCGCGCCGCGCGGAGCTTCGTGAGCGCCGCGTCCCCCTGCTTCCAGACGCCCAGCCAATGCCCGTACGTCATGAGGAGCATCGGGTCGTCGGGCGCGGCGCGGGTCGCCTGATCGAACTCCCCTGAGGCGCCCGCCTGGTCGCCTTGCGCCGCGAGCACGGTGGCAGCGTTGGCGTGAAGGCCCGCGCTCGACGGCACCTTGCCGAGGCCCGCGCGCGCCACCGTCAGCGCTTCATCGCCCCGCTGAAGGTCGATGAGGAGCGCGCTCAAGTTCACGTACGCCGCTTCGAGATCGGGGCGGAGCTTGATCGCGTCCTTGTACGCCTTCTCGGCGCCGACCTTGTCCCCTTGCTTCTCGTCGATGAGACCGAGGAGCACCGAGCCCGTGCCGTCCTTCGGATCGCGATCGTGGATGCGCTTGTAGGCCGCCTTCGCTCCGTCGACGTCGCCCCCGGTGAGCGCCTGGACCCCCTGATCGTAGTCCGCGTTTCCCGAGGAGGCCGGCGCGGGGTTCGCTGCCGGCGCGGACGACGAGGGGGCGTCGCCCGAAGGGGGCGGGGCGTTGTCAGTCGCGGCGGGAGTCTGAGGACCGCCACATGCCGCCAGAGGAGCGAAGGCAGCGAAGCAGAACGCCAACCACGTCTTCATCCGCGCATCCTCTCTCGCCCGCCCCCGCCGATCCAGTCCCGTTTATCTCGTTTCCTGAGCGCTCCTCGCCCTCGTCACTCGCCGATCGCGCGGACGATCGCCTCGCGGATTTGCTTGGACCGCTCGCCGGGCTGGACCTTGTGCATGCCGTCGGCTCCGCTCCGCGCCGGGTCGAGCTCGTTGACGTAGAAGACGTCCGCCACTTTGGTCCCCTCCGTGTTGATCTTCGAGAGCGCGATCGACAGACCGAGCTCGTGGAGGGCGCTCGCGATCGTGTAGAGAAGCCCCGGCCGGTCCTTCGCGAACACCTCGATGACCGTGTGCCGCGGAGACGCGCGCCCGTCGATGACCACCTCGGTCAGCACCGCGGGGCTCGGACGCTCGCGCCACGGGGACGCCGAGCCGGTCCGCTGGCGAAGGAGCTCCGCAGGATCGAGCGCGCCAGAGCAGACGTCGTTGAGATCGCGGATCAGGCGGGGCATCGCCCGCTCCGCCCCTTCAGGACCGTCGGTCCGGTCTCGAACCCAGAACAGGTCGACCGCCTCTGTGCGAGGCTTGCCGGCGCCGTCAGAAACGCCGCGTGAGTAGACCTGGGCGGCGAGGACCTCGAGCCGCCCTGCGGTCAACGCCGCGGCGATGCGCGCCAAGAGCCCCGGCTTGTCCTCTGCGACGACACACACCTCGGCGACCTCCGGGTGACGTGAGGGAACGATCGCCGCGTGGACCGGCGCGATCCCCCGGTCGAGCGCGACGCCTGCGTGCGCCGCGATCGCGTCGGGGCCGTTCGCGAGGAGATACCGCTCCGGCATCGAGTCGAGGAACGCCTCGAGAAATTCAGGGGGCCCGACCCAAGCGGTCCTCGCCGAATCGCGCACACGCGCCAGGCGTGCCTCGTCGAACGCGCGGTCCTTCGCGCCGGCGAGGTGCGCATCCGCGGCGAAGTAGAGCTCGTCGAGCATCCGTGCCTTCCACGACGTCATCGCGGTCGGAGAGGTCGTGGAGAGGTCGACGACGGTGAGGAGAAACAGATCGCGCAGCCCTTCGCGCCCGCGCACGAGCCGGCAGAACTCCTCGATCGTCGCGGGGTCGTCGAGATCGCGCCGCGTAGCCACGTGGTACATCGCGAGGTGCTGGGCGACGAGGTGCCGCGCTTCGACGGTGTCCTCCGCCGAGAGCCCGAGGCGCGGAAGGATGACGTCGCAGAGCTCGGCGCCGCTCTGCGAGTGGTTCTTTCGCGAGCCGCTCGCGTCGGGGTACCCCTTGCCGACGTCGTGGAGAAGCGTCGCGAGGAAGATCGGCTTGGGGCGAGCAATCTCCGTGGCGAGGCGGGTCGCGAGCGGTCGATCCTGCGTCGCCTCACCGCGACAGAGCGCGCGCAACGCGTCGACCGCCGCCACGCTGTGAACGTCCACCGTGTACACATGGTAGACGTCGTGATGAACGCGACCGGTCACCGGCGCGAACTCGGGGATCATCGCCAAGAGGAGCCCCACGTCGTGCAGCTCGCCCGCGATCGAGCCGCGGCGCGTTCTCCCCTCGGCGACCGTGCAGATCAGATCCGTGAAGAGCGGCCCCGCCTCCGGGCTGGCCCGCAGCGCGGCGCACCACGCCGGATCGCTCGCGGCGCGCGCGATCGCCTCGCGCGCGAACGGTAGAAGCGGCGCCGACTGCCGGATGCACGCGGCGTAGGCGCGCAGCGCGAGCGCCGGGTCCTCGCTCAGCTCCTGCACCCCCGCGATCGTCACTTGTCCGTCGAAGAGCCGGACGCCCCCTCCGAGATCGAGCTCGACGGGCTTCCCGCGCTTCTTCGCCGGCGTGGCGCGAAGCAAGATGCGCTCGCGTCCGCGCGACACGGCGCGGGCGTGGAGGTAGTAGTCCTGCATGAAGCGCTCGGCGGCAGCCGCGCGGTCACCGCTCGGAGCATCCCCTCCCTCGCCGCCGTAACCCATGCTGATCGCGAGCGCCTCCTGCTCGTCGAAGGTGAGCCGGTCGCTCCGCCGGTCGGCGTGCGCGTGCAGTCGGTTTCGCACGCGCCAGAGGAACTCCTCCGCGGCGGCCATCTCCTGCGCTTCTCGCGGCACGAGCACGCCGAGACGAACGAGCTCCCCCCAGAAGCCGAGCGGCATCGCCTCGGGCGGGGTCGACTTTCCCGCAACCGAAGCAGGACCTCCGATCGAGATCTCTTCGCCGACACGAAACCGAGCTCTCGCCGCCCAGCGAGCCCCGTCGAGGTCGCGCAAGCCCCCCGCGCCGCTCTTCACGTCCGGCTCGAGGAGGTACACGCTCCCCCCGAAGCGCGCGTGCCGCCCCGTCGCCTCCTCCTCGAGCCGCTCGATGAACGCCGCGAGCTCGCTCCCGTCGAAGAGCCCTTCGTAGGCGCGATCGACGAGCGATGTCGCGAGCGAGCGCTCGCCAGCGAGGGCGCGCAGGTCGAGCAGAGACGTCGCGGTCGCGAGGTCTTCATGTGCGAGCGACAGGACTTCGTCCGGATCGATCACCTGGTGCCCGATCGAAAGCCCCGCGTCCCACAGCGGATAGAGGAGCGCCTCGACGAACTTCGTCGCGAGCTCGCGGCTCTTCGATCGCGGGGGGACGATGATCCGCACATCGGCATCGCTTCGGAGCGCGACCGCCCCGCGCCCGTAGCTCCCCACGGCGGCGAGGCACAAGCTGGATGCTCCGCCGATCGCCGCCGAGGATGCGGCGAAGAGCGCGCTCATGAGGCCGTCGAGCATCTTCCGGTGCCGCACGCCGAGGCGCTGTCCGTCATCCCCGATGGTCACCGTCCGGGAGCCGCCCGGGGGGGCTGGCGGACCGCACGGGGCATCGAGCCCCGCGGCGAGCGTGTCGCGGTGTCGCTGCAGATAGACGCGGAGCTCCCCCCCCAGCGGGGGAGCCGCGCGAATCAGCGTGTCCGAGGGGGCCGACATGCGGCTGAAAGCTAGGTCATTCACCCCGGCGATGCCACGGGGGAGCCCAGCGACCTCGAGCGAAGCTTGACGACACGAGGTGCGGCAAGTACGAGGTTACCCCCCTCCTCGCGAAGGTGGCGGAATTGGCAGACGCACTGGATTCAGGTTCCAGCGGGGTAACTCCTGTACGGGTTCAACTCCCGTCCTTCGCACGAAGACGCACCGACTGCGGCATCGACCTTGCAGCCCAGCTCCCCGGCGCACCAGACCCCGGTGCACCAGGCACGTGAAGCGGGAGCGGGGGCCGTCGTCCAACTCGGGATTGCAACCCCCGCGGAGCGCCCGTTACGTTGGCGAGAGCGAGACAACCGGTCCATCGAGACGAAAGAGGAAACGCCATGAGACTTTTGCTTCGTATTGCCCCCGTCGCCGGGCTCGTGACCATGATCGCGGCCGCTTGCTCCAGCCCCGCCCCCCCTCCCCCCGACGCGACGGTAAGCGCGTTCTGCAACGACTGGGCGGCTGCGTATTGCCAGATCCAAGCGTGCAACTTCGACTCGACCACCTGTACGACGGCCCAGCTCACCTACTGCAACGAGTTCGCGACGCAAGCGCAGGCCTCTGGCACGCGCCAGTACAACCAGCCGAACGGGCTCGCGTGCATCCAGGCGCTGAACGCCGCGTTCGGCAACAACCCAGCGAACGTCCCGGCGTCGACGCTACTGCAGCTCGAGGTCACGTGCGGCGACGCGTTCATCGGCAACGTTCAGCCGGGAAACAGCTGTTCGAGCAACTACGACTGCGTGTCCCCGAACATCTGTGCGTCCGTCCCGGGCGAAGAAGCCCAGTGCGGTCCCCAGTCGTCGAAGAGCCTCGGCGACGCGTGCGCCGATCCGGGCGACCAGTGCTCGGGAGCCTCGTATTGCGCAGTCGTGACCGGGCTCGGTCCGAAATGCGTCGCTGCGCAGGCCCAGGGGTCGCAGTGCACCTCGTCGACCGTGTGCGGCGCCGACGCCTATTGCGTGGGGGGAACGTGCCAGCCTCTCGGCTCCCAGGGAGCCGTCTGCAGCAATGACTTGCAGTGCACTCCGGGGCTCTATTGCGATCTTTATCCGCCGGCCGCGTGCGTGACCGAGCTCACGTTCGCGCGCGGATCCGACGACTGCAACGGGATCGCCGCCGGAATCGGCCCTGCGAATCCCGGGACGACGATCGCCGACGCAGGCATCGCCGACTCGAGCTCGCCGACGGTCGACTCGTCCACGCCGGCCACCGACTCCTCAACGCCGATCACCGACTCTGCTACAGGCGGGTAGCCTTCGTCGGCTAAGCTGGCCGCCTCATGGCGCTCATCCAGTTCGTCCAGAACTACCAGGACCTGTCGACCGACCGCGGGTTCCAGTTCAAGTTCCACTGCGACAAGTGCGGGAACGGGTACATGACCCGCTTCCAGACGTCGACGTTCGGCGTGGCCGAAGCGGCGCTCGGGATCGCGAGTAACCTCTTCGGCGGGATCTTCAATCAGGCGCACAACGCCGAGTACGAGATCCAGCGCGCCGTCGGCGGGAAGGCGCATGACGCCGCGCTCGCGGAAGCCGTCACCGAGGGGAAGACGTATTTCCACCAGTGCGGGCGGTGCGGTCACTGGGTGTGCCCGGAGGTGTGCTGGAACGGCGACGCGGGGATGTGCGAGGCGTGCGCCCCGAAATTCGACCAGGAGATGGCGGCGGCC
>JBKQKP010000190.1:0-6312 GCA_052147435.1 Polyangiaceae bacterium | reverse complement strand
CCGTTCACCCGCGAAGAGGTCTGGGGGCGCCTGCATCGCTACGTCGGCCACTGGGCCCTCCTCGGCTTCGGCTCCTGGACCGTACGCGATCTCGCGACGGGTCGCTTCGTCGGCGACGTCGGCCTCTTCGACTTCCACCGCGACGTCGATCCCCCCTACGACGGCGTCCCCGAGGCCGGCTGGGTCCTCGCCACCTGGGCGCACGGCAAGGGGCTCGCGACGGAGGCCGTCCGCGCCGTTCTCGCGTGGGCAGAGACCGACCTGCGCACGCCGCGCACCGTCTGCATGATCGACGAAGGCAACGCCCGATCGATCCGCGTCGCCGCGAAGTGCGGCTACAAGGAGTGGAGGAAAACGGCCTACAAGGGGGCGCCGGTCACCCTCTTCGAGCGGTAACCGCTCGCCATCCGATCTAGTCTCTCCCCCCCATGCGTCCTCTCCTCGCGCTCGTCGCGTCCCTCGCGCTCCTCACGGCTCTCACGTCGGCCTGCCATCACGGCGAGCGCGTCCGCGAGCAACGCGAGGACCCCTTCCAGCAGGCGATCTTCTCCCGCGTCCAGTTCGACATGGGCTGCCCCGCGGGGCAGTTCCAGATCATGGACATCGGCGGCTCCTCGTACGGCGTCATCGGCTGCGGCCGGCGCGCGTCCTATACGTGCCTCTGCATGTACCACGTGTGGACGACGTGCACGCAGCCGCTCTGCCAGCTGAACGGCGCGCCGATCGACGACCCGAGCGCGGTGATCGCGCCGCCGCCGCCTGCGTACGCGCCGGCTCCGCCTCCGCCGCCGCCGGCTCGCTAGCGGTCGACGACTCGGCGCTTCACGTCCTCCCCCCGTCCCCTCTCTTCTTCAGCTCGTTCACCACCGCTTTCACGTCCTGCGCCCGCTCGCGCGACATCACGAGCACAGCGTCGTCGGTCTCCACCACGACGAGATCGCTCACCCCCACGAGCGCGTACACCCGCTTCCCCCTAGCGTTCGCGTCGCTCGTCAGGTCGCGCACCAGATTCCCCCGCGCGTCCACCGCCACCGCCCCCTCGGGCGCCGCGTTCCCCCACTCGTCCTTCGTCGCCAGCTCCCACGCGCTCTCCCAGCTCCCGAGATCGTTCCACCCGAAGCTCCCGGGGACGACCGCCAAGCGCTTCTCTTTCTCCATCACCCCGTTGTCGATCGAGATCGACGGTAGCCCCGGGAACGTCGCCGCGAGCTCGCGCGCCTCCTCCCCGCGCACCGCGGCCGCGTCGATCTTCGCGAGCCCGTCGGCCAGCTCCGGCAGATGCCTACGTATCGCCGCGCTCATCTCCTTCGCGCGGAAGAAGAACATCCCCGCGTTCCACAGGTGCTTCCCTCCGGCGACGTACGCCTCCGCGCGCGCCCGGTCGGGCTTCTCGACGAAGCGCGCCACCTCGTTCAGGTCCGCCCCCACCGTCGACCCGATCTCGATGTACCCGTACCCGGTCTCGGGCCGCGTCGGCACGATCCCGATCGTCGTCAGGTAGCCGGCGCGCGCACCGCCGAGCGCCTTCTCGACCACGTTCAAGAACCCCGCCTCGTCCGTGATGAAGTGATCGCTCGGCAGCACCATCACGATCGCCTCGGGGTTCGCCCGCGCGATCGTCGCCGTCGCCCACCCGATGCACGGCGCCGTATTGCGCGCCACCGGCTCGGCGAGCAGGTTCTCACGCGGCACCTTCGGCAGCTCGCGCGCCGTCGCCTCGACGAGCTTCGCCCCCGTCGCGATGAACACCCGCTCCGGCGGCACGATCGGCGCGATCCGGCGCACCGTCGCCGCGAGGAGCGACTCCCGCCCCGCGGGATCGGCGAGCGGCAAGAGCTGCTTCGGCCGCGCCTCGCGCGACGCGGGCCAGACCCGGGTGCCGGCGCCGCCGGCCATGATCACTGCGTAGACGTCCTTCATGGTCGTGCGTATCCCCATGCCAAGGTCGCGATCGCGACCGGCACCAAGTAGAACGAGAACCACTGCAGCTTGCCGCTCAAGACGACGCGCCGCATCGCGTAGAGTCCCCCCAATCCGACGACGAACGCCACCGCCATCCCCACGGCCAGCGCCCCCGGCGCCTCGTCGCCGCGCAGCGCGTGGTGCGACTCGATCGCGATCGCGCCGAAGATGGCCGGGATCGACGCGAGGAACGACAGCTCGAACGCGCGCTCCGCCCCCACCCCCATCCACAAGAGCGACGCGATCGTCACCGCCGACCGCGACACTCCAGGGAGCACCGCCGTCCCCTGCGCCGCCCCTACCAGCAGCGCCCCCATCCACCCCGGCGTCGTCGCTCCTGGCGGGCTGCGCGGGCCCCCGAGCGGCGTCTTCGTCCCCCCCGGCGCGAGCCTGGCGAGGACCACGACGAGCGCCGTCACGAGGAAGCAGATCCCGATGAGCGTCAGCGACCCCGACGCCGCGTCCGCCCCGAGCGCGGCGCGGTCCACGACGGCGAGCCGCTCGAGCTCGTGCTTCAGCGCGAGCCCGACCACCACGGTCGGCACCGTGGCGATCGCGACGAAGCTCGCGTCCTGCCCCCCCGGCGTCTCGGCGAGGAGCGCCGGCCGCCCGAGCCCGCGGAGCCCCTCCTCGATCGCGTTCCACACCCGCTTCCGGAGCACCACCAGCGTCGCCGCGAGCGTCCCCACGTGAAGGAGCGCCGTCGTCGCGACCTCGGGGTCCCCTCCGTACAGGAGCTGCGCGAGCGCGAGGTGCCCGGCGCTCGAGACCGGGAGAAACTCGGTGATCCCCTGGACCAGGCCGAGAACGGCCCCTTCGCCGAGCGGAATCGCAATCACCGCGCGGCTCGTAGCACGATTCGCCGTGCTAGAACGCTCTCGAAATGCTCACGGGGTACGCGACGGTCCTCGCCTTCCTGCTCGTCGCCTGGGCGGTCGCTCTCGGCGCGATCCTGACGGGGAAGCTCTTCCGGCCGAGACTGCCGTCGTCGAGCGAGGCGCCAGGACCCCCTCACCGCGAATCAGGCGAGGACCGCTCCGGCGTATTCCGGTTCGACCCGCGCTTCTTCCGCGTCGCCCTCCTCGCGCTCCTCTTCGACGCAGCGATCGCGCTCCTCTACCCCGTCGCGGTCGTCTTCAAGCGCCTCGTCGCTGACGGCCACGGCGCGCGGGCGTTCGGCGAGATCTTCGGGTTCGTCGGGGTCGTCTTCTTCGCGCTCGCGTACGCGTCGAAGAAGGGGGACCTCGAGTGGGGGCGCGCGCCGGGCCGCTCGGGCGCGGAGAACGACCGGTGAGCCCTGCCGACCACGCCTCGCGCGGCGCGGTCTATGCGAGAGGGGGAGTGCTCGCGCTCGTGGCCGCGTGCGCGTTCGGCGCGACGGCGCCGCTCGTCCAGCGATTCGGCGCGCACCTCGGCCCGTTCGAGACCGCCGCGCTCCTCTATGCAGGCGCGGCGATCGCGTCGGGGATTCCGCTGCCCGGGGCGTCGTCGGTCGGCGCGCCGCTCCGCGCGAGCAACGCGGGGCGGATCCTGCTCGTGGCGATCGCGGGGGCGCTCGTCGCGCCGGTGTGCCTCGCGTGGGGGGTGCAGCGGACGAGCGCGACGGGGGCGTCGCTGCTCCTCAACCTGGAGGGCCTCTTCACGGTGCTCCTCGCGCGCGCGTTCTACCGGGAGCCGATCGGCCCGCGGGTCGGCTTTGCGCTCGCCGCGATGGGGGCGGGGGGAGTCGTGCTGGTGCTCGCGCGGGGAGGGGAGGGGGCGACCTCCACGCTGGGGGCGCTGGCCGTGGCGGGGGCGACGCTCGCCTGGGCGGCAGACAACCTGCTCACTCGCCCGCTCGCCGAGCTCGAGCCGTCGCGCGTCGTCCTCGCGAAGTCGTCGCTCGGCGTCCTCCTGGCGTCCGGTCTCGCCCTGGCGGCGCGGGAGCCGGTCCCTCCGCTCGCGGCCGCGCTCCCTTTGCTCGCATGCGGCGGCGCGGGGTACGGCGCGAGCCTCCGCCTCTACCTGGCCGCCCAGCGCGCGCTCGGCGCGGCGCGAACGGCGTCGATCTTCGCCGCGGCCCCGTTCGTCGGCGCCCTCGTCGCAATCGCCCTCGGCGACCGCCCCCCGGCGCTCGCGACCGGGCTCGCGGCCGCCCTCTGCGCCGCCGGAGTCGTCCTCCACCTGACCGAGCACCACTCCCACGCGCATTCGCACGCCCCGCTCCTCCACGAGCACGCCCACCGCCATGACGACGGCCACCACGACCACGTCCACGATCCCCCCGTCGCCGGCGAGCACAGCCACCCGCACCGCCACGAGGGGATCACCCACGAGCACGACCACGCGCCGGACGTGCATCACGGGCACGACCACACGGGCTAACCCAGCCTGAATCTGGCCCCGCTCGCCCCCTACGGACTATAGACGTAGGGGAATGCGCCCTGCCGTCCGCGTGCTCCGTCTTGTTGTCCTGGCCCTCGCGGTCCTCGCCGCGCTCGCCGGCTGCCAGCGCGACGTCGGCCCGCAGCTCATCGACGTCCTCGACATCGCCCCGCGCGAGGTCGAGCGCGGCGATCGGGTCGAGCTCCTCGGCGCGTCGTTCCCCCAGGGGAAGAAGGCGCACCTGACGTTCCGCGGCGCGCTCAACCGCGCCGGCGAGAAGCCCGCGACCGCCGAGATCGCGGCGGAAGGGATGGCGTCCACTTCGACCCAGATCGAGCTCGACTTCACCGAGGGGCTCGAGGGGCTCTTCTGCGGCGCCGCGGAGCGGTCGATCCACACGACGTTCACCGGCGACGTCGAGGTCGCCTTCCCCGCCGCCATGACAGGTGCCCCGCCGGTCGTCGCGACCCTCCACGGCGTCACCCTCGACGTGCGCCCCCCCACGCCGCGTCGCGCCCTTCTCGACGAGCGCGCGAAGGAAGGGAACAACGCGCTCGCGTTCTTCGGCATCCACGCTTCCAAGACCCCCCCCGCCTCGGGCGGCATTCTCGTCGACGCGATCGATCCCGGCTCCCGCGCGGAGAAAGCCGGCGTCCAGGCGGGCGATCTCCTCGTCGAGATCGACCGCGTCCGGATCGACTCTCTCGCCGACGTCATCCCCTCCGGCGCTGCCCCGGTCGCGAAGCTCACCCTCCGCCGCGGCAGCTCCCCGACCGAGACGAAGCACGACCTCGACGTCGCCGGCTTCCGCGCGACCCCTCCGGCCGATCTCTACGGCGCGGCGCTCCTCCTCCTCCTCGCGGCGGCGGTCATCCTCCTCTTCATGGCCCCGACGGCGGGGGCCCTCACGTGGGTCGAGCGGCGGATCGCGGCGAGGATGCAGTCGCGCTCTCCCGCCGGCGGGCTCAAGTCGTTCACCCGCGAAGAGGCGATCCCCGCCACGATCGACAAGCCCCTCTACCGGCTCGCCCCGTACCTCGTCTTCGGCGGCGTCTCCGCGACCTTCGTCGTGATGCCGTTCGGGCAGTACCTCATCGCCGCCGACCTCGACGTCGGCATCCTCTACGTCCTCGCGGTCAGCTCGCTCGTCACGATCGGCCTCGTCTCCGGCGGATGGGCGGCGAACGACAGGTACTCGCTCCTCGGCGGCATCCGCTCCGCCGCGCAGATCGTGAGCTACGAAGTCCCCGGCGCGATCGCGGTCGCCTGCATCGTGATGATGACGGGGAGCCTGCGGCTTCAGGAGATCATCCACGCGCAGGGGGGGTGGCCGTGGGAGTGGTACCTCTTCAAGAACCCCGTCACCTTCGCGCTCTTCTTCCTCTACTTCACGACGGCGCTCGCCGGCGGAAACCGCGCGCCGTTCGATCTCCCCGAGGCCGAGCCGGCCGCCGCACCCACCCCTCCGGCAACAGGCGGGCGCGCGCTCCTGTTCTTCCTGGCGGAGTGGGCGAACGTCTTCGTCATGGGCGGGCTCGCGGCGGCGCTCTTCCTCGGCGGATGGCAGGTCCCCGGGCTCTCGGCCGGCGCGCAGGAGGCGCACGTCGGGCTGCAAGCGCTGGGGGCGCTCGTGTTCCTGCTGAAGGCGTGGGCCCTCGTCTTCGCC
The DNA here is from genome assembly GCA_052147435.1 of Polyangiaceae bacterium. GTDB lineage: Bacteria > Myxococcota_A > Polyangia > Polyangiales > Polyangiaceae > JBKQKP01. Next base: position 320 of record JBKQKP010000190.1, on the reverse strand, counting down.
GTCCTGTGGGTCCGCTGGGCGTTGCCGCGCCTCCGCGTCGATCAGCGCATGATGCTCTGCTGGAAGTGGCTGGTGCCGCTGGCGTTCGCGGCGTTCGCGCTGTGCGCGGGGTGGGTCGCGTGGAGCCCCGGACGGACGGCGCAGCTCGTGATCGGCGTCGGCATGTTCGCGATCGCCTGCGTCGGATCGGCGAGGTTCGCGCAGCGGGTGCTCTTCTACGTGAGAGGCGGCCACACGAATGCGGACATGAGGCTGAATCCGTTCCTGTAGATGACCGAGCGCGAAGCTCGATCAACCCATCCCCCGGCCCCTTCCCTGCA
>JBKQKP010000189.1:0-27432 GCA_052147435.1 Polyangiaceae bacterium | reverse complement strand
AGCAGGGAAGGGGTGTCAAGTGTCGCCAGTGATCTCCCCTCCCTGCTTGCAGGGAGGGGCCGGGGGTGGGTTGATCGCGGGGGGTGGGTTCCCCTACGGAGCCAGCTGCTGATCCCCGAGCAGATCCTGATCCGCCGCCGCGTTCTTGTCCGCTTCGGGATGCAACGGAATCACCCGCGTCGCCGGCGGGATGTTCGGCTGCGCCGGGTCCTCGCGCACGAGAACGACGTCCCCGTCGCGTACCCGATCGACCCGCCAGTTGACCTGGTAGTCCGTCCCGTTCGTGCCGCCCGTGTGCACCGTCTCGGCGCGACCAACGAAGTCGCCACGCTTGATCACCGATCCCTTGCCGCCGGGGGGGATCACCATCGCCCGGGGATAGTCCGAGCCGCGCACGATCGCCGCGAGCTTGAGCTCGTCGAGCGAGTACTGGCTCAAGATCACCTTCCGCTGGAGCTTCATCGGCTTCTTCTCGGCCTCGGCGAAGAGCTCGGAGAACGTGCGGAACGGGTCGCGGTTGCGGTCGTTCTCGACGAAGTCGCTCTCCGCATACTCGGGCCCCGTCTTCGTCGGCGCGGGGGCGATGCTCGCTGCGGCCGACGTCGCCGCGGGAGCCGCGACCGGCCCCCGGTTCGGCTTGTCGTTTCCACAGGCGATGAGCACGAACGGAAGCGATGCCACCGCCAGGGCCAGGTACTGGGAGAGTCTCATTTCTTGTCTCCCGCCTTCTCGATCATGTGAAACGTGGTGGCGAGGCAGCGCGCGCTCAGGATCACGTCCTCGCCCGACTTCTGCGGATTCGAGAGCTGGATGTTCTCGACGTTGATGATCCGATCGAGCTTGCCGATCTCGTACGCGAACTTCGCCACCTGATGGAAGCGGCCCGTCATCTCGAGGCGCATCGGCACCTTCGCGAAGAACGCCTCCTGGCGCTCTTCGAGCGGCTGCCAGGCCTTGAGATCGATCCCGCTCACGTTGGAGACCGACTGGATCGCCGACAGGAACGACGCCTGCTCGGTCGTCTCCGGAAGGACCTTGTTGAGCTCGCGCTGACCTTGCTGCAGCCGGGCGAGCTCGTCGCGGTCGGCGAAGTAGCTCGCCTGTGCCAGCTTCTGCGCGGCGAGCTCCGCGCTGAGCGCGATGCCTTGGCCGCGCGTCTGCTGGATCTTCTGGGCGACGGCTCCATAGAAGATGACCCAGTAAGTGAGCGCGGTGACGACCGTGACGCCGAGGCCGATCCCGATGCGTGCCGGCACGCCGATCTTGGCGAGGTTGAGGCTGGTCGCGGGGGTCGCCATGTTAGTACCTCACCTTCGTGCTCAGCTCGAAGCGGACGAGCTCCACGTGCGACACGTTGTCGACCGACTTGGCCGCGGGGAGCATCTTCACGTCGTAGAAGAAGTCGCTGAGCGCGAGGCGGCGCAAGAACTCCGAGACGTCCTCGCCGTCACGCGCGAGGCCGGTGAGGTGCACGTTGCGATCGACCTCGTCGTACGACAGGAGCCAGAGGCGGCGCGCGTCCCAGTTCACGTTCGGGACGGCTTGCGGGTTGTCTCTCTTCAGCTGCTCGAGCTTGTCGCGATCGACCGTCGGCATACGGCCGGGGGTGAGGATGTGAGAGAGCTCGAGCATCACCGACGTGGGGCCCGTGCGCGCCGACTCCAGCTTCTGGATCGCGTCTTCGCGATCGCGGAGCTCCTTCAGCTGGGCCTTGATCGCGTCGCGGTTGGAGATCTGCCGCTTGATGTCGTCGATGTTCGCCTGGACTTCCTGGTTGTGCTTCTGGAGCTTGGCGAGCTCGTCGTTCTTCGACTTCTGAAGCAGCATCAACATGATGATCTCGAAGATCAGCACGCCGACGACGATGGCGATCCACGCCTGCCCCTCGGCGGCGGCGGTACGACGCTGCGCCGCGCGCTTCTCGGGGAGGAGGTTTATCCGGATCATGAGCGCTTCTCCTTGTCGGTCCGCAAGCTCAGTCCGATGGCGACGACGAGCTGCGCGGCGCGAGCGCGGAGATCGGCTTCGTTGACCGTCTTTTCGACGGCGATATTTCCGAGAGGGTCGAAGATCACGACCGGAACGCGGGCCCGCTTCTCGATCGCCTTCTGCAGCGGCGCGAGGTACGCGCTCCCGCCGGAGACGTAGATGCGGCTGATCTCGTTGTCGCCGCTCGTCGCCAGGTAGAAGTCGAGCGAGCGCTGAATCTCGCCGGCAAGCGCGTCACACGCCTGGTTGATGACCTGGTGCACTTCCTGGGGGACGATCTGCGTCGGCCCGCCGCCGCACTTGTAGGCCTCGGCCTGCTCGTACGGAACGCCGCATTGCTTCTGGATCTCCTCGGTGATCGCGTTGCCGGCGTTCGTGATCTCGCGCGTGAAGGCGCTGACGCCGCGGGAGACGATGTTGAGCGACGACACGGCCGCTCCGACGTTGAGGAGGCCGATCGTGCCGTCCTGAGGGAGCCCCAGCTGAGACTCGAAGATGTTCTGGATGGTGAATGCGTTGATGTCGACGACGAGGGGCCGGAGCTTCGCTTCGCGGAGGATGCTCGCGTAGTCGTTGATCTCGTCCTTCTTCGCGGCGACGAGGAGCAAATCCATCTGCCCCGCCTCCGGGCGGCGGCGGAGGACCTCGTAGTCGACCGACATGACCTTGATATCGAAGGGGATGTGCTGCTCCGCCTCCCACGAGATCTGCTCGTCGAGCTCCTCGTTCGTCATCATCGGGACGGTGATCTTGCGGACGATGACCGACTGGCCGTAGACGCCGACGGCGACGTCCTTCGACTGGATCTTGTTGTCCTGGAAGATCTTGAGGAGGGCCTCGGTCACGTGGCCTGCGCTCATGATGTGACCGTCGATGATCGTCTGCGGCGGGAGCTCTGCGTAACCATACCGGGCGACGCTCACGCCCTTCCGGGCCCCTTTGAGCTGGACGACCTTTATGGAGCTTGCGCCCACGTCGACGCCGACGAGGTTCTTCCCTTCGGCCATTACTAGGCTCCTCACGCGGGAGTCTCCCGCGCTACGAAGTGTGGCACCCCCGCCGTTTCGCCGTCAAAAAGGATGCGGCTTCGATAAGGAGCGGAAGGTCGGAGCGGACAGGAGGGGGCGTGAGGGGGGGTGCGAGGCGTTCCCTCTAGATTCGAGGGCGGATTGCGCTATGAAGGGCCCGCTGCATGCGAAGGTTTGCCGTTCTGCCCGTCCTGCCTGCCCTGCCGATCCTGCTGGCTTCGCTCCTCTTTTCGCGTGGCGACGCGCGGGCGGACGTTCAGCACGTCGTCGCGCGCGGGCACACGATCGAGGCGATCGCGCACCGTTATCACGTGACAGTGCAGTCGATCATCGACGCGAACCACTTGAAAGACACGCGCCACCTGAAGATCGGCGAGACCTTGACGATCCCGGGAGTGCAGCCGCCGTCCGGCGCGGGCGCCAGGGGGGCAAAGGAGAAGCGGGGCCCGGACGGGAAGCCGGTGAAGCCGGTCACCTACGCGATGCGGCCGAAGACCCCCGACATCGTCCACGTGACGCGCCTCGCTTCGGGCGAGGACTACACGCTCCACGTGAACGCGCGTCGCGGGAAGATCTCGCCGACCGTGGCCAAGACGGCCGAGGAGATGATGCGCTCGATGGGGGGGCTCTCCCATCCGATCGAGCCGCGCCTGATCCATCTGCTCGCCGCGGTGTCGAACCACTTCGGCAGCCGGAAGGTCGAGATCATCAGCGGCTTCCGCCCGTTCTCGCCGCTTCAGCACACGGCGCACTCGAACCACAACATCGGCAAGGCCGTCGACTTCCGCGTGCTCGGGGTGCCAAACGAGATCGTACGCGACTACTGCCGAACGCTGCGCGACGTCGGGTGCGGGTACTACCCGAACAGCACGTTCGTGCACCTCGACGTGAGAGACAAATCGACCTTCTGGATCGACTACTCGCGTCCCGGAGAGCCCCCTCGCTACAACGCGCCCAACCTCGACGCCGACGAAGGGACGAGCGACGTCGGAGAAGAGGCGCATCTGGCGCCGGCAGGGGGGGCCGAAGAGCCGAGCGCCCCGGTCGGAACGGCGACCGAAGGAACACCGGCCGCGGGCGGAGCTACCGCGCCGGCGCCAACGGCAACCCCGACGACACCCGCTCCCACGGCAACCGCGATCGCACCTTGGGGCGCGTCAACGGTCCCCACCGCTTCGCTCCCGCCGTAGAGCCCGGAGACCGGCCGTCAACGCGGCTCGAAGCGGAAGGCGCGCGGCTTCATCGGCGCCGCGATCGCGAACAGGGTCGTCGCGTCGTCCCTCGCTCGCGGCGGCGTCGCACCGCCCGCTCGCCTGAGCGCAGCCTCGCCCCGCGGTCCCCTGTTGAGCGCGACCGCGCGCGTGCATCCCGCCGACTCGAGCGCCTGAGCCAGCGGCGCGTCGCTCGCGAGCGATCCTCGCGCGATCAGCACGCGACCGTCGGGGCGAATCCCCAGCGCGGCGCGCGCGCCGATCGGGCCGGCGGGACCGAGCGTGACCGCGCCTCGATCGAGAAGGATCGGCACCTCGGCGAGATCGACGTGCGCCGAGATGCCGCTCACGTCCTCGCTCCGCTCGATCGTCAGCGCTCCGTCCGGATGGACCATCAGGATCCCGCTTCCGCCCCGGGGCGACCCCGCCACCGGCAACACCATCTTCCCGTCGGTCGCGAGCCCCTGAGGGTGCTTCTCCCCCGACGCTCCCATGCCGATGGAGAACAGAACGCGATGCGCTTCGTCCCCCGTGAGCTCGTAGAGCGGTTCGGCTCCCGTCTTCGCGTCGGGTTCCTTGACTCCCGCGCGCAGGCGCCACGTGACCCGATTCGGATCCACCTCGAGCAACTCGACACCGGACTGCGCCTCCGCGGTACCCGTGGCGGGGGATCCGCTCGGCATGTGCGCGCTCCAGACGGCAGGCATCCACGCCGGCGCCGGCTGTGTTCCCGGATCGACCTGCCACGCCGCGCTCGGGGCGCTCGCGGTTCGCGCGAGCGGCGGAGGGGCCGGGTCTCGGAGCATCACGTAGAAGAAGTCCTTCGGCGCGTACTCGATGTACCGGTCGGGGCTTATCTCCATCAGCGAGGAGAGAAGCTCGGAGCGATATTTGTGCGCCTTGATGTCGTCGATCGACGTGAAGGTGAAGCCCGTGTGGTGCGGGTTCATGTCGAGGTGGATGCCGTAGGTGCACCCCGCCATGAGCATCGCCTTGCCTAGGGCGGTCGCGTTGGCGTCGTCGCCCCAGGCGTAGACGAGATGGCCGGCGGTCGTGACGCACAGGCCCGAGCGCTCCGTCTGCGCGCCGCTTCCGGGGAGCGTGAACCCCCACAGCGTGCGTTTGGTGGGGTTCACCTCGCCGTGATCGATGAGCGGGTCGAGGTTCTGGCGGAACGAGACGATCGCGTCGTCCGGAATTCCGAGGAGGCCGCCGACATTCGTCGTGGCAGGCCAGGTGCCGAGCGCGCTGCGGCCGTCGTCGAGCACGACGACGCTCGCGGCCGACGGTTGCGGTGGGAGAAGAACCCGCTTTTTCACCATCATGCCGTAGTTGCCGTGCTCGGTCTTGAAGGCGCCGTTGAACGCGGCGACGACACGCTGCGAGACGTAGGGATCGCGCGGCAAGCGCCCGGCGCCGTGCGCGCCGGTGAGGGGCTTGGGATCTTCCACGCCTGCCTCCATGTCCAGATCGAGCTGGCGCATGTCCATCGCGACGAGGAGCACCGTCGCGTACGGTCGCTCCGGATCGGGGCGCACGAACGTGCGAACGAACGCGGGGGGAGCCGACGACTCGCCGAGCTTCTTCATCCAGGGGAGCTTCGGCGCCACCCACTCCCCTTCCCCGGGCTGCGCGCTCTTCCAGATGCTCGGGATCGCTGCCGGCGGCCACTCTGCCGCGTCGACCGCCGCGGCCTGCGAGGAGTCGAGGAGGCTCGCAGGAGGGGGGCCCTTTGGCGTATCTCCGGCGCCGGCGAGCGTGTCGGCGTCGTCGGCGCCGCGCAGCTTGAAGACCATCTGGCGGGCGTCGTCGCGCAGGGCGAAGACTCTGTCCTCGAGCCACGCGATCGGGGCGGGTCCAATCCAGGGGACCGCCCGCGCGGTGTCCACTGCCCAGAAGACGAAGCGCTTCGGCAGGTGGCGCGCCGGCTCGACGCGCATCCCTGCTCCGTCGATTTCCCCCTTCGCGAGATCGAGCGTCGCGTGGCGATGCACCCCCTGCTCGTCGGCGGAGTCGATCGCGAGCGCGCCCGGCTTGAGCGCCAGCCCGATGGCGCGTGCGGGCGAGTCGAGCGTGACATCGACGCGCGCGACGCCGGTCCCGGTCCCGGTCTGCTGCACGTTGGTGACCCACGCCATCGCGCGATCCGTCGCGAGCGTCGTCTTGTTCTGCGCCCCTTCGCCAGCGAGGTCGAGCACGGTGACGCTCTGCTCTTGCCCGAACGCGTACGTCGCGAACGCGGCGATGCGGTCGTCGATGACGAGAGCGTGGTCGTCGCCGAGCGGCGTCCCCGTCAGGTCGTGGGCGTCGGCGACCTCGAGCGGCCGCCCTTCGGGGGTGAGCCGCACGCGCGCGCGCCAGACGTCGCGAGGCCCCCCCTTCGTCGCCGAGGCGAGAAAGAGTGCCCACCTGCCGAAGACGAAGTCCGTCACGACGCCGCTCGACGGCTCCCAACGGACGTCGCGCGGCTCGACGACCCCCGCGGAGGCATCGGAGAGCGCGCCGGCCAGGTCGACGATGTCCTTCCGCGGCGCGACCCCTCGCCCGACAGCGAACGACGCGGCGAAGACGGCGCAGGTCGTCGCCACGCGACGAAGGCTACGGAGGCGACTGCGCATCGACCCAGAATTGCTCGTGATCGGCGTGCCATCGACCGCGGACGGCACCTCCGGAGCTCGGTCCCGGCGTGGCCTGGACAAGTGGGTCGCCGCCATGTTCGTCCATGGCCGTAACGGCGGGGGGGCTAGGGGTCAAGTTTCGACCGCGGGCTCGGAGCGCTAGACGCCGCCGAATGTCCCGATCGTCACCGCAGCGCCGACAACGACGGGGATCGTCAGGTTGTCGTCGAGCTTCGTCGCCCAGAGCTCGGCGATCGCCCCGGCGAAGGCCGCGACCGCCGCCAGCCCGACGGTCCTCGGCAAAGGTCCAGTCCCGACGAGCGCCAGCGCCGCCGCGGCCGCGAGCATGCCCGACACGAAAAAGGCGAGCGTCCCCTCGAGAGAACGCCCGGCACGCAGCGGATGCTTCCCCCAGCGTCGTCCAATCATCGCGGCGATCGGGTCGGCGACGCCGAGCACGGCGAGGCCTGCCATCATTCCAGGCCGCGTGGCGAACGCCGCGAGGAGGACCAGCGCCGTCGCGAACCAGGTGGCGGAGTTGACCTGGAAGTACTCGTGAGGGTGCGCGATCGGTCCGTAAAACCGCATCAGGCGCCTGTTCACTTCCGGACTGACGCGGCGCGCAGCCTCCATCGACCAGGCGTACGTGAAGAAGGAGCCGGCGATGATCAGCTGGGTCGCCCGCGACGGGAACAGCGCGACTGAGGTGCATCCGACCGCCGCGGAGACGAAGTGGACGAGGCTCCGCGCGTAGTTCGTCGGGCGAGATACCGGCGAATCGGCGCTCGGAGGTGATGCTGCGAGCAGGTCGACCACGCTGTCCGATTTTCTAGCTCGCTCCCCCGAACGGGGACGTCATCGGATGGTCACAACGCGCTGACGCGCCGCGACGAGACTCGCTGGCTAGCTGGCGACGAGCCGGGCGAGCTCGTCGGGCAACGGCGATTCAACTGCAAATCGCAGCGCGGCGTCGCCGTCGCCGTCGTAGGCGACGCGCGACGCGTGGAGCGCGTGACGCGCGAGCCCCTCGACGGCAGGACCTCCGTAAAGCGCGTCACCAACGAGCGGATGATCGATCGCGGCGAAGTGCGAGCGGATCTGATGGCGGAGCGCGCGGGAGACTTCCACCTCGACGAGCGCGTACTTCCCGCCGCGCTCACGCACGCGGAACGCCGTGGAGGCAGGGCGCGGCGCGTTGCGCATCACGTCCCGCGGGTGAATGCAGGCGAGCACGCGGCGCTGGTCCTTCGGATGGCTCGCGATCGGAAACGCGATCGTCCCGTCGTCGGCGAGCCCCTCCCCCTCGCACACGAGAAGGTAATGCTTCGTGATCCGCCCTTCCTTCAGCGCGCTCTTCAGCTTCTCGAACGCCGCGGCGCTCCGCGCGACGACGACGAGACCCGACGTGTCCGTGTCGAGGCGATGCAGGAGGCCCGGCTCGCGTGGCGAGTAGCCGATCCCGGCGAGCTCGGGGTAGCGAGCGAGGAGCGCATTCGCGAGCGTGCCTGTCTCGCCAGGTCGGAGCGGCGCCGTCGGCTGCCCCGCCGGCTTGTCGACGACGACGACCGCGCTCGACTCGAAGCGCACTTCGAGCGGCGCCGAGGGATCGGCGACGGCGCTCTCGTCCGACTCCGCGGCGATCCCCTCGAGCGTGATCCTGTCCCCTTTCGCGACGAGCGCCCCCTTGGGTCGCCGTCGGCCGTTGACGCGCACTTCGCCCGCGTCGATCGCCCTCTTCACCTTCGCGCGGGAGAGCGTCCCCTCCGCGAGCGCGACGGTCGCTTTGTCGAGGCGGGCTCCGTCGAGCGACTCCGAGACGAGGAGCTCGATTCCGCGCCCGGAACCTCCCGCGGCCGTTTTGTCTACTTCAGGCACGAGGCCCGTGTAGCACGGGACCTCGGAGTCGCGCGAGCGCCGCTCGTTTTCTGGTCTTGAGCACGGCGGCGATCTCCTGCTGATCCCGCGCGTTGAGCACCTGGTCGCGCGTCAAACCTGCCCGCCTCGCCACCATCACTCCGAGCGCCGTCTCTTCCACGGCTTGCTCCGCGTGCGCGTCGGGATCGATCGCGAACTTCGCCCCCACGCTGGCCGCGCGCTTGACGAGCAGATCGCTCAGATCCAGCCGCTGCGCGTTCGCGTTGATCTCGAGGTACGTGTCATTTGCCACCGCCGCGCGCGCGACCGCCTCCAGATTGAACGTGTACCCGCGGCGACCGAGGAGAAGCCGCCCGGTCGGGTGACCGAGGATGGTCACGAGTGGATGGCTCACGGCGCGCACGATTCGCGCGGTCATCTCGTCCTCGGGCATCGACAGCTTCGAGTGGACGCTGGCGATGACGAAGTCGAGCGCGCCGAGGACGTCGTCGGGGAGATCGAGCGCTCCGTCGGCGAGGATGTCGACCTCGATGCCGTGGAAGATCGTGCACCCCGCTGCTTCGCTCTCGCGCCGCGCCATGGCGACTGCCTTCGCCTGCTCTGCGAGGCGATCGCCGTCCAAGCCGTTGGCGTACGCCGCGGCGCGCGAATGGTCGCTGACGCCGACGTAGCGGTACCCCGATCGCGCAGCCGCCCGAACCATCGAGAGGATCGGGGCGGTTCCGTCGCTCCAATCCGTGTGCACATGGAAGAATCCCTGGACGTCGCGCGCCTCGAGGAGCCCCTTCGGGACCCTCGCGACCTCTCCTTCGCGGAGCTCAGGGGGGACGGGTGGGAGCCCGAGCGCGACGTAGACGGCATCTTCGGTCTGCGCCCGCGCGCAGAGCGGCGCGAGCTCCCCTCCGGCGCGGGCTTCGAGCCACGCCACGTGAGCATCGTCTCCCGTCCCGACGATCAGCGCGTGCACCCACTCTGCGTCGGAGACGGCGCGCACGCGTGTCGGCATGCCGTGTATTACGAACGTCGCCCCGTCCGCCGCCGCGTGCGCCCGCACCCCATCGAGCTCGACCCTCGAGTCGATCGCGCGCGCGAGCGAGCGTGCGCTGATTCCCCGCGCGAGCACGATGAGCTCGCGCACGATCTCGACGCCGCGCCTCGCCGCTCCGATGGGGACGACCTCCACCGCACCGGCCTCGCGGAGGAGAAACTCGAGCACGCGCGCCGTCATGACCGCGGTCGCGAGGAGCACCCCTCCCCCCTTCTCGAGGAGCCCCCGCACCGACTCGAGCACGCGCGCCTGCTTCTTGGGACCGATTCCGGGGAGATGGGCGAGCTTGTTCTCTTCGCAAGCGTACGCGAGCTCCCCGAGCGATTGGATTCCGGCGTCCTTCCAGAGCGTGCGAACGACGCGCGGGCTCATGCCGGCGACGTCGAGGAGCCGCCGGACCGACTCCGGCACCTGGCTGCGTGCGCGATCGAGGGCGGGAAAGGAGCCGGTGTGGACCGCGGCGTCCACCTTGGCGGCGATCGCCTTGCCAACCCCCGGGAGGGCCTCGAGCTCGCCGCGCGAGGCGATGACGGCCAGCGGCTCGGCGTGCTCGCGGGCCGTCTGCGCGAAGCTACGGTAGGCGCGTGTCTTGAATGGATTCTCGCCGCTGATCTCGAGAAGATCGGCGAGCTCGGCGAAAAGGCGCGCGACGGCAGCGTTATCCACGCTCGATCGGGGCTACCACAAATGGGCTTGTCAGGCATGTCACGTTGGCGCCCTCTCCACCCAGGCGGAGAGGGCGTCGACGTCGAGCTCGTGGAGGAAGGGCGCGACTTCGGAGACCGCGCCCACCTTCGCCCCCGCGACCCCTAGTTTCTGCGCAGCCGCCTTTGCCACCGCGGCGAGGACTGGGTGCGGCGACTGCACGAGCGTGACGAGATCTGGAGCCAGCGGCTTGGCGCCGAGCTCCGCGGCCAGGACGGCGGCGATTGGCCGCGGGTCGGGTGACCGTGGCACGCGATCGGCGATGATGCTTCGGAGCACCGCCGAGGTCTCGGGGGACGCCGCGTCAACCGTCCGTCGATATCCCTCGGCGGGGAGGCAGAGCCGGGACGAGTCCGGCCCGAGTCCGACGATGACGGCGCGCGCCGCCGAGAGCAGCGGCTCGAACACGGGCTCGAACGGCCCTTCGGCCCCGCGGCGCCCCTCCAGATCGAGCGCGACTGTTTGCGCCTGTTCTTCGGCGTACGCATCCACGTACGCGATGAGCCGCTCGATCGAGACGGCGCCAGGAGCCCGCCCGGCGAGACGTTCGTGATCGGTCTCGATCGTGACGACGCTCCAGAGGGTCGAGGGGGTCGCCCCATCGCGTCCGTGGATCATGTCGACGTGTACGTGCTTCACGGCAGCCCACCGCAGGACTCGTGGCGCGATGTCCGGCTGCACGAGGATCCCCCACGGGACGATGGCCATCGAGACGGCGTCTCGGCGAACGAGCGCGCGCGCCCCGCCGATCGCAGCTCGGGCACGCGCCGCGACGCTCGGCCCACCGACGCGACGAAGCAGGATGGCACCGGCCCCTGCCGCGAGCGCCGCGAGGAGCGCCCCCTTTGGGCCCAGCTCGTGAAGAACGCCCGCTCCCAGCGTCGTCCCCGCGGCGGCGAACGACGCCCACATCCCGGCGCGCGCTCGCGGCCCCGGCTCGAGGGTCACGTAGCGAAAGTCGGGCACAGGGGCGAGCGACGGGGACGGGGCGAGCGACACGTGGACTGATTAGTTTCCCACACCTGATGCCACGGTTCGAGGCTGCGCCCGGCGAACGCTGCCTCCGGCTCTAGGCTTCGTGGCGCTTCGTGGCGTTTCGTGGCGTCTTTTCGCGCCGCGGACTTAGACTCGACGGCGTGGGCGATTCAACGGGTGTGGGCGGCGCTGGCGCGTCGTCGCGCTGCCCCCAGTGCGGCGCCGATGTCCCCGCGGACGGCAGAGTCTGCCCGCGTTGCGGCGCTCTTCAGCCTGCTAGGGGGCCCGTCTTCACCCGCGGAGCGACGGTCGACCTGCACGACATGCGAATCGTGGTCGACCTTCGCCTCGGGGAGGGGGGAATGGGGATCGTCTGGCGCGGGTGGCTCTTCCACGCCCCGGGGACGCCGCGAGGCGCCGATCCGCCGCTCCCGATCGCGATCAAGGTCCTCGCCCCGCGCGCCCGCGGAAAACCCGAACTCCGCGCCCTCTTTCTGCGCGAGGCCGAAGCCATGCGGACGCTCTCCCATCCGAACGTGGTTCGCCTCCACGCTCTCGTCGAGCCAGCGGGCGAGCTCGCCCTCGCCATGGAGTACGTCGACGGCGACGACCTCGAGTCGGTGATCGCGCGGCACGTTGCGCGCGCGCGCCTCGCTGGGAGCGGGAGTCTACCGGGGCTCCCGTTCGCGCGAGCCTGGCACTACTTCCAGCAGCTCCTCGGCGCTCTCGCGGGGATGCACGCGCTCGGACTCGTTCACCGCGACGTGAAGCCCTCCAACGTCCTCGTGCGGCGCGACGGCGTCGTGAAGCTCAGCGACTTCGGCATCGCGCAGCTATCGACCGATCGCCCCACCACGAACGACCCAAACGTCCTCGCCCCCGGCACCGGACCGTACATGAGCCCCGAGCAGGTGCTCCAGCTCCCCCTCGATGGGCGGAGCGATCTCTACTCGGCCGCGATCGTTCTGTTCGAGATGCTCGCGGGCCGCACCCCCTTCGACGTGGAGACCCGCGGAGAGATCCTCATCCGTCAGGACCACGTCGAGACCCCTCCCCCCCCCATCCGCACGTTCCTCCCCCAAGCCCCCCCCGTGCTCGACGCGCTGTTCGCGCGCGCGCTCGCGAAGAATCCCGCACAGCGCTTCGCGACGGCCATCGAGATGGGGGAGTCTTTTCGCAGCGCGCTCGGCCTCGCCGAGTCGCCGGAATGGCGCGCGCAAGCGGAGCTCGCGTTCTCGGCGATGATGCCCGCCGTTCGCCGCGCCGAGCCGGCGACCGTCGAGCGAATGGCGACGTTGAGGGAGTTTCTCGTGGATCGCTACCGGACGGTGAAGATCGAGCGGTAGGCTTGGCGGCTCGTTCGCTCCTCGGTGTATCGTCCGTCGTCGATGGGGAAGCTTCTTCACGATCTGCCGCTCTGGCCGATCGTCGCCCTGTATGCGCTCGTCGCGCTCCTTGGCGGGATCGCGACCTGGAACGCCGCGCGACACGCCCTCGATCGGTCCGTGGGGAAGATGGATCCGCAGCTCCATCGGATCATGTCGCGCGCGATCCCCCGACCGGCGGGGGCGGCGGTCTTTCTCCTCGTGGCGAGCATGGCGCTCCGGCTCCTGCCGATACCCGCTTCCGTGGAGACGCTGACGAAGCACGACCTCCCGTTCGCGCTCGGCACGATCGGCGTGATCGTCCTGATGCGCGTCGGATTGAGCGCGATCTCCGCGTACGCGGAGACCGTGCCCCAGCTGAAGTCCACCTCCGGAATGGCCCGGGCGATCACCTGGATCGTCGGCCTCTGCCTCATCGCGGTCCTCGTCTCGGACGCGCTGGGGATCTCGCTCGCGCCGGCGCTCACCGCCCTAGGCGTGGGTTCGCTCGCGGTTGCGCTCGCTCTCCAGGACACGCTCGCGAACTTCTTCGCAGGGGTCTACCTCATCCTCGACAAGCCGATCCTCCCCGGTGACTTCGTCCGGATCGACGCCGGCAGCGAAGGCTACGTCGAAACTATCGGGTGGCGCTCCACGAAGCTTCGGACGCTCGCCCCCAGCGTGATCATCGTCCCCAACGCTACGCTCTCGAAGGCGATCATCACGAACTTCAAGCAGACGAACCCTCGCCTGCTGCTCGCGACCCCGATGGACGTCTCGCTCGACTCCGACCCCGACAAAGTGGGAGCGCTCCTCTCCGAAGAACTGAAAGGGGCGATCGACATCCCGGGCGTCGACGCGAGTCAGGCCCCCTTCGTCCGCTTCGGGATCGGTGACCGCGGTTTCACCTTCTCGCTCTACGTCACGGTGACGCCGATGGCCGACGGCGGGCTCGTTCAACAAGAGCTGCGGAAGCGCGCAATCGCGCGCCTTCGAAAGGACGGCGTTCGCCTGGCGGATCCGAATCCCTTCGCGCGAAAGCCCTAGCTCACTTCGTGGCCCGCTGCTTCAGCAGCCTGACCTCCTGGGTCGCTTCACGATGGCGCGGGTTCTTCTGGAGGAGCCGCTCGAAGTCGCGGAGCGCTTCGCGCATCCGGCTCATCTTCTTCAAGAGCTTCCCGCGGTAGAGGAGCGCCCGCTCGTTGTCGGGCTCCTCGGCGAGGAGCTTCGAGAGGGTGTGGATCGCTTCGCTGAAGCCGTCCTGTTTGCCGTTCGTCATCGCGCGGATCCAGGCATGGAGCGCGACGTAGTCCGTCTGCGTGGGGTCGTTCGTGACGGCGCGCGCGGCCAGGCGCTCGGCCTGCGATAGATCGTTGCGCTGAAGAGCGGCCTCGGCGAGGCGGAAGTGCGTCATCGCCTCGAGGGCGCGCTCGGCGTTGGCGGCTTCGCTGTTGGTTCGATCGACCCCCATCGGCGCCGGGCGCTCGCTGAGCGTCCCGGGAGGCATGCGTGACGGACCGCGCCCTTCGCCCGGAGGCTGGACGCGCCGGGGCGGCGAGGACGAGAGGTCGAGCTGCGAAGGACGAGTATTGCGCGGAGGGGGCACAGCGGACCGGACGTCCTCGGCCGGGAAGCTCACGGGCTCCGGGGGAAGTGCCGAGGCGCGCGCGAGATCGTCGGCGAAGTCGGGCGGCGAGAAGTTGGGGGCACGGGCTGACGGCGGAACCGCGACGCGCTCGGCCTCGGCCGGAGCGGGGGGGGCGACCGAGATCGGTATCGCCGCGCCGCGCCCCCCCATCGGCGTCCCCTTCTGCCCCTTGAAGGCGAACTGGCGCGTGACGGCGAGCGCGTAGATGAGCGAGCTCACCGGCTCTTCGTCGGCGACCCGGCTCTGGAACAGCGCCGAGGTGGTCGGCCTCGCGTCGCGCACGTAGTCGATGGCTTTCCGCTCCTCCGTGGTGAGGGCGAGGTGCGTCGGGTCCGACTGCTCGTGGAACACGAGCGGATGCTTGGCGATACGCGCGAGGGTCGCGCGGATTCTGGCGCGGTCGTGCCATGAGCGGACGGTCGCGAGGATGACGTTGAGCGGATCGCTCACGACCCCTTCGCTCTCGATCGCGCCGAGGAGATCCACGTCGCGATAGAACGAGTACGTGGTCTCGGGGAGCAGGTTCACGATCGCGGCGACGCGGCTCGCGATCTGGGTCTCGAGCGCCTTGGAGAGAGCTTCACGGGTCACGAGATCGTGGCCGACGAGATACTCGCCGAGGAGGAGGCCGAGACGCCGCGCCCCGTCGACGGCCTCGTTGATCGTCGCGCGCGTGACGAGGCCGCTTCCGACGAGCTCGTCGCCGATGCGCGAGGTCGGGCGCGCGATCTGCACCTTGGAGACCGCGCCGAGCTGGAAGAAGAGGACGTGATCGATCTCGTCCGGCTCGCGAAAAACGATGCTCCCGGTGAGCGCGTGATCGAGCATGTAGACGAGGACGTGCGCGAGCGGCGTCGCGCCGAGCGTCCCGCGCGCAGTCGGGACGTGCTCGGCGCCGGCGGGTGGTGCTGGCGTGATGGGACGCGCGGCTCTCATCTCCGCGAGCGTCGATGCCCCCTCGACTGGCTTCGGAGCGGTCGACTCGCCGATGCGCCACGCGCGGACCGGCGATGCCGTCGGCGCCGGCGGGGCGACCGGAGAAGGGGCGGTGGGAGGTGACGGGGCGCTCGCAGCGGCGTGCGCTCCCCCGCGACTCTCCTTCGGAGCGGCGGGGCCACGGAGAGCCTCTTCGATCATCCGTCCCATCGCTTCCGCGACGGCCGACGGGGTCGTGCCGGGCGACGAGACGTCCGCGGTGCGTACCGGAGCGGCGACAACGGGTGGAGCAGCCGCTGCGGCACGCGCCGGGGGAGCAACTGTGGACGGCGGCGGCGGCGGCTCCCTCGGGGTCACGGGAAAGACGACCGGCGCGGCGGCAAGGGAGGCCGTGCGCGCGGGCGGCGACGCCACCGGCGCGGCGACCGGTACGCGCGGCTCCGTGGGGACCACCGCGGATCGTGACGGCGTGCTCGGATCGGCGGCAGCGCGCTGCGGTCCGCCATCGAACCCCTTTTTCCACCCCTCGATGCTCATCACACGAACGATGCGCCGAGCCTCTGCCGGACGCGCGAGGTCGACATCGACGGGGGCCGCCAGGACGCCTCCATCTCGACCCATCGACACGCGGACCATCGGCCGCCCGGCAACGGCGGCGCGGTTCGTCGGGACGACCTCGCCGATCTCGTCGCTCGAGAGCTGCACGACCGTTCCCACCGGGAACAGGCCGAGCGCCGCGACGAGCATCCTCAGGACGGTGCGATCCGCCGAGTCGGTGAGCTCGTTGGCGAGCGCCGCGATCGCCATCTCCGGCGGCGGCGGAGCGAGTCCGGGCTCGGGCGTCAGGAGGTCGTTGTAGCGACGCGCGAGCGTGACGATGCGGGCGTGGATCGTGGGCGCGCGCGCGCCGCGATAGACGGGGCCGAGCGAGGAAGCGCGACGGAGCCAGAGCGCCTCGAACGCGATCACCGTCCGCTTGATCGACGGCTCGTTGACGCGGCCGAGGGCCGTCAGTACTGCTGCCGTCCCCCCCGGGAGCTTGTCCTCCGCATCTTCCGAGAGACGCGCGGTGAGCTGAGAGATGCGCGGCCCGCCGGCCGTCGCGAGGGCGATCGCGCGGGGCCGTCCGACATCGTGCATCATCGCCGCCATGGCCACTTGCGCGAGCGTCGAGCGGTCGCCGGTGACTTCGCGCGCGATCGCGACGGCGAGGATCGCCGCGTTCACGGCGCGCCCCGCGGCGTCGTGGTTCGCGTTTCGCACTTCGGTGACGCCGAGGAATGCCGGCGTGTCTCCCTCTGACAGGTCGACCAGGTTCTGCGCGATCCGCTTGATGCGTCGCGGGAGGACGTACCGGCTCGCGGCGAGGTCGTCGAAGAAGCCGCGGAGCACGACGACCGCCGTGGCGTAGTTGCGCACGATCCTCTGCTCGATCGCGAGCCGCTCCACCTGGATGCCACGCAGGCGCGCGGCGTCGCCGACGGCGCGCAGGCGGATCTTCGGCGACGGAGAGCGGAATCCGCGCCCTCTCTCTGCGCGCATCGCCACGCTGATCGCCTCCGCGAAAGCGAGAAGCTCGGGCTGCGTCACGTCTCGCGCGATCGAGAGCTCGGAGCCGCCGCACCACTCGAGGAGCTGCGCAAGCTCGGCCGCCGATTCGTAGGCCGTTCGCGATCCTTTGAGGAGCTGGCCCGCGACGAACACCGCCTTGTCGGCGAACAGGATGCTCACGTTCGTCCCGGCGCGGAGGCAGTACTCGCCGATGATTTGATGGGTCTGTTCGAGCTGGCGGACGAACGCCTGGTTCGTGAGGTCGTGGAGCTGAGCTTGCCGCGCCAGGCGATACAGGGCGACGACGACTCCCGCTCCGAGCTCGCGCGCGTGCTCGCGCCTGACGAGGTCGCCCGCGTCGTTCGTCACGATGTCGAGGCGCATCGTCATGAGGGCGCCGCGTCCTCTCCGAGGCGGACCGCGATCTTCTTCGCCGCGGCCGCCGCGGCCGCTCGCGTCTCGTCGCTCGTCCCCCACCGGGTCTGCGATACCTCTCGGAGCGTCGCAGCGATGGAGCTCGAGGTGGAGCAGTTCCCGAGGGCCTCCGCGGCGAGGGCGCGCGAGGTCTCTCGGTCCTCCGAGGTGAAGACTCCCCCTTTCTTCACGAGCTCTACGGCGATCGGCTCACCGCGGTCAGGCGAGAGAGCGACCAGCGTGTGCATCAGCTCTCGCCGCTCGTCGGCGCCGAGCTCGTGGAAGTTGGCGGCGCGCACCTGCCGCGCGATCGCCGGCCAGGCTTGCTTGAGGGCGTGTCGGGTGACGGCGCGTTGGGCCGCCATCCGAACGAGGGCGGAGCCGCTCTCGAGGAGCTGCATCAGCTCGCCCTGAACCTGATCGGCAGACGATGCCAGGAGCACCTTCGCTTCGATGCGCAGCGTCGCGTCGTCGCTCGCCGCGAGCTGGGCGAGCGCGCGCTTGGCCTCCGGCGTCCCCGCTCGCCCGAGGAGCGCGACGAGCCCGACGGCCATGTTCGAGTCCATTCCCGCGAGCGACTGAACGATCTCCGCCTCGTGTCCCGGCAGGACGCGCTCGACGAAGCGAGCGAGGGCGTCGCGCAGGGGACCGGGAGGAGCGCTCGCAAGAACGCCGAGCGCGGTCGGGAGCTCGGCAGCCCACAGTGTCTTGAGGACCGGCTCGAAGAGCGGAACGAGGCCCGGCTCCGCTTGGAGGCGCTGGAGCGAGAGCTCGAGGGTCTCGGCGCCGAAGAGCGCGTTCGTCAAGGCGACGCTGAGGCGCTGGTAGTCCTCCCCTTTCACGCGAAGCGCGAGGCGCGCAGCGAGCGCGTCGTGCATCGCGAGGACGAGCTTCAAGCGCCCCGCGACCACGAGGTCGGCGGCGGACTTTCGGAGCGAAGCGAGGACGAGCGGCGCGTCACGGTTCGTCGCGGCGTCGAGGTACCCTTCGACGAGCGCGTCGACGTACCTCTCGCTCCATTTTTCGCTCGGGACCTCGAGCTGAGAGGAGAACACGGCCCGAACGACGTCATCGAGCCCCATCGGGGAGCGCTCTCGCGAACGCGGGCCTGCGGCGAGGACGGAGCGATCGGTGCTCACGGCCATCGCCTTCGCTTCGAGAGCGCTCGCCTTGCGCGCGGCGTCGGCTGCGATCGCCTCGACCTCGTCTGCCTGCCCGTAGAACGCCTCGCGCTCGGCGGCGTCGCCTTCCGCCAGGGCGTCGACGACCTCGCAGGTCACGTGCTCGAGCGCGCGCTCCCAGAACGCCGAGACGAGATCGTCTTCCGGCGGGAGATCGCGCACCGGGTCGAGAAGGAGGAGCCCGAGAAAATCACGGAGCTCGCCGAGAGTGAGCCCTCGCGCGACGTGGACCCCGCGGACGCCGCACGCGAAGAGATTGTACGGGACCGAATCGAACGGCGGCGACGGCTCCCAGACCGTGTGCCCGTGCGCCTGGAGAGAGTACGGACGAACGTCGAGCGCCACGCCGGGCTGCCTGACGAGCGCCTCGGCGAAGGCCTCGAACGCCGTGCGGAGGGCGCGCTCGGTGGAAGGGTGCTCCCAGCCAAACTGGCGGACACCCGGCAGGACGCGGTCAACGTGACGAAAGAGCTCTCGCGCCGTCTCGACGCGGGCGTCACTCTCGGCCGTCGCAGGGGCGGACGACGGCGGACTCGCGGACGCCGCAGCCGTGGCGCGCTTCGCCGGCGTGCTCGGCGCGGACGGTATCGCGCTGGGCGCGTCCCTCGGTCTCGATTGGCCGGTGGGCTCGCGAATCGGCGGGGGGGCCTCCTCCGCGCCGCCCCCCGAAATGGACGCGAGCGCTTCGCGCACCGCGACTTGCATCTGCCGCGCGTCGTCGAAGCGGTTTCGCCGATCCCAGGCGAGCGCTTTGTCGACGAGCGCGATGATCGGGAGCGGGAGATTGGGGCCCAGCCGGGCGATCGATGGAACGGGCATGGTCGCCGCCATGACGAGCGCCTCCTGCTCCGTGCGCCCGTTGTTGATTCGCTGGCCGGTGACGAGCGCGTGGATCATCGCGCCCACCGAGAAGATGTCGGCGCGACCGTCGAGCTGGTCGACGAGCCCCATGGCCTGCTCGGGAGACATGTATGCGGGCGTTCCGAGCGCGGTCCCCGCGGCCGTGCGCTCGTTCGTCGCGCTGCGCATCTGCGCGACGCCGAAGTCGAGCACCTTCACCTCGCCCGTGCGCAGGATGAAGATGTTGGCCGGCTTCAGGTCGCGATGGATGACGCCGATGGCGTGACACGCGGACAGGCAGTCGAGGACGGTGTCGGCGATTCGCAGGACCTCGGGGAGGGGCATGACCCTTCCGGTGCGTTTCCAGGCTTCACGGACGGTCTCGCCTTCGAGCAGCTCCATGACGAGAAACGGCTCGTCGTTCTCGGTCATGTCGTCGTCGAGAACGCGGACGCAGGCCGCGTGGCCGACTTTGTTCGAGACGTAGGCTTCCCGCAGAAAGCGGTCGCAGACGATCCGATCGCGCGCGAAGTCCGAGTGCAGGATCTTGAGCGCCGCTCGCTGGCCATTCCGGTGCGACGCTGCGTAGACCGCAGCCATCCCGCCGACGCCCAAGAGAGCGTCCAGGTGCCACTTGCCTCGGATCGTCGCCCCGACGCGCGACGCCGCGCGGTCGTCGGGCTCCCCCGCAGGCGCGCCGGCTTGCGGGGAGTTCAGCGGTTCGGCCACGCCCTTGTCTTCCCTCCTCGATCTTTCCTTGGCCGCGGTCCCGGACGGACGACGGACAAGACGGATCCCGTCTCCTAGGAGGATAGGTGGCTCTGAAGCGGCGCGACAGCCAAGTACCTAGGCCGCGAAGCCCTGCCCGCCGACCTTGGCACCGCTTTGCCCACACCCACGCAGTCTGTCAGCGGCGCTCTTTCAGCGACATTCCGAGGGACCCCAACGCGCCGACCGCCAGCGCGAGCGGGCCGCACGCGAGGGCCCCCACGCCGAAAGCGAGGGCGAGGAGCGCGACGACACCGGGGATGAGGCCGGCTGCCAGGACGGCGCGCGAGCGGTCTCTCACCGCGTGCGCCATCGATAGAGCCAGGGCTGCATCACGAACGTCGTCGGACGCGAGCCAGACCCCCCACTCGCCCGGAGCGCGCGGCGCACCCATCGCCACGGCGACGTCGGCGGCACCAAGAGCCGCGTCGTCGCTCGCCGGGTGACCGATGACCGCAACGACGTGACCCCCTTCCGCGAGGGCACGCACTTCCGCGCCACGGTCGGAGGGGAGGACCTCGGGCCTCACATGATCGATCTCGAGCGCGCGCGCGATCGTCTCGCACGTCTCGCGCGATTCGCCCGAGAGGAGCACGGGCTCGATCCGGGCGTCGAGGAGGCGTTGCACCGCGGCGCGCGCCCCGGCGCGGAGACCGTCTTGCAGCGCGACGAGACCGATGAGCTTCCCCGCGAGGGCGACCAAGAGGACGCTCCGCCCTTGTGCCTCGAGCTCCGAGGCGCGCGACTCGGCGACGGCCACGCTGACTTGCTCGTGAAGGAGCAGCGCGCGGCTCCCCACCACGAGCCGCTCCCCCGAAGAGACCAGCGCAGTGACCCCCAACCCGGCATGAACCGTCGCGCTTCGCACGCTCTCCGGCGTGACGCCGCGCGTGCGAGCTGCCCGGAGGATCGCGTTCGCGAGCGGATGCGTCGACGCCGTCTCCGCACCTGCCGCGAGCGCCAGGATGCGCGCTTCGCTGGCTCCGGAATCCGCGACCTGCTCGATCGCGACCATCTCCGGCTCTCCGGTGAGAACGGTCCCCCTGGAACAGGTGACCGCGGTGGCGGCGCGACCGGCGGCGTCGAACGCGCTCGCATCCCTGTAGACGATGCCGTGCGCGAGAGCTCGCATCTGGGCGCGCGCGTGGACGAGCGCGACCGCGGCGACGACTCCTCGTCCACCCAACGCGAGCATCACGGCGCACGTCGCGGCAAGAGCCTCGAACCACCCTGCCGATCCGCCGCTCGCCATCGCCGCGAGCCCAGAGACGACCGCGACCACGGGGGCCGCCCGCTCGACGATCGAACGCGAGAGCCTCGCCATCGATGCGGAGACGTCGGGGCGAACGGCGGGAGAGCACGAGGCCCGCACCCAGGCCCGCTCCGTCCCGGCCCACGCCGTGACGACCCTGAGAGCACCCGACACGATCCGCGCCCCGGCGACGATGGCGTCACCTTCGGACTTCTCCATGTCGATCGTCGCGCCATGCCAGGGGACGACGATCGCCGTCCCCTTGCTCGCGACGCCATCGACGCCCACGACGTCGCCGGCTTCGACGAGCACGGTCTCCCCCGACTTCACGTCGTAGAGCGTCTCACTCGGACCGTCGCCTCGAAGGACGCGAGACGGCACGTCGAGCGCGACTGCGATACGGCGCCGTGTCGCGTCCACCTCGCCTCGCGCACGGGAGATCGCCTCCTCGACGGCGATGCCGATCGAAGCCGAGAGACCGGCGAGCACCGCGATCGATGCCGCGTGGGGATCGTTCGCGAGGAAGCTCAGGACCGCCGCTCCGAGCGCGCCTACGGCGGGGACAGCGACGACGAGCGGGCTCGCGTCGGCGAGATCGCGGGGGGTGAGCGCGAGACGCGCGATGAGCGCAACGGCCGCGAGCGAGGCGAAGGCGAGGCGCGCCCCGAGGCCGACGTCGCCGATCACGAGGAGAGGCACGAGGAGCCCGGCTGCGGCCCCGACGATCGACACGGCGGACCGTGCGCGCTCTTTCGGCGACGCCACCCGCGCAGGAATGAGCTCCGGGAGCGGTGACGACGGCGGCCGAGGAGGGACGGGGGAACGAAGCGTTCGCGGGAGCTCGGGGGACGAGGGGGCCGCCTCGATCGCCGGCGCGACGGTGCTCGCGGAAAGGAACGACGGCGAGGGGGGGGCCGTGGGGGCGACGGGCGGAAGCGGCGCCGAGATGGCCGCGGGCGACGGGTGGGCGCCGTTCGCGCCGTTGTGGCCATTCGCGGCGTGGCCGTTCGCGGCGTGGCCGTTCGCGGCGTGGCTGCTCGCGGCGTGGCCGTTCGGGTGCGTCGCCAAACGAGCGGCGACGGCTGGCGGATCGAGAGTGGGGACGTCGTCGCCGAGGTGGCTGGCGATCTCTCGCAAGTGAAGCGCTTTGCACGAGGCGTCGCAGTAGTAGAGAAACACGCCGTCGTAGATCGCGACGTGTCCCGCTCGGAGAGTGTCTACGGGCTTCGCGCACCCGGGGCACACGCTCGACGACGGTTGCGTGCTCGGTGTCTCGAGGTCGCGCGCCGGACGCTCCGCTCCCGCAGACCCGCCCGCGCGAAGCGCAGTGCGGCCCACACCGGAGGCCGGGCCCGCGGCGGGACGAGGGCTCACGTCGCCGTGGCCGCCTTCAATCCGACCGACCCTTTTTGACTCGTCGCGAGATCTTCGCAGACGAGCCGGACTGCGCGGACCCCCTCTTCGAGCTCCGCGAGCGACACGATCAGGGGGGGTGAGAAGCGGAGCACGCGATCCCCCGCGGCGGTTAGGAGCACTCCGTTCTCCTGGACCTTCGGCAGGACGTCACGCGCGACGAAGCCCGGCTTCAGAACGAGGCCCCAGAGCAGTCCTTCGCCACGCGCGCTCTCGCAGACGGTTGGGATCGTCTTCACGAGGTCGCCCAGCATTCGTCCGAGCGCCTCCCCTTTCTCCTTGGCCCCGGCGACGAGCTTCTCGTCGTCGATGATCTTCAGGACCGCGAGCGCCGCGGCGCTGGCGAGCGGGTTCCCGCCGAACGTCGAGCCGTGCGACCCCGGTGGCAGCGCGCCGGCGTACTTCTCGATGGTCAGCATCGCGCCGATGGGGAAGCCCCCTCCGAGCCCCTTCGCCAGAGCGATCGCGTCGGGCTGAATCCCTTGCCCCTCGATGCCGAGGAACCTCCCGAGCCGCCCGAGCCCCGTCTGAACTTCATCGACGAGAAGAAGCGCTCCGGACTCGTCGCAGAGAGTGCGCAGTCCCTTGAGGAAGCCAGGCGGCGGAGGGAGAACTCCCCCCTCGCCTTGAAGTGGCTCGACGATGATCGCCGCGACGTCCGGCCCCATGGCCTTCTTCACGGCGTCGAGATCGCCGTACGTCACGTGCGTCACTGCCCCGAGCTCCCCGAACCCCTCGCGGTACTTCGGCGTCCCCGTCATCGACAGCGCGCCGAGCGTGCGACCGTGGAAGGCGTTGTGGAACGCGATGATCCGGACGCGGTCCTTCTGTCCGGCCCCGAAGAAGTGGTGGCGCGCGAGCTTGAGGAGCGCCTCGTTCGCCTCGGTGCCCGAGTTGCAGAAGAAGGCGCGGTCCATCCCCGTCCGGCGCGTGAGCTCGACCGCGAGGAGGATGTTCGGCTCGTTGTAGAAGTAATTCGACGTATGCATCAACGTCGAGGCCTGCTCGGCGATGACCTGCGAGAGCGCCGGGTGCGCGTGTCCGACCGAGCACACGGCGACTCCGGCGCAGAGGTCGAGCCAGCGCTCGTCGTCGAGGTCGAAGAGCTCGCACCCCTTGCCGCGAACCAGCACGAAACCGGCGGGCTTGTAGTTGGGGTACAAGCGTCGCTTGGCGACGGCGAGAAGATCGGTGTTCGAGGGCATCGGCCGCGCAGGCTAGCACTCGAGGGGGCGCTCGACGATAAGGCTGGGCCGCCCAGCAAGCGGTCGACTTCTACGCCCCCTCGTCCCCTCTCCGGGGCGGGAGCGGAGAGGGCCTGGAAGGGTGTTCAGACTAGGCGGTGCGCGAGGCCACGATCGTCCGTGCGATCTCGGCGAAGCCCTCCCCCATCTCGGCGCGCGCCACGTAGCGGGGGGTCACGGGGATACGTGCAAGGTGCGATCGGACGTTGGCGACGGCGAACGTGGTTCGAAACGCGCTGAAGCACGCCGCGTCGTTGCCGCTGTCGCCGACGAACGCCCAGCGCGCGCCCGTGACCGCGCCTGGGTCTTCGCCGAACGCGCGCGCGAGATAGGCGACCGCTCCGCTGGCCTTGTCGTCGGTGTCGTACGTGGCGTGGACATGAACGCTCGATGCGAACGAGCGGGCACCGGCGGCGGCGATCATGCGCACGATCGCCGCCACGCGATCCTCGGGGAGTCTCACACGCTCGCCGATGTCCCACGTCACGTCGGCGCGACGCGCGTCGACGTCGTCGGTGAGCCGCGCCTCGGGGACGGCCTCGCGGACCCCCTCGACGATCCGAGCGAGGCGCGCGCGTCGCGTCCGGCGCTCCACGTCGTCGCATCGCTCGAAGCGCGCGACGCCGCTCCCCTCGCGCGCGATCACGACGGCGCCATTTTCGGTCACGGCGCCGTCGATCGGCCACTGCCGCGCGATGACCTCTCCCCATCCGCTGGGTCTCCCGGTGACCGCGACGAGGCGGAGCCCCGCGTCCCTCAGGTCCCAGAGCGCGTCGTAGGCGGCGCGCGTGAGGACGCCGTGGGACAGGAGCGTGTCGTCCAGATCGAAGAGGATCCCGGCCAGCGATCGAAGCCCGCGGAGGTCGTCCTTCGAGAGCGCCTCGAGGGCCTTCACCGCGGCTCCATGCGGGCGACGAGCGCCTTCAGATACAACCCTTCCGCGAACGCTGCGCTCACCGGGTGGTCGGCCCCCTGGAAATGACGCTCGACGACGAGCGCCAGCTTCCCCGCGTGCATCGCGCCGATCGCGAGCGCGCGCGTGAGGGCGCCGAGGTCGACCGCCGCCGAGCAGGAGCAGAAGACGAGGAGTCCTCCCGCCTTCGTCGCGCGGCACCCGAGCTCCGCCAGCTTCGAATACGCGACGAGCGCCCCCTCGCGCGATCCTCTCGACGGGGCGAGCCGCGGCGGATCGACGATGCAGAGGTCGAATCCCTCCCCCGCCGCCCCAGCTTCCTGGAGCGCACGGCGGGCGTCGTCCTTCTTGTGCGTGATTCTCCCCTCGAGCCCGTTGGCGCGCGCGCACTCCTTCGCCACGTCGATCGCGATCGCGCTGTCGTCGACGGCGATCACGTCCGTGGCCCCGCCGCGCGCCGCGGCCATCGCGAACGCGCCGACGTAGCTGTACGTGTCGAGGACGCGCTTGCCTTGCGCGAGCTCCTCGACGCGCGCGCGAAGACCGCGCTGGTCGAAGTAGAAGCCCGTCTTCTGGCCGATCTCGAGCGGGAGCCGGTAGGAGAGGCCGCGCTCTTTCATCACGAGCTCTCGCACCGGGTCCCCGCGAACGACTCCCGACCCCGCCTCGAACCCTTCGGTCTTGGCGGTCTGCGGCGGCGTCCGGTCGATGATCGTCTTCACGCCGAGAGCGAGGAGCGCGTCGAAGACGAGCTCTTGGCGCATCTTCATTCCCACCGTGAGCAGCTGCACCACGACCGCGTCACCGAACCGGTCCACGATCAGCCCGGGGAGCCGATCCCCTTCCGCGTGTACGAGCCGGTATCCGGTGGTGTCAGCCTCGGCTGGAGGCACCGCAGCCGTGGCAATCCCCATCTCCCGTCGCACGGCGAATGCCCGCTCGATCCGCTCGCGGAAAAACTCGGCGTCGAGCCGTGTCTTCGCGTCGCGGACGAGAATGCGAACTGGGATCGCCGATCCCGGCGAGAAGAAACCCCGTCCGATCAGGTTTTCGCGCGGATCGATGACCGAGACCTCGTCCCCGCCCGTCGGATTCCCCTCGACCCGGTCGATCGCCTGCGCATACACCCAGGGGTGTCCCGCCCACACGGGCTGGACATGCCCTGGCTTTAGCCTGACGGTCGCCATGGCGTAGGCTACCTACTACACCGCTTTCGCGCGGAGGCCTTTCGGCGCTGTCGGCGCCGGGTGTCCGTCCCCGCGTGAACAGCGGGACACACGGCGCCGCCGCGCTCTGGTCTTTCGGCTAAATTCCGGGGCTTTGCCCCGCGTTCTTCGTGGCACTTCGGTTGCTTTGACTGCACCATGACGTGCGCCGTGAAAGGAGGCACGTAGACGATGTCCAGCCGCCCTTCCAGCCTCGAATCCCTCCGGAGCTTCCGCCTTTCCCTTCTAGGCGGGCCGCTCGCCGCGGTCCTGCTCGCTGCCACCCCGGCCGCGGCGCAGGATGCCCCCTCGAACTGTCCTCCCGGCAGCTGGTTCTGCGCCGATGCGCAAGAGAAGCCCGCGCCGGCACCCCCGGCAGCGAGGCCCGCTCCCAGGCCGCTCGCCCCTGCGGCGGCTCAGGATGGCGCGTTGGAACCCCTCCCTCCGGCAGAGGCGCTTCCGCCCCCTCCCCCCCCGGCTCCCCCGCCGCCCCCGGTGATCTATCGCCGGACGCCCCCTCCGCCGCCGGTCGTGATCTACCAGCAGCAGCCGACGCGGCCGCCTCCGCCGTACTACTACTATTACCGCCCGACCAAGCCGAAGCCGCTCGACGACCGGAACGAGTGGGGCTTGAACCTCCGCGTCGAGGGGGCAATCCAAGGGAACGGCTCGGCTTCGACCCGGCCGATGGAAGGGGTCGGGCTCGGGCTCCGCTACCGCCCCGCGCCCGCGTTCGCGCTCGAGGCGGCTTTCGACTTCCTCGGTGGCCGCGACTACAACGACAACGACCGGAACGAGACCGAGTTCACCGTGAACGCGATGGTGTTCCTGAACCCGCGCTCTCGCGTTCAGCTCTATCTCCTCGCCGGTCTCGGCGGCGCGTGGGCGAACGTGACCGACACGAGCGACTACTCGTACCAGCAGGAGAGCTACACGTATTTCGGTGGCCAGGGGGGTGCGGGGCTCGAGTTCCGGATCGCCAAGCACTTCGCCATGAACCTCGACGCGCGCGCGTTCATCCGCACGCGCACCGACAGCAACGCCGCGTACTCGCCCGAGTACGTGAATTCCCAGACGGGGCAGACGACGAACACGTCGGACGGCTGCCTGATCACCGCGGGGATGACGTTCTACTTCTGAGCCACCGAGCGCGGATCAACCCCTCCCCCGGCCCCTTCCCAGCCACCAGGGACGGGGTGTGCCGCGACGCCACTGGCCGGGGGTGGGTGTTCATAGCGTGGATGGTGGTGGCCG
>JBKQKP010000188.1:0-5509 GCA_052147435.1 Polyangiaceae bacterium | reverse complement strand
CCTCGAGGGTCGCTCGAGCGACCTCGGAGGTCGGTGGGTCCGTCCTAAGAGTCGCTGCGAGCGACTCTGGAGTCGGTAGGTCCGTCCTCGAAGGTCGCACGAGCGACCTCGGAGGTCGGTAGGTCCGTCCGGAAAGTCGCTGCGAGCGACTCGGAGGCCGGTAGGTCCGTCTTAGAAGTCGCTGCGAGCGACTCTGAGGTCGGTAGGTCCGTCCTCGGAGGTCGCTCGACCGGCTTCGGAGGTCGCACGAGCGACCTCGGAGGCCGGTAGGTCCGTCCTAGAAGTCGCTGCGAGCGACTCTGAGGTCGGTAGGTCCGTCCTCGGAGGTCGCTCGAGCGACTCCGGAGGTCGGTGGACCGACATTGAAGGTCGCTTGAGCGACCTCGGAGGTCGCCGGACTGGCTTTGCGCCAGGACGAAAAACGAGCCTACACGCGACTAAGCCGAAGGCGTGGTCGTCGGCTCTCTCCTCGTCAGCCACCACGCCCACGCAATGAGCACCCCTTGCAGCGGAAGCCGCAGCCACAGCGCCGCCTCGGGAATCGGGTGATCCGGCGAGAGGTACACGTGGTTCACCGCCATGTTCACGTTGGCCGGAAAGACCGCGACGTACAGCGCCACGAGCCCCCACGCCGCCGCGCGCTGCACCCGCGGAACGAGCAGCCCCGCGCCGCCGACAAACTCGAACGCGCCGCTCACGTAGACGAGGACGAGCGGCGCCGGCAGATACGCCGGCACGATCCGGACGAACGGCTCGGGGCTCACGAAGTGGTCGATGCCGACGAGCATCATCCCGATCGCGAGGACGTAGCGCAGAACGGTCTTGATGACCTGTGACCGGCGGGGCACGTCCATGAGAGCGGTGGCGGCAACACTAGCCGCGAACGCAAAAAAGTGCGCGGTGCTGCCTGCAAGCCTCAGCGAGGCACGTTTGCGACACGATGCCCGGGGAACTCCGGTTCACAACGGGCACCGATGCGGCACTGCATCGCTTCGAAACAGGTGATTTTCGCGCGAAGCGGCTCTGGTGCGGGGGCTCTTGTGACGTGGCCCGGTCGTTGCGTAAGGCCCGTCGCCGAGGAGGCGCTTTCTCCATGAGGACTTCAGCCCGGATTAACTCTTGTGTTGCCGTTACCGCCGTAGCCATCGTCGCCGCGCTCGGAGGGGCCGGCTGCTCGAGCGGCAGCGGAAGCTCCACGCCGACGAGCAACGACTACGACGACGTCGCCCAGTCGACCGCCGCGATCGTCGCCACGCCCGGAGGGGGCGGCGAGGTCACCTCGATGTACGACGTCGCGACGATCTCCCTCGGCACGACCCCGTCGGGCGCGACCGTCACCGCGTCGGGGAGCTTCAGCACCGTCCACGCCGGAGTGACGTACTCGTACACGGTGTCGTGCACCGACGCGCACGGGAACGCGCTGGCGCAGTGCGGGCCGACGACGAACGACGCGCAGGCCTCGGTCAGCTGGTCCGGGACTCTGTCAGTCCCCGACTACACGGCCACGGTCAACCGGACCGGCAACTGGAGCGTCACCGGGATCCAGACGGGGACCGCGACGTTCAACGGGACCGGGAGCTTCAACTACTCCTCGCATTTCGAGTCCGCGTTCCGCGACGAGCAGGCGAGCGCGAACCTCACGTACGGCGCGACGTACGACGCCGTCGTGTACGACGAGGCGACGGGCCTCGTGAACGGCGGCACGGTGGACTACACGATCAACGCGTCGGGGATGGCGTCGAGCACCAGCGGCTCGGCGAGCGGAACGTTCACGATCGACGCCGTGGTCACCTTCGCCCCGGGCGGGACCGCGACGATCGTTCTCGACGGGTCGCACACGTACACGGTGACCGCGTCGGGCGTCGTGACGAAGGTGTAGGGCAGGGGGTGGGCTTCACCCGCCCCCCTTCACCAACAAATTCCCATACAGCTCCCGCAGCCTCGTCTTCAGGAACTTCCCCGTCGACGTCCGCGGCACCTGCTCGATGAACACGTACGCGTCCGGCAGCCAGAACTTCGCCACCTTCCCCTCGAGGTGACGCGTCAGCTCCTCTTTCGTCGCCGCCTGTCCCGGCTTCACCACGACCGCCGCGATCGGCCGCTCCGCCCACTTCTCGTGCACGCCGGCGAAGACCGCCGCTTCGAGCACCGCGGGGTGGCTCATCAGCGCGTTCTCCAGCTCCACGCTGCTGATCCACTCCCCCCCGGACTTGATCACGTCCTTCGACCGATCGCAGATCCGGACGTACCCCTCGCTGTCGATCGTCACGACGTCGCCGGTCTTGAACCATCCGTCCTTGGTCCACCGGCTCGCGTCCTCGTCGCGGAAATACGACGACGCGACCCAGCACCCGCGCACTTCGAGCTCCCCCATCGACTGCGCGTCCCAGGGGAGCACCCGCCCGGTGTCGTCGGTGTGGCGGGTCTCGACGAAGACGGCGGGGTAGCCCTGGGTCGATCGGATCGCGAGCGTCGCTTCGTCGCCCCCGCCGGCGAGGTGCTGCTTCACGCGCGCGATCGTCCCGAGCGGGTTCATCTCGGTCATCCCCCAGGCGTGCGTGATCTCGAGGCCGTGCCGCTTGAGGAAGCCGTCGATCATCGACGGCGGCGCGGCCGATCCGCCGATGAGCATCGTGCGGACGCTCGAGAGGTCGTGCGCGCCGGGCGCTTGGTCGAGCACGTGCAAGATCCCGAGCCAGATCGTGGGGACCCCCGCTGCGATCGTCACCTTCTCGCGGACCATGAGATCGAGGATCGATTTCGCGTCGAGGTGGGGCCCCGGGAAGACGATCTTCGCCCCCGTCGCGATGCAGGCGTACGGGAGCCCCCACGCGTTCGCGTGGAAGAGCGGCACCACCGGCAGCACCACGTCACGATTTCCGAGCCCGATGACGTCGACCGTCGAGATCGCGAGCGAGTGGAGCACGGTCGACCGGTGCGTGTAGAGGACCCCCTTCGGGCGCCCCGTCGTGCCGCTCGTGTAGCACAGGATGGCGGCCGATCGCTCGTCGAGATCCGGATACGGGAAGTCGTCCTTCTCGGGGGCGAGGATCGCCTCGTAGTCGAGGAACCCT
Source organism: Polyangiaceae bacterium (assembly GCA_052147435.1). GTDB lineage: Bacteria > Myxococcota_A > Polyangia > Polyangiales > Polyangiaceae > JBKQKP01. The sequence continues at coordinate 2,435 of JBKQKP010000188.1, read as the reverse complement.
TCGGCGTCCGGGCTCGCCGTCCCGTCCTTCTCGCGAACCACGATCACGTGCGCGAGCGAGGGCACCTTCGCCTTGAACTGCCTCAAGAGCGGGAGGAGGGAGTCGTCGACGATCACGACGCGGTCTTCGGCGTGACCGGCGATGTACGCGAGGTCGTCCGGGGAGAGGCGCAAGTTCAACGTGTGCAGGACCGCCCCCATCGTGGGGATCGCGCAGTACGCCTCGAGATGGCGCGCGTGATTCCAGCAGAGCGTCGCGACGCGGTCCCCCCGCTTCACCCCGAGCTTCGCGAGCGCGTGCGCCAGTCGCGCCGCCCGCGGGAGCACTTCGCCGAAGGTCGTGCGGTGGATCGAGCCGTCGGCGCGCCGCGACACGACCTCGCTCCGGCCGAAGTACGCGCGCGCCCGAGACACCAGGTGCGTGAGCGTGAGCGGGAAATCCATCATGCGGGCGTCGAGCATCGTGGGGTCCTCGGCCGCGCATCCTACGCCCGCCGCCCCCCTCTCGGGAGCGCCCATGTCACGAAACTGTGATGAACTTCACCGGCCCGGGGATGACAGAACGCAGGAGATGCGCCTTCCGCCGGTGTGCTCGCTGCTCGTGCTCCTGGCGCTCCTCCCGGCGTGCAAGAGCCCGCCTCCGCCGAGCGAGGGGCCGCTCCACGTCGCCGCCGCCGCGGATCTCTCCGACGCCTTCCCCGAGGTCGGCAAGGCCTTCGAGAAATCGAGCGGACGAAAGATCTCGTTCTCGTTCGGCGCCACGGGGCTCCTCGCGAAGCAGGTCGAGCAAGGGGCCCCGTTCGACGTCTTCGCGGCCGCCAACATGTCGTTCGTGGACGACGTCATCAAGGCGGGCGTCTGCGAGGCGGACACGAAGGCGACCTACGCGGAGGGGCGGATCGTCCTGTGGACGAAGAGCGACGCGGGGCTGACCCTCGCGTCGCTCGCCGATCTCGAGCGCCCGGAGATCGTGCACGTCGCCATCGCGAACCCCGATCACGCCCCCTACGGGAAGGCGGCGAAGCAGGCGCTCGTGAAGAGCGGCGTCTGGGACGCGATCGAGAAGAAGATCGTCTACGGCGAGAACGTCCAGCAGACGCTCCAGTTCGCGCAGTCGGGGAACGCCGAAGTGGCCATCGTCGCCCTCTCCCTCGCGACCGTCAGCGGCGGTCACGCGACGCCGATCGATCCGCGCCTCCACGAGCCGCTGAATCAGGCGCTCGTCGTGTGCCGCGGGAGCGCGGAGTCGCACGGGCAGCTCGAGCCCGACGCGCGAAAGTTCGCGGCGTTCGTCGCGTCCGACGAGGGGCGCGCGATCATGCGTCGCTACGGCTTCGTCCTGCCGGGCGAACCGGTCCCCGCTCTCACTTCACGCCCGTGAGGTGAACGATGAACCACTCGCCGCGCCACGAGATGAGCGATTTCACGTCGATCGTGACCGGGGCGCCGTCGAGCTCTCCGCGGAGCTTCGAGCCGTAGACGCGAAAGTAGCCGATGCGGTTGTACTCCTCGCCGGGCTCCACCCAGCGCGCGCGGTCCATCGGAACGTCGATGCCGAGGAAGCGCGCGCGCGCGGCGTTGGGGCCGAGCTTCGCGTGGAGGGCGTGGATGTCCCGCGCGTAGTTCCCGACGAGGCGCGCCTTCCAGTCGGCCGCGGGGTTCGCGATCGCTTTGACCTGGGCGTACGCCGTCAGCGGGAAGAAGAACGGCATCGCGTGCTCGACGTCGTCGCGGGCGATCCCGTCGAAGAGCGCGCGGACCCGCGCGTCGAACTGCTCTCCCGAGGGCTCGGGGCGCGCTCTGGTCTGCCCGAGCTTCCCGGACTCCTCACCGCTCGTCGCTACCGCCGCGGCCGCGTCTGGCGCGGCGGCGCCGGGGGAGGCGCTGCCGGCGTCGATCGGCAAGACGGCGACGGCGAGGCTGACCCCCGCTCCGGCGTCCCATTGCGGGGGCTCGCCTCGCGTGCAGCTCGCGAGGCAAGGAACGCCCGCGAGGAGCGCGAGGGAGAAGACGAACGGGCCGAGCTTCCGTTGACGCATCCGACGCGAGAAGGGTACGCGTACGCGCGCGCTCATGCGACACGCCTCGCTCTTCGCCGCGGTTGCCGCGCCGCTGCTCGCGCTCGGGTCGCTGGCCTGTGCGACCGGGGATGCCTCTGCCCCGGCTGCGGCGCCGGGAGCTCCCGCGAGCTCTGCGCCCGCGCCGATCGAGCCGTTTGCCGATCCTTCGACCCTGGCCGTGCCGGGCCCAGCAGCCGCGACATGCACGAACGACTCAATGTGCATCAGCCACCGCTGCAACATCGCGTACGGCAAGTGCGCGTTCCCTTGCGCCACCGACGCTGACTGCGTCCGGGGGACCTTCTGTCTGAAGGCGGTCATCTCGACCTGCCAGCCTAAGGCCGCGAACGCATTCTAAGTCACGAGCGTCGATCAA
>JBKQKP010000187.1:0-14349 GCA_052147435.1 Polyangiaceae bacterium | reverse complement strand
GGATCCAGCCGGGGAACTCGCGCGCGGGGTGGCGCGCGGCGTTCGACCTGAAGGACCCGCCGCAGCTACCGGTGCAGGTCCTCCTCGATCCGACCGGCAAAGTGCGCTGCGTCGCGGGGGGCGCCGTCGAGGACGCGGACTTCGCGCGCGTGGCGGCGATCGTGCAGCGGTAGGCCCGTCATCCGCCGCAGGTCACCGAGCTCGCGACGGTGCTCGTCACGCACGTCGCCGTCTCGCCGTCGCACACCCCGTCGCAAGCGTCAGACAGGTCGCCCGCGCATGACGCGCCGGCGCCGAGCATCGGCGCGCAGGTGTTCGACGCGAAGTTGCAGTAGAGGCCGACCGCGCACGCGCCCGAGGCGCACGGGGCGCCTGCGGAGGGAGCCGGTGCGCATAGCGGGGTCGCGCAGTAGGCGCCGTTGACGCAGTCGCCGCTCTGCCCGCAGGAATTGCCGATCGGCTGCCTCGGCTGGCAAGTGGAGTTGATCGAGTTGCACGCGAGCCCCGCGACCGCGCAGTCGGCGACGGTGGGTATCGGAGCCGTGTCGAAGCTTGCGCATGCGGCTCCGACCGTCCCAAAGACCGCCACCTGACATGCCTCCCCATAGGGCTGGAAGCCGCCGTCATCGGAGGTCGGGTAGTAATACGAACAGCTCACGGTCGAGCCGCTCGGCCCCGGGGCGCACTCGAAGCTGGACGCGCAGGTCGCGCCGGGCGCTTTTGTCCCCGCGTAGGCGCTCGCGCAAGCAGAGAGCGGCGCTGTCGCGACGCCGCCGCTGGAGGCGATCGAGGCGTCGTCGCACTCCTGCGCGGCCTTCGCGATCGCGGCGAGGCAAGCGTTTGCGGCGGCCGCTTGGTACGTCGCGCCGACGGCCAGCGCCGGATTGATGATCTGCTCCTGCGCGTTCCCCGCTGCAGCGACCAGGCAGTTGTCGAGGTTGAAGGCGAGCGCGTTCTTCAGGCAGCAGCTCGCGAGGTCGTCGCAGACGGCGTGTGCGAAGGCGGCGGCGAAGCCCGTCGCGGACGGCGTGCCGCCGTCGGCGGTTGCGATCGACGCGTCGGGGGAGAGGTCGATCGGATCATTCGCGCCGAGAAACTGCGTGCACGATATCGCCGCGACGACGGCGAGGATCGTCGTTGCGTGGATCGACGCGCGCGCGAGGGGGCGCCGTGAGTGGGCTCGATCGAGAGACATTCACCACCCCCCTTGAAGCCGCAGCACAGCGCCGCCCGCCTCGGGCGCCAACGTGATCATGCCGAGCGCAGGCGCGGCCCGTTTCCTTGACGTCGCCCAGAGCGCAATCCCGCCGGCGAGAAGCACGCCACCCGTCGCGAGCGTGACTGTCGACGCGTTCCCAGCGCTGATCGCGTCACGGCGGTCGGCCGCCCCCTGGTGATTGCACACGTCGCCCACGCAGCCCGCCGCTGCGCTCTGGTCGTCGGCGATGGCGCGAAAGCCGAGCACCGCCCCTGCTGCGAGGACGACGAGCCCCGTCCCCCCCGCGACGTATCCCAGGTTTCGTCGCATATAAGATGCTTCGTCGGCCGAAGGGGAGAGGACACGAAGCACGGCGGCGGCGGCGAGGAGCCCCACGCCCGACACGAAGCCTGCCGTCGCCACGTTCCCCGCGCTCTCCTCGTTCTGCCTCGCCGCCGTCCCCACCGGGTCGCACACGTCACCATCGCAGTGCCCCGTCGTGTCTCCGGCGAAGCTGAGCGCGCGTGCTCCGGAGACCACGCCCACTCCGAGGCCGACGATGCCGAGCCCCCCCGCAATGTATGCGGCGATCCGGACGGGGCTCGTGGCGCCCGGCGTCGCGGTGGAGGCCGCGGGGGGTACGGCAAGCGCCGGCGGGGCGACCGCTTCGACGATCGGCTCCCCGGGAGCGACGGTCACCTCGTGACGATCCCCCTCCGCGAGCTCCACGACGGTCTGCTTCGGTTCCATGTGGGGCGCGATGACCGTGATCGTGTGCGCCCCCGTCTCGACGGGCAGCGACGCTCCGAGGCTCCCGGCGCCGAAGTCGATCCCGTCGCGGCGGACGATCGTGCCCGGCGGCGCGTCCTTGGCGAGGACGATCGTGAGCCTGGGGACGCGCGCGTCGAGGCGCTCGAGCTGCGCGGCGATGAAGTCTGTGCGCGGGTCGCCGATCGCGCGCGCGAGATCGCTCGCTTGTTGCCAGTACTGGTGGGCGGTGGCGAGCTTGCCGAGCGCCTCCTCGCACTGCGCGAGGTTGATCAGCGTGCCTGCCCGCGGGTCCTCGTTCTGGCTGTCGATGAACTTTCCGCAGGCGAGCGGGTAGTCGTGGCTCGCCATGGCGTCGCGCCCCTGGCGGAACAGCTCCGCGGCTTTCTCCGGATCGTGCGCGAGCGCCACGCTCGGAAGAAGGGTCGCAACGGTCGCCGCCGCGAACGCTGCGAACGATGTGAGACGTCGCGCGGTCACGGTGTTGGCGTCCCCGCTTCGAGGTTCAAGGGGAAGGTGAGGAGGTTGAGCGCGAAAGGGGGAGCCTCGGCGACGGTCGGGTCTCCGACGACGACGACGACGGAGCCGGGCCAGTTGGGGCTGGACCACAGGTTCGGCCCGAACGTCCACTGCCACTGCTCGACGGCGCCGTCCTCGACGGTCGTGGAGAGAATCGCCTGCGTCAAAGGCGGTGTCACCGAGTAGGTGTCTTCGAACAGAGTGTCCGCACCAAGAGTGAGCGTCCGGATCGGGGAGGACGAGGCGTCAGGCCCGCCCGGCACGTAGAGGCCTAGGGTCACGGGGGTACCGCAGGCCGTCAAACAGTCGAGCGCCGGTGCGGCATAGACGGCCTGAACGCTGGCCCCGGGGCCGCTCACAGGCGTGGTGGTCGTGGCGACGATCGCCGCGATGTTCCCGGCAACCGGATCGTAGCTCGCTCCGCACACAGCCACGCTCCCGCCGTCGAAGTCGCTCTCGGGTGGGCAACCGACGAGCGCGAGGACCGACGTCGTGTTCTCGAGGAGGGTCCCTGCGGCAATCGAGGGGAGCCGGTAGAAGCCAGAGCTCGCGACGAGGCCCCCTTCACCGCCCGCTCCGAGGAGCCCGTTGCACGGCGCCGTCGGCTTGGCTTCCGGAAGGACGAAGATCGTGAGAACGCTCGTCGAGAGGTTGGATATGTCCGGGCTCGCGGTCCCGGCGCCCGCGGCGAGCCCGGACAGCGGATAGGGGAGGACATCGCTGATCACGGTGTCAGAGCCGTCGCTCGCTTGGCCGAGACCGACGCAGAAGGACACCGTCGGAAGCCGTGACCCGTTCACGAGGATGACGCGGGGATTGGGATCTTCCGCGGCTACCCCCCCGTCCTCCTGGGATCCCGTACTCGTGTCCGCGAGCCCCGCGTCGCTCGTTGTCGATCCACTGTCGTCAGGGGGGGGCGCGCGTCCGTCGAGAAGCGTCGCGTCGGTCGCATCGCCGGCAGGGGTCGCGTCGGTCGCATCGCTGGCAGCGAGAGACGCGTCACGGGCATCCGGGGCGGTCCCGTCTTCGGGAGCTCCCCCCTGCGACGCTCCGTCTTCTGCGCCCCCCGCGTCGAGCGTCGGCGGCGATGTGGCGCCGTCGTCCTCGGGACCCACGAACGTCGGCTGGTCGAGCCCGATGATCGCGTTGCACGCGCAGAGCCCCATCGCCACGAGCGCGATCGCGCGCCTCACCATGCCCCCACGACGCCGAGCGACGTCCCCCCTGGCCCCGGCACCACCGCAAACCCGAGCGTCGAGCTTGCCTGCGCTGCGTTCTTCGGCGCCGTAAGCCACACGACGACCCCGCCGGCCACGAGCGCCCCCGCGACGACGAACGCGACGGTCGATCGGTTGCCGTCGGCGATCCCGTTCTCCTGGTCCTGCGTCGCCGCTTGCGTGCTGCACACGCTCCCCGAGCACGCGGGATCGTTCTTCGCCTGAATCGCCTGCGCCCCGAACACCGCGCCGACGACGGCGCTGATGACCCCTGCGCCGCCGATCCCGTACGCGACGAGACGCTGGACGTTGGCGCTGGCGAGGGGTGGGATCGGGGTTGCGACGGGAGCGACGGGAGGAGTCACCGCCACGGGCAAGGGGGGGCCCGGCTCCGCCATCACCGCCGACGCCTCCGCTGCGCGCGCCTCCGCGTCGATGCGCTTGTCCGAACGCCCCGCCGCCTTCACGACCACGACGTGCGCGCCCGGATCGAGGATCCGCGCGGTCCCGAGCGCGTCCGGCGCGAGACTCTCTCCGTCGAGCTCCACGCGCGTGTCCGGCGGTGCACCGGGGGCGAGCGCGATCGTCACCCGCGCCATCCGCGCCGCGAGCGCGTCGTGCCGCTGCGCGGCGTACTGTTCACGCGGGTCCCCCTGGGTGTGCGCGAGCTTCGTCGCTTCGTCCCAGCGCGCCAGCGCCGCCACGAGATGCGAGGTCTCCTCTTCGCACAGCGCGAGGTTGATGAGCGTCCCGACTTTCGGATCGAGCCGCTCGCTCTCGGCGAGCTTCGGGCAGGCGAGGTCGTAGCGCTTCTCGAGCATCGCGGCGCGCCCCTGCCGAAAGAGCTCGGCGGCGGCGGCGGGGTCCCCGGTTTGCGCGCGGGTCTCTCGCGCCGTCGCGAGCATCGCGAGGACGACGGCGATGAAGACTCGTCGGCTCACTGGTAGCTCGCGGGGTCGACCGTCTTTGCGCTAGGGGGAGCAGGCACGGGCGCGGAAACCGTTGGCCGCGCGGACGGAGCGGGCGAGGAGGCGGAGTGGAGCTCCGTGTGCCGGGGCGTCGCGGGTGGAGCTGTCTTGCCGGCGCTCGACGCGGAGGTCGGTGGCTTTGGGGGGAGAGGAGCTGCGGAAACGGCCATCGGCAACGCGCTCGCGATCGAAGGGACGGCCCCGGCGGGGACGGGGAGAGCAGGCTCCGACGAGGCTGGCGGCGGCAAGACCGTTCGGGGAGCCGTCGTTCCCAGCGTCGGCGTTTGCGGGATCGCCCCCTCGGGCTTCGTCGCCGAGCGCAATCCGAGACCGAGGGCCAGGACGGCCACGGCCACGGCCACGCCAATGGGCCACACGCGCCTCACGCCTCGCTTCGCGCGATTCGACAGAGTGATCGGCGACTGCGTGCTCGCGCGAACGTCTCGGTCCTTCGGCTCTTCGACCGTGTCGTCGAGCTCCCCCCCCTTCTCCTTCGGACCGCTCGGGGTCACGACGACAGGAGACTTCGCGGCCGCGACCGAGGGGTCGCTTTCGGCGAGCGGGTCTACCGAGGTGCGCGCGGTGCGCGGGGCGCCGAACGCAGGCGACTGCTCCTTGGCGTACGTGCCGAGGACGCTCGCCACTTCGCGCAGGTCCGCGGGGCGGGAGTCACGATCGCGGCTGAGCATCCGTGCGATGAGCTTGGCGAGCGGCGGATCGAGGTCGGGGACGTGCGTCTCGATAGGCTTGATCCCCACGGTCGTGACGATCTTGAAGATCTGTCCGATGTTCTCCGCCTGCGTGGGGCGCACGCCTGCGAGGCACTCGTAGAGGATGACCCCCATGGCCCAGACGTCGGCCCGATGGTCGATGTCCTTCTCGCCGAAGATCTGCTCGGGCGACATGTAATACGGCGTGCCCAGCACGGCTCCCGTCCCGGTGATCGCGCCGGTCCTCGCGGCGTCCCCCTCGGTCGCGGTGAGCTTGGCGATCCCGAAGTCGAGGACGCGCACGTCGATCGTGCCGCGTCGCTTGTCGAGGAAGATGTTCTCCGGCTTCAGATCGCGATGGACGATCCCGACCTCGTGCGCGGTCCCTACCGCGGAGATGACGGGGAGCAGGAGCAGGGTGAGCTCCTTCACGGCGATCTTCTTCTCGCGATCGAGCTTCGAGGCGAGCGACTCCCCCTCGAGCATGTCCATGACCATCATCGCCGTCCCGTCCGCGAGCTCGAGGACGTCGTGGATCTCGACGACGTTGGGGTGGTGGACGGCGCACGAGGCTCGCGCCTCGCGCAGGAAGCGCTGCTTCGTCGCTTTGTCCTCGGCGAGGGACGGCCGGAGGATCTTGAGCGCGACGATCTTACGCGTCTTGGTATGGGTCGCTGCATACACGACGCCCATGCCCCCTTCCCCGAGCAGTCGTTCGAGGCGGTAACGCTCCGCGACTACGGTGCCAAGTTGCAGCTCGCCCAAGACACAAAGATTCGACCACGAAGGCTCCTTCCCCGCAATTGAACGAGTCCGCGCAAGTCGCGAACGACTCTTGTGAATTCCCGGAAACCGACCGAGACGATCCCCGTAGCGGTCGACACCGAGCTTTGTGGACTCAGGCCGCTTCGAGCTCCGCGTGCAGAGCGACGGATGCCCTGTGGGTGCGAAGCTTCACAGCACATACCGTGGTGCCGAGCTGCGTGGCCGCTTCGGCGACGGACAGGCCGTCGTGCCGGATGAGCTCGAACGCCTCGCGGTGCGCGGGGGGGAGTCGGGTGAGCGAGTGGAGGATGCGGCTCGCGAGCTCGTTGTACTCGGCGATCGCGTCAGGGTGGGCATCGCTCGATACGGCGTCGCCGTCGAGGGGGAGGGGCTCGATCGCGTCGCGGTGCGCGCGGCGGACGCGGTCGATGAGGAGACGGCGCGCGATGGTGAAGACGAGCGGCATGACGTCCACGCGGCGATCGAGGCGAGTCCGGCCGCTGTAGAAGCGGAGGAGCGTCTCCTGAACGAGGTCGTCGGACGCGGACTCGTCGCGCGTTCGGCGGAGGAAGAAGGCGCGAAGGCGCGGCGTGATGGCGCGGAAGAGGAGGTCGATCGCCGCTTCGTCCCCGGCGAAGTAGCGCTCCATCGCGTCCCTTGCCTGGAGGTCCGCGGCTGTATGTGCCTGCTGCATACCGGTCACTAGAGCAACCGCCGCGCCAGCGAAAAAACGGCCGATTCTCGCGTAACTACCGCGTCCACTGACGACGCTTCGTCGTCGAGTGACGACGACTCGTCACCCGCTCATTCCGTGGGGGCGCGACGTGCCGTGCGGATCCCGAGGGTGTCGATGCGGCTCGAGAGCGTGGTTCTGGCGATTCCCAGCTCGCGGGCCGCCTGCGCGACGACCCCCCCCGTCTGCGCGAGCGCCTGCCGGAGCACCCCCTGCTCGAGCTCGTCGAGCTTCCCTCGCTCCGCCTGGAGCCTTTGCCACGTCGTGCCGAGCGGCTCCACGGCGGGGGCGGGGCCTGACGCGGCGTCGAGCGGGACGTGGTCGATGTCGCGCGGCTCGAGGTGCTCCGGGGTGAGCTCCGTGGCCTCCGGATCGCGCGCCAGCGCCCGCTCGCGCCCCCGTTCGATGGCCCTCTCGAGCTGGCGCACGTTGCCCGACCAGACGAGCGCCGGCGACACCAGAAGCCGTCGCAACGGAACCGACAGCGTCCAGGCGCGCCCGGGATCGACGCGACGAAGCGTGCTCTCCGCGAGCGTCGGGATGTCCGCCCGGCGCTCGCGGAGCGGCGGGAGCTCGATCGTGGTCGCCGCCAGCCGATAGAAGAGGTCCTGGCGGAAGCGACGCTCGCGGATCGCGCCCGGGAGATCTCCGTTCGTGGCGGCGATGAGCCGAACGCGCGCTTGCTTCGGCTCCGGGCGCGCGTGCCCCAGCGGGCGGTACGTGCCGAACTGGGTGAAGTCGAGGAGGAGCTGCTGCGCGTGCGGCGGTAGGTTGAGGATCTCGTCGAGGATCAGCGTCCCTCCGTCGGCGAACTCGGCGAGCCCCATGCGCCGCGACGTCGCCCCCGAGAACGACCCCTTCTCGTGACCGAAGAGCTCCGACGTGATCGTGTTCAGGTCGTCGCTCGAGCCGAGGACGGCGCGTACGATCGGGCGCCGCTGGCTCGCCTCGGCGATGGCCTGGGCGAGGAGCGTCTTTCCGGTCCCCGACTCGCCGAGGATCAGGATCGGCGCGTCGCCGGCGATCGCGGACTCGAGCTCGCGACGGATGTCGCCCATGGCGGGCGACGCGAGGAGGTCTCCCAACGGGGGGGTGCGGCGCGCCTCCATGCAGTGGCTCTCGGCCTCGCGGAGCCGCTCGCGCGTCGACTGCGCGCGACCGTGCTGCTCGAGCACGGCGCCGATGAGCACCGCGGCCGACATGAAGAACTCGACGTGCCGTTCGCTGACGAACTTCTTGCGATCGCGGAAGTCGACGTAGAGAACGCCTCGCGGCCGCTCCCGGCTCGCGGCTCCGTAAAGGGGCGCGGCGATCGCAGCAAGGATTCCGAGGAACGCGACGCTTCGCGACGGGTTCGCGGAGAGGAGCGGGTCGAGGACGACGCATTTGCCCGCCTCGAGCGCCTCGCGGATGATCGTCTTGCTCATCTCCTCGCGCTCGGCGGTCGCGAGGGACTTCCCGCGCCCCCGCGCGTTGACGACCTGAGCGCTGCCGTCGGCGTTCGTGAGCAGGATGAGGCCGCGGTCGGCCCCGAGCACCTCGACGAGGATGTCGAGCGAGTCGTCGAGGACGTCGTCGCTCTCGAGGACGCCGAAGAGGCGATCCAGGAGGTGTCGCATGGTGCGCCACATCGCTTCGGGATCGAGGGTCTCCTGTGTGGCGAGAGCGTCCGAGGCCGCAGGCATAGTGGGGGATGGTACGCCGGCGCGCCGCGCTCACACGAGTTTCCGAAATCGACGGCGCATCGAAGATTCGTCGAAACCGACGGCGCCGAGCCTCGTGTTCCCGGGCAAGAAGGGGAAGGAACCGTCATGTTCTCGTTTCACCGTGTCGCGCTCGGAGCGCTTCTACTGGGCTCGAGCGCCTGCTCGACCGCACTGGAGACCAGCGGGCCGGCCTCGCCGGTCTCCGTCGATGCAACCACCGCGGCGTCCTCGCCCGCGGCGTGCGTCGTCACCGGGCCGGCGCGCATCGTCGCCACGCGCGCTCGTGTCTCGGGCGGGGGGGACTTCGCCGCGCTCCAGTCGGCAATCGCCGCCGGACACGACACCGGTTCGCCCCCGCGTCTCGCGAGCGATTGGACGCTCCCCGGGACCGGCGCGATCGACGGTCTGCGGGCGGTCGAGATCGATGGCACTTCGATCGTCACGTTCCGCCGTGCGAGCTCGGTCTGGATCGGCGCCGTCTCTCCCGATGGCACGGCGAGGGGGCCTCTCGTCGAGGTCTCGGCGCGCGCATCGGCCAACCCGGCGATCGGGCGCGCGGAGACGGGCGCGATCGTCAGCTGGCAGGAAGGGGAGGCGATTCGCTGGGCTCGATGGACGCCCGGAAGCCCGGCTCTCGCCGGCGTGCGGTCGCTCCGTTCGACCGATGGCGTGAGCACGATCTGGCCGTCGCTCGCGACGATGGCAGACGGACGGGAACTTCTGGCCTGGACCGAGGTCTCGGGCGACAAGCACGACATTCGCGCGCTGGTCATCGATCGTGACGGGGCGCCGCTCGGGTCGCGAATGACGATTGCGGCCGACGGCGCGGACCACCTCGACGTTCTCGGTCACGCAAACGCGAACGTCGACGCGCAGGGGCGTGGCGAGGTCGCGTTCATCGTGCAGGGGAGGGACCGCTTCGGCGTGGCCGCGACGCCGATCGCCTGCGACGGCACCGCGGACGCCGCCGTCGCGCACCTTTCCGAGCGGGAATGACCGCTCGCCGGAGAGCCACGATGCTTCGTTCCACGCTCTTCTTCTTCGCGATCCTCGCCGCGTCCGGTGCGGCGGCCTGCACGGCGTCGGTGGCCGGCGACCCTTCGAGCACGGGGAGCAACGCCGCGAGCTGCATCGCGGCGGACGGCCACCCGACGACCCTCGCGTGCACGGGGCTCTACACGGACACGCCGACCGGGGAGATCGGCCAGGGGGTCTCCGCGTACGCACCTTCCGTCTCGCTCTGGGCGGACGGAGCCACGAAGAGTCGGTTCATCCAGCTCCCCGCCGGCACGCAGATCGACACGAGCGACATAGACCACTGGGTCTTCCCGAACGGGACGAAGCTCTGGAAGGAGTTCTCGCTGGGCGGGCAGAAGATCGAGACGCGCTTCCTCCAGAAGCAGAGCGACGGCACCTGGTTTCGCACAGTCTACGCGTGGAGCGCGGACGGGACCGAGGCGACCGAGGTGACGACCGGAGTTACGAACGTCAACGGCTCCGGGTACGACATCCCGTCGCAGGGCCAGTGCGCCGAGTGTCACGACGGAGAGCCCGGCGGGGTCCTCGGCTTCGAAGCCATCGGCCTGTCGACCCCCGGCGCCACGGGGCTGACGATGGCGGCGCTCGTCGCGCAGGGGCTGGTTACGAACGCGCCCGCCGCCCCGATCGCGATCCCCGGCACTGCCACGGAGTCCGCGGCTCTCGGATGGCTGCACGCCAACTGCGGCAACGCTTGCCACAACCGTTCCGCGGGGGCGATGGCGTCGAGCACAGGGCTCTTCATGCGGCTCGAGATCGCCCAGCTCCAGTCCGTCCAATCAACGGACACGTACACGACGGCCGTTGGAGTCGTCTCCGGCTTCCAGCCGCTCGCGAACGAGACGTTCGATCGCATCGCCCCCGGCGACGTGGAACAAAGCGCGATCGTCTATCGCGCGAGTCGCCGCGATACGCCGCAGGACCCGGCGGTGCAGATGCCTCCGCTCGGGACGAACGTGGTCGACACGCAGGGGGTCGCGCTCGTCGAGGCTTGGATCTCTGGAATGTGAACGGAAGGAAAATCATGAAACGCGCTCTCTTTCTCACCGTCGTCGCGGGAGTCTTTTCACAGGGGTGCAACGGCGACGACGCCGCCACCGGCATCTCGTTCGACGGCGGTTCGACCGACGCCACACTCGCCGACTCTTCCTCGCCGGACGCGAATCTTCCCCCCCAGGACTCGTCAACGGACGGTGGCTGCCCCGCCTCCTGGACGATCGCGCCCGTGACCCAACCGACGATTGCCGTTCCGGACGGCGGGGGAGGGGCGCTTCTCCACGCATCGGCGAGCGGCACGCAGAACTACGAGTGCACGGCGACCGCGGTCGATGCCGGTACCCCGGACGCCGGAGAGGACGCCGGGGCCGACGACGCCGGTGTCCTCGACGCGGCGCCGGCGGAGACGTACGCGTGGACGTTCGTCGGACCGCAGGCGACGCTCAGCGACTGCAACGCCACGCTGATCGGTCACCACTTCGCCAGTGAAGCCGGAGCTTCGGAGCCCGAGTGGCAGACGACTGACGGCACGTACGTCATCGGAATGAAGATCGACTCCATCACCATCGACGGCGGCAATGCCATTGCGTGGCTGCTCCTCGAGGCGCTGTCTCATGGTGGGGGAACGGGGACGCTGTCGGAGGTCTCCTTCGTTCAGCGCCTCAACACGACCGGAGGGCTCGCGCCGAGCACGGCCTGCAACTCGTCGAACCTGGGGACCGTGGTGATGGTTCCCTATACGGCGGACTACTATTTCTTCGGGACGCCTTAGAGCGAGAGCGCGGCCAGACTGGCGGCTCAAGGTAGCCGACCGCTGCGCTTTTCCCTGAAACCGAAGGCGCTCTCCGTCGTGTTTCTACCGGGACTGCTGTACCTTGTGAAAGGGGCCCCGGTGAGCGCTCGAACGGACACAGACGGCTGCGTGGGGCTCTCATGACGGACGTCGAGCAAAGCTACGGCGAGCCGAAGCCCGGCGACGTGCTCGCGGGCAAGTACCGTGTCGAGCGGGTGCTCGGCGTGGGAGGGATGGGGGTCGTCGTCGCGGCCCATCACCTTCAGCTCGACGAGCGGGTCGCGCTCAAGTTCCTTCTCCCCCAAGCGGTTCGCAGCGCGACGTCCGTAGCGCGCTTTCTCCAAGAGGCGCGCGCGGCGGTCAAGGTGAAGAGCGAGCACGTGGCGCGCGTGACCGACGTGGGGCAGCTCGAGAACGGCGCCCCGTACATGGTCATGGAGTACCTCGAGGGGAACGACCTCGGCGCGTGGCTCGAGAAGCGGGGGGTGATGCCCGTCGAGCAGGCGGTCGATTTCGTCCTCCAGGCATGCGAAGCGCTCGCCGACGCGCACTCCCTCGGCATCGTCCATCGCGACTTGAAGCCCGCGAACCTCTTCTGCATCCAGCGCTCCGACGGTCAACTGTCGATCAAGGTGCTCGACTTCGGCATCTCGAAGATCACGACGGCCGGCGAAGCCGGACACGGGATGACCAAGACGTCGATGCTGATGGGTTCCCCCCTCTACATGTCCCCCGAGCAGATGAAGCTCACGAAGGGGGTGGACGCGCGCGCGGACATCTGGTCGCTGGGGGTGATTCTCTTCGAGCTCGTGACGGGGCATCCCCCGTTCAACGCCGAGGCGGTGACCGAGCTCGCGATCAAGGTCGCGATGGAGCCGCCTCCTCCCTTGCGCCAGTTCCGCCCCGACGCCCCCCAAGGGCTGGAGCAGGTCATTGCGAAGTGCCTCGAGAAGGATCGCGCGAAGCGTTTCCAGAACGTGGCGGAGCTGGCGATCGCGCTCAGAGACTTCGGTACGAAGAGCGCGCGCATCTCGGTCGACCGCGTGATCGGAACGATGCGCAACGCCGGGATCTCGGGGGGCGACGTCCCCGCATCGACCGACTTCAAGGAGGAGTCGGTAGGCGCTGCGGTCGGCGCAGCGGTCACGCAGGGCAGCACGCCACAGACGGCGGCTTCGTGGGGGCAGACGGGAGCCGGAACGACGTCCGCAGGGGGAAAGGCCGCTTTGGGGATCGGCGTCGCCCTGGTGCTCAGCGTGCTCGCTCTGGCGGCTGTGCTCTTCATGCGTAAGCCGGCGACGCCGGCGGCTGCTGGACCGGCTGCGAGCGTGCCGGTGGCGGCGAGCGATCCCCCCGCGGCGGTGCCGTCCACGGTCCGCGCGGAGCCTTCGTCCCCTCCAGCGGTAGTGCAACCCACGGTAGTCCCGACTCCGCCCCCCGCGGTGCCGCCGGCCGTGGCTACGCCGATCGTCCGACCTGTGACGCAACCGACGCATCCGGGGGCGGTTGGCGGTTCAGGCGTTCCGCAACCGGCCCTCCACCCCTCGGCTTCCCCCGCGACCCAATCGCCGCCGCCGGCGGCGAAGCCGAACTGCAACCCAAACTGGTACGTCGATTCTGCGGGCATCAAGAAGTACAAGCCGGAGTGCATCTAGCGCGAGTAGCAGGAGGGCGGCGTGCCGCCCGAGTAGAGGGGAGCCACGGATGCGCAGGAGATGGATCGCAGGCTTGGTCGTCGTCGCCGCAGTCAGCGGGGCTTGCGATGCGGTGCTCGGCATCCAGCAATACCCGGCGACGGGCGAGACGGATGGGGGCGCGCCGGATGGACAGGGGGTGACGCCCGTGACCGAAGGGGGACCGGATCAATCAGCTCCGGACACGAGCGCCGGAGGTGCGGATCAAACGGCGCCCGAGGCGAGCAACGAAAGCGGCGGTGAGCTGGATCAGACGGCTCCGGACACCGGAAGCGACGCGACCATCGCCGACGCGGGATTCGACTCCTCGTTCACCCCTTCGAATTTCACCGTCTCGGACCTGGGCAGCATTGTTGCCTCGGCAACAGCGGTCAGCGTCTCGTCGGATTGCACCGCGGATACGGACACAGGCAGCTGGGACTGCACTGGTCAGAGTCTGGCGTCCCCACCTTTCACGAGCTTCATACCCCCTGGGGAGTCTGGTTACCTCACGGTTTGGGCGCTGACGTCGCTTGCAATCACGAGCGGGGGGACGCTCTCCGTTCAGGGATCGATTCCCGGGGTCTTCTACGTCACGGGGGATGTCACGATTGGTGGCTCGGTCGTCGTCAATGCGGGCGCACTTTCCGCGAACCATGGGGTCGGCGTCGATGACGGCGGTGTGGGGGGCAGTGGCGCGGGGTTCTGCGGTGCTGGCGGCGCGGGGGCTGTCGACCCGGGAGGGGCGACGTATGGAGCTGCCAACCTCATCCCGCTCTTGGCAGGGTCGCTCGGCGGCGGCGGCTTCGGCGTAGGAGACGGCGGAGCCGGGGGAGGCGGCGCGATTCAAATCTCGGCCACCAGCACGCTCACAGTCTCTGGAACTGGGTCCGTCCTCGCGGGGGGCCTAGGAGGGGCTTCGTGGAACAGCGGTGGGGGTGGAAGCGGCGGTGCGATTCTCTTGGAGGCGCCTTCCGTCGCTATCGAAGGAGCCCTCTCGGCGAACGGCGGAGGAGGGGCCTGTTATGGAAGCAATGGCCAGAACGCGACGGCCACCTCTTCGGCAGCGCCTGGTGGACGATTGCCGGACGGGGGCGGCGCCCCTGGCGGCAACGGCTCGGCGGCGGGAGTGACTTCTGGACATAACAACGTCTCGTCTTGCGGGGGCGGAGGTGGCGCCGGCTGGATCCGCATCAACACGTTCGGCACTCCGACGGTCACGGGAATCGTCTCCCCCGCGGCATCGACGTCTTGCTACTCGCTCG
>JBKQKP010000186.1:0-2894 GCA_052147435.1 Polyangiaceae bacterium | reverse complement strand
ACGTGATGCCGGTCGCGCGGAGATCGTGGAACGTGAGGTGCTTGTGCCGCGCGTCGTTCAAGTGGAGATCGGCGCGCTCGACCTTCGCCCGCTTCAAGTGCTCCCGGAGCTTGATCGCCCGCTCGTCATGGTTCGGCATCCACATGACCGTGCGGTCGGCGTCCTCGCTCGTATCCCGCTCCTCGTAGAGTGCCTGGAGGAGTGGAAGTAGGTTCGGCTCAATCGGAACCCGGCGGGAGACTTTCGACTTCGTCGACGTCACGATCCGCGTCCCCTTGTCGACCGCCTTCGTGATCGAGATGACCCTGTGCTCGAGGTCGACGTCATCCCAGGTGAGGGCCTCGATCTCTCCGCCGCGAGCGAGGACGTAGACCGCGACCGCGTAGAGCTGCCGGTACCGGCGGCCGATGCGCCGGCAGGAGATGAGCTTCAGGAACTCCGAGGGGAAGAGGAACTGCTTGGCCTTCGGCTCGCCCCGCTCGGGCCCGCGGACGCCGGTGCAAGGGTTGTCCTTCCTCACCCGTAGCTCACGGTTCTTCGCGCTCATCGCGTCCTTGAACATGGTGGTCACGACGGTCCACACGTTGGACGCGGTCTTCCATTCGATGTGTTCATCGTCGTCGTCGTCGAGGCGGATCTTCGCATCCAGCGCTTCGACGACACGCTCGATGTCCTCGCGCGTGACCTGCGACATGGCGAGTGTACCGATTGTCGGGAGCACGTGGTGCGCAAGCCGCCCCTTGTCGTGACCCACTGTCTTGATCTTGCGGAGCTCGCGGTCCTCCAGCCACGTGTCGCACCAGTCGTTGACGGTCAGCCCGATCTCGTCCGGCACGTACCCGTCTACGGCCGCGCGCTTGACCATGAGCTTGACGATCCTCTTCGCGCGCTCCTCGTCCCGGGGCCCGAGTTCGGGAATCACGCGTAGGCGCCGCCCCTGGTCGGGGATGCTCATCCTCACCTCCCACCGTTCCTTCTCCGGGTTCCACTTCGGCGTCGGGTTCGGGGGGCGGCCGCCCTTGTTCTTCGTGGTGCTCATCGCTTCCCCCCCGCGGCACGCGCCGGCTTGACCGCACCGAAGCGCGCCTCGTATGCCCGCCGCACGGCCATGCGTAGGACGTCGGAGAGCGAAAGGCCGTCGATCTCGGCCAGCTCCCGCGCCATGCGCGCTTCATGCTCCGTCATCCGAACGGCCATCGCGACCTCGCGCTGTCTCTTCACGGTTGCCATTGTAAAACACTGGCACGACCATCGGCCAAGCGCAAGCCTCACCGCTGAAGATCCGACACGACGCGCTCTAGGGCGGGCTCGGACGTCCTACGGTACGCGGCCCGTTCCTGGGCACCCTCGACGGCGCGCGCGGCATCCCCGCGCGTGGCGGGACGGGCGGCGTGCGTGCATACGTGGAACCTCCGACCTAGCCGCGCGGAGGCCGATGCGTTCGCGACGCACACCGAGGGCCCCTCGGCTGACATCGAGTGCCGACGCCGTCGAGAAGTCGCCTATGGGCACACCTCGACGGTGCCCGTTGGATCGACACACGTGCAGTTGAGCGGAGACCGACAACGGGCGCCCCCTCACATCGGCGAGCGCCGTACTCCTTTGCGCATATTGTTCACGCCTCGACTCGGATCGCCGCGTCCAGCGAGGCGACGACAAGAGCACGTCGAGGAGCGCGTGAGCCTCCTTGCGCAGCGCCCACGCCCGCTCGGCTTCTTCGTCGGGCGGAAGCCCCACCAAGAGAGCGTCCCGTTTCGCCAAGCACTCGCGGACCGTGGCTCGCTCGCGAACCGTGCGATTCGTGATTCCGTCCCAGGCCATCGTCCAGGGATGCCCCAAGAGGCGGCGGAGGGCAAAACTTCACTCGGCCGCTTCCTTCCGCTGCCCGCAGCGGGGGCAGACGTCCGCCGCGAGGTATCGGCCAGCGAGAACGTGATCGACACCCACGTTCGCCAACCGCGCGACGCGCGGCTGAGTCCCACGCGCGTCCGGGGCCTGCCGACTCCGCCACGGGCTTCCGCCGGGCCAGGGCGGGGGCGCAAGCCCTCACCCGGCGTCGCGCTTCGACGGGCGTCCGCGGCGCGGGGGCGGTGCGGCTGGCGACGAGGACAGCCCCCGTCGTGGTTCGATAGCCGCGAGCACGCGCATCGCGCGCGCAAGCTCGTCGCTCCCCATTGCCCGGAGCGAGCGCAGCGCCTGGCGCATCGGCGCGCTGATCTCCGGCACTCGCGGCGTGTTGCCGATGAGGGCTTCAAGGTCGACGCCGAGAGCGCGCGCGATGCGGTCGGCGACGAATACCGAGGGCATCGCCGCGCCGACCTCGATCCGACTGAGGTACTTGTCGGTGACCTCGGCGCGCTCCGCAAGCTCGCGCTGTGAGAGCCCCTGCGCCGCCCGAGCGGCTTTCACGCGACGCCCGAACTCACGTCGGAAGGCCGCTTCTGTCTTCGCGTTCATCGCAGGGCTGCTGCGACGCTAGCGATGGGGCCGGGAGGCTAGAACGCCCTATCGGTTGACGCCAGTGCGCCGCTTATCTACCTATAGATAGAGGCACTCTTCACTCCGCGCCGTTCCCGAACCCGAGCACAGAACCGGGGCGACGAGGATGGTGCTGCGTAGGCGGGGCGGGGGCGGCAGTTGATGAGCGACGACGAACTCTCCACTCGCGCGCGCCTCCGCGTCGGCACGACGCTGAAGGGGAAGTACCGGATCGACCGCGTTCTCGGGGTCGGCGGCATGGCCGTCGTGTACGCGGCGACGCTGTGGAGGCGCATTATTGGTCACGCGGCCCTGGCGTAGCGATGGTGAAGTCCACCGAGCTTCGGGATCGCGATGACGCGTCCGGCCGCCGGCGGCTCGGTCTGGCGACGAGTCGGCGCGTCGCCGGCGAGCGC
>JBKQKP010000185.1:0-43708 GCA_052147435.1 Polyangiaceae bacterium | reverse complement strand
GATCACGAGCGCCCCCTGCCCGGACGCCGGATTGTTGGGAGCCTGCGTGCTTGCTCCGACGTGCACGGACCAGACGACGGTCTTCTACTATGAGACCCCCGACGCTGCGGGGACGGCGTCAGCTCGGTCTGCGTGCGGGGCGATCGCCGGGGGGACGTTCTCGCCCTAGCGGCTGGACGACGACACGCCGGGCCCCTAACGTCGTCGCTCGTGCCGACACCGATCGCAAAGAGCTCGCGCCCGTACGATGTCGTCGTCTGGGGGGCGACCGGATTCACGGGTCGGCTAGTCGCCGAGTACATCGCGCAGCACTATGGCGCGAAGCGCGACTTGCGCTGGGCGATCGCCGGCCGTAGCCGCGACAAGCTGGCCCAGATTCGCGATTCCCTCGTCGCCATCGATCCTGCCGCGCGCGATCTCCCTCTCCTCGTCGGCGACGGCCGCGATCGCGCGTCGCTCGATCCGATCGTCTCGTCGACGCGCGTCGTCGCGACTACCGTGGGCCCCTATGCCATCCACGGCCACGAGCTGGCCGCGTCGTGCGCGGAGAACGGCACCGACTCGTGCGACCTCACCGGCGAGCCGCAGTTCGTCGTCTCGACGATAGAGCGCCACCATGCGCGCGCGAGAGAGACCGGCGCGCGCCTCGTACACTGCTGCGGGTTCGACTCGATCCCGTCGGACCTCGGCGTGCTTCTCTTGCAGAACGAGATGCAGGCGCGCCACGGAACGCGATGCTCGGAGGTGAAGTACTTCCTCGCCAAGATGAAGGGGGGCTTCAGCGGCGGAACGGCCGCGAGCGCGCTCCACGTCGCCGAGGAGATGGCGCACGACCCGTCAGTCCGTCGCATCATCGGCAACCCGTACGCGCTCGATCCCGAACGAACCGACCGAGGGCCCGACGGCCAGGATCAGCGCGGCGTGCGATGGGACGACGATCTGCAGACGTGGACGGGGCCGTTCATGATGGCCGCGATCAACACGCGCATCGTTCGCCGATCGAACGCGCTCCTCGGGTACGCGTGGGGGAAGGACTTTCGCTACAGCGAGTGCGCGGCGTTCTCGAAGGGGCCTGGCGGGCTCCTCGCGGCGACGGCGATGAGCGTCGGCTTCGGCGTGTTCTTCGTCCTGGCGGCGCTCGGGCCGACGCGGACGCTCCTCGCGGGGATGGTGCCGTCGCCCGGCGAGGGGCCGACGAAGGAGCAGCGAGACGCAGGGTTCTTCGTCGTGAAGCTGGTGGGGATCTCGGAGGGCGATAGCGGCGCGCGTACGCACAGATTACTCGGGACGGTCCGCGGGCAGAGCGATCCCGGATACGGCGAGACCGCGAAGATGCTCACGGAGTCGGCCGTCTGTCTCGCGAAGGACGATCTCGACGTCCCTGGGGGGGTGCTGACACCGGCCTCGAGCATGGGGATGAAGCTCGTCGAGCGGCTGCGGCGCGCGGGGATGACGTTCGACGTCGAGCCGATGAGCGATCCGGGAGCGTGAGGCCTCGAGCGGGAAGGGCTCGGTCCAGCGGAGTCCCGGCGCCGTCCCTTCACGCGGCGGAAAAAAAGCCACGGGGAGAGGAATCTACTCTGCGTCTCCGCGCTGAATCGCCGATGTTCGTCACTTATCGCTGCGTTATACGAGGAGCGCAGTAGGGGTAGGGTCCGTAAGGGCCGTCCCTTTGGTGATGAGGGCAGCAATCGTGCGAAATCCCTTCCTCGGAATAGCCACCCTTTTCGCTGCGGCCATCTCCGCCGCATCCATCCTGGCTGTCGGATGCAGCTCCCCGAGCGAGACCCCCCTAGGAGGTCCGTTTGGTGGAGGGACGAACGCGAGCCCCGCGGCCGGGTCACCAAGCCCGGACGATGGCGGACCCTCGAGTGGCTCGAGCAGCGGGTCCTCGAGCGGTTCGAGCAGTGGCTCGTCGAGCGGTTCGAGCAGCGGCTCCTCGAGCGGTTCGAGCAGTGGCTCATCGAGCGGTTCGAGCAGTGGCTCATCGAGCGGTTCGAGCAGTGGCTCGTCGAGCGGTTCGAGCAGCGGGTCCTCGAGCGGCTCGAGCAGTGGTTCGTCGAGCGGGTCCAGCAGCGGCTCGTCGAGCGGTGGAAGTAGCGCGCCAACCTGGTCGAGCCTCTTCACGGAATACCTCGCCGTGGGTACGGTCGGGCAGTGCGCGAAGGGTGGATGCCACAGCGAGTGTTCCGCAGCGTCGGGGTGCTATACGTGGCTCAACGGGAGGGGCTATATCGCCGGTGGCATCAACAACAACGGCCTCTTTACGTGGACTTCCGGCGGCTTCATGCCCAAGAATGGGCCTTCCAGCAATCCGCAAGCCGTGACCGACTTCGCCGCGTGGACCGCGGCCGGCTCGCTGAACAACTAGCGAAGACGACGACGAAACCATCGTGAAGGGCTCGGTTGCCGAGAGCGGTCTCGCGTTCTTCGCGTGCCTCGTCGCTGCGTTGGTTGTCGCGCTACCGGCGACGGCAGACGACATGACGTCGAGCAACGCCGTCGACCACGCGAAGCCGGTCCCTCCCCCCGCCGCGCCGCTCGAGGACAACAGCACGAAGCGCTTCACGCTCGAGATGGCGTCGTACTCCGACACCGATCACGTCACGGTCTACAGCCCGTCGGTTGCCGCGAGCGTCGACAACGTGACGCAGGGGATGTCCCTGCGAGGTAGCTACCTCGTCGACGTCGTCAGCGCGGCGTCGGTCGACATCGTGTCGACCGCTTCGCAAGCGTGGCACGAGGTGCGGCAAGCCGGCACGCTCGAGACCGAATACAAGCCGCACGATTTCGGCGTGACGCTCGGCGGCTCCGTCTCGAGCGAGCCCGACTACCTCTCGTACGGTATCGGCCTCGCGATCGCGCAAGACTTCGACGAGAAGAACACGACGCTGACGGCGGGCTACGGCTACGGGCACGATATCGCCGGCTACAAGAACACGTCGTTCTCCGTGTTCTCACATGTCATCGAGCACGGGACGTTCAACGTCGGGCTCACGCAGGTCATCAACAAGGCGACGGTCGGCTCCCTCTCGGCCGACATGGTCCTCGACACCGGCGACCAGTCGAAGGTCTACCGCTACATCCCGATGTTCTCGCAGGCCGTCGCATCGACAGTGCAGTCGGGCGCGACGATCGACTGGGTGAACCAGAACCGCGAACCGGAGAAGCCTCTCGAACAGCTGCCGCTCTCGCGCCAACGCTTTGCGCTCACCGGGCGGCTGGGGCACCGCTTCGACGGATCGACGATCCGCCTCGAGGAGCGCCTTTACGCGGACTCGTGGCTTCTCGTTGCCTCGACGAGCGACGCCCGCTGGATCTTCGATCTCGGACGGAGGTTCGCGATCTGGCCCCACGCGCACTTCCACATCCAGTCGGGGGTCAACTTCTGGCAGCTCGCGTATGTCTCGAACAGCGCCAACGGGGGGTGGGACCTCCCCGAGTTTCGCACCGGTGACCGCGAGCTCGGCCCGCTCCGCACGGTGAGCGGTGGAGGCGGCATCCGCGCATTCGTCGGTCCGAAGGCCGATCCGCAGGCGTGGTCGCTGACGCTCCAGGGGGACGTGAGCTACACGGACTTCCTCGACGATCTTTATGTCTCGAACCGTACCGCGGGCCTCGCGGTCCTGACCTTCGAGGTGGAGCTATGAGGCCCGGTGGAGCGCTAACGCTCGCTGCGCTCGTCGGCCTTTCCGTGCTGGGCGTCGTCGGCGCGCTCGGCGCGTGTGACGGCAACCCCGTTCACGACAACGAGGTGGCCGCGCTCGGGCCGGAGTCGCCGGAGGTCCCGCAGGGGCCGTTCCACCGTCCGGGACAGCCTTGCCTCGTCTGCCACGGAGGGGAGGGGCCCGCGAGCCTCCAGTTCGCGGTGGCGGGGACCATCTACCAGGCCCAGACCGGCACCCTCGTGCCGCAGAACGGCGCCGTGGTGGATTTCGTCGATACGAACGACGTGCCGGCGAGCGCGGGGACGAACACCGTCGGCAACTTCTGGGTGCTCGAGTCGCAGTGGGTCCCGACGTTCCCGGTGCACGTCGTATCCGTCACCTACGGGACCGGATCGGACGCCGCGCAGGTCTCGATGTACACGCACATCGGTCAGGACGGCTCGTGCGCCACGTGCCACTCCGATCCCCCCGGCGGCGACCTCGTCGGTCACATCTACGTTGCTCCAGGCGCCGAGCCCGACGGCGGCTTCCCGGGGGGTGGACCATGAAGCGTGGGCGTCTAGTGTGGACCACGCCGGGGCGAGGCCCTGGACGTGCCGTCGTCGCTGGCTCCATCTTCCTCTTCGCGGTCACGGCGATGGCGTGGTCGGTGTCGTGCTCGCCCCCCGCGAACGCGCGCATCGGCGTCGACGCCCCGAACGAGGCGCTCTTCCCCCCCGTCTCGGACCTCCTCGCCTACCGCTGCGGCTCGCTCGATTGCCACGGCTCGATCGCGCGAAACTTCATCATCTGGAGCTGCGACGGCCTGAGGCTCGATGAGGACGCGGCGCCCGGGTGCCGTCAGCAGGGGGGCACCAACACGACGCCCGAGGAGTACAACGCGACGTACCGCTCGCTCGTGGGGCTCGAGCCCGCCGTGATGTCGCAGGTCGTCGCGTCCGGCGGCGCCGATCCGGATCTGCTCACGTTCATCCGCAAGGCGCGCGGCGAGGAGGCGCACAAGGGGGGGAAGCTCTGGGACGCGGGGTCGATCGAGGATCTCTGCCCATCGCAGTGGCTCGCCGGTGAGAGCACGACGAGCACCACATGCGAGGCCGCGCTCGCAACCGTCCTCGACGCAGGCACCCTGTGAGGAGAGCTCGCCTCGCGATCTGGCTCGCGCTCTTCGCGCTTGCGCTCGTAGCGCTCGCGCCGCGCGCTGCGTTCGCGCAAGACCGGCGCATCGAAGTGGCGGCGAAGGAGGCGATGCGGCGCGCGCGCGCGGACTTCTCCGCGGCTGATTACGACGGCGGCCTCGCGCGGCTACTCAAGGCGACGCGCGCCTGCGGGACGATTCGCTGCTCGGCCCCCACGCGCGCCGCGCTGCTGCGAGACACCGGCGTCATGCAGGTCCGCCGCGGGAACGGCGGGAAAGCGGCGCAGCTCTTCGTCGAGGCGCTGCAGGTGGACAAGCGCGTCGAGATCCCCCCCGTCTACGATGTCCCCGACGTGCGCGGAGCGTGGAACGCCGCTCTGGAAGAGTCCAACTCGGAGGCGACCCCGCAACCGACAGGCGACTTCACGCACACCCCGGCTCCCGAGCAGGCCGTCTCGACGCCGCTGCCGATCTACGTCGAGTACGGCGGCAGCGACCAAGTAGCCTCGGTCATCGCGAAGTACAGGGCCGTGGACGCGACGGACTGGAAGCGGGTGAACCTCGTCCGGAGTGGGCGCGGGTTCGGAGGGATGATCCCCTGCGCCGACGTGAAGCTCGGCGTGATGCGCTACTACATCCAGGGGTTCGACTCCGGCGGATCGCCGAACGCGCTCTCCGGCGATCCGAAGCACCCGTTTCACGTGGCGATCCGAAAGGCGCTCGTGGGCTCGCCGCCGAGCCTTCCCGGACAGCCCCCGCCGGCTACCTGCGCCGCGGGCGAAGCCACAGCGGCCGTCCCGCCGGCGGAGAAGCCCCCGGAGGAGGGGCCCGCCCAGTGCATCGACGACTCCCAGTGCAACGGTGGCGTCTGCACGAACGGTCGCTGCGCCGAGCCCGAGCACCGCGAGGAGTCGCGGACGAACTACGCGCACGTCTGGGTCGGCGTGAGCCTCTCGGTCGACGTGGTGGTGCTTCCGGGCGCAAGCGACGTTTGCAAGCTGACGCCCACCGCCCTCCCGGAGAACTCCGCCGGCTACTACTGCACGAACCCCGACGGGTCCGACTACCCATCCCGCGCGTCCACGACGGAGAACAACGCGCTCGCTGCCGGGAACGCGGGGCAGGCTCCATCGTCGCTGGTCTTCGGCGACATCCGCGTCCTTGCGAGCTTCGACTACGCGTTCACGTCGAACCTTCTCGTCGGCGCGCGCTTCGGAGCAGTGCTGAACGGCTACTCGGGGACGGTCGCTGCAAAGAATGGACGTGCCTTCGGCGAGCCAATCCACGCCGAGCTCCGCGGCACGTACGTCTTCGGGAAGAACGCGCTCGCCCACTCGGGCTTCTCGCCGATGCTCTTCGTGGGCGGAGGGATCGCGCAGTACGACGCCTCCGAGAACATCATCGTCACCCAGACGGGCATCCCCGGCTGGCTCCCGAAGACCGCGTGGCTCACGAGCGGCCCGGGCTTCGTCGGCGTTGGTGGAGGAGTCCGCTACCAGTTCTCGCAGCGGGTCGCGTTCAACGCCGCGTTGAAGCTCGACGCGGCGTTCGGCGCGAACGGGGTCCTGCCGTCGTTCGGACCGGAGATCGCGCTCCAGTACGGGTTTTAGGCGCGTTCGCGCCCCCTCTGCCGCGTCCCGTGCCGCGACGGCCGGACGACTCAGTTGGACTTTCCGCCGCGACGCGCTATCAGTTGCGCGGGCCTTGTTTCCGGCGCGCGACTGTCGCGGTCGCCGAACGAGCGCTTCTCATCGCGCATGCGGCGCTGACGTCCGCGCGAGCCCATCGTCCGCTCTGCCCCCGAGAAGAGGCACGGCGAGTGAGCGTTTTCTAACCAATGACATTCCAAGACTTGAACCTCGTCGAGCCGCTCCGTCGCGCGCTCGAAGGGGAGGGGTATACCTCTCCCACGCCGATCCAGACCCAGGCCATTCCGCACGTCCTCGCCGGCCGTGACCTCATCGCCTGCGCGCAGACCGGCACCGGCAAGACCGCCGCGTTCGCACTTCCGATCCTCCAGCGCCTCGCCGCCGCGCGCGACGCCGGCGCCCCAAAAGGCATTCGTGCCCTCATCCTGACGCCGACGCGCGAGCTTGCCGCGCAGATCACCGACAGCCTCACCACCTACGGTCGCAACCTCCGGCTTCGCCACGCCGTCGTCTTCGGCGGCGTAGGCGCGTACGGGCAGGTACGGGCCCTCGAAGCCCGCCCCGACGTCCTCGTCGCCACCCCCGGACGCCTCCTCGACCTCGCCGGCGAGGGGTCCGTCGATCTCCGCGCGCTCGAGGTCTTCGTGCTCGACGAGGCCGACCGGATGCTCGACATGGGCTTTCTCCCCGACGTGAAGCGCGTCCTCGCGCGCCTCCCGGCGAAGCGGCAGACGCTGCTCTTCAGCGCCACGATGCCCGCGGACATCGAGGAGCTCGCGCGGCGCATCCTCGTCGACCCGGTTCGCGTCGCGGTCACTCCGATCGCTGCCACCGCGGATCGCATCGACCAGTCCGTCTATTTCGTCCCTCGCGAAGGGAAGCGCGCGCTCCTCGAGCACGTCCTGCGCGACTCGGCGATCGAGCGGGCGCTCGTCTTCACGCGAACGAAGCACGGCGCCGACAAGGTCGTCAAAATGCTCGAGCGCGCGAGCATCTTCGCCGAGGCGATCCACGGCAACAAGTCGCAGAACGCCAGGACGCGCGCGCTTCAGGCGTTCAAGGACGGGCGCACGCGCGTCCTCGTCGCGACCGACATCGCGGCCCGCGGCATCGACGTCGACGGCGTCTCCCACGTCATCAACTTCGACCTCCCGGACGTTGCCGAGAGCTACGTCCACCGCATCGGCCGCACGGCGCGCGCCGGCGCGAGCGGGATCGCGCTGTCGTTCTGCGACAGCGACGAGCGGGGGCTCCTCACGGGGATCGAGCGATTGATCCGGATGCGTATCCCCGTGGCGGCGTCACCTGCTGGCGTCACCACGACGGCTCCCGAGCCGGCTGCGCTCACCTCGCCGCCGCGAACACCAAGCTCCGCCGCGCCTCGTGGAGGTCCCCGACGACGATCGTGGCCACGGCCTCGATACCGGGCGTAACTCTCTCGGGAACCGCGATCACGCGCATCTTCGCCGCGTGCGCGGCGGTCGCTCCGGCGAGCGAATCCTCCAGGACGACGCACCCCGCGGGCTCGACGCCGAGCCTGCGGGCGGCCTCGAGGAAGATGTCTGGTGCTGGCTTCGGGTTGACCACATCGTCCCCACTCACGATCGCGTGGAAGTTCGGGGCGAGCCCCAGCCCTTCGAGGACGCCGCGGACGAGGCGTCCCACGGAGGACGACGCCGCGGCCATCGGAATGACGCCCCGTCCCGCCGCCAGAAGCTCGAGGCACCCCGCCTTGATCGCGATCGTGTGCGCGCGGGATAAAAAGCGGTCCACGATCTCCTTTTCGTGGCTCTCGCGATCGATCGAGAGGCCGAACGCCTTGTGCATCGTCCGGAGCGTGTGATCGAGCCCTTTGCCGATGCCGCTCGCAGCGAGCTCGGGTGTCCAGTCGCCCCCGTGCGCCCGCGCGAAGTCGCGTTCGACCTCGAACCACAGGGGCTCGCTGTCCACCATCAGGCCGTCCATGTCGAGGAGAAGCGCTCGCGCGGTGATCACCCCTCGATGCTATGCTGAAGAGCATGCCGCATGCACCCGCCTCGAGCGCTCGCGGGAAACGAGGCTCGTTGTCGCGTGTGGCGCGTGTGCCGCGTGTGCGTGGAGCGCGCGCCTTCACGCTCATCGAGCTGATGATCGCCGTCGCGATCGTCGGGGTTCTCGCCGTCGTCGCCTACGCCGCCTACCACAAGTTCGTCGTGTCCTCGCACCAGACCGAGGCGAACCACATCCTGTCGGGCATCAAGAACCGGCAGGAGGCGTACAAGGCCGAGACCGGCAACTACATGAACATCTCGAAGGGGCTCGCGGGCAATCAGAACGTGAACTTCGCGTCGCTCTACCCGCATTGCCAGTCGGGCATCACGAAGCCGGGAGCCTTCAGCGTCGCGTGGAACACGACGCCGTGCCCAGGGGCCTGCTGCAACAGCGGTACGGACTGGCTCAAGCTCAAGATGGAGGTGAACGCTCCGACCTTCTACGGCTACTCGACCGTCGCCGACACGGCCGGGGACGGAAAGGGGCCCGTCGCGTTCGGGGTCGGACTCACGATCAGCGGCAACACGCCGAACTGGCCTGCCGTCAACTCGACCTCCGCCCCCTGGTTCATCGCGACCGCCGTGGGGGACACTGACGGAAACGGAATCTTCACGACGTCCTGGATCTCGTCGTTCGACAACGAGGTCTACATCGACATGGACGGCGAGTAGAGGAGCGATCTACCGTTCCGGCGCATGTTCGCCTGGCGTGGGCACTCGTACGGTCCGCCGAGCTCGCTCGTCTGGGAAGAGGTGACCGATCCGCCGCTCTCCGACGGCATGGCGAGGATCGAGGTGCGCGCGTCGGCGGTGAACTACCCCGACGTCCTTTACGTCGCGGGCACCTACCAGGTGAAGCCCACCCCTCCGTTCGTGCCGGGATTCGAGGTCGCGGGAGTCGTCGTCGAGAGCCGGGCGCCGGAGCTCCCCGTCGGTGCCCGTGTCGCCTCGACGCTCGACGGCTCCGGCGGCTACGCGACCCACGCGATCGGCGCGCCGATGAACACGCACGTGATCCCCGCCGCGATGTCGTTCGAGGACGCGGCCGCGATCACGATCGTCTACCAGACCGGGTGGTTCGCGCTGCACCGACGCGCGCAGATGAAGCGGGGCGAGACGCTGCTCGTGCACGCCGGCGCCGGAGGGGTGGGGAGCGCGGCGATCCAGCTCGGGAAGGTTGCGGGGGCGCGAGTCATCGCCACGGCCGGGGGCGAGGCGAAGGTCGAGGTCTGCCGCCGCCTCGGCGCGGATATCGTCGTGGACTACACGAAGGACGATTTCGTCTCGGTCGTGAAGGGGGCGACGCAGCAGCGGGGCGCGGACGTGATCTTCGACCCAGTCGGTGGCGACGTCTTCGACAAGTCGACCAAGTGCATCGCCTTCGAGGGGCGGATCATCGTCGTGGGGTTCACGTCGGGTCGCTTCCCGGAGGTTCGCGCGAACCACCTCCTCGTGAAGAACTACGCCGTCCTCGGGCTCCACTGGGGTGCCTACAACCTCCACGATCCGCCGGCGATCGCAGAGGCGCAGCGCACGCTTTACGCGATGTACGAGTCGGGGGCGTTCCGGCCTCTCGTGTCCGAGCGCGTCCCGATGCGCGAGGCGCCGCGCGCGATGGAGAAGATCGCGTCGCGCGGCAGCACGGGGAAGCTGATCCTCGTCCCATCGTTGTCATCCTGAGGAGCGCAGCGACGAAGGACCTCCGACACGGGGTCCTTCACGCCCGGCAGCGGCCGATGATCGGCATGTGATCGCTCAGGCCGTGGAACATCGAGGTCCGATCGCCGAACGGGTGACTCTCGTCGAAGTCGAGCCAGCGCATCCCCTTGCCGGACAGGACATGATCGAGGTGCATTCGGAGCTGCATGAACCCCGCCGTAGGCCAGCTCCGCAGCTCGTCCACCGACATTCGATGAAGGCGCGCGAACGGGTCTTCGTAGCCCATCTCGCCGACGAGATGCTGGTAGACGGGCGAGCCCGGGAGCGAGTTGAAGTCTCCGAGAACGACGAAGCGATCGCTCTTGCGTTCCTTCTCGACGAAGCGAGCCAGCGTGCGCGCCTCTTCGAGCTGGTTTTTGCCGTAACCCATCCGAACCCGCGACATCCAGAACTCTGCTGTCATCGACGACGGGAGCGAGAGGTGCGTGTTGAAGACGTCGATCGCGTGCGCCTCGCCGTCGCCTCTCCTCCTCACGCGGACGTGCGCGCAGATTCGCGTCTGTTTCAGTTGGCGGAGGGCCTGGATGCGCCGGTGCGTGATGTCGTGAGGGCGTCCGGCGTTGTGATGGTCGACGACGAAGTCTCGGTGGACGAGGACGGCGAGCCCGGTCGTGTAGATGTGCGCCCCTTTCGTGACCGCGTAGGCGTGCGCAGGGAAATAGAAGGCCTCGTACACGGCGCGGCGCGGCGCGAGCGCGGCGGAGAGCATCGGCATGAGCCTCTCGAGCTGCGTCTCGCTCGACGATGGAGCCGCCTTCGCCTTCGCGGCGTCCGCGCGATGCGCCACGAGGGACCGGAACGAGCGCGTCTCCACCTCCTGTAGGCAGACGACGTCGGCGAGCGGGTCGAGCGCGGAGATCGCTTTCGCGATCTTCTCCATCGAGCGCCGTGTGCTCACAAGACCGCGCGTGCCATGCCCGAAGTACCGGACGTTGTAGCTGACGATACGAATCGGACGCATGGGCTGGTGGAGCGTCGCTCATCTTACTTCCGTGCTCGACTCCGCCGCCACGAATGGATCCTGCGTTGCCTCCGGCGGCGCGGCGGGGAGATCGACGAGGAAGCTCGCGCCCCCTCCAGGCGCCTCGCGGAAGGTGAGGGTCCCCCCTTCTTCGGCGACGATGCTCCGCGCCAGCCACAGTCCGAGCCCGGTGCCCCCCGCCCCTTCGCGCGTCGTGAAGAACGGTTCGAATATCTGCGAGGCGATGTGCGGGTCGATTCCGGGCCCGTTGTCCGCGACCTCGATGGTCGCGCGGTCCTTCTCGCGCCGCGCGCGCACCGTGATGCGGTTCTCCGAGCGCCCGGGGGGGAGCGCCTGTGCTGCGTTGAGGACCAGGTTGAGGACGACCTGGGCGATTCGTGCGCCGCGAACGCGGGCGATCGAGCCCTCTTCGATGATCCGCTCCACACGCGCGCGTCCGCGCGTCTCGTGCGCCGCCATGCGAATCGCGCTCTGCGCCACGGCTCCCAGGTCGACGAGGTCGATCGAGCGCTCCCGCGCGAGCCCTTTCAGGTCGTGCACGATCTCGCGGATCCGGTCCATCCCGTTGAGCGACTCGTCGAGCATCGCCAGCACGTCGTGCGGGCGGGCCGTGCCCGCAAGGAAGCGGTCGCGGAGGACGCCGAGGTTGACGGTGACGAACGCCGCCGGGTTGTTGATCTCGTGGGCGACCCCCGCCGCGAGCCTGCCGATGCCGGCGAGACGCTCGCTCGTCACGAGCTGCGTCCGGATGGCGCGCTCTTCCGTCAGGTCGCGGGCCACGTGGATAACCGCGACGCTCGCGTTGGCATCCTGCGCCGGGATGACCTCGATCTGGACCGGCTTCCCGTCCGCGCGCCTCGCGAACTCGACGACGGAACGCTTGCCTTCTTCGAGCGCGAGGCGGTGGGCGCAGCGCGTGAGGCCAATGCAGATGCCGAAGATCTCGTCGCAGCGGCGCCCGATGACGTCCGACTCGTCGCGGCCGAGAAGTCGCAGCTCCGCGCTGTTCACGCGCACGATCCGGAGATCGGGATCGAGCAGCGCGATCCCGTCGGTGAGCTGCTCACTCGCCGCGTGCCACTCTACCTGCGCGCGCGCTTCGAGCTGCACGGCCTCGAGCACCATCCCGCCGAAGGTTCCGAGCGTGGTCGCCAACATCACCGCGCGCGCAGAGTCGGAGCCTGCGCGGGGGACGCTGTACAGGATCCCGTGCGGGCCATCGCGACCCATGAGCGGCGCGATCACAGCCGGCCCGAGCCGCGCGACCGTCGCGTGCTCGCAGGTCCCCGGCTCGAGGTCCGCGAGGTTCACGGCGTAGCCGATCCGATTGTCCCATGAGAGACGCGCAAAGCGCTCGCGATCGAGGTCAATCTTCTTCTCCGAGATCGTCTCCTCTCCCTCCGGCGTGAGGTCGTGCCAGGCTACCGCGCGGAGGACACGGCTCCCCCTCCGTTCGGGGAGCCAAACGGTCGTCGAGCGGCCGATCGCTTGACCGAAGGAGCGCGCGAGGACACGGAGCGCCGGGCGGAGCTCGGGCTCGCCCAGCATCGCCACGACCGCGTTCAGCACGAGCTGGCGATCGCGCAAGTTGCTCTCCGTCGCTTCGCGCGCCAGGCTCTCGGCGTCGATGATCGCGGTCACGTCTTTCAGGACGGAGACGATGAGAGTCTCGCCGTCGACGGTGATCGGGCCGGCTGTGGGGACGACCCATAGGACGCTTCCGTCTTTCCGCCGATGCGGCCGACGGTCCAGCGGCTGGCGCGCTCCGGCGTACGCTTGCCCGAGGTCGTCATCGAGCGAGGGGAGGGGACCGGCCTGCAGGTCCCGGATGTTCATCCGGAGCAGCTCCTCGAGCGACCAGCCGTACTGTGCGACGGCGGCAGCGTTGGCGGCGACGAACTCTCCCCCGCGCGTGAGCGCGAGGACCGGGATGCGCGTCTCCGCAAAGAGCGCCCCGAGAGCCCGTGCCACACGCTCCGCGCGCGCCGTACCAGCCCCCCCGTGTGCCACGGGAGGACTCTACTCAAAATGGGAAGGGTGTGGGGAACGGGGGCGCGCTTGCTCGTCACTCATGGGGACGGGGCGGCCGCAGCGCAGCCTGTCGGGTCGATGCATCCGTCGTCCGAGGTGCACGTCTCGCACTGGGTTACGCACTGCGACGCGCAGGATGTCTCGGTCGAGAGGCAGGCCTGGTTGCATTCGGCGCCCCCGTCCGCTTCTGCTGCGCACGGCGCGGCGCAGCTCTGCTCGTCCTCGGCGCATGTTCCCGCGCAGCTCAACGCTTCGATCCGGCAGGCCGAGCCGCAGGACGGTCCATCGCCGGACTGGGCTGCGTCAAAGTGCGGCTGCGTGGCACCGTCGCTCGCCGTAGCGCTCGCCTCGGGGGCACCGGCTTCCGTCCCACCTACCGGGCTCGACCCTCCGTCCTCTCCCGCGACCGGCTCGAAGACGCTGAAGTCGTGCAGACACGCGACGCTGAGGAAGGCGAGCGCTGCGACGACGCCGATCGCGGCGCGCATCAGAATTCTCCTTTGACACCCATCCAACCGGGCCCAACGAAGTAGTCGAGCGTGACCTTGTCCGTCTTGCTCGGTCCCGCGGGGATGCTCATCACGTAGAGCGTGACCGCCGCCGCAACGCCGACGAGCCCGAAGACGAGCCCCACGTCGGCGACGATCTGCTCCGTCTTGCCGGAGTTGATCTCGCTCTGATTCCCGGCTCCGGGCGCGCACGGCCCGTGGCACTCGGCCTGAAGGTTCGAGTACGTGTTGTTCGACGCAATCCCGGCGGCCGCGAACGTGATGAGCCCGACGACCGCGACCCCCCCCGCGACGTACGACGCCGTTCGGATGTGCCCGCGGGTCGCGGCCTCCTCTTCGGGCGTCGGTCCGCGCGGCGGTAGCGGCGCGGGGGCCGCTGGCTCAGCGGCGGGGGCGGCCTCGACGGCTCCGGCGTCGAAGGTGAGGGTCTTCTTCTCGCCGCCGAAGACGGCGACCGTCCGGCGCTGCGACGGCTTGCCCGGCGTGTCCACGATGACCTCCGTGCTCCCTGGCATCACGGGGATAGGCTCGCCGAGCGCGGCGCGCGGGAACTTCCCCCCGGCCACCGTCACCGTCGTCTCTTGGCTCCCTCCCGTCACGGTCACCGTCACGAACCCGAGCTGCGGCGCGAGCGCGTCTCGCTCCTCGGTCGCCGCCTCCGCTGTCTTCGCGTACCGAGGGTCCTCCGATGCGTGCTCGCGCGCCTCGGCCGCCGTGCGCCCGAGCTCCGAGTACGCCGCGACGAGCTTGCCCCGTTCACGGTCGCACCGCGCCAGGAAGAACAGAGCGTTGGGGCTCGCGACGATGGCGTACGATTTGTCGAACTCGGCGGCGGCCTCGTCGAACTTCTTCGCCGTGTAGAGAT
Organism: Polyangiaceae bacterium; assembly: GCA_052147435.1. Classification (GTDB taxonomy): domain Bacteria; phylum Myxococcota_A; class Polyangia; order Polyangiales; family Polyangiaceae; genus JBKQKP01. The sequence goes on along the minus strand of JBKQKP010000185.1, from coordinate 29,120 downwards.
CGCGCGCGCGTGCGAAGTGGGTCTGCGCCTCTTCCCGCTGCACGGGGGTGGCGTCGCTCGGGGTGACCCCGGCGCCGGCGTGGGCCGACGGGGCGCAGAGTGCGAAGGCGATAACCAGTGCGAGCGGGCGAGCGAGGTACGATGGCGTTCGCATTAGATCCCCATGGGATCGTACACGCGCTTCTTCGGATGGGGCGAGGACGCGGCGGGGGCCGCTGCGGCGGGCACCGGAGCGGGAGCCGTCGCGGGGGGGGGCTTCGCGGGGGGGCTCGCGCTTCGCGCCGCCGGCCGGTGGTCGTCCGTCGAAGAAGGATCGAACGGGCTTGGCGTGTCGGCCGAGTGCGCTGTCGTAGCCGTCGCCGCTGCGGCGGTCGGGGCCGGCGCTGGGGGGGCCGGTGGGGTCGCCGAGGTCGTGGGTGAGACGGGGGGCGCGCTCGCGGCGGCGGAGGGGGGCGGCGGATCGATCGTCTCGGCGGAGGGCCCCGACGGCGTTCTGACGAGCAGCCAGACGCCGCCCCCTACGACGAGCGCGCACGCCGCGAAGATCGCCAAGCGGAGCGCCGCGCCGCCGGAGCGGGGCTGCGGAGACACGCGCGCCACGGACCCCATGTCCGTCCGGGACTGGGTCAGCGGCAATTCGGACTGCGCGTCTGCCGTCGGTGTCGGTAGCTTCCACGGGTCGTCGGGGCTCGGGCCTGTGCGGTTGCCGGTCACCGGAGGGGGGCGCGGCGGGCCGGCCGAGAGCTGCTTGCGCGGAGGGGGGACGGGCGGGGGCTCGCGAGAGGGGGACACAGGACGAGAGGGTTTGTCCGGCGGGACGTCCATTTCGATGACCTCGACGACGTCCGCCGATGACGGCTCCGACGAGGGGACCGGCTGCGAGAGGCGCGAGGGGGCGGGGTCCGAGGAGCCGGGCGCACGTGCAGGGCGTTCTTCCCCGGTCGTCGGGTCCACGGAGCGGAGCGGAGTCCGGTCGCTGCGATCGCTCGAGGGGGGAGTGCTCGCAGTCGCATTGGCCGTCGCGGCTGCGGACGACGAGGCGCGAAGCTTTCCCCACGATGGCGTCAGGCGAGGCTTCGACGAGGCAGGGGGGGGGACCGACGGCGGGGGCTTCGTGGCGTCGGGATCGAGAGGAGATGTGGCGGCTTCGGGCGCGGCGGCTTCGGTCGTCCAGGCCGATTCGCTCGGGAGGCGCGCGGTACGGGTGGCCCCGAGCGCGGCGTTGCGCGCGCGTATCCGCTCCCCCGCCACAGCCTCTACCAGCGCCGAAACCGTGAGCTTCGGCGCGAGGCGCGCCCCCACCACGCGACGCACGGCTGCGAGCATCTCTGTCGCGTTCGCGTAACGGATCGTCGGATCGGGGGACACAGCCTTCTGCGCCGCCTCCGCGAGCGGGGCCGCCCAGGGCGCGTCGATCGGCGGGCGCGGCGCTTCGATGCGCCCTCCGAGGAGGCGCATGACGATCTCCCCAGCGTCCTCTCCGTCGGCGTGCATCCGCTGCCCGGTGAGCGCCTCCCAGAGTAGGACGCCCGCTCCATAGACGTCCGCCCTCTGATCGGCTGTCTGATCGCCGAGCAGGACCTCGGGCGCGAGGTACCCGAGGACTTCATGCGAGTGTTGCCGCGCGGGCCCCGCTGGCGCGCGCAGCGGGTGCACGAGGACCGAGCGACCGTCGACCCCGACGACGATGTTCCGCGGCGCCACCTCGGCGTGCACGATCCGCAGCGGCTCGCGCTTCGCGTCGCACACCTCGTGGAGCGCGCTCAGCCCCTCGAGCAAATCGACCACGACGCGCAGGCTCCCCGCGAGCGGGATCGGCACCCCTTGTTCCCCTGCCATCCGCGCGATGTCGGAGTAGACCTCGCCGTCGACCCAGTCGGTGACGAGGAGCACGGTGCTCGTCCCCACGACAACGTCGCGCACCTGGACGAGGTTCGGGTGCCGCACCTGCGACAGGCGCTTGGCGTCGCGCATGAACTCCGCCGCCGCCTCCGCGTTCACGTCGGGCTCGCGCGCGAGCCGCTCCACTACGCACAACGCGTCATCAGGGGCGGCGCGGCCTCGGATCGATCGCGGCGTACGCGGGTAATGCGCGCGTCCCGAGCTCCCGGAGGAGCTTGTAACCGCAGATGAAGTCGGGCACCACGTGCGGGGGAGTCTACCGCGAGACACGCGATCCCGCTCCTCCGACCGCGCCCGACCTGTCGTCCACCCGGCTTCTTCCTATCGCGCGGGAAAAAGAGCGCGATTCTGCCATGCTGGCAGCGCCCTCAGATCGGCCCACACCTCCTTGGCAGAGGAGTAACGGTAGGCCTCGCGCCGGCGAAGTGTCTTCGCGATGAGCGCGCCGAGCGCGGTCCCCAGCGCCTCGGCGCGTCTGCGCGGAGCGCCGTCCGACACCTGTTGAACGAGCTCCTGATACGGCAGCCCGATGTCGATCGCCGGCTGCCCGGTCAGCATCCAATAGAGGAGGAGCCCCACCTGGTAGACGTCGCTCTGCCGGCTCGTGTAGCCGGTCGCGAGGATCTCCGGCGGCATGATCGCGTGGTGTACGACGTTGGGTCTGACGGAGGCGGCTCCGCGTAGGTGCTGGCTGATGCCGAAGTCGCTGATCTTCACCACGGGGCGGTCGGCGGCGTGGGCGATGAGGACGTTGCCCGGGTGAAGGTCGTCGTGCAGCACGTCGTTGTCGTGGAGAAATTGCACGGCGGCCAGGAGCTGGCGCGCGAGCTCGAGGACCAACCCTTCCTGCATCGGCGTGCCCAGCATCGCCGAGAGCGGATGGTCGCAGCGCTCGAGCGCGAGATAGAAGAGGTTCCCTTGCTCGAAGGCGTCGTGGATGTAGACGACGTTCGGGTGGCGCAGCGAGAGAAGGCGCTGCACCTCTTTCACCCACTCGGCCTGCACCTCGGCGTACGGACGGTTCGCCGGGCGGATCATCTTCACGGCGTAGACCTGATCGAACGGCCCGACGCACTGGTACACCGCGCCGAACTCGCCGCCGCCGATGACCGACTGCACCGCGTACGTCCCGCGCGCCGACACGAGCACGGCGCCGATCTGGGGGAACTGCACCGGGATGATCGGCACCTGCGGCGTCGAGACGCGGAGCCCGGGGATCCCGCTCGGCGGCGTTGAGTTCGGGAGCGGCGCGGGGCCCGACGGCGGAGGGCGCGACGGAGGGGGTTGCTGTACGTAGATCGGCTGAGACGAGGAAGGGGGGGGGTACGGCGGCCGACCGTTCACCGCCAGACTGTATCAACTTTCCAACGGGACGGCTTCGCGCGCGTACCATCGCGAGTCGCCATGACGAAGACGCGGACCGCGGAGCACGTGCGCCTCGAGGAGGCGGAGAAGGGGACGAAGTGGCGGCGCTGGGGGACGTACCTCAGTGAACGGCAGTGGGGGACGGTGCGCGAGGACTACTCCGCCGACGGCGACGCCTGGCGGTATTTCACCCACGAGCAAGCGGTCGCGCGCGCCTACCGGTGGGGCGAGGACGGCATCCTCGGTCTCTGCGACAACCGCGGCCTCGTCGCGTTCTCGATCGCGCTCTGGAACGGCGAGGACGCGATCCTCAAGGAGCGCCTCTTCGGCCTCACGGGCCCCGAGGGGAACCATGGCGAGGACGTGAAGGAGCTGTACTGGTACCTCGACGCGACGCCGACCTGCTCGTACGCGCGCGGCCTCTACAAGTACCCGCACCGCGCGTTCCCGTACGCCGAGCTCCGCGCGCGCGCGGCGAACGCGGGGCGCCACGTGCCGGAGACCGAGCTGCTCGATACAGGAGTCTTCGCCGACTCGGCCTACTTCGACGTGGAGGTGGAGTACGCGAAGGGATCGCCGGAGGACCTTTGCATCCTCGTGACGGTGACCAATCGCGGGAAGGAGACGCGATCGATCGACGTCATGCCGCAGATCTGTTTTCGCAACGTATGGAGCTGGTTGCCGGAGGAGGAGCAACCGCCGAAGCCCTCGCTCAAGATGATCCCACATGGGCACGGGGCGAAGGCGATCGAGCTCGTGCAAGAGCACTTGGGGCTCCGATGGCTCTACGTGGCGGGGGCGCCGGAGCTTCTCTTCACCGAGAACGAGACAAACGCGAAGGCCGTCTTCGGCCCCGATGCGTTGAACGACTCGCCGTTCACCAAGGATGCCTTCCACCGCTACGTGATCGAGGGGGTACAGGACGCGGTGAACCCAGCGCAGTGCGGGACGAAGGCGTGCGCCCGTTTCCGAATGCGCCTAGAGCCAGGGGCGAGCCGTGCGCTCAAGCTCCGTCTCACGGGCGAGGCGAGCGCCGACCCGTTCGCCAACTTCGACGAGGTCCGCCACGCGCGCGTCGGCGAGGCGAACGAGTTCTATTCGGCGATCATCCCCCCCGAGCTCGAGCACGAGGAGCGGCGCGTCTACCGCCAGGCGATCGCGGGGCTCCTCTGGACCAAGCAGTTCTACGCCTTCGACGTGGACCGCTGGCTCCGTGGCGACGGACGCTATGCCCCCCCGCCGCTCTCGCGCACCAAGGGGCGCAACCGCGAGTGGCGCCACCTGTACAACAGCGAGATCCTCTCGATGCCCGACAAGTGGGAGTACCCCTGGTACGCGGCGTGGGATCTGGCGTTCCACTGCATCCCGATGGCGCTCGTCGACATCGAGGATGCCAAGCGCCAGCTCGAGCTCCTTCTGCGCGAGTGGTACATGCACCCGAACGGGCAGCTTCCGGCGTACGAGTGGTCGTTCTCCGACGTGAACCCCCCCGTGCACGCGTGGGCCGCCTTGCGCGTCTACCAGATCGAGCGGCGCACGACGGGGCGCGCGGACCGGAAGTTCCTCGAGTCGGTCTTCCACAAGCTGATGCTCAACTTCACCTGGTGGGTGAACCGGAAAGACTCCGCGGGGAAGAACGTCTTCGAAGGGGGCTTCCTCGGCCTCGACAACATCGGCGTCTTCGACCGGTCGAACGCGCTGCCGGCCGGCGGGGTCCTCGAGCAGGCCGACGGGACGAGCTGGATGGGGATGTATTGCCTGAACCTGCTGGCGATCGCGCTCGAGCTCGCCCGCGAGAACGATAGCTATCAGGACGTGGCGAACAAGTTCTTCGAGCACTTCCTCTACATCGCGCACGCGATGAACGACGTCGGGAGCGAAGGGATCACGCTCTGGGACGACGTCGATGGTTTCTACTACGACGTCCTCCACCTGCCGGACGGCCCGAGCATGCCGATGCGCCTCCGGTCCATGGTCGGGATCATCCCGCTCTTCGCCGTGGCGACGCTCGACGAGACGGTCCTCTCGCGCTTCCCCGCGTTCGAGCGGCGGATGCGGTGGTTCGTTCAGAACCGCCCCGACTACGCCGAGCACCTCGCGGTGGGGCTCGACGAGCGGGGGACGGCGTCGCGACGCTTGCTCTCGCTGGTCGATAGCGACAGGTTGAGGCGGATCCTCCGGCGCCTCCTCGATGAGAAAGAGTTCCTCTCGCCGTACGGCGTCCGCGCTCTCTCGGCGGCCCATCGCGAGCACCCGTACGATGCGGTCATCGGCGGCGTTCGGCACCGTGTGACGTACGAGCCGGGGGAGTCGTCGTCGGGGCTGTTCGGGGGAAACTCGAACTGGCGCGGGCCGATCTGGTTCCCGGTGAACTACCTGCTCATCGAGTCGCTCCAGAAATTTTACCACTACTACGGCGACGACTTCGTCATCGAGTGCCCGACCGGGTCGGGGACGATGATGAACCTATGGCAGGTCGCGAGCGAGATCTCCCGGCGGCTCGCGAGCCTGTATGCCATCGAGTCGGACGGGCGGCGTCCGGCGCACGGGCACAACGAGATGCACCAGACCGACCCGCACTTTCGCGACCTCATCACGTTCTACGAGTACTTCCACGGCGACACCGGGATGGGGCTCGGGGCGTCGCACCAGACGGGGTGGACGGCGCTCGTCGCGAAGCTCCTCGACCAGAGCCCGCGCTGGGGGGGGGCGCATGGAGAGAAGGAGCGGAGAAAGTCGCCGTCGATGAATCCGTGAGCGCGGTCTATACCTCGCGGGCGATGACATCCTCTCGCTTCGACGAGCGCTACTACCGCCGCTATTACGGTGACGCGAACAGTCGCGTTCACGACGCCGCACAGATCGGCCACCTCGCCCGTGCCGTGACCGAGATGATCGCGTGGTACGGCGGCGCGCTCGATACGGCGCTCGACATCGGAGCCGGTGCGGGGCTCTGGCGCGACTGGTTCCGCAAGCACAAACCGGACACGAAGTACCGCTCCACGGAGGTCAGCGACTACGCCTGCGCCCAGTACGGCCACGAGCAGCGCGACATCTCCGCGTGGCGCGCGCGCGAGCGCTTCGACCTCATCGTCTGCCAGGGGGTCCTCCCGTACCTGGCGGACGGCGCCGCGGCGTCGGCGATCGAGAACATCGCCGCGATGGCGCGCGGCTTCCTGTATGTCGAGGCGATCACGAAGCTCGACTTCGAAGAGATCTGCGACCAGTCGAAGACCGACGGCGACGTTCACCTGCGCCGCGCCTCCTGGTACCGCGACCGCTTGGAGAAGCACTTCGTGAACGTGGGATGCGGGCTCTACTACGCGAAGCGGGGCTCGCTTCGGTTCTACGAGCTCGAGAAGGGCTAGGGGAGTAGCGGGTTACGACGAGCCGACTGCGGCGACCGTGATGCGCGGGCGTTCGACCAGCCAGCGCGCGATGGGCTCGAACACCAGCTGCTGCGCCCCGCGCGCAAGGAACAAGTCTGCGTGGGCTATCGGCAGCGACTCGTCGCCGACCTCGAGGAGCGCCTTGTCGGTGGAGCCGATCGCCTCGTAGAGGACGCGCGACGTCGCCGGAGGGACAATCCCGTCCTGCAGGCCGATGACGCAGAGAAACGGGAGCTTCATCCGCGGGAGCTCGCGTGAGACGTTCACCCCGCGAACGATGAGCTCGCGCCTCACAATCCACTTCGCAATCTCGCGGTTCATGACCGGATTCGGGTCTTCCACCGTCTGCACCATCTCGTCGGGGTTCGAGGTGTCCGTCGATTCGACGTTCAGGTAGACGGACAGCAGCTTCGGAGCGACGCGGGCGACGACCGGGAGCGCCGCGCGCGCGAGCCGCCGGGTGCCGCGCATCCGGAGCTGGCCGACGAGCCAGGGCGCCCTCGCGACCAAGCGCAGCGCGCGGTTCACGTGCCCCCACGTGACGACCCCCCCCATGGCGACGATGCACCCCACCGACTCGCGCGCCTCGGGGACGCAGGCCAGGTACGCGAACGCGAGCGCCGTCCCGAGGCTGCACCCGAGGATGTCCACGGCACGCGCCCGCGTGACCCCGCGCACGTAGGCGATCGCCGCCGCGAGGTCCTCGATCGCGAGCTCCTCCATCCCGAACGTGTCGCTCCCGTACGTCCGCACGGCTCGCCCTTGGCCGCGCAGATCGACGCTCCATACGTCGATTCCGCGCGACGCGAGGTGCTCTTCGAGCGACGCCCCGTTCGGGTGGTACCCGAAGACGCTCGAGTTCATCTGGTAGCCCGGCACGATGAGAACGGGGCGCTCGGAGCGCGTGTTCCCAGGGCCGCCGAGGGCGCGCACGTGCTTGAGCGCCAGGCGCCAGCCCGCGCCGTCGTCCACGTAGTGAATATCCGCTACGGCGGTCGCACGCGCGCGCGCGTTCACGCCATCACCGCGAACTTCAGGTAACGCCCCTCGGGCCAGGCGGGGAGGGTCGGGTGGTCCTCGCCGGGGCCGTCCATTCGGACCAAGCGCAGGTCGCTTCTCGCGAGCGCGGAGTCGTCGAGCGTCTGCGCGAACGTCATGGCGTCCACGTGACTCGAGCACGAAGCCGCGCAGAAGACACCCCCTTCTGCGAGGACGTCTGCGCAGGCGCGGTGCAGGGTCCGGTACGCCTGCACCGCGCGCCCCAGCGCCTTCTCGTTCGGCGCGAAGCTCGGTGGATCGCTCACCACGACGTCCCATTTCCGCTTCGCCTTCTTGGCCTCGCCGAGAAACACGAACGCGTCGGACGTAACGAGCTCGTGCACGCGCGAATCGACGCCGGCCAGCTTGAAGCTCGCCTGCGCCGTCGCGTGCGCCCCTGCCGCGATATCCACGCTCGTCACTTTGTCAGCGCCGCCGATCGCGGCCCGGAGCGAGAAGCCCCCCGCGTAGGAGAAGAGGTTCAGGACGCGGCGCGAGCCAGTCATGGACCTGACGATGTCCTCCACCCGCTTCCGGTTCTCCCGCTGATCGAGGAACGCCCCGGTCTTCTGCCCCTTTGCCAAATCGACGACGAACGGTACGCCGTGCTCCTTTACTTCGATGGTCGGCGGCGGCTCGGCCCCTTCGAGCACCGCGAGCAACGCACCTTTCGTCCCTGGCGCCCCCCGCGCCTCACGACGAACCAGACTTGTTACACCCGCCTGTCCCAGCGCCTTCCAGAGTCGGGGTACGACGACCTCTGCGAACGCCTCGGCGCCGGCCCCGTCGAGCCGCAGCACGGCTACCGGGCCATAGCGATCGACGACGAAGCCCGGCATCCGGTCCCCTTCGCCGTGGAGGAGCCTGTAGGCAGTGGTCTCCCCGCTTGCGAACATGCGCCCGCGCAGCGCAAGCGCGCTCTGGATCCGCGCATCGATAAGCGCGTCGCCGAGGTTGGTCCTCGCGCTTCCGCCCGCCTCGCTTGTCACCCAAACGCGTACTGCGATGGGCGATTCAGGGTCCGCTACGCCATAACCAACCGATGCCCCGTCGAGCGACAGGAGCTCCACGATCTCGCCGGCATGCGCCCGTTCGAGCCCCTTCTTTACGGCCGATCTCCACACCCACGGGTGGCCTCGCCGAACCTCCTCGCTCGCGCCTCGAGCGATCACGACGGAACGCATGCGGTGAGCTTCGCACAAGCACTGCAACAATGTGTCGGGGGCGGGCGGCGCGGCGGGGTCTCGAGCCTCTTTCCCGTCTCGATCCGTGTGCCAAGATGCGCGACCTTGCTTGCGTGCGCGATCTTACGGTCGTGCGTTCGCTGACGCACCCCGTTGGAGAAGGGATTCCCACGCGGCTCCCGCGCCTCGCACGGCGATTGCTTTTGAAGTCGTCGAGCGAAGCCGGCAGCAGACCGAATCCTTGATGGATCGGAACATTGGCGGCCAATTGTAGTGTGGGCAGACCTCGTCCCCTGGGAGTACGCGATGCGATCGAACGGACATGACGGCGAGCGGTTTACTTCGCGGTTTGCCTCCGAGGAGCCGACGGTCCCCGATGGGAGCAGGAGCCGTGAGCCCGAGCCGTCCGCCGCCCCCTCCGAGCCGGCGGGAGCACTCGCGAAGGGGGCGAAATCCCGCGCGAAGAAGCTCTCGAAGTCGCTCGCGCCGAAGTCGGCCGCGCAAGCGGCCCAGTCGGCCCGCCCCGAAGAGCAGGGCAAGGCGAAGAACACCGCGAAGCGGGGGGGGAAGAACAAGGGGGGACCGAAGTCGCGCCGCGCGCCCGCGAGCGCGAGCCGAGCGGAGTCGCTCCCCGCGCCGAGCGTCCCGGCGCCGATCTCGATGGACCCGCGCACGACGCTCCGCGACCACCCGGGACAAAAGAGCGCGGCCCACGCCGCCCGCGCCGCCACGGCGTCAATGGCGCCGTCGCGCCGTGACGATGAAATCAGCATTCCCCCCACATCGAGCGATCCCCCCAGCGATCTCGACGACCGTTTCTTCGCCGAAGGGGAAGCGGCCGCCCACGCCGCCCACGCGCAGGCGCTGCAGGCTCTCACCTTCAAGCACGCGAGCGGACGTCCGCACTCCACCGAGCACACGGACGACCTCGACGCTCCGCGCCCCGTCGTCGTCCCCCCCGAGCGCCGGAAGAAGCTCACGAACTACGTGAAAATCGCCGTCGGCTTCTCCGCCTTCCTCTGTCTGGCAGCAGGGATCCGCGTCGGCGTCTCGCACGTCGTGCGTTCGGGTGGCGTCGAGCAGAGCGCGGCTGCGGCGCAGATCGCGGTCGTCGCACCTGCACCGAACCCGATCCAAACGGCTACGGCCCCCGCCCCGGTTGTGCCTCCCCCCGCAGCCGTCGAAGTGCCGCCGGCCGTTCCCGCGGAGCCGGTGGCCCCGGCCAAGTCCGCCAAGGAGGAGAAAGAGTCCGCGCGCGCCTCCCTCGAACATGGCAAGCGCCAGGACGCGATCGACGCCGCGGGGCGCTCGGTCGATCTCGACCCGACCGACGCCGAAGCATGGCTGATCCTCGGTGCCGCCCAGCAGGAAGCCAATCACTGGAAGGAGGCTCGCGCGTCCTTCAGCGAATGCACGAAGCAAGCGAAGGTCGGCCCGATCAGCGAATGCGGGATGATGCTGCGCTGACGAGGCAGCTCTCGTGACGATATCGCGGCGGTGCGTTGACACGCTTGAGCGCGGAGGCTAGACCTCGCCCGCGTCTCGCCGCGGACGTGACGTCGTCACGAGGCTTCCTGAGGCCCGTGTGGGCTACGCGCGAGCATCCGGAGGCTACGTGTTCAAGAAGGTCTGCCTCTTCTCGGGCAACGCGAACCCAGCGCTCGCCCAGGCAATCGGGGCCTACCTCGAGACGCCCCTCGCGAAGATCAAGATCCAGCGGTTCTCGGACGGCGAGAGCTTCTGCGAGATCAACGAGAACGTCCGCGGGGTCGACGCCTTCGTCATCCAGCCGACCTGCTCCCCCGTGAACGACAACGTGATGGAGCTCCTCATCATCTGCGACGCGCTCCGGCGCGCCTCGGCAGGCTCGATCACGGCGGTCATCCCGTACTACGGCTACGCCCGGCAAGACCGGAAGGTCGCCCCGCGCACGCCAATCACGAGCAAGCTCGTCGCGGACCTCATCGTCGCGAGCGGCGTCACGCGCGTCGTCTCGGTCGATCTGCACGCCGGCCAGATCCAGGGCTTCTTCAACATCCCGTTCGACCATCTCTACGCGATGCCGGTGATGCTCGACGACTACCTCCGGAAGAGCTTCGACTCCTCCACGGTCTTCGTCTCTCCCGACGCCGGCGGCGTGGAGCGCGCCCGCGCCTACTCGAAGCGGCTGAACGCCAGCCTCGCGATCATCGACAAGCGTCGCGAGCGGGCGAACGTGAGCGAGGTGATGCACCTCATCGGCGACGTGAAGGGGAAGGACTGCATCATCATCGACGACATGATCGACACCGCGGGGACCCTCGCCGGAGCCGCGAAGGCCTTGGCGGAGCATGGGGCGAAGCGGGTCGTGGCGTGCGCGACGCACGGGGTCCTGTCCGGGCCGGCCGTCCAGCGCATCGTGGAATCCCCCCTGGACGAGCTGGTCGTCTCGGACACGATCCCCCTGTCGGCCGAGGCCCGGGCTACCGGCAAGATTCGCCAGGTCTCGATCGCCCGCCTGCTGGGGGAGGCGATCAAGCGTATCCACAGCTCCGACTCGGTGAGCTCGCTCTTCGCCTAGGCGGCCCCATAAACCGGCCCGTTTGAGCCGGTTCGGCCGACCTAGCCGGAGGATTTCCGCTACCGCCCCCCCTGTTCATCTGCTAAGCGTTCGCGCCCCCGCGCCTATCGCGCGGCTTTTCCGGAGACCCGAGCCATGACCGCCGCCCAATCCACTCACTCGACCCTACCGGCCCTCGCGGCCGACGCGCGCACCGCCATCGGGAAGGGCGAAGTCCGCCGCATCCGTGCCGCGGGCAAGGTCCCGGCGGTCGCCTACGGCAAGACCCTCAAGTCGACCCCGATCGCGGTGTCGCCGAAGGACGTCGTCGGTATCCTCACGAGCGAGCACGGGAGAAACAGTGTCATCCGCCTCGGCCTGGCCGGCGCGACCGACCTCCTCGTGATGATCCGCGACTACTCGTACCATCCGGTCACCCGGACCCTCGAGCACGTCGATTTCGTCCAGGTGAAGCTCGATCAGCCGGTCGACGTCGACGTCCCGCTCTTCGGGCTCGGCAAGGCCGCCGGGCTCACGCAGGGGGGTATCGTCCGCGTTGTTTATCGCACGGTCCCCGTGCGCTGCCTGCCGGACCGTATTCCGGTGAAGCTCGAGGTCGACATCTCGCACCTCGCCCTCGGCGAGCACGTCTCGACGCAGGACCTTAAGCTCGGCGCGGGGGTCACGGTTCGCCTCCCGCCGGAGCAGACGCTCATCGCGGTGGTCACGCCGGAGAAGGAGCGTGTCGAGGACACGGTGTCGACGGCGGCAGTGCCGGCGGCTGGCGCGGCGGTCCCGGCAGCGGGTGCGGCGGCGGCTCCGGGTGGCGCGGCTCCGGGGGGCGCACCGGGGGCTCCTGCGGCGAAGACCGCGGGTGCGCCGGCTGGCAAGGAAGCGGCTCCTGCGAAGGACGCCAAGAAGAAGTGAGATTCGCACTCCGTGCGAGTCTCATCCCGAGCTAGCGCAAGCTAGCGAGGGATCCCCCCCAGGCCCGAGCCTCGGCCAATGCATCTCATCGTCGGTCTCGGCAACCCGGGGCGCGAATACGAAGGAAGCCGTCACAACGCCGGCTTCCTCGTCGTGGACGAGCTTTGCCGTCGCGGAGGACTCCCGGACTTCAAAGAGAAGTTCTCCGGCGTCTGGACGAAGGGGGATCTCTTCGGTCATCCCGTCGCGGTCCTGAAGCCGATGACTTACATGAACCTGTCGGGCGACAGTGTTCAGCCCGCGGCCGCTTTCCTGAAGGTCCCCCCAGCGGAGATCATCGTCGTCCACGACGAGCTCGACCTCGCCTGGAAGGACGTCCGGGTGAAGGTCGGCGGGGGGCACGCCGGCCACAACGGCCTCCGGAGCATGATCCAGCGGCTCGGCACCCCTGACTTCGTCCGGGTCCGGATCGGCATCGGGAAGCCCGGCGCTGGGTTCCAGGGGGACACGGCGGACTGGGTCCTGTCGAGCTTCGACGCAATGGAACGGGCCGAGTGGCCCGACGTCGAGGCCCGGGCGGTTCTGGCGGTGAAGACCATCCTGGAGGAGGGGACGGCAGCCGCCATGAACCTCGCCAACGCGAAACAGAACAAGCAGAACAAGCCGAAATAGCCGATTGTCTCGCTCGGGCCGATTCCGTGTGCTAGGAAGCTCGCCCCTCGGTTCGCCGGGGAAACCTTGCTCGTGGGCGCTGTCCCACGGGCCACGTCCGCGAGCAATCCCGGACAGACCGTAAGGAGACAACGCATGGCAATCGCTACGACCACGCAGGTCCTGCGAAACAAAGAGTACGAGACGATTTACGTCCTGCGCTCGGACGTCGACGCCGACACGGCGGAGAAGGTCCAGGGGCGCGTCGCCGAGGTCGTCGGTCGCGAAAACGGAAAGCTCGTCAAGGTCGAGGCCTGGGGGCGGCGCAAGCTCGCGTACCCGGTCGGCAAGGCCAAGAAGGGCGTTTACGTCTACGTGAAGTACGTCGGGAAGGGGGGCCTCGTGCAGGAGCTCGAGCGCAACCTGAAGCTCTCCGACGCCGTCATCAAGTGGCAGACCGTGCTCACGAACGAGCAGGTCGAGCTCGAGGCCGTCCAGATCGACCCCGAGGAAGTGAAGTACCAGCGCATGGAGCTCCCGCCCGAGGCGGAGGAGCAGGAGTCGCGCGAGCGCGCGCTCGGTCTGCTCGACATCCAGGACGAGCCCCGTCGCATGCGCGGCGGCGGTGAGGACCGCGAGCCCGACTTCGCCGACGACGAGGCTCCGGAGAGCACGCCGAGCGGCAAGCCCGCGGCCGCCGAAGAGGAGGAGCCGTCATGAACCGCACGAGCTCGCACAACTCCGCGATGGACGACGACAAGGACTTCGGCCGTACGCCGGATCTGAACGCCGACGCCCCCGGCCGCCGCCGTGGCAGCAAGAAGCGCGTTTGCAAGTACTGCGCGGATAAGACCGCGGTCATCGACTACAAGGACCCGCAAGCGCTGAAGTACTTCATCAGCGAGCGCGGCAAGGTCGTCCCCCGCCGCATCAGCGGCAACTGCGCGCGTCACCAGCGCAAGGTGACCCTCGCCATCAAGCGAGCGCGGAACATCGCGCTCTTGCCCTTCACAGTGACGGGCTAAGGGAGAGCGTCATGCCTGCAACGATCCAAGTCATCCTTCAGCACGACGTCGACAAGGTCGGCAAGTCGGGTGAGCTCATCAAGGTTCGCCCCGGCTTCGCCCGCAACTTCCTCATCCCGCGCTCGCTCGCCGTCCCGGCGACCGCCGCGGCGGTGAACCGGATCACGCACGAGAAGGCCGTCGCCGTCGCGAAGGCCGAGAAGGCGAAGGCGGGGGCCCGCGCGCTCGCCGAGAAGATCAACGCCCTCACGATCACGATGACCCGCACCGTCGGCGAAGACGATCGTCTGTTCGGCTCGGTCACCGCGAAGGAGATCGAGAACGCCGTCAAGGCGAAGGGTCTCGAGTTCGACCGCAAGACGATGCACCTCCCGGAGCCGATCAAGGCGCTCGGGTCGTTCTCGATCCCGGTGAAGCTCTTGACGGACGTGACGGCCACGCTCAAGGTGGAAGTCGTCAAGAAGTAGACACGCAGCGGTTACGCGCAACAGAACGCCTCGGCACCACTCCTAGTGGTCGCCGAGGCGTCTGCGTTTGGGAGGTCGGGCTGTGGACAAGATGCGCTCAAGCCGGGTCCAACCGGTGGAGATTCCCGCGTCGTTCGAGGGGCGGGTCCCCCCGCACGACCTCGAAGCGGAGAAGGCCCTGCTCAGCGCGGTCATGGTCGACCCCGCGGCGCTCGACCGCGTGCTGGAGTTCCTGAAGGCGGAGCACTTCTACTCCGAGGCGCACAGGCGCATCTACGAAGCGTGCATGGAGCTCCGGCAGAAGGGGCAGCCTGTGGACAGCGTCCAGGTCGCTTCCTTTCTGCGCGACCGCGAGCGCCTCTCGCAGGTGGGGGGGATGCCGTACATCGCGCAGGTCCTCCTCGCGGCCCCGGCCGTGGCGAACGTCGCGTCGTACGGGCGGAACATCTACGAGAAGTGGAGAATCCGTCAGCTGATCCTCACGTGCCAGCGCGTCGCAGCGCAGGGATACCTCGATTACGGTGAGGCGCAGCAGTTCATCGACAACGCCGAGCAGCAGGTCTACGAGCTCGCGCGCGTCGAGGGGCGCTCGACCGTCGAGAAGCTCATCACGGTCATCAAGGCGTCGTTCAAGGCGCTCACGGAAGCGACCGCGCGCGGCGGGCGCATCACCGGAATACCCACCGGCTTCACCCGCTACGACCGCGTCACCGCGGGCCTTCACCCCGGCGACCTCACGATCATCGCCGCGCGCCCGGGCATGGGGAAGACCAGCTTCGTCCTCAACATCGCCGTGAACGTCGCGCTCCCGACGGCGTACGAGTCGGCGACGGACCCGAACGATCGGTGGGAGCAGGCGGGGCGCGGCGTGGCGGTGTTCTCGCTCGAGATGCCGCGCGAGCAGCTCGCGAACCGCATGCTCTGCTCCGAGGCGCGCGTCGACGTCGGCAATCTTCGCTCGGGCAACCTCTCCCCGTCCGATTGGACCAAGCTCACACAGGCCGCCTCGCGCCTCTCGCAGCTCCCGGTCTGGATCGACGACACGCCGTCACTCTCGCTCCTCGAGCTCCGCGCGAAGGTCCGGCGCCTCCAAGCCGAGCACGACGTGTACGACGACACGGGGAAGCTCACGCGCGGGATGGGGCTCGTCGTCGTCGACTACCTCCAGCTGATGAAGGGGAGGGAGGGGGCGAGCTCGCGCGAGCAGGAGATCAGCGAGATCTCGCGCGGACTGAAGGGGCTCGCGAAGGAGCTGAAGCTCCCGGTCATCGCGCTCAGCCAGCTCAATCGAAGCGTCGAGACGAGGAGCGAGAAGGGGAAGCGCCCGCAGCTGTCGGACCTGCGCGAGTCGGGCGCCATCGAGCAGGACGCCGACAACATTTGCTTCATCTACCGCGACTTCTATTACAACAAGGAAAACGAGGCGCAGCGCGCCGTCGCCGAGCTGATCGTCGCCAAACAGCGAAACGGCCCTACTGACACGGTGCATGTCCGTTTCGACGACCGCTACACCCGCTTCGAGGACCTCCCCGACGGGGAGTACCCGCAGGGGGACCGCGACTAGGGGAGCGTCTGCCCCCACCCCGGCCCTCCCCCGATTTCGGGGGAGGGTGCACATGGGCGTATGCTAGACGGTCCCACTCCGCGCATGCCGCCCGCACAGCCCGAGACCCTGGCGTCCCTCGTCAAGACGCGCCGAGTGCTCATCACGGTCGGGGCCGGCGGGGTCGGGAAGACGACGACGGCCGCCGCGCTCGGGATCGCCGCGGCGAAGCGGGGGCGGCGGGTGCTCGTGATGACGATCGACCCGGCGCGGCGCCTCGCGGAGAGCCTCGGCATCGAGCACATGTCGACGGAGGCGATGGATATCGATCCCAAGCTGTTCGTCGCGAGCGGCTACCCGCTCGACGGCACGCTCACGGCGATGATGCTCGACACCAAGCGGACCTTCGACGATCTCGTCATCAAGCACTCGTCGACGAAGGAGAACGCGCACAAGCTCCTGAACAACAAGCTTTACCAGTACGTCTCCACGTCGCTCGCCGGGACGCAGGAGTACATGGCGATGGAGAAGCTCGTCGCGGTGAAGAGCGATCCGCGCTGGGACCTCATCATCCTCGATACCCCCCCGACAGCCAACGCGCTCGACTTCCTCGACGCCCCCGAGCGGTTGATGGAAGCGCTCGACTCGGCCACGATGAAATGGTTCGTCGAAGCGTTCCAGAGCTCCGGGAAGCTCTCGTTGAACCTCCTCGCCCGCTCCGCGGCGATGGTCTTGCGCGGCATCGGCAAGATCACGGGGGGCGGCTTTCTCGAGGCGATGGCCGAGTTCATCACGGAGCTGAACGACCTCTTCGGGGGATTCAAGCACCGCGCCGCCCAGGTGCAGAAGACCCTTCGCCTGCCTGAGGTCGCGTTCGTGCTCGTCACGTCGCCGTCGCCGATGAGCATCAAGGAGGTCCTGTACTTCTCCGAGCGCCTTGCCGAGCACGACATGCCGCGCGGGGCGTTCGTGGTGAACCGGTTCCGCGTCCCGCCGCCGCTGGCTGGAGTGAAGATCTCAGCGGTCGACATCGACGCGGCCATCGCCGCGCGCGGGCTCAAGCTCGACGACGACGCCGCGGCGAGGCTCTCCAAGGCGCACGAGGACGCCGAGTCGCTTGCGGCCCTCGACGCGCGCTACGTCCGCGCGCTGAGCTCACCCTCGAATCAGGCCGCGGCGCTCGACTCGCTCCCGATCGTCCGCGTGCGCGAGCTCGCCTCCGACGTGCATGACCTGAAGCTCCTCGCCGAGCTCGCCGAGATGCTCATGTCGGGGGGCGTCTAGATCGAGAGGGCGCGTCTAGTCCCTCTCGTCTCGTTCGCCGCGGCTCTTGTCGCGCCGCCCGGCGCCGTGCCCCTCCGGCACGACCCCCTTCATCTCGCGCCGCCGCTTCTCCTTGTAGAAGATCCGGATCGGCACCCCCTCGAAGCCGAAGTGCTTGCGCAGCTGGTTCACGACGAACCGGCGGTAGGAGAAGTGAATCGAATCGGGAGCATTCGTCATCGCCACGAACGCCGGGGGGGAGCTCTCCGCCTGCGTCACGTAGTAGAGGCGGGGTGCCTTCCCACCTTTGGTCGGCGGCGGGTGCGTATCGAGGACGCTCTCGAAGAATCGGTTGAGCTCTCCGGTGCCGACGCGCTTGTTGTACGACTCGCGGACCGCATCGATCGTGCGAAATAGCTCCGGAACGCCGCGCCCCGTCTTGGCGCTCAGCATCACGATCGGGACGTACGGCGCGAACGAGATCTTGTCGCGCGTCGTCTCCTCGAGGCGCTTCAGCTCGTCCTTCTTCACGAGGTCGATCTTGTTCAGCGCGATGATCATGCCGCGCCCCCGCTCTTCGGCGAGCCCGAGGATCTTCGCGTCCTGCTCCGCCACCCCTTCGCGCGCGTCGCACATGAGCACGACGACGTGGGAGCGCTCCATGGCACGGATCGCGTGGAGCACACTCACCGCTTCGACGTTGTCGTCCCCGCCGATGACCTTCCCCTTGCGGCGGATCCCCGCCGTGTCGATGAGCACGTACCGCTTGCCGTCGCGCTCCACGAGGGCGTCGATGGCGTCGCGCGTCGTCCCCGGCTTGTCGTCGACGAGCACCCGCTCCGCGCCGAGCACGCGGTTCATCAGGCTCGACTTGCCCGCGTTCGGCCTCCCCACGATTCCGATTCGCGGGATGCGCTCGTCCGACTCGTCGGCCTCGGCTTCGGGGGGGAGAGCCTCGACGATCGCCGCCTCGAGATCGCCGATCCCGCGCCCGTGGAGCGCGCTGATCGGGACGACCTTCTTGACCCCCAGCCGATAGAGCTCCATCGCGTCGGCGTCGAGGCGCGAGGAGTCGGCCTTGTTGGCGACGTAGAAGACGGGCTTGTTCGTCCTTCGCAGCAGGTTCACCGCCGCGCGGTCGGCGCTCGTGAGCTCGGTCGTCGCGTCGGTCACGAGAACGATCACATCGGCCTCGGCGATCGCCGCCTTCACCTGGAGGGCGATCCCGTTCTTCATCGGGTCGCCGCTCTCGGGGTCGAAGCCGCCGGTGTCCACGAGCGTGTAGCTTCGCCCGAACGCGCTGGTGTCGGCGTAGTGCCGGTCGCGGGTGACCCCCGGCTCGTCGTGGACGATCGCCACCTTCTGGCGCGCGAGGCGGTTGAAGAGGGTCGACTTCCCCACGTTCGGCCGCCCGACCACGGCCACGATGGGCATTCCGCGTGCGCCGGGGGGGAGAGGCGACGAGTCGTGCGGCTTGAAGTGTTTCGTCATCTACGTCGTCGCCTTGGGTGTGGATCGCGCCGCGCTCCGCGGGGACGCGCCGTCGTTCTTCTCGGGGGGCTCGTACCCCATGTCCTTGAGCCCCGAGTCCTTCTCGTACCATCCCGGCGTCACGCGCACGAACGTGCGGAGCGCCACCTGCGTGCCCATGAGCTTCTCGACGCGCGCCCGCGCCTCCGTCCCGATGGCCTTGAGCAACGCCCCCTTCGCGCCGATGACGATCGCCTTGTGCGACTCCTTGTCGACGTGGATCGCCAGATCGATCTTCGGCATTCGCCCGCTCTCGTCGAACTGCTCGACGACGACGGCCACGCCGTGAGGAACCTCCTCGCGCGTCATCCGGAGGATCTGCTCGCGGACGAACTCCGCGACGAAGAAGCGAACCGGCTTGTCGCTGATCGCGTCGTCGTCGAAGAGGGCCGGGCCTTCCGGGAGGAGCTTCGTCACTTCGGCGATGAGATCGCGCACGCCGCTCTCGCGCAGGGCGCTCATGGGGACGGTCGCGGCGAACGCCCGGGCTCTGGTGTGCCCTTCGAGTACGGGCAAGAGCTCCGACTTCGGCTTCACCTTGTCGACTTTGTTGATGACCAGGATGACCGGCTTGTCTTCCGGGATCGTCCCCAAGATCCGCAGGTCTTCCGCGCGCATCGTCGGCTTCGGGATCGACGAGACGTCGGTGATGAACACGATCACGTCGGCACCGAGCGCCCCCTCGCGCGCCTCCTGGTTCATTCGGGCGCCGAGTCGGGTTCGTGCCACGTGGACGCCGGGGGTATCGACGAAGACGAGCTGCGCGTCCCCCTCGGTGAGGATCCCGGCGATCCGGTCGCGCGTCGTCTGGGGGTGGCGGCTGGTGATGGCGATCGGCTCGCCGAGGAGGGCGTTGAGGAGGGTGCTCTTCCCGACGTTCGGCCGCCCGATGATCGCGACCCGGCCCGCGCGGCGAATGGCGGGGGCATCCAGGGTCGGGGTTGCTTCAGGGGTGTGGCGGGGACCGGGCATTTGGGGGGGCGTGGTCTAGCACGCGAGCGGGGAAAGACGCGGGGCTTCCCCGAATTTGCACTTCCTACTAGGCCGCCCGATGTTTATCAGGCGGCACATTCTTTCGAAGGTCGACTAGTGTCCGCCCCCTCCGAATGCATTAAGGAGGGGGCGATCCCGCCCCCCCAAGCTCCCGAAGACCACCATGCCCGACGATACGAAGCCGAGCGATACCGCTGCGAGTGAGCGCAGTGAGCCCAAGCACGACCCCGGGAAGTCCCCGGCGGGGGACTCGCCAGAGAAAACCGAGGCTCTTGCCCCCCCGGCTGCCGACCCCGAG
The DNA here is from genome assembly GCA_052147435.1 of Polyangiaceae bacterium. GTDB lineage: Bacteria > Myxococcota_A > Polyangia > Polyangiales > Polyangiaceae > JBKQKP01. The sequence goes on along the minus strand of JBKQKP010000185.1, from coordinate 9,006 downwards.
GCGGTCGATGAGGCCCGCGAGGAGCTCGACCAGACCCGGGTGCTCGCCGAGAGCACGGAGCCGGCGACCGGCTGGCGGAAGTGGGCCCCCCTCGGGCTCGCGGCGCTCCTTCCGCTGGCGTTCTTCTTCGTCCTCCCCCCCCTCACGAAGAGCGGTCTCTGGGACCCGTACGAGCTCAACGTCGCCGACCTGGCGCGCCGGCTCGCGCTGAACCTCTTCGGGGCGGCGAGCCTCTCGCTCGACGGCGCCGAGAACAGCCTCCCGCACCTGAACGACCTCGGGCGTCCCGAGCTCCCGTTCGACTCGATCGCGCTCGGGTTTCGCGTGTTCGGACTGCACGAATGGGCGGGGCGCGCGCCGCTCGCTCTCTGGGGGGTCGCCGGGGTGCTCGCGTCGTACGCGTTCGTCTCGCGCCTCGTCGACAAGCGAGCCGGCCTGTTCACGGCGGTCGTCCTCACGACGACCCCGCTGTACTTCGTCCAGGCCCGCACGATGCTCGGCGACATCGTCGCGATGGCGGCGTTCGCGATGGCATTCGGTGGGCTCGCGGTGGCGGTGTTCGACAAGGATGAAGACGGGCCGACGTCGATCGTCGCCCGCGCGCCGTGGCTCGGGATGGGGATCCTCGGCCTCGTCGCCGGGTACCTGAGCCGCGGCGGTCTGCTCGGCGTCGCCGTGCCGGCGCTCTCGATCGCGATCGCGTGGGGGGTGACCCGCGTGGCGACGTCGGATCGGGAAGGGGACGGGCTCGGGCTCGTCGTGGCCGGAGCGTGCGCAATCCTCGGCGGGATATCGCTCGTCTCGGCGCTCCGCGTGTTTGCGGAGGACAAGGTCGCCGACCTCAGCCCCTGGCTCGGCGCGATGGTGAAGACGCAGTCGAAGTACCCGACGTTCGAGTACTACATCGGGCACATCGCGCACTCGTGCGCCCCGTGGAGCGCGTTCGCTCCGTTCGCGCTCGGCCGGTTGTTCATTCCCCCCGTGGGGCGCACGGGGGCTGTCGCTCGGCGAGAGAGCGACGCGCGCGTGGCGATCGTCATCGCGGCGACCGCCGCCTTCGTGGCCCATGGGTGGCTCGCGGCGCGCGTCGACCTGATCCCGTTCATCGGCCCGGCGCTCCTGGCGGCCGCGTGCGGCATCGCCATCCGCGACTTCGAGCGGGGGGCGCACCCGTCGATTGCCGTGGGCGTCGGCACGATGGTCCTCCTCGGCTGCTGCCATCACGACTTCCACGAGCTCCCGGAGAAGGCGTACCAGGCGTTCGGCGTCGTCCAGACCTCCTTCCCCGAGGGGTTCAAGAACGACTCGCTGATGCTCTGGACCGTGGCGCTCATCGGCTTCGCCGGGCTCTCGTTCCTCGCCTGGGCCGAGCGCGACTCCAAGCGGACGCCATTCGACCCGGCCGAGTACCTGAAGATCCTGCGCTCGCTGCGCGACGCCTGGGACGGGCTCCTCGCCCTCGCGTTCTTCGCGCTCGTCGCCGGCTTCTCGCTCGGTGCTCTGGCGATCTGGATCGGGGTGAAGACGCATGGCGCGTGGTTGCCCAACCTTTCGCTCCAGGTGCGCGACGGGCTCCTGAACGCGTGGTGGATCACGGCGTTCGTCCCGCTCGCGGTCATCTTCGGGCTCTTCTTCGCGTGCGATCTCTTCCTCTGGGCGTTCGGCCGTGCGCAGCCGTTCACGACCGCCTCGCTCACGCGGGGCTTCGAGCCGCTCGAGGACCTCTTCGCCCAGCTCCGTGGCGACGCGAAGCGCGACGGCACGTCCGAGGCTTTGCCTCGGCGTGGTCCACACAAGGAGAGCCCCGAGGAGGACGCATCGGTGGAGCGCCTGGTCGCCCTGACCGTGCTCGTCCCCCTCATGGTGCTCGCGGTTCCGCTCGGCGTCCTTTACGAAGCCCACGAGCACGGGACCCGCACCCTCATCGCGCTCTCGGTCGCGATCCCCTCCGGGATCGCGGTCTTCCTCGCGATGGGGTTCATCGGCGATCTGCTCGCGGGTCGTCGCGCGGCGTTCCTCCCCGTCACGGGGGTGCTCGCCGGGCTCGTCCTCTGCTTCTCGTACTACCCGGCGCTCGCGAATCAGCTCTCGCCGAAGGAAGTCTTCGAGAGCTACGAGAGGGTGCACAAGGGGGGGGAGCCGCTCGCGCTCTTCGGCGTCGGTGGGCGCACGGCGGCGTACTACGCGGGGGGGCAGCCCACGCAGCTCCACGACACGCAAGGGGCCTACCAGTGGCTCACGTCGGGCGGCGAGAATGGCCGCCGTTATCTCGCGATGAAGTCGGAAGAGCTCCCGAAGCTCAACATGCTCTACCGGCAGCACGCGGATCCCCCGGTGAACCTCCCGGTCCTCGACTCGCGCTCGAGCCAGATCCTCCTTGTCGCATCGAAGCTCGAAGGGGGCGAGACCGACGAGAACCCGCTCGCGAAGATCGTCCTGTCCAAGGAGCCGAACCCGCAGCACAAGCTCGACGTGAACATGGAGGACAAGCTGGAGGTCCTCGGCTACGACGTTGCCGACGAGAACGGCCGCCTCGTCACCGGCGTGGTCCCGGGGCGCGCGTACCGGATGCGGACGTACTACCGCGTCCTGGCCCCGGTCACGACCGAGTGGGAAGCTTTCATCCACATCGACGGCTACCACCGCCGCCACAACGGGGATCACAAGCCGATGGACGGGAAGTATCCGTTCTCGCTGTGGCTCCCGGGGGACCTCCTGGTCGACGACTACGAATTCAAGCTGGAGCCGAACTTCTCCCCAGGCAATTACACCGTTTACTTCGGGCTCTTCGTGGGCGATACGCGGCTGAAGGTGAAGAGCGGGCCGAGCGATGGCGAGAATCGAATCAACGGCGGTCCGCTCCGGGTTCAGTAGGCGAGACGACGAAGCGCGGGCAAGGGGATGGGGATCATGATGAGCGAAGAGGACCGGAGCGGTGCGGCGCGCGCCAAGGAAGACAGCGGAGCGGACCGGCGAGAGCATGACCGCGTCGATGTGACGTGGGCGGTGGACTGTGTCGCAGACGACACGTTCCTCTATGCGTCGATCGCGAACATCAGCCAGATGGGGATCTTCGTGCGGACGATCGAGCCGCTGGAGATAGGCACGCGGATGAACCTCACGTTCGCCCCCCCGGGGTACGAGCCGTTCAAGCTCGAAGGGGTCGTCGCGTGGGTGAACCCCCTGCGCGTGGGCGGAGACAACCCGAACCCGGGCATGGGGATCCGCTTCATCGACCTGACGCTCGACCAGCGCGAGAGCCTCGTCGAAGTGATCCGGACGATCGCGTACGTTCGCGAGCCGAGCTGACGCGTCCCTTCTTGGCCGGTATCCCTACTGCGACTCAGTCGAGGTGGGGAAGCGCCGGACGGAGACGACGCCGCCGACGTCCCACCCGATCGCGGCCCACGGTCCGCTTCCGCCGACGGCGACCGCCGGATTCTCCCGCTGCTGTCCGGTCGCGATGCTCGCTAGAAACTCGTTCGTCGTGCCGTCGATCGGGTTGGAGTCGAACCCGGTCGTCCCTTGAAGGATGCGGCCGCGCACCTGGCCGCTCGCCACGTCCACCCACGCGGCGACGAACGCCCCCCCCGCCGCCGAAGCTCCGGCAACCGTGGGGGTGACCTGGTCACCCGCGGTCACGACGTTGTTGATCGCGGTCGTCTGATCGCCGGCGACCGGGACGACGTTCGCGTCGTAGCGCTGCACGAAGATGTCGGCCCCCTCAGACGTGCCGTGATCGGCCCACAGGACGGCGGCGCGCCCATCGCTTAGGACGGCGATGGCCGGGCGGTCTTGCACGCCGTTCGAATGGCTCCCGTTGCTCACGACGATCTCGGCCCCGTCGGCCGTGCCGTTGCCCGAATAGGCCCGGAGCTTGATCTGCGTGGTGTCGTCCCAGACGACCAGCCACCCCGTCGCGGTCCCCGCGACCTGCACGTTCTCGTTCGTCGTGCCGCTCGCGCTCACCGTGGCGAGAGGACTGAGGGCCCCTCCGGTGGGTGTGTACGTCCTGCCGACGATCTGCCCCGAGGCGACGTCGAGCCAGGCGATGAAGAGCGCCCCGGCGCCGTTCACGGCCACCGACGGCGACGAGTCGCCCGGCCCGCCGTCTGCGGCGCTCCCCCCCGCGTCGGCGCCGCCGTCGACGACGCTTGTCGCCGGTGGCCCATCGATCACGATCGGCGAGGCCTGCGCCTGTTGCCCCGCGAGCGTCGCGTCGAACGAGCGCAGGTAGACGCCCGGGGCGCCGAAAGCGTCGTCCCTGAACGCGTAGAAGTACACGCCGTCGAGGACCGCGGCCGAGGGTTGCGATTGGTTGCCGGGGGCGGGGAGGGGAGGGAGCGTCGACGTCGTGTCGTTCGGCGCGAGGATCGCGGTCGCCGCGGCCGGCGGGGTGGAGAGCGGCTCGAGCGTCGCGCTCATGAGCCGCAGCGCGACGTTCGCGTTCGGCCCGCCTGCGGCGTTTGCGTCGGTGAAGAAGGCGAGAAGATCCTCGCTCTGCCCCGCCTGCGAAGGCCACAAAAGGAACGTCGGTCCCCGTGGCGTGGTCGACCCCACGGAGAGGAGCTCTTCCTTCGAGTGGCATTGCGAGTCGCAGACGGCGTCGGTTCCCCCTTCGGGGGCCGGGGGATCGCACTGCTCGGTCGGCTCGATGATGCCGTTGCCGCACGTCGCGGTGGGGACGCTCTGGATCATCGTAATGTCGAGAGAGAGGCTCGCCGCGTCGACGACCGACGACGCGCAGCCGTAGGCGATCGTGGCGTTGGAGGCGTTCTGTGCGGCTGCGGCGAAGACGAGCGGCGCGCTCGACTCCGTGATCGTCAGCGTCCCGCAGAACAGCTCCGTGCTCCCGGCAGGGCAGGCACCGAGCGTCGTCGAGTCCACGACGGGGGTCGACGTGGTAACCCCGTTCGCGATGCCGGTCGTGGCGTTGCAGGTGACTGTGCTCGTCTGGGTGTAGACGGCGAGGGTGACCGACGTCGCGTTCTGGAGGACGTTGCGCGGAAACAAGAGCGTCGGCGCGACCGAGACGCTCACCGGGGGGCTCGCCCGGCTGCACGACGCGAGGAGCGCGCCGGCCGCGAGGAGTGCGAGTGCGCGCATGGCGCGGAAAGGTAGCATTGCTCTGCCGACGCGCGAGCGCTCAGCACACCCCGCCGAGCAAACACCCGCGGTCATCACCCACCGTGGCCAACGGGAGCCGGAGGCGATGTCGTCGTCACTTTGACGCCCGCGAGCTCCAGCGCATCGAGGAGCTGCGCGCGCGCCTTGTCTCCACCCGCCACGATCGCCCGCCGATACCCCGCGCGCGCCACGGCGCTCGCGACGCGTGCCGCCCATGCGGCGAGCGCGTCCTCGTCATCCTCCGGATACCCGGCCGCGATCGCGACGCTCGCGCTCTCGAGCGGTACGACGCACCCCGGGAACTCCCAGCGCGCCGCCGCGATCGCGAGCGCGATCTCGGCGCGCGCGGCCACGAAACCCTCGCAGAGCGCCCCTCTCGCCGCGCGCGCGGTCTCGGCGTCGAGGTCGGGGAGCGCCTCGCGCGCCGTGTCGAGGATGCTCGACGCCAGGGAAGGCGACCCGCCCGACTCCGCGATGAGCCGCCCGAGCACGGCGCACGCGTGGAAGAGGTCCGCGTGCGGTCGCCGCTCGCGTCCGATCTCGACGACGAGCGCGCGCGGCTCGCGCGTCGCCTCGATCGCCGCCTTGTCCCCAGGGAGGAACGCAAGCCCCCGATCGCGCGCGCACCAGCGCTCCACGATCTCGTCGATGGCGGCCATGCCTGACTAGTATGCCTGGTCGACTGCCTTTTGGGACGCAGGCGGAGGTGCCGCCGGCTTCGTGACCGCCTTCGCCGAGGCTTTCGGCGCCATGGCCGCCAGCTCGCTCTTCGCGCGGTCGACGTATCCGGGCACCGTCAGGAGCGACTGAAGGCGAGACTGCGCCGCTGCGGTTTGCCCCATAAGGCGGTAGCACTGCCCCCCCTCGAGCGTGGCGTCGTTGCCGGCGGGCGTCCCTGCTGCGGCCCTCATCACCTGGTCGAACCGGGTCACCGCGCTGGGGCAGCCGTTCAACTTTCGCACGCTGCGTGCTGCAAACAGCGCGGCGCTCTGATCGCCGCTCGACTGCGCGACGGCATCGAAGAGCGTCGTCGCCGTCGCGTAGTCGCCGCTGTCGAACGCGGTCTTCGCGCCGGCGAAGCTCGGCGCGGCTTGCGCGCCCTGCCCGGGCGCTGGAGCCGCTGCGGCGGCTGGGGCTTGCCGCATCTGCGCCTCCGCTTGCGCCGGCGCTTGCGGTGGCGGAGCGGGCGCTTGCCCGGACGGGCCGTACGCCTGCTGCTGGAGAGGCGCCCCCGCGACGGCCGACGCGTTCTTCTCGTCGTCCTTGTCGCTGAACCCGCCGAGGCTCTTCGCCATCGGCAGGTCGTTCGGCGCCCCTTTCGCCGGGGCGTTGATGCGCCCGCCCCCCCCTCCGCTCGCCGCGTGGCGCGCGAAGAGCCCGTCGCTCGTCGAGCTGGCTCCGTACGCGTTCGCCGAAGCTGCCGCCGTCGGCGTCGCTTGCGGAACGGGCGAGGGGGCGAGCGCGAGTGGGGCGGCCGCGGCCTTGGGCTCGTTCGCCTCTCCCGGAGGGCGCGCGAGCGTCTCGGTCGCCACGCTCGCGACGGGCTCGCCTCGATCGCTCACCGTCATCGACGACGTCGGAGCCGCGTGCCTCCCTTGAAGGAGGAGCGCGCTCAGCCCGATCCCCAGGAGGAACACCGCGGCCATCCCGGTCTGCGGTCGCATCGCCCACGAGCCTGCCCACGAGATCGCGCGCGACGCCCGACGCCCGAGCGGCACCACCTTCTGCGCCTCGCGCGCGGCGTTCAGGATGCGATCCTCCAGATCCGCCGGCGGCTCCACGATGGGGAGCACCGCAAGACGCCGCGTCGTCTTGAGGCCCGACAGGAGCGACGCACACCGCGAGCAACCACCGACGTGCCGCTTGGCCGCCGCGCTCGTGACCTCGTCCAGCTCGTCGTAGAGCTCGTCGAGGAGTGTGCTTTCGAACTTCTCGCAGTCCATGTCGCTTCTCGGTCTAGGCCTCTCCTCGTCGCAGGTTAATCATCGTATTCATGGCAGTCATCGCAGTGCGCGCGCGTACTCTTCGTACTCGCTCAAGGCTTGTTGGAGCCGCTCGAGCGCATACCGCATGCGGCTCTTCACGGTGTTCTCGGGGACGCCGGTGACCTCGGCGATCTCCTTGAAGGGGAGGTTTGCCACCTCGCGCATCAGAAAGACCTCGCGCTGCTCGTCGGGGAGCGACTCGACGGCCTTCGCGATCCGCTCTTTGAGCTCGGTCCCCGTCGCTTCGCGCTCCACGCTCGCGCGTGAGTCGGCCGTCTGCTCACCAAGCGTGGGGCCGTCTCCTTCCTCCGCCCCCTCTCCGCCTGCTCCCCGGCCATGGTCGAGCGAGGGGTGCTTGCGAAGAGCGCGTTTGCGGAGCTGGTCGATGCAGAGGTTGCGGGCGATCGTGTAGAGCCAGGTCGTAAATCGCGCTTCGTGCTTGAACTCGGCGGCGTTCTGCACGACGCGCACGAACGCGTCCTGCACCACGTCCTCGGCGAGCGACTGCATCCGCAAGTGGCGAAGCGAGAAATTGTACAGCGGCGTCTGGTGCCGACGGACGAGCGCGGCGAACGCGGCTCTGTCCCCGCGCTGGAAGCGGATCATCAGCGCCTCGTCGGTCACGTCGCGCCCGGCGGTCACGCACGTCTCCCGGCAAAGGTCGCAAGCGTCCCCCCGCGGGGCCGTCTGATGCGCCTGGCGCGCCGAACGCAGCAGCGTGAAACACGTTCCGCCTCCTTCTCCTTGGCGGATCGACGTCCGTCGTCGCGATAGGATCTGCGGTCGGTACTGTGACCACCTGGGGAAGGGGCCATGGCTCGCGATCGGCGGGGCCGCACAGCGAGCACGGCCTCAGGGGGCCGACCACGCCTCCGCTCCGCCGCGGACATTCCCCCCTCGCACATCGGCCCCATTCGGCTTGTGTTTCCGGCAGTGTTTCCGGCTCGCGCCTGGAGCCTACACCACGTGGCGGGGTCGTGGGCAGGCAAGCGTGCGCCTCCGCTTGAGTTTCACCCAATCTGCCGCCGCCGAGGTCGCTGCTGAGACGAGTCGTTGCAAGCAGCACCGGAGCCCCGATACACTCCCGTCGCTGCGCTTCACTCCAAGACGAGCGAAGACGCGGTAGTGGCAGTACTTGCGGGGTGGTGGTCAAACGCGCGCTGTCTGCTCGACGACGCAGCGCGGCCTCTGGAAGAGCATCGCTTGAAAGAAGGGGAATCTCGAATGCGACGTCACGCGACTCACGCCACAAGCGGTCTGGCATTCCTGCTGTCGGCTCTCGTGTCGTTCTCGGCGGTTGCCGCCGGGACCAAGAAGCCTGCGGCGAAGGCCGCTTCGGCCGACGCCGGAGCAGCGCCCGCGGCCACGCCCGCCCCCGCCGGCACACCGGCGTCTGCTTCCGATGGCGGAGCGGGCGGGACCGCTGCCGGAGCAGCTGCCTCGCCGAGCGGTCCCAGCACGAACCCGATCCCGGTCGCCCCCAAGCCGGAGATGACCGGAGGCGCGTACGCGGTTCGACTGCAGGACCTCGAGACACGGGTCGACGGGCTCAAGGAATCGATTCGGCGCAGCCACACGCGCCTCGCGCTCCTCTCCGACACGATCATGTCGGGTGGGGCCGCCGGGTCTCGCGCGGAGGTCGACTACGAGAACGAGATGTCGAACGCCTTCCGGCTGGTGCGCGCGCTCTTCGTCATCGACGGAACGGTCCAATACAACCGTCAGGACGAGACGGGCGCCCTCGCCGATCAGAAGAACATCCCGATCTTCAGCGGGTCGGTTCCTCCGGGCGATCACACTGTGCAGGTCCTCCTCTCGTTCCAGGGGAACGGGTACGGCGTCTTCACGTACCTGAAGGGCTACCACTTCGAAGTGAAGTCGAGCCATTCGTTCA
>JBKQKP010000184.1:0-9444 GCA_052147435.1 Polyangiaceae bacterium | reverse complement strand
CGCCGGTCAGTGCCGAACGGACGCGGGAGCGCTCGCGCTGGTCGAGGGAGACCTCGTGGAAACCCCTCCCACGCGGCGCGCTCGCCCCTTGCCGTTCGTCTTGCGTACGGCGCGCTTCGTCTTCCCCTTCTCGAGGGCGGCGATGCGCTCGCGGACCTTCGCGTCGAGCGTGCGGAGCGTGCCGTCTACGCGCGAGAGGAGCTCCCGCTCGAACGTCTTCGGCGTGAAGACTGCGCTTGCGTCGACCCGAAGGCGCGTCGTGCGCTGGGTCAAGAATCGCCTCCACCCTTTCGCTTCGCTCTTCACGAGCACCGCGATTTCTCGCCCTGCGTCACGCACTTCGCTGATGAAGGTCTTTCCCGCCTCGCGCGTCCGGGCAAAGACGAGATCGCTCTTCTTCACGACGTGGTGACCCGTTTCCTGAAGCTTCGAAACAACGCTATCCACGGCGGCCTCCCTTCGAGTGGCGGCTCGATTGCCGCGCTGTGTTGCAGCGTGACACGTTGCGTTACCCGGTCAAGGAATTCCGCGATCTGCTCGAGCTGTCTGGTGCTTCGGTGGGCTAGGGTCCCTCGAAACGTGCCCAAGCTATTCCCCCCCTCGCGTCTCTTCGGAGCCCTGCTCCTTCTTCCCGTTTTACTCGCCACCTTCGGCGTCGCCTGCGCAGGGCCCGCCCCGACGGCGGCACCCACGAAGGTCGCCTCCGCGTCCGTCGTCCACGGCCTCGACGTCGCGGCGATGGATCGCTCGGTCGCACCCGGCAGCGACTTCTTCCTCTATGCGAACGGGGGATGGCTGAAGACAGCCGACATCCCAGCCGACCGCCCGTCCACCGGCGTGTGGCTACGGCTCCAGGAGGTGGTCGAGAAACGGAAGAAGGACATCCTCGACGAGGCCGCGCACGCCCCGTCGGGATCGGAGCTCCGAAAGATCGGCGACTACTACGCCGCGTTCCTCGACGAGGGGGCCGTCGAGACCCGTGGGATCGAGCCGCTCAAGGGCACCCTCGAAGAGATCGCGAGCCTCGGCGACGCGCACGCGCTCTCGGCGTTCTTGGGCGGCCAGCTTCGCGCGGACGTCGACGCGATGAACAACACGCACTTCCAGACCTCGCGCGTGCTCGGTCTCTGGGTGGAGCAGGATCTGAACGATCCGTCACGCTATGCCCCGTACTTGTTGCAGGGGGGGCTGGGGATGCCCGACCGGAGCTACTACCTCGACGAGTCGGCGCCGATGGCGGCGCTCCGCACGAAGTACGTCGCGCACCTCGCGACTGTGTTGCGCCTCGCGGGGATCGCCGACGCTGACGCGAAGGCGGCGCGGGTGTTCGCCTTCGAGAAGCGGATCGCCGAGTCGCATGCGAAGCGCGAAGACTCCGAGGACATTGGCAAGGCGAACAATCCTTGGTCGCGTTCGGACTTCGTCGCGCGGGCCGCGGGGATGGACTGGGATGCATTCTTCGGAGCGGCGGGGCTGGGGAGCCAAGCGTCCTTCATCGTCTGGCATCCGCGCGCCGTGACGGCGCTCGGGGCGTTCGTGAAGGGGGAGACGCTCCAGACCTGGAAGGAGTACCTCACGGCTCGCGCGATCGATCGCGCCGCGAGGTTCCTGCCCAAGGCGTTCGTCGACGAGGACTTCGCCTTCTACGGCAGGGAGCTCGAGGGGCTTCAGGCGCCGGTCCCCCGATGGAGGCGCGGTCTCGAGGCGACGGACGCTGCGCTCGGCGAGGCAGTGGGGAAGGTCTATGTCGATCGCTTCTTCCCGTCCGAATCCAAGAAGGCCGTCGAAGCGATCGTCGCGAACTTGATCGCGGCCTTCTCGCGCCGGATCGACAACCTGGCGTGGATGGCCGCCGGCACCAAAGCGAAGGCGAAGGAGAAGCTCGAGACGCTGCGTGTCGGGATCGGATACCCGGACAAGTGGAGGGACTACGGGGACCTTCGAGTCGAGCGCGGCGACGCGTTCGGCAACGACCAGCGCGCACAGACGTTCGAGTATCGCCGAAATGTGGCGAAGCTCGGGCGGCCGGTCGATCGCGGTGAGTGGGCGATGGTTCCTCAGGTCATCGACGCAGTGAACATGCCCGTGCGCAATGCCTTGAACTTCCCCGCCGCGATCCTCGTTCCCCCCTTCTTCGATCCGCAGGCGTCGTCCGCCGCAAACTATGGGGCGATTGGCGCCGTCGTGGGGCACGAGATCAGCCATAGCTTCGACGACCAGGGGGCGCGGTTCGACGCGCATGGCAAGTACGCGAGCTGGTGGACGCCCGACGACCTCGCGCGGTTCCAGGCGTCCGGAGCCGCGCTCGCTGCGCAGTTCAGCACGTACAAGCCGCTCCCCGACGTCGCCATCAACGGGAAGCAGACGCTGAGCGAGAACATCGCCGACCTCGCCGGACTGGCCGTGGCGTACGACGCGTGGCGAGCGTCACTCGGCGGGGCGGAGTCGCCGGTCGCGGAAGGCCTGACGGGAGACCAGCAGTTCTTCGTCGCCTATGGGCACACATGGCAGAGCAAGGAACGCGACGAGACTCTTCGCCAGCAGCTTCTGACCGACGGGCACGCGCCCGCGCACTACCGGGCATTGACCGTCAGGAATTTGGACGCCTGGTACGCGGCATTCGGCGTGAAAGAGGGAGATGCTCTCTATCTGAAGCCCGCCGATCGCGTGCGGATCTGGTGAATACGAATCCGCCCCCTCGCATCTGATTGTGCGAGGAGGGCGTCATGAACGCTCCTGAAAAGAAGGCCACGGAGTACGTGACCGTCGAACGGTCTCTTCTGCGCTCCGGCCGAGAGAATGACCTGGAAGAGGACCTGGAGAAGCAGTGGTTCGCGCAGCCGGTCTCTGGAATGAGACGGACGGCGAGGCCGGCGTCGGTGCCGCCGACGGGGGACGAGGAAGTCGATAGCTGGTTGCGTTAGCTTTCGGCGAAGTGATCACTTCTCGAACGAACGCTGCAGCTTCGCGACCGCCGCCGGGAGCCCGCGAACCCTGAGGTGGGTTCCCGCTTCGTCGTAGCTCTCGCCGACGACGCGCGCGTTCTCGTACACCTCGCCCAGGAGTGCCTGTTTGGCGTAAGGGACGAGGAGATCCTCTTCGACCATGCGCTCCTCGAAGAAGGACAGGATCGCTTGCCGGAGCGTGGCCACGTCTCGCGGATCGTGCGCCGACAGGAGGATCGTCCGCTCCGCGCGGTGTGCGCGTGCGAGCTTGGCGCGCGCGTCCTCGTCGAGCTTGTCGACCTTGTTCAGGAGGAGAATGCTGGGGACGGCCTCGGCGCCGATCTCCCGCAAGACGCTGCGCGTCACCTCGAGCTGCGCTTCGTGCGTCGGGTCGGCGGCGTCGACGACGTAAAGAAGAAGCGACGCTTCGAGCGCTTCGTCGAGCGTGGAACGAAAGGACGCGACGAGATCGTGGGGGAGCTTCTTGATGAAGCCCACGGTGTCGGAGACGAGGATCCGCGGCTTCGTCTCCGGCTGAAGCGCGCGGACCGTCGTGTCGAGCGTCGCGAAGAGTTTGTCCTCGACGAGCACCTGGCTGCCCGTGAGCGCCCGCATGAGGGAAGACTTCCCGGCGTTCGTGTAGCCGACGAGCGCGACCCGAAGCTGGTCCTGCCGGGCGTGGCGACGGTTGTCCTGCTCCTTCTGGATCGCGGCCAGCTGCTCTTTCAGCTCGGCGATGCGGTCGCGGATCTTGCGGCGATCGAGCTCGATGGCCGCTTCGCCCGCCCCCTTGCCGCGCTGGCGCTCTTTGCCTCCGCTCGACTCGCGCATCCGAGGGGCCACGTAGTTGAGGCGCGCGATCTCGACCTCCAACCGCGCCTCGCGACTGCGCGCGTGGCGATGGAAGATCTCGACGATGACGCCGGTGCGATCGAGCACCTCGGCGCCGGTCGCGCGCTCGAGGTTGCGAGCTTGGCTGGGGCTGATCTCGTGATCGACGACGACGACGGCGGCTGTCTTCTTGTCCTCCTCCTCGCCGTTCGCGCCTTCCTCATCCTCCTCTTCGTCGCCCGCTTCCTTCCTCTTCTCCGCCGCCCACTTCGCGCGCGCCTTCGTCTTCACCTCCGGCGCGCCCGTCGGCACGACCCCCTTGCCGCCGGTCAGCTCCGCCAGATCCTTGAGCTTCCCCTCGCCGAGCACCGCGGCCGCCGCAAGCGCGTCACGCCGCTGCGTCACGGTTCCAGCTACATCGAAGCCGAGCGTCTTCACGAGCCGCCCCAGCTCCGCGAGATCCGCGGCGTGCTCCACGTCGGTCACGCCGGGGAGCTGGATCGCCACGAGGACGGCGCGCCGCCGCGGAGCGCTCGGATCCGTCGAGGAGATCGAAGAGGAAGGGGAAGAAGCCCGGGTCGAAGGCATGGAGGAACAGCTGGTAGCACGTGCGCGACGGTCGAGCGCGTGATCCGGATTCCGCCGTCACCGTAGCTCCTTCCGGCTTCCATCCTTCCGGCTCGGAGCTTCGCTCGAGCTGTACTCCGCGTTGTGCGGCGAGTGTCGCTCGATCAGTGCCACCGCACGCGCTGTCCGTTTCGCCGAGAAGTGGCTTGACGATCCACTGCGCATACGAGAAAGCACTCGCGCTCGTCGGGGTCATCGGAGGGGGATGATGCGTGCACGGGGCGCGCGACCCAGTCCTTCGGTGAAGCTTCGACGCTCATCAAGGTCAAAGACAATGTTCGAGCGTTCTCGCAGCTGGCTGCTTGGCTCAGTGGTGCTCTCTGGCTTCGGCGTCTTCGCCGCTTGCTCGTCGGGGAGCGATAGCCCCACAGGATCCTCTTCGCAGGCCACCGCCGGCACGTCGGTGATGGCGATGACGCCGTCGTGGGCGTCGTCGTCGAACTACGCGGGGCGCGTCGACGCCGCGACGTCGGTCTCGCTTCAGGTTCACCTCGCGATGCACAACGCCGCCGGGGCGAAGGCGCTTCTCGCGCAGATCAGCGACCCGGACAACGCGCTCTACGGGAGGTTCTTGAGCGACGCCGATTTCGCGTCGCAGTTCGGGCCGACTGACGCCGACGTCGCGGCCGTGCGGGCCCACCTCGAGAGCAACGGGCTCCAGGTGACATCCGTGCCGTCGAACAACGCGTTCCTCTCGGTCGTCGGGACCGCCGCACACGTCGAGACGGCGTTCGGCACGCGCCTCGGCCAGTACAGGATCGGTTCCGAGGTGAGGCAAGCGCCGATGGACCCCGTGACGCTCCCCGCGGCCGTGGGCTCGCGCGTCCTCACGGTGCTCGGTCTCGCGACGCCGATGGTGATGAAGCCGAACACCGTTTACCAGGCGGGGCAGGGGCCGGACGACGACGTCCCCGCGGGGACGTGCTCGTTGTGGTTCGGGCAGATCCCCGACACCGAGGATCCCTCCTACGGCGGTGGCTTCCCGTCGCCGCTCACGTACACCCCGTGCGGGTACCACCCGCCGCAGCTGCGCCAGGGCTACGGCGTCGATACGGCCGTGCGCGAGGGGAACGACGGCACAGGGCAGACGATCGCGATCGTCGATGCCTTCACCCCGCCGACGCTCGTCCAGGACGTGCAGACGTACTTCGCGGCCAACGACGCCGACTACCCGCTCGCGACCTCGCAGATCACCCTGCTGCAGGGGCCGGGTACGCTCGGGACGATCGACAAGGGGTGGTACGGCGAGTCCACGCTCGACGTGACCGCCGTGCACACGATGGCGCCGGGCGCGAACATCGTTTACGTCGGCGCGGTCAGCGCGAACGACCCCGACCTGATCTCGGCGCTGAATATGATCATCACCGGGCACCTCGCGTCGGTCATCTCGAACTCGTACGACGGCCTCGAGGCGCAGACGAACGACTTCGCGGCCTGGGAGAGCATCGCGATTCAGGCGGGGCTGAAGGGCATCGGGCTTTATTACGCGTCCGGCGACAACGGAGACGAGTCCACCGCGAACAGCGGCTCGCCGACGGTCGACTTCCCGGCGTCTCTCACCGAAGTGACCGCGGTCGGCGGCACGACGCTGGCGATGGGCCAGGAAGGGCAGAAGCTCTTCGAGGTCGGCTGGGAGGACGCCTTCAGCCAGCTCCAGTATCCGGACGGAGGAATCCCGAGCAACACGTCGCCGGACGCCGGCGCCTCGTACGTCCCGGGCCCGCCCGGCGAGTGGGGCTTCGGCGCGGGCGGGGGGGTCAGCTTCGTGTACCTGCAGCCGACGTGGCAGGCGGGGATCGTCCCGTCGTCGCTCTCGACCTTCATGAACGCGACCGATCGCACCGTCCCCGACGTCTCGATGCTCGCCGACCCGTACACGGGCATCATCATCGGCATCACGAGCCCGCGCACCGGCGTCTACCGGCAAGAGGCGATCGGCGGCACGAGCCTCGCGACGCCGCTCTTCACGGCGACCGTGGCGCTCGCGCAGCAGTACACCGGGAAGAAGTTCGGCTCCGGCAACGCCGCCTTCTACAAGGCGTCGAAGAAGTCGGCCTTCATCGACATCAAGCCCGGCAAGCCCGAGGCGGTCGCGTACCCGGGTGGGCAGGCGACGACGTTCGACTATCACGGCAGCGAGAACACGAACGGCACCGCGGTCGGCTACGACACGGTGACGGGGCTCGGCGTGCCGAACGGGGTGACGTTCTTCAAGGCGCTGAAGTAACCCCTACGGAAGAATGCTGTAGTCGGACAGCTTCGCCTGACCGCGGAAGTGCTTCCGGAAGAAGAGGATTCCCCCTTTCCCGTCCACCGTCACGCGCGAGATCGCCGGTCCGAGATCCGTCTTCGCGTTCAGCTCGATCGTGAGGTGAACGTACTCGACGAAGAACCCGGGCTTGCTCAGCTTGAAGCCAGCGGAGAGCAAGGTCGCGTTCTTCGTGTCGACCCACGCCGATCCCTCCGACGTGTGCTCGTTCGGCTCCTTCGGGACGAACGAGATCTCGACGCGCGTGGGGTCGGCCGGGTCGACGGCGACTTGATCGAAAACGTAGTGGGGCTGCGCGGAGGCCAGGAGCGGCATCTCCACGTGCTGCTTCGCGCGCTCCTCCTTCGTCCGCTCGTTCCCCGGCTTGGCGTCCTTGCGCGCCTGCTCGGTCGCGTCCTTCCCATCTTCGGTGCATCGGATGACGACGAGGCGCGTCTTCTCCCCGTCCGCCTCGACGCGCGCGGTCATCTTCTTGACGCTGTCGACCTTGCCGTCGCCGTCGAGGCTGTCGAGCTCCCCTTCGAGGACATAGCTCGCGTGGGTTCGCATCTTCTCGATCGCCTCGGCGTGCACGGCGAGGCGCGCCATGAGCTCCGGATCGGGGGGCTGCGCGTGGGCCGTGCGCGCGAGGAGCGTCGCCACGAAGACCGCGACGAGGGCGAGAAAGGCCGACCAGCGCATGCGCCGCAATTGTGAACTCGTCCCGACGAGCCCGCCATCCCTACTCGTCGAGCTTCACTCGCCGCATGCGCAGCTTCGCTGTGACGACCCGCGGGTCAGCAACACCCTCGGTCAGCGCGTCCAGTACCTCGCGAATCGCGCGGATGTTCTCGTGCAGATTGACGACGACCTCCGCCAGCTGCCGAATCGACGACTCGTGGCTCGCAAGCGCGGTCGCGATGAGCTGAACGGCGTCTTCGCCCCCCCGCGGCCCGCTCGGAGTCTCGGGGCCGGCGGCCGCCCGCGGGCGCTTCGTGGCTTTCTTGGTCGCCATCGCGAAGATTTTCGCGGACATCGCCGCGGGCGGCCAACAAATGACCCGGAGAGCAGCGCGCTGGGCTCTCCAGGCACCAGCGAGGGGGGCTCCCCGAGGGGGGTGTACTGATCCGCCGTTTCCTCAGTCTGGATCCGGCGTGCATCAGCTCGCAGGGCTGCTTGGGCTCGAAGTCCGCTATCTACGCAAAGTTTCTCTTCGCGCGGAACGCGGTCCCACTCTTGCTCAGAGGGACTCCCATGTCCCCCACGAGCCGTATTTCGTCGTTCGTTGCCCTCTCGGTCGCCCTAGGCAGCAGCTTCGTCGTGATCCTTGCGGGGGGCTGCTCCTCGAGCCCGGACATCCCCTCGAGCTTCGGGATTGCCAGCGGGAACGGCAACGCGGCGCTCGCGAACGGAGAGGCCGACGGCGGCTCCACGACCAACCCGGGCAACCAGGGGGTGCAGCCGCTCCTCGGCAACAACGTGGATGGGGCCTCCCCGGATACCGCACCGCCTTGCGTCAACCTGCAGTGCCAGCAGGTCGCCTGCTCGGGGACAGTCACCACGACGGTGAGCGGCACCATCCTCGATCCGGCCGGGAAGAACCCGCTCTACAACGTCGCCGTCTACGTGCCGAACTCGACCCCGAGCGCGTTCACCGATCACGCGACGTGCGACACCTGCGCCGACCTCTACACGGGCGATCCGCTCGTCACCGCGAGCACCGCCGCGGACGGCACGTTCACGATTCAGAACGTGCCAGCGGGGACGAACATCCCGCTCGTCGTCCAGATCGGCAAATGGCGGCGCCAGCTGACGATCCCCACCGTCACCGCCTGCACCAACACCGCGCTCGATCCGACTACGACCCGCCTCCCGCGCAACCGCACCGAAGGGGATCTCCCCAAGATGGCGGTCTCCACCGGCGGCGCGGACACGCTCGAGTGCCTCCTCGAGCGAATCGGCGTTGACGAGGCGGAGTACACCTCGGGGACCGGCGACGAGCGGGTCCACATCTACCAGGGGACCGGCGGGAATGCGGAGAGCGGGGGCTCGCCGTCGAGCCAGAGCTCGCTGTGGGACTCGACGACCGACCTCTCCGCGTACGACATCGTCATTCTCTCGTGCGAGGGAGGAGAGAACGGCAACACGAAGCCGGCAACGTCGCTCGCGGCGCTCGAGGCGTACGCGAACGGAGGGGGGCGCGTGTTCGCGTCGCACTTCCACTACTACTGGTTCGAAGGGACGGGCTCGTCGCCCGAGTTCAAGGCGACGGCCACGTGGATCCCCGGGAGCAACGGAATCGGCCCCGGCGCGGACAACGTCACGAGCGCCTCGATCAACACGTCGTTCCCGAAGGGGTTGGCGCTCGATCAGTGGCTCGGGATCGTGAGCGCGCTCCAGAGCGACGGGACGCTGCAGATCACCGACTCGCGTCAGAACGCCAGCGTCAACCCCGCGGTCAACGTGAGCTCGCAGAGTTGGATCACCGACGTGACGGTCCCCACCGTGCCGAGCGGTGGGCCGACGACGATGTATCTCGACTTCAACACGCCGATCGCCGCCACCCCGGCGTCCCAGTGTGGGCGTGTGGTCTACAGTGATCTGCACGTAGGCGCGGCGTCGAACGACTACTCGAACGGCACGAGCACAGTCCCCGGCGGGTGCACGGTCGGCGACCTCTCGGCGCAGGAGAAGGCGCTCGAGTTCATGCTGTTCGACCTCACGTCGTGCGTGGAGCCGGACAACCTCGCGCCGCCCCCGACCCCGACGTGCACGCCGACCAGCTGCACGGCG
>JBKQKP010000183.1:0-41638 GCA_052147435.1 Polyangiaceae bacterium | reverse complement strand
CTCCTCGGCGCACCTCGTCCTCGCCGACGCGGCCCCTGCCCCTCCCCCTCCTCCCGCCGCGTCCCCTGCCGCGACGCCCGAGACCAAGGCACCCGATAGCGAAGCGCACGGCTCCGACGCCCTTCCGCGCGCGATGGGCTGGTTCAGCCTCTCCTTCGGCATCGCCTCCGCGGCGGTCGCGATCGGGACCTCGATCATGATGGTCAACTACGCGAGCCAGCGGAGCAGCGACTGCAACGCGGAGAAGCTCTGCAGCGCCGCGGGCCTCAACGCGAACGCGCAGCTTCAAGGGCTCCAGGACTGGAACCTCGCGTCGTACATCGCGGCGGCCGCTGGAATCGGCATCGGCGCATTCCTCATCCTCACGAACCCGGCTGACGGCGACAAGCGCGACAAGAGCGAGAAGAAGGACACGCAGACGGCGATCGGAGTCTCGCCAACGGGCTCCGGCGCTTCGCTGGTCCTCCGGGGCACGTTCTGATGCGGCGCCAGGGGCTCGTCGTTCTTGCGGTCGCGGCCACGTTGGCGGGAGGGGCCATCGTCGGGTGCGAGATCTTCACCGGGAGCACCGACGGCTACGAGCCCTCGGACGCCGGTGCTCCGGCGCAGGTCGTCGATGGCGCGTGCCTCGCCGACGGCGGCTTCTGCCTCGAGCTCGAGTGCACCTCGGCTTCGGACTGCGCGCGCGCGAGCGACGGCGGGAGCGCGGCGGACCAGATCTGCTGCCTCGGGTTCCTGAGCACGACCACGATCGGCACGAGCTGCCAAGTCAGCTCCTGCTCGCTCGGGACCATCCAGTCTTGCAGTACGAGCACGGAGTGCACCGGGGGGACGTCGTGTGTCCTTCAGTCGTGCAACCCCACGTCGAACAGTCTGACGTTCCAGGCGTGCGGCCTCGTCCCCGGGTGCGCGCTCGTGACGCCCGCCTCGGGTGACGCAGGAGCGCAGGACTCCGCGGCGCAGGACTCCGCGGCGCAGGACTCCGGAGGGCAGGACAGCGGAGCGTCCGACGCAGGGATCACCGACGCGGGCGGGCTCGACTCGGCGGGCTGAGCGAGTACGGCAAGGGCGCTACTTGCAGGTCGTCCCGCTCGGGAGCGTGCACGTTCCGGCGGTCCCACCGTCGCCGGAGAGGACGCACTTCGCCGGAGGGAGGCACGTCGGCCCGAGGGAGACGTCGCATGCCGTCCCTTCGGTGACGGCGGCCACGCACGCGCCGATATCCGGCGCGCTCGGAGCGGGTCCCGCGTCGACAGCGGCGGCATCGTCGCCTCCGTCACCCGCATCGGACGCATCGACGCCAGCATCCACGACTTTCCCGGCGTCCGGCGCCTCGATCACGCAGGCCCCCGCCGCGCAGCCGCCGACGCCGCCGTCGAGGTCTCCGCACGGCTTTCCTGCTGCGGCGTAGCTCGTGGGCACGCACGTGAGCGCGACCGGGTCACACGTGAGCCCCAAGTCGGCGCTGCACGAAGGGGCGGTGGTCCCCGTGGGGTCGCACGCTGCGCCCGCGTCGCTCACAGCCGCCTGACATGTGCCGGGAGTCGTCGCCGTCGTGCCGACGCACGACAGCCCGTACCCGCACGGGATCGCGCTCGTGCAGGGGGAGCCCGTCTGCCCGATCGGAATGCAGACTCCGCCTGCGCACGTCAGCCCGCCACGATCGCCGCACTCGTCGGTGCTGGCGCAGTGAGCGCCCGCTTGAGGGACAGCCGCGCAGCTACCGCAGACGGCGTCGGGTCCGAGCGCGCAGTAACTGCTCGCGCACTGTGAGCTGGTGATGCAAGCGGCCCCCGTCGTGAGTGAACCGGGCGTGGGCGTGCACGCGACCGTGGGAACTTCGTCGAAGATGTCGGCGCACGATTGTGTACCGATCGAGACGGCGCACGCTTCGACGGTCGCCGCAGTCTGCGAGGTCTCCGGCGCCACGAGCTCGAGGACGCACTCGGCGCTCGTCCTCGATTCGCACGTCGCCACGCTCCCGTAGACGGCGATGCTGTGCGTTCCCCCCGTGCAGGTGTCGTAGCGCGTGCATCGCGCCGCTGCGTAGTCGTTGCACGCATTCGATACGGCGATCGGCGTCACCGTCGCGTCGGCGATGACGCCGCTGTCGGCCGTGACTCCGCCGTCGTCCGAGCCCGACCCGCCGCCATGCTGGGAGATCGGAGGGAAGAGTTGGGTGTTGGTCCCGGGGTCGCTGTCGCACCCGGCACACAGCAGCGCCAACGTGAGCAGTCTGGAAAGGGATCTTAAGGATGTTCGGCGCATGATGACTGTCCCCTCCCGGGCCCACTCTCCTACGCAAGGAGTGGACCGTCTCGGCGCCGGGATGCCGCGGTTCGTCATTCGTTACAATTTTGCGCGGAACTCTCGGGGGATTGGTTCGGGGCGAGGCGCAGAGCGAGTGATTTTCTCGCGCCGCAGGGCCTCCTGAGGGGGAGAGACCGGGGGGCCGACGATCCATCTTCCCTTAGACCGGCAAGCCTCAACCGACTCGCCCTGGCACGCCCGGCGTCAGCTCGTCGTTCCCCCCAACCGCTCGATCTCGTCGGCCCGCGCCTCGAGCGCGAGCCCCCTCGCCACCTCGCCGAGCGAGCCTCGCGCCTCCGCCTCGAGACGCAGCAGCTTCGCGTGGAGCTTCGCCTTCTCGGCCCCGAGGAGCGAGACGACACTGCCCGGATCGAGCCGATCGAGGGACCCTCCGAGCGGCCCGGCCAAACGGGCCTGCGCTTCGGCGATCATGTCGAGGGCTTCTCGCCCCTTCCCCCCGCGGATGGCCGTAGCGATGGCCGCGATCATTTGCGATAGCTGCTCGAGGAGCCGGAGTAAGTAGTCCTTCTCGAAGAGACCCATGCTCCGCACGCTGTCTCAATCGACCGCCGGCGACAAGCGCGTGACGTCGGGTAAGCTTCGCGACCTCATGCCCGCGCTCCGCCGTCCGACCGTGTCGCTTGCGCCACGCGCTGGGCGGGCCGCCGCGTTCGCCGTGACGGCCAGCCTCGTGCTCGCGGCGGGTTGCGATCGCCCGAAGGTGAGCGTCTACGACCGCGAAGCCGGTGCCCAGGCCCCCGCTGCACCAACGGGCGTGCGGCACCCGTCGCCGGTCGTGGTCTCCATCGTCGTCGATCAGGAGGCTGCCTGGATTGCAGACGAGCGCTGGCCCCTCCTCCCGACCGACGGTGGGTTCGCGCGGCTGCGACGCGAAGGAACGTACGCCAAGGACATGCGCTACGCCCACGCAGCGACCGATACAGCCCCGGGCCACGCCGCGCTCTACACGGGGGCCCCACCGCGGGTGTCCGGGGTCTGGGGGAACGAGGTCCTCGATCCGACCTCGCACGAGAGGGTCTCGATCCTGCGCGACCCTGCGGCGAAGCTCGTCTGGACGGGGGCGGGCGCCACCGAGACCGTGCCCGGCTCGTCGTCGGGTCCGCTGAAGGTGGACACCGTCGCCGATCGCTTCCGCGTGGCGCATCGCGAAGCGCTCATCGTGAGCCTTTCGATCAAGGATCGCGGAGCGATCTTCGGTGGTGGTCGCGCCCCCTCGGCGACGCTCTGGTTCGACAAGGAGCGCGACCGCTTCGTCACGTCGAGCGTGTTCGGCACGACGTTTCCCGTCTGGGCCGAGCCACTCTCCGCGCCGTCGGCTCTTCGCGCGACACCGTGGACACCGCTCGATCCCGATTGGGTAAGAGTGCATGCGGCGACGCCAGACGCCCAACCCGGCGAGGGGGAGCTCGGCGGGATGCCGATCGTCTTCCCGCACGACGTCGCGCACGCGAAGTCGCCCGCGGTGGCGTTCCGCGGGTCGCCCTTCGCCGACGACGCGATCTTCGCGCTCGCGCTGGCGGCGATGTCCGCCGAGCACGCGGAGCATCGCCCTACGCTCGTGGCGCTGTCCCTCTCGGCGAACGACTATGTTGGCCACGCCTTCGGCCCTGACTCGTGGGAGGCGTGGGACGAGCTCCGCCGCCTCGACGCCAGCCTCGGTCGCTTCTTCGCCGCGCTCGACGATCGCTTCGGACCGGCGGGGTGGGCGGCGATCCTGAGCGGCGATCACGGCGTCACGACGATGCCCGAGGCGACCGCGATCGCCGCGACGCGCCCGTGGTGCTCACCGAAAAAGGGACCAACGAGCCCGGACGCCGGCGGCGATCGATGGGAGCGGGCGTGCGGGAAGGTCGGGCGGCTGATGCCCGACGAGATCGCCACGGAGCTGCGCGAGGTCGCGGGGAAGGCGATCCCGACCGCAAAGGAACCGCTCGTCGCGGGGGTCGTCGATCCGTACGTGTACCTGACCGCTGCTGCGCGGACCCTCCCCCCCGCCGACGGCGAGCGCCTCAAACGAGCGCTCGTGGCCTCGCTCCTCCGACACCCGGAGGTCGACCGCGTCGTCGACACGAGCACTCTGCCGGAGACCTGTCCGGTCGAGTCGAACGACAGCATCGACGCGCTCGTCTGCCGCTCGTTCGTCCCCGGTCGCGCTGGCGATCTCTACGTGCTCGTCAAGCGCGGCAGCTTCTTCGATCCGAACGTCGTCGTCGGAAAAGGGACGAGCCACGGGTCTCCGTACCTCTTCGATCGGTCGGTCCCGCTCCTCGTTCGAGCTCCAGGACGGGTAGCTGCCGGACGCGTCCTCGACGCGCCGATCTCGTTTCGCGTCTTCTCGAGGACGCTGTCCACGCTCCTCGGCATCGAGCCCCCCAACTTCGAAGCGGCGCACGCGATCGATCTCGCGAAAAGGCCCTAGCTCGCACTTAGCGAAGCGTTATGACAGTCGCGGTTCTCTGATACTCTCTGCATACCCGCGCGCTCCGGGGCGCCTCGATGATTTCCCCCACGACCAGCTCGCCGTCGCTCGAAGGGTCGATCGTCGGTGGCAAGTACCGCGTCCTCGAGATGATCGGATCAGGGGGGATGGGAACCGTCTGGTCCGGCGAGCACGTGGCGCTTGGCACCCGCGTCGCAATCAAGTTCATCCGC
The DNA here is from genome assembly GCA_052147435.1 of Polyangiaceae bacterium. GTDB lineage: Bacteria > Myxococcota_A > Polyangia > Polyangiales > Polyangiaceae > JBKQKP01. Next base: position 36,655 of record JBKQKP010000183.1, on the reverse strand, counting down.
CCGCAGTACGCGAGCATGGAGGACGCACGGCAACGCTTCGAGATCGAGGCGCTCGCGGCGGCAAAGCTCAGCACCGTCCACGCGGTCAAGGTCTACGACTACGGCGTGACCGAGGACGGCCTCCCTTACATCGTGATGGAGTACCTGGAGGGGGAGTCGCTCTCCGAGGCGTTGATCAAGCAGGGGCCGATGCCCGCGCACGACGTCGCGAAGATCATCGGGCAGGCGGCGCTGGCGCTCACGAAAGCGCACGCCGCGGGCGTCGTGCACCGCGATCTGAAGCCCGACAACATCTTCCTGGCGACGAACGCGGACGTCGACCAAAACCCCCAGTCGGGCGATCTGCCGTTCACGGTGAAGCTGGTCGACTTCGGGATCGCCAAGATGTTCGAGGCGCCGCGCGTCGCGGGGCTGGCCACGCCAAGGGCGATGGGGGGCCCGACACAAGAGGGGGCCGTCATCGGGACGCCGAACTTCATGGCGCCCGAGCAGCTCACCCTCGGTGGCGCGCCGGGACCGCTGACGGACCTCTGGTCGCTCGGGGCGTGCGCGTTTGCCGCGATGACCGCGCGCATTCCGTTCGAAGGGGACGTCCTGGGCGACATCGTGATCAAGGTGTGCGCGGCGCCGCTCCCGGTCCCGTCGCACTTCAACCCGGACGTCCCCCCCGGCTTCGATGGCTGGTTCGCGCGGGCGTGCTCGCGCGACCCGTCGAAGCGCTTTCAGTCGGCGAGCGAGCTCGCGGAGTCGCTCGCGAACGTCTGCGGGACCGGGCGGGTGCGGACGCAGTCGATCGACGAAGAGCGCGTCCAGTACATGCTCAAGAAGCAGCTGACGCCGATGGAGTCGATCCCGGTGCCGGCCTCGATGTCTCCACGCACGGCGCTCCTCGCGGGGCTCGTGCTCGGCGTCACGGTGATGGTCGGGATCGCGGGGGCGCTCGCCTGGCGCGACAAGGAGCAAGCCCAGGAGACAAAGGTCCCCGGCGCTGCGCTCGATGCCGGCGTTCGCGACGGCGGACGCTGAGCAGCTCGAGCGCTGCGTCTTCCCCCTACAGGCGCGCGATTCTCTACGCGGCGACGCGCCGCTTCAGCTGAACGCGCATGAGATCGAAGCTCGGAGCGTCCAGACCGCGCGCCTTCCGGATGAGGAAGAGCGCGTGATGAACTTCGGCGTCGTCCGGTGCTTCCGACGACCCAGCGAGCTCGTTCCGGTGCGTGGCGAGCGCGAAGGCCGCGCCGAGCTCGTCCCCTTCCGATGCATCAAGGTAAGCGAGAGCTTCCTCCAACGACACGTGTTCCAGGCTCTTGATGGCCGGAGTAGTCATCCAATCACCTCTTTGGCTGCGCTCTCGGCAGCTCGAATACAACAATGCAAATGCAACGCCGGGGAACCCGCCCCCGACATTAGGCGAGAGGCTGTGACGCTTCGGCGTCGACAGCGAAAAGGAAATCTGTGTGGCTCGGGCGAGGCGTGCTTCGAAGTCGCAGCCGAGCGTGAGTCGTACGGACCCTGGCAAGAACGCCCGGTCGATCGAGACCTGTGGCGCAAATGGGCGACCCCACGCCAGAACGCGAAGGGGGCCCGTCGCCGGGAGCTGAAGCGCCCCGCCGAGCGGCCGCACCCTCGTTACCGGGATCCACGCCGGGCCGTGCCCCGCGCGGGGGAGGTCGACCAGACCGCGACGGTTGATGAACGGGGGGGGTCCGGCAGCATGGCCGCGCGCCCGCGGCGTTCTTTGCCGATCGTTTCTCGCGCCTCGTTCGCCGCCGTCTGTCATCACCCTCCAACCGAGGAGGCCCCCGCACGAGGCGGGATCCCACCTTGTAGATTGATCGTAGCAACCGATGGACGCTGTACAAACTTTTTCGACCAACTTTCTTGACGGGGAGGGCTCGCGTCCGACAGGGGGGCCCTCAATGCTCACAGGCCCGCCACGGAAGCGGCACGAATCATCGCGCTTCCGGCATGCTGCGCGTAGTCGATCCGGAGCTGCCAATCGACCTGGCTGCCGGGCATGGCGCCCATGACCTGGCTCGGATCGGCGAAGAGGTGGAGCGGACCGGGCCGGAATTGCTGGCGGAGGATGAGCGCGAGCGAGCGTCGAAGCTGCGAGGCAAGCGCCGCGCGCTTCGATGGATCGACGTTGGCTTTGATCATCGCCTCGAGCGTGGCGGCCCCCGCCTCGGTGCGGCTACCGACGGGAGTCAGGCGCGGCGTCACGAGCGGTCCCACACCGAACGCGCCGTCGGCATCCCACGACGTCTCGCCTGGGCCGTACATCATGTGCGCGTCGTATTCGCGCCAGCGCTCGCAGAAGTCGAGCGCCTTGGGGTCGGGGGCACTATCCCAGAGGTCGGCCATCGCCAGGCAGGTCCAGTGCTCCTCGCCGAAGTAGTATCGGTTTCCGAAGAAGCTCCACGCGGGGCCGACGAGGTGCGCGAGCCCGCGTCGAGCGGCGTCGAGGTCGGCGGGATCTTGGTTTAGCTCGTAGGCGCGCGCGAGCGCGAGCGTCGCCTCGCCGGAGTAGTAGAGGACCTGCTTGTCGATCCTCTGGTTGGTCCGCCGGTCGAAGAAGTGCATGAACTCTCCGTCCGGCCGCTGCTGTGCGCGGAGAAACTTTGCCAGCTCCGCGACGGGCACTCGGTAGCTCGCGTCGAGCCCCGTGCGCGCGATCTCGCTCATCGCGATCAACGCGAGCGCCGACGAACCGATGTCGATGATCTGGTCGGAGCCGACGCATCTCATCCCGGCGCACTCGAGCGTCGTGTCGCGGAGAAAGTGCGCGCTGCGAAGCGCTGCGTCGCGGAGCGAGGGGCTCGGATCGATCTCGGACGCTTGCGCGAGGAAGTACGTGGCCCCGGCGTGGCGCGGCCAGTCGTAACCTGGAAGCGTGCGATTCGTGGGCGCGTCCACGATGTAGCGGAAGCGCCCTTCGACGGTGACTCCGCGCGCAAGAAATCCCGCGGCCGCCGTCGCGGCGTCGCGCAAAAGCTGGGGGGTAATCTCGTCCGGCTTCGTCGCAGCGAAGGGTTGTCGCGCCTTGGAGCTGCGCACCATGCGGATTCGCCTGACGACGGCGTGCGCCCGCAGCTCCGGCACCGTCGTGCCGAGGCGCTGCGCGAGTAGCGCCTCGATGACGGGAACGTCGGCGCCGAACGAAAGCATCAGGCTCGGGATCGAGAATCCTTTGTCGTAGGCCTGCCGGGACAGAAGATCGTCGGGGGTGACGTAGGCGGTGAGTCCGTTCAACGTGGCCTTCACGCCGTCGACCCCGGCGACGATCGACAGCGCAAAGACGGGCTGCAACGACGTGAGGAGCGCCCCTTCGCCGACGACATGCTCGTCGACGATCCGCAGCCCCGGGACGTCCACGACCTCGCCGTTGACGTTGCGAGCGGCGAGCTCTCCTTTTCGCCACCCGGAGTAGACGTGCTCGCCGTCTACCTTGCGCAGAGACGCCGCGCGATGCACGGCGGTCGAGAGGATCACCGCGAACGCGACGTAGGCGAGCAGAAGTCGCGCGAGCGCGCGAGGAGTCACGCCGGCTCCTCTCCGCTTCTGGGGCTCGCGGGACCTCGGGGGCGCGAGGGGCCGAGCCACACGAGTTGCGCCGCGGGGAACGCGACGAGGTAAGGGAGCACCAGCGCGGCCACGAGCACGAGGATGACGGCGCCCCCCCTCCCGACCGCGTCGTAAATCCCGCTGAGGTAGCTGGCCGTGACGACGAGCGTGGTGACCAGGACGAGCCCGAGCGCGAGCGCGATCATCGAGGCGACGCGCGCGATGCGTTCACCCCAGGGGAAGCGCCCAACGAGCCCGACCCCGGCGGCTCCGAGGAGCGCCGCAACGAGCGCAGACGGCACGTCGACGACCCACCACCGCGCCGGGAGCCCGACGAAGACGCCCAGGACGATGACGAGCGCCGCCACGAAATCAATCGAGCCGAAGATGCGCGCGACGACGGAGCTCTTGGCTTCCTTCGCTTCCATGAGCCCCGACTACCACGCCCCGCGCCCGCGATGGGACGAGAACCCGTTACAACGGGCAGGTGCGCTCTTGGAGAACTAGCGGCGAGAGGGGCGTCTGGTTGAAGTCGAAGGCATCGAACAGGTCGTTTGCCTGCTTGTCCTGGGCGGCGGGGTCCAGATCCGTCAGCGTCTGCGTGGCGCCGAAGACCCGCTCGATGAACCTCGGGATGCTCGCCTGCTCGGCCTGCTCCGAGAAGATGAACCCCGGTTTGGCGTACGGCGAGATGATGAGCAGCGGGAGACGGAAGCCGAGCCCGTAGGGTTGCTGCGCGTTGCACCCGTACTGCCGCGGGGGGGGGACGTGGTCGTACCAGCCGCCGAAGTCGTCCATCGTGAAGATGATCGCCGTCGACGCCCAGAGAGGGCTCTTCATGATTCCGTTGATGCGATCGACCGTCCAGTTTTCCCCGACGCAGACCGAGCCAACGTCGGGATGCTCGTCGGCGAGGTCCTGATCGACGAGCCAGCTGACCGCAGGGAGCGTCCCCGCCGACACGTCCGTGTCGAACTGGGTCACGTTGACGACGTTCGTTGCCCACAGGGGCCCTTCGCGGATCGAGCGAATGCCGTCGAACATCGACCAGATCTCGGGGAGCACGTAGAAGTTCGAGCCGTAGAACTTCCAGTCCACGCCCGCCGGCAACACGTCCGGGACGCTCGGAATGTCGAAGCAAGGGAAGACGGCCGCATCGGTGCAAGTGCCGTTGGCGAGCGTCGGCACCGTCGAGCCGTCCGGCTGGTCGCACCCCCAGTAGGGAGCGGCCACGTCCGTAGGGGGGTTGTCGGTCGACCAGTGCGCCTGCGCCGCCAGGACGAACATGTGCCCGGGGAAGCTCGGGCCGAGGACGTCGGCGAAGAAGTGATCGCCCAGCGTGAATGCCTTCGCATAGGCCCAGTAGTTCGGAATCCCCGACTCTCCGTATTGGGCGTACGCGAGGTTGTCGCCGTTCTCCGTTGAGCCGGCCGTGAGGTCCCAACCGTTCATCCCTCCGTCGTTCCAGTCCTGGAGAGCACACAGGTGCTCGTGACAGAGGTCGCGCGACGTCGAGTCGGGAGCCTGAGGCGGAGTGATTGTCCCGCCATCGGACAGCGTGCATGTCGAGGTCCCGAGAGCGCCGGGGAACGAGCCGAAGTAGTTGTCGAATGTGTGGTTCTCTTTGACGATCACGACGACGTGCTTGATCGGCGTCGTCGTCGGCCCCGAGTCCTCGCCCGCATCGGACGTGGGGCTCGCCGCACCGTTCGGCACGACCGTGGCGTCCATGGACGCGTCCTGCAGGCCTGACGGAGCGGAGGCATCCACGTTCGTGGCCTCACTGGTCATCGCCCCGGTCCCGCAAGCGGCGGCGACCGCCAGCGCGGTCAGAGTCGTGATCAAGACGGTACGTTTCACGGCGGGTGCGCGGCATTCTCCTTTCACAGAACCACTTCGCAATGGCCGTGACGCACTGAGACGCCGGTGAGCCGCCGCAGGCGATGTGACGGGGCGCAATAGCGGGGACCAAGAAAACCGGACGGGAGAAGCCTGTGATTGCGCAGCGGGGGCGATTCGCGCAGAATCCGCCGCCTCATGCGAAAGCTGATTGCCATCACCTTGGGCCTAGGGTTCCTCGCGGTCGCGGCGTGCGGAAGCTCGAACACGCAGGAAAACAGCTGCAGCGACGTCGGGGGCCTTTGCCTGAAGAGCGGTGCGGCATGCGGCGACACCCTTCCATACGGATGCCCCTCGGGGGGCACCTGCTGCTCGCCGACGAGCCAGACGCAGCCCGCCTCCGAGCGGCCGAGCAACGAGCCAGCCGCCCGCTGAGGGGGTAAGCTGTCGACGCCATGCGCCGCGCGGCTGCGTCCTTCGCCGTGCTCTTGTTCCTGAGCGCTTGCGGCGGGAGCACGCTGAGCAGCAGCTCGATCAAGAGCTGCCACACGAACACCGACTGCCCCGCGGGCGACAGCTGCCAGTTCTCGGTCTACGAGAGCTGCGGCAGCGCCGGGGCGTGCATTGCCACCCCTGACGGCGCGGCGTGCATCGAGCAGGTCGCGTGCGGATGCAACGGCGGGACCGAGACGATCTGCCTGGTGAACGGGAACGCCCCTTCACCGATCGAATCTCTCGGATCGTGCGACGGCGCCACACAGCAGCAGGGCTTCGATGCGAGCGGTCCCTATGATGCGACGGTCGTGAACATCCCCGATGCCGCCGATTCGAGCACCTCGACCACGCAGGACTCTGGCCCCGAGACGGAAGACTCCGCAGCCCCGGTCGACGCGGCCGACTCGGCGGTCGCGAGCACTTACGGCTCGGCGTGCAATCCGAACCACGGCAACGCCGACTGCACCGACGCCGTTTACAACCAATGCAACCCGCTCACGGACACCTGCACGAAGACGTGCACGCACGACGGCGAGTGCCCCGATCCCCCGACGATGGGGACATGCGACACCAGCTTGGATCTGGACCTCTGTAACTAGAACTGCCCGTACACGAAGGGCTCCGCCTTCGCCGCAGCCACGCTGTGAATCGCGTAGGCCGCGAGCGCGAGGACGACCCCTTGCGCGATCGCCGGCGTCCGGACGAATCGCTCGCGGAGCCCGACGTACCAATCCTTCGGAATGAAGTGCGAGAGCATCCCGACGGCGAGGACGAGAACGACCCGCTGCGACAGATTCACGTGCCCGATCGTCCCCCGCGCCACGCGCCCGAGGAGCAGGGTCGCGTGCCCGAACGTCGGTGCGCGGAAGAAGACCCACGCGAAGCAGACGTACTGGAACGTCAGGAAGACCTTGATCGGCGTCCAGACCCCCGCGCTCGTCGTTGCTTCTCCGCGCCGCCGCTGCCACATCCGCGTCCCCGCCAGCGCGACGCCGTGCAGGCCCCCCCAGATCACGAAGTTCCAGGAGGCCCCGTGCCACAGCCCGCCAAGGAGCATCGTGATCATGAGGTTCCGATACGTCTTCCACGCGCCGCCGCGGGATCCGCCGAGCGGGACGTAGAGGTAGTCACGGAGCCATGTCGAGAGCGAGATGTGCCAGCGATGCCAGAAGTCCTGCAGGTTGGACGCGGTGTACGGGGCGTTGAAGTTGCGCGGGAGCTCGTAGCCGAAGAGGTACGCGCTGCCGATGGCGACGTCCGTGTATCCGGAGAAGTCGCAGTAGATCTGAACCGCGTACGCATAGACGGCGACAGCGCACTCGAGCGACGAGTACCGCTCGGGGCTATCGAAGACGCGCCCGACTAGGTTGATCGATAGGTAGTCGCCGATGCCGATCTTCTTCGCGAGGCCGATGGCGATCAGCCATAGACCGCGCGCCTGCATGTCGGTGTCGGCCACCGGATCGCGCGCGAGCTGGGGGAGCATTTGGCGCGGGCGGACGATTGGGCCGGCGACGAGGTGAGGGAAGAAACAGACGAAGAGGAGGTAGTCGAGGTACCGGTCGCAGGGGGGGAGCTCGCGGCGGTAGACGTCGATCGTGTAGCTCATCGTCTCGAACGTGAAGAACGAGATGCCGAAGGGCAGGACGAGCCGTAGGTGCGTCGTGGCGATGTCGATGCCGAAGAGGCCGAAGAGGTCGTGGAACGAATCGACCGCGAAGTTCGCGTACTTGAAGATCGAGAGGACCCCCAAGTAGTAGACGACTGACACGAGGAGGAGCGCCTTGCGCTTCCCTGCGTGCTCCGTCCGCCCCAGCACCCTCCCGATGAAGTAGTCGAGGGTGCTGCCCAGGAAGATGATCGCGAGGCACAGGACGCTCCAGCCGACCGCCCCGAAGGGGACGCTCTGCTCGCGGGCGGCGTCGTAGGTGCCGTAGAAGTAAAAGCCGTAGCTCGCGAGGACGAGAAACAGCGCGCGGGGAATCCGCTGGCGACGGAGCGTCCAGAAGATGGCAAAGGCCGCGAGAAGAAACGCGCCGTAGAGGCTGCTGTTGAACAGCATGAGCGAGGCTCGTGCATCTTTAGAACGCGCCCGCGTCGCAGCGCAAAAAGCGTGGGATTCCGCCCCGACAGCGCCTGAGCTCGGCCAACAACACCAGCAGGCCGACTAATACGGTAGAGCTGAAGATTTGACGCGCCGTGCTGCGCTGCTACTTTTCCGGTCTACCTTTGGAGGTAACTAAAATGCGTCATCGAATTCTTGCAGTTGCAACAATCTTGGCCGCCAGCGGCGCGATCGCCCTCGTCGCTTGCTCGAACAGCTCGACCCCGTCCCCCGTCGAGAGCGAGGACTCGGGCACCACGACGACGACCGACTCGGGCACATCCCACACCGACTCGGGCACGACGACGACCGACTCGGGCACGACGACGACCGACTCGGGCACGTCGAACACCGACTCGGGGTCGAACACCGACTCGGGCTCCGAGACGGACACCGGAACGGGCGAGACCGACTCCGGCGCCGACTCCGCCGGCTGAGACGATGACAAAGCCTCCGGGGTCGTGCTTTCGAGCGCGTCCCTGGGGGCCTCGTCCCGTCGATCCGGAAAAAGCAGGCGCTTCCTGGCGCTTGTCCGTTCTCCACGCCTAGATTGGCGCGGTGCAGGCCGTGGAACGTCCTCCGCTCGCCAACAAGACCACGGTCGCGCTCGCCACGATGCTGGCGATCTTGGCACTCCCTTATCTAACGCCGCGGCTCCACGCCTTCCGGGTCGTCCATCCCCCCTGGGAGAGGGAGAGCGACGAAGAGCCCCCGAGCTCAACCGAGCAGCCAACCACACCGCCTCGATCGTTCGCCGTGGGGGACCAAAGGCTCCGCGCGTCCGAGAACGAGGCGGCAATTACGAACGCCCTCCCGGCGACGCACGCGAACGAGGCGCTCGATCCAGAAGCGCTCGCGCGGACGAACGGCACGATCGCCATCGAGGATCCGTCCGAAGGCGGAAGTGAGCACGCGCTCGATCCGTTCTATGCGTCCCTCGCCCGGACCCTCAGGAAAGACGCGGGCGCCATCACGCGCATCCTGCACTACGGCGACTCGGTCATCGCCGGGGACCTGATCAGCGGCACGATGCGCCGCCGGCTCCAGGAGCGTTTCGGCGACGCTGGGCACGGGTTCATCCTCATCGCCAACCCGTGGGAGTGGTACTTTCAGAACGACATCGCCCACAGCGCGTCGGACGGGTGGAGCGCGAACAAGCTCACGGGGCCTTGGCCGGATGACCACGTCTTCGGGCTGGGCGGGGTGAGCTTCCACACGCGCGACTCCGCGACGGCCTTTTTCTCGACGCGCGCCGAGGGCGACTACGGGAGGAAGGTGTCGCGCTTCGACCTCTTCTACATGGAGCAGCCGCACGGCGGCACGCTGCTCCTCGGCGCCACGGGACGACCGCAAGAGAGGCTCTCGACGCGAGCGAATCCCGCAGACGCGGCGGACGCTTCGAGCGGGAGCCACGCGCGGGTGAAATCGATCGCGATCGAGGACGGCGGGGGATCGCTCACGATTCGGACGCTCGGCGACGGCGACGTGCGGCTCTTCGGGGTCGCGCTCGAGCGTGATCGACCGGGAGTCGTGTACGACGCCCTCGGCGCACACGCGGCGAGAGCCTCCTTTTGGAGCGCAGAGGATCCCGCCGACTGGGCGGCCCAGATCGCGCTTCGAAAGCCTTCGCTCGTCGTGCTTCAGTTCGGAACGAACGAGAGCGAGGACACGACGATCAAGGCCGAGACGTACGAGCCGGTCTTCGGCACGCTCATCGAAGAAGTGCAGAGGGCCGCGCCCGGCGTACCCATCCTGGTTGCCTCACCTCTCGACCGCGCGATCAAGGGGAGCGATGGCGAGCTGAAGACGAGCCCCGTCATCGAGCGGATCATCGCCGGCCAACGAGCGGCCGCGAAGGCCCATGGCGTCGCGTTCTGGAACACGTTCGAGGCGATGGGGGGGCGCGGGACGATGGCGAAGTGGCGCCATACGCGGCCTCAGCTCGGGAACAACGATCTGTCGCATCCGACTCCGGCCGGGGCGGAGATTCTCGGGAACCTGTTCTCGCAGGCGGTCTTCGCGGGGTACCAGGCGTACGCATCCACGCACGCCGAAGCTCCCCCTTTGCCCGCCCCACAAGTCCCCCCACCATGACCGTGACTGCGGACTATTGTGCTCACATATGAATCTTTTGCGATCCACACCGACCCTGCGGACTCTGGATTTCTCGAGGTTTGCACAGTGCGTCGCCCCGGTTCTCCCCTTGCACGCCCCTCTCTGATGGCCCGCTCTCCTGCTCTTCGTCCTCACCTCACGGTTGCGCTCTCTCTCGCGGTCGCTGGCGCGCTCACTGTAGCGGCGTGTGGGAGTACCGGCGGAGGGAACCCGGGGGGCGGAGGCGGAGGAGGGCAGGACTCCGGGCTGGGAACGTCCTACCCGGACGGTGGCCTCTTCAACCCGGGTGGAGGGACCGGGGACGACGCCAGCGCGGGGAGCGTTCTGTCGAACGTTCAGATCGTCCCTGCCAATGCGACTCTCACGGTGCAAGCCGGCCAGACCGCAACGCTCGGATACAAGGTGATGGGGATCGTGAACGGGACGGCGCCCGCGGTCGACGTCACGGACCACTTCGTCTTCTGGGTCCCCGACAACTACCTCATCGGCGACTTCCCCCTCGATGGAGGGCCGCTGTTCAGCACGCGCCTGCCTGTCTTGTCGACGGATCCCCCGCAGCAAGGGGGGACGCTCACCGTCGAGGCCGAGGCGCTGAACCCCGGCAACGTGCCGGTTACCGTGACCACTCCGCTCACGGTGCAGCTCGTCGCACAGCTCACCTATCCGGAGGCCGAGGATGGCGGCGTCGAGGACTCGGGCCTCCCCCCGAACCCAGGTTCGCTCTTCGCTGCCTCGAACGATGGTGGGGCGAGCGACCCGACGCGCGCGCCGATCCTCGAGTACCCGAACGACGGGACGATGCTCCCGCCGAACCTGCGCCTCCTCGACGTGCACTGGATGCCCGGCGCGAACAACACCGTCTTCCAGGTCACGTTCACGAGCGCGACGTCGAGCATCACGTACTACACGGGCTGCGGGAACCTCGGCGGCCTGATGGTCGCGGGCGCGTGCGGCTTCGAGCTCGACGCGACGGGGTACGCCTATCTGGCGCAGTCGAACGCGGGACTCGGAAACGTCGCGCTCACGATCAAGGGGACCGACAGCACGGGCTCGTCGGTGGGAGTGTCGTCGACCTTCAACATCCAGTTCGCGGAGCAGACCGTGAACGGCGGCGTCTATTACTGGGACGTCACCGATACGCAGATCATGCGGTTCGACTTCGGCGGGACGACGGACACGCCGGAGGTGTTCCTCTCCCCGGGCGAGTACGGGACGAGCGGCACGTGCATCGGGTGCCACACTCTGTCGCGCGATGGGACCAAGATTGCGGCGTCCGCTGGAGGGCAGGACAACGGCCTCCTCGTCTACGTCAACGACATCGCTTCGCTCACGTCGACGACGACGTCGCTCACCGACAGCGACGACGCCGTGAATCGAATGCAGTTCGGATCGTTCGACCCGCTCGGCGATCAGTTCGTCGCGGTCTACGGGGACGGAGCGCCGAGCCAGAACGCGGCGCTCACGCCGAACAACCTCTTCTTCCACGACGGAAATACCGGCGTGATCATCAACACGAAGCCGCTCTCGTTCCAACCGGACCATCCCTCGTGGTCGCCCGACGGGACGATGATCGCGATGACGCACGTCGGCGCGGCAAACACGTCGCAGCGCGAATACCTCGGCGGGATCGACGTCGCGACCTTCGCAGCCGCGAGTGTCGATGACGGTGGAGTGGACGTGGGAGACGGGGGGGCTTCTCTCGGCAATCCGGTCGTCGTCGTTCCGAACAGCGTCACGACGGCAACGGCCGCGATCAACAGCTACAACCCGAGCTACTCTCCCGACTCGACGTTCCTCGTCTTCACGCAGACGGTTTGCCCTGCCGCCGATTCCACGCAGCCCGACTGCGACAGCGACAGCGCGGATCACGTGTCGGCGACGACATGGGCCGTGACGCCGAAGGCCGGGGCGACCCCCATTCACCTCGACAACGCCGCGCTCGCGGGCGTCGCGGACGGACCCGGCGCGAGCTACGTCTACCCCAACGCGAACGCCGTCATCATGGACACCTTCCCGCGCTCGACGCCGTTCGAGACGCAGCAAGGGACGGGCAAGCTGTTCTGGTTCACCGTGGCCTCGATCCGGCAGCCCGGGTTGCGACAGAAGAACGTGCGGCAACAACTCTGGATGTTCGCCGTCGACCCCGCCAAGATCCTCGCGGGCACCGACGGGAGCTTCACGTCGTTCTTCCTGCCGTTCCAGAACCCGAACACGTCGAATCACATCGCGCAGTGGACGGAGAAGATCGTCAGCTCGAACCCGCCGCCGCCCCCTCCGCCCCCGCCTCCCCCTCCCCCGCCCCCTCCCCCGCCGCCGCCGAAGTAGCTAGCGCGCGCGGGCGAGTGGCTCCGAGGTCCCAGATTCCACCGGCCCGAGCCCCGACTCTGCCCGCCACTGCGCGTACCCCTGAATGAGCTCCCCCGCGACCGCGTTCCCGAGCTGCGAGTAGCCCTCGCGCGAGAGGTGTACGCGGTCACGGGCGGCGCGCGGCTGGGGCTCCTCGGCCCACTGGGCGATCGTCCCCGGGCCCCCCATGGCCTCGAGCTGATCGAAGAACGCGCAGCCGGCGGCTCGTGCCACGCGCCGCTGGGCGGCGATGATGTCGAGCAGTCGGGGAAGCGTTCCCCACCCTTCGCGCGTGTGGACGGCGCGGTCCGGCGGTCCGAGGAGCATGCAGGACGCGCTCGGCGCCGCGCGGGCGACCCGTCCGAGGAGATCGACGAGCTGGCGCTCGTAGACGTCGATCGGCACGTCGGTGTCCCCGCTCTCGTTCGTGCCGTAGGCGAGGACGACGAGGTCGGGATCGCGATGGCGAATCTGCTCCGCCATGTGCTGCTCGTCCCACGCGAGGACGTTCGTGATGCGGGCTCCGTTGATGCCGAGGGCGTCGTACGTGACGCCCACCTGGTCGCGATCGAGCTCCGCGCCGAAGAGGCGCACGTCGCCGTCGCCTGACGCGACGATCTCCACCCGGTGCGGACCGTCGCTCGTCGCGAGCGGATGCCACGCTGACGCCGGCGCGGAAGCGCTCGTAGAAACGTGCCCTGCGCGGGCGCCGTCCACGTAGACATCGAACGATCCGCCGTGCGGCTGCGCGAGGTACGCGATGTCGATCCGCGAGGACTTCGCCGTGTACTCCCCCCACGCGCGCGCGCCCGCCCTGTCGGTGTGAAGGGCTACGCCGCAGAGGCCGTACATTCCGTCGCCGACGAGCCGCCCCTTCGACGCCTTGGTCGGGTGCGACCGCTCGGCCGTCCAGTCGTGGGTGCAGCCGTTCCGGAGCCCCTCCTGGACGTAGTGCTTCCACGGCTCGCCGATCGCGACGAACCCGCGCCCGCCGTCGCCGAATCGGCCCTGCAGCGCGCGGCGGAGCGGGCCTGTCTCGAAGTCGGCTGCCGTGTGGGAGTCGCCGAAATGGAGGACGGTCACGTCGTCGTGGGACTGGCCGGCGTCGAGCTCGGCGAGCGCCTCGTAGAAATGCTTCAGAGCAACGGTGTTCTCGAGGGCGCCGAGGGGGCCGGCCGAGCCGACGGAGCGGACGATCCCCTCCTCCCCCTGCTCAGGGTCTCCCGCGGCAGGTGCGGCGGCCGCGAGGACCGGGCGCTGCGGCGGCGGCAGCGGGGCCGGTGCGGACGTCGTCTGGACCGGAGCGCGCGAGAGGCGAGGGGCAACCGCTTGCTCCGAAAGAGCCCCCGCCCTGACCGGAACGGTGTCGCCACACCCCGAAAAGAGCACGACGCTGATGAAAAACAGGGGCAATCGCACGTTGTAAGTGGATCGTGACACGCCCGGGGGGAAGATCGCGAGTTTTTCCGGCGCCGGCCGCGCCGCGGGGTGCGTCGTACGGGGCGTTCTTGCGGTGCAAGCCGAACCAGGCGAGCCTCGCCGCCGATGCGCGTGAGCTCGGCACCTCCCGCCCGCTCCTGGAGGGTCCCCCTCCGCCTCGCCTTCTGCATCGCGTGGGTGGCGGTGCAGGCGGCGCTCGTCCTCACCGCCTCCCGCCGCGCAGACGCCGCGTTCGGCTTTCGGATGTTCGCCGAGTCGTCCACCCTGACCGCGCATCTCGCCCGGGAGGTGGAGGCCCCCACTGGCCACGGCACCGTCGTGGTCCCGGTGAAGAACGGCGAGTGGGTAGCTCGCGGGCCCGACGGACGAAGCCACGGGATTCGATGGCGCGACAGGGTGATCGAGCCGAACCTCGCGATCTTCGACGTCCGGATGCACGCGGCGTACAGCGCCGCCGCCCAGGTCGACCGATGGCATGCCGCGCTCGACGACGTCGCGGCGCACCTGGCGGAAGACGCCGAGACGAAGGCTCTTCACCTCGACCTCACCGTCAGCAGGAACGGACACGAGCCTGTCATTTCCCACTTCATTGGCCCGATAACCCGCTGAGCTAGCCCGCTATGCCGGAATTCGTCCGCCGCTGGCTCCAGGCGACCGGAGACACGTACCTCCTGGGCCTCGTCAGGATGTGCCTCGGAGGGCTCCTCTTTTGGCACGCGCTCGGGGCGGCGCGGGAGCTCGAGAGCGACGGGTACTTCGGCGACCACTTCCACATGCCGATGATCCCCGACGCGCTCGTGGCGTCGCAGACCGTCTACACGGTGATCGTCGCGGCGCGTCTCGTGTGCGCCGTGCTCATCACGGTCGGATACTTCCCGCGGAGCGCGCTCATCGCGAGCGCGCTCGCCGGCCTCTACACGCTCTTGTGCGACCGCATCGGCTACCACCACAACCGCTACGCGCTCGATTGCTACGCGTTCCTGCTCGGTCTCTCCCCGTGCGGCCAGGCGCTCGCCCTCGTCGGCCCCGCGAGCACGCCGGCGTCGCGCACCGGGCTCCTCTGGGCATCGCGCCTCGCGAGGGTCCAGGTCTCGATCGTCTACCTCGCCTCCGGAGGGTCGAAGCTCCTCGACGAGGACTGGCGCAGCGGAGTCGTCATCGGCGACAGGTTCGCTCGCTACGGCTGGCAGGCCATCGAGCGCGGGGTGCCGCGGTCACTCGTCTCGCTCCTGTCGGAGCCGTGGTCGACGAGCGCGATCGCGAAGGTCGCGATCGCGACGGAGCTGTTCCTCGCGCTGGGCCTCTGGACGCGGCGGACGCGGATCTTCGCGCTGTGGTGGGGCGTGATGTTCCACCTGACGATCGAGGTCACGAGCCAGGTGGAGACGTTCACGTGGCTCACGCTCGCGATGTACGCGCTCTTCGCGACGCCGGACGTCGGGGCGAGGCGACTGTTCTTCGATCCGTCGCGCGCGAAGGGGGTGGTGATAGCGCGGATGGTCGCCGCGACGGACTGGCTCGCGCGATTCGACGTGCGCCCGTGGGAGCCCGACACGCTCAGCACGCGGAAGAAGGGGCACGTCATCGTGGTCGTCCGGCGAGACGGATCTCGCGCGACCGGGATCCGCGCGCTCGCGATGGTCGCGCGGTGCGTGCCGCTGTTGTTTCCGTTGTGGGCGCCGCTCGCGCTCGCGGCGAGCTTCACCAAGGGGGGGGACGCGAGCGCGCGGGCATGAGAGCCCGTGCGCGACGGCTACCCCCCGTCTTCCTCGATCACGACTTCGGGAACTGCCTCGCCGTAGTGCACGAGCACGCCGTCGTCGAGCGCAGGCGTGAGGACGTTTCCCCCCGCGGCCCAGACGCCGCCGACGTCGTCCACGAACACCGAATGGAGCGCCGACGTGGAAGCGAGGGAGAGCCCGTGGTCCACCGCGGTGAACGGGCCCGTGCCCGAGCGCGTGTAGACGAGCCCTCGCTCCCCGGTTGCCCAGTCGCCGTGCTCGGTAACGTAGACGCCCTGGATGAGTCCCGACGCCGGGGGGGATGCGTCGTGAAAGACCCCCTTCACCCCCTCCAGGAGCACGCCGTTCCCCCCGCCCCCCACCGCGACGATCCGATCGCCGACGCCGTGCACCGTGAACAGAGTGTCCTTCGTGCCCGTCGGGACGACGACGAACGGAGCGCCCCCCTTGCGATGCAGGACCGCCCCGCTCGTGCCGACGACCCACACGTCATCGCCGAGCCCGAAGACCTTGAAGAACCCGGGCGCTTCTCCGCCGGCCATTCGCGCGAGGTCGGGCGGGAGCGACTCGTTCTCGAACGCACCGTCGTGGTAGCGCCAGATGAACCCGTTCTTCCCCGCCGCGTTCCCGACCGCGTAGAAGTGCTCGGCGTCCGTCCCCCACACGCCGTAGATCGTCTGATTCCCCAGCCCGGGGGACTTCATGCGCTCGAAGCGTCGCCCGTCGAAGCGGAGAACTGTCGCGCTCGCGCCGGCCATCAAGACCGGTCCGCTGGGCAGTGCCTGAACCCACCACAGATCGCCGCTCGAACCGGTATGCAGCTCGGTCCACCCGTGTCCATCGAAGTGCAGGACGAGTGGTCCGTGCCCCTTGTCGGCGCCGACGGCGTAGACGTCCTTCGACGATCGACCGCTCACCGAGAGGAGCGCGGAAGGGAGCTCGCTCGCGAGAAGCTGCCACTCGAGCGTCTTCTTCGCGGCAGGGGGCGCGGCCTTCCGGCAACCGAGCGCGGGGATCGCCGCGACGCTCGCGACGAGGACCAGGACCAGCGACGGAGCTCTCATGGATTGAGCAGTGTAGGAGCGATGTTCACGCGGGTCGTCGCCGTCGCGATCGCGCCGGTCGAGTCGGTCGTCGTGACGGTGACGTCGAGCGGCTTGCCGAGGAACTGCTTGTAGTCGATCCCTTCGTTGTCGAGCTGGTAACGGATCCCATAGAGCTTGCAGTAGCCCCCCTCGTCGGGAGCGTAGGTGAAGGCGAGCGTGGTCGGCGGAATCTTGGTTCCCGTGTCGGGCTGGACCCCCACGATCTTCGTCGTGGTCCCCGCCTGCTTCAGGTTCTTCATTCGCGTGGCGATCCAGATGTGATGTCCCCCTTGCGCCCCCGCCTCGGCTTGCAGGACCTGATCCTTGGCGAGCGGCAAGTAGTACGACTGCCCCGTGCCGATCTGCAGCGAAGGGGGACCCCCGTTCGCGGGCTTGCAGCGATCGGGCGCGTTCGTCGGCCAGTTCTTGGCGTACGTCTCGAGGCGAGCGGGTGGCACGTCGGACGACTGGCAGACCCCCATGATGCAGGTCGCCGGCGCGGTGCAGGTCGGACCGCTGAGCGGTCCAGGGACTTTGCTCGCGCCGCGCGGTGTCGCCGGATACACGATGCAGCGCGATTCGAGCGGGATGCGCAGGAGCGAGTCGCGCCCGGGGACGAAGTGGGTCGACGAGAGTCGCTTGAAGAGAGGGGTCGGTGAGCTCGGGTCGCCGATCGCGTCCACCTCGACCTCGACGCGAGCGGTCCCTTTCCCTACCCCCGAGAGCGGTCTCTCGAACGGCTGAGGAAAGCCGACGCGCGATCCGCGCGGAGGTTTGATCATCTCGTCGTCGACGACGGCGCCCGCGACGCGAATCACGACGTGAAGCGCCGAGACGACTCCCCCCATCGGATCGCTCTGGATGCCGACGACGAGCTGCGTCGAATCTGCGCCGTGGCACGAGAGGGCCGCAAGACCGGCGAGCGAAAGTGCGAGCGGGCGCACGGGCGCGAGCCATGGCGCCAGAACGATGGCTTTCACGTCTTCGGCTCCAAGCAAGCGTCACTCCAGTCGCGCAGGGGGAGACACCGGCTCGAGGCCCGCCCGCGCCCCTCCGGCAGCTGTGCCATTGTGAGCTAACCCTGGTGGTCGTGTCAGTGCCGAGGTGGCGCACCTCGCCCGCCACCCGCGATTTCGCCCGCGAAACGGCCGCGAAGCGGCAGCGGGAGCGTTGGCGCGGGAGATGCTGAGTGAGGCTCGTTGGCCTTGCGCAGGCGCGGGGTCTTGGAGGGCGTCATGCGTCGAGCCGGTTTGCTTCTTGGACTCTCCGTTGCAGCGTCTGCGCTCGCCCTCACGGCGGAACGGGACGCGGCCGCGTGCGGTGGCTGCTTCCACCCGCCGGCGCAGACGGCGACGGACATCACCGACGAGCGGATGCTCCTCTCGGTCTCCCCCACGCAGAGCACTCTCTACGATCAGATCGAGTACGCCGGGAACCCGGCCTCGTTCGCGTGGGTGCTCCCGATCCACGGGACCGTGACCGTCGGACTAAGCGCGGACGTGCTCTTCGATTCGATCGACACGCTGACGGCGACGACGATCAACCCGCCGATCCCGGATTGCCCAGGGCCCCCCGCCGATTGCCAGGGGTTCAACGGCGCCGGTGGCGCTCCGGAATCTGCGGGGACCGCGGAGGCAGCCGACGCTGGCGTCGCGGGGGTGACGGTGACGCAGCAAGAGACCATCGGCCCGTATGAGACGGTGCAGCTTCAGTCGACTGACGGGAGCGCGCTCAACAACTGGCTTTCGCAGAACGGCTTCGCCATCCCCGCCACGGTCACCCCCGTGATCGACGAGTACGTGGCCGAGGGGTTCAACTTCCTCGCGATGAAGCTCCTCCCGAACGAAGGGGTGCAGGCGATGCGCCCCGTGCGCGTCACGACGACGGGGGCTTCGCTCTCTCTCCCGCTCCGCATGGCCGCCGTAGGGACGGGGGCCACGGTGGGGATCACGATCTGGGTCGTGAGCGACGGCCGGTACGAGCCGCAGAACTTCCCCTTCTTCCACATCGACGACAGCGCGCTCGTCTGGGACTTCAGCACGAGCATCAGCAACTACACGACGCTCCGCGCGGAGAACGAGGCGGCGCTCGGCGGCAAGGGGTGGGAGATCGAGAGCTCGATCGACCTCAACGAGCAGCTGATCAGCAGCGTCATCCAGAGCGGCGGCGTCTACTACGGCGGCGGCTTCGGGAGCGCTCCCCCGGACGACGCGGGGGCGGACTACCTGCCGATCCTCGCGCAGGAAGACGGCGGCGCCGACGGCGGTGAAGAAGGGGGAGTCGCCGAGACGGCCGACCAGGTGCGCGCCGACGACATCGCCGCGCTCTTCACAGGTATGAACGGACCGACCGTCCGCGTGACCCGCATGCGGAGCGACATCTCGCACGCGGCGATGACGGCGGACTTCGTCCTGCAAGCGTCGCCGGACCAGTCGGAGCTCTCGAACATCCGGAACGTCACGCAGAGCGTGAACCTGCAGTGCCCCATCTACAGCAACTGCTCGGTCGTCGGCAGCGGCACCCCGGCGCAGGCCGCCGCGGCCAACGCGAGCAGCGGGGCGACGAGCGGCGGAGGCGGTTGCGTCACGTCGCCACGGGCGAGCGGAGGCCCTGCCCTGAGCTACGGGGCGCTCGCGGGGCTCGTCGGGCTCATCGCGGTCCGCGTCGGCAGGGGGCGGCGCTCGCGGAGGCGTCGCTAACGACGCTTACTCCCCGTCGCCCTTTGGCCTGTCCCACTCTTTGCGTTGGACGACGGGGAGCTGCAGCGCGCGTTCGCGCTCGAGGTCGAGGTTCCCGACGTGGAGGGACAGCGGCATCTGCACCCACTTGTAGATGGACGCGGTGAAGAGCGCGCCGAACTTCCGGGTCCACGCCTCGAGCTTCGCGCCGTCTTCGCGCGGGAACATCGCGCGAAGCGACGCGAGGACCTCGCGCTCGCACATCTTCTCGCCGGCGTAGAGGGCGAAGCACGCGTCGAGCACCGGGAACGGCATAAGGTCCTTCTCGTCCTCCATGTCGTCCGCGAGCTCGGCGCTCGCCGGCTTCTTCAGCGTGAGGCGGATCCCTTCGGTGCGATCGGAGGGGAGCGTCTCGAGGAGGTAGTCGAGGAGGTAGTTCACGACGGTCTTCGGGACGTTGGCAATGACCGAGAGAGCCCCCTCCATGTCGCCGCCGATCGTCGTGTAGCCGACCGCCTTCTCGCTCATGTTGCTCGTCTGGAGGAAGAGCCCCGACGTCGAGTTGGCCCACGTCCACATGCGCTCGGCGCGGAGGCGCGCCTGGATGTTCTGCCGAGCCAGCGGCGTGACCGCCTCTCCGGGCTGGAGCATCTTCGCGGCCTCGGCCAGCTCGCGCTCGAACGCGTCGTCGATCGAGACGATCTGGAGGGGGGCGTCGAAGTCCTGGGCGGATCGCTCGGCCGCAGCGCGCGTCTCCGGTGACGAGTACCGGCTCGGCAGGAAGAACGCGCGCAAGAGGGTGCGGGCCTTCGCGCGCCGCGCAACGTCCGGGAGGCTCGCGTAGCGCTGCTCGACGTAGCGGCGGGCGACGATGAGGCACAGGAGGCTGTCGCGTCCTCCGGAGAGCGCGACGCCGATCGACCCGAACACGCCGATCTTCTCGAAGTAGTCGCCCACTCCCATCGCGAGCGCGTCGAGCAGATCGTCGCAGAAGCGGGCGCGGTTCGATCGCGCCGGATCGGGGGGAGGGAGAAAGAAGCTGCCGTGCGCGGGGGCGGGGTAGACGAGGTTGCTCCGTACCGGGGTCGCCTCTCCGACCGAGACGCGCGTGACGTGCGGAGAGCTCGCGGCGAACGCCTCCTGATCGGTGCGCCACGTCGAGTCCTCGACGCGAAGACGGCGCGTGCGATCGAGATCGACCGTCGCGCACGCGAAGCCCTCCACGAAGCGCGGAGCGTCGAGCAGGACGCGCCCGTTCTGGGTGACGAGCCCTCCGCCGTCGAACACGAGCCCGTCGTTCGCGCCGACGAGGTTCGCGTACACGACGGTGCACTGGTTGTCGGCCGCGCGGGTGGCGATCATCTCCCGGCGGGTGTCGACGATGCCGAGGCGGAAGGGGGACGCCGAGATGTTCACGACGACCTCGGCCCCCGCGTAGCAGCGACGGCGCATGGGTCCGTCGGGGGACCAGATGTCCTCGCAGACTTCGATGGCGACGGCGCCGAAGTCGAGGTCGAAGATGAGGTCTCCGAACGGGACCGATTGCTCTTGCACGGTCACCGCGTCGACCAGCCCCGGGACGCCGCGCGCCAGCGTGCGCGACTCGTAGAAGACGTTGTAGAGGGGGAGCTTCTCTTTGGGGACGATCCCCCGCACGCGCCCCGCGTGAACGAGGGCGGCGCAGTTGTAGAGGTGCGGCCCGCGGGCGATCGTCACGCCTACGACCAGCGCGGCGTCGATGTCCGCCGTCTCGCGGGCGAAGCGCTCGAGGCCTCCGCGCTGGGCGTCGACGAAGCGGCGCCACTGGACGAGGTCTTCCTGCGGGTACCCCCCCACGGTCTGCTCGGGGAGGGCGACGATCGAGGCCCCGTCCGCCGCCGCGGCGCGCGCAATGCGGACCGCGCGGTCCACGTTGGAGCGGACGGCGCCGACCGTCGTGTTGACGCTCGCGATGGCGACGCGCAGAAGCCTCATACCGCTACTCTAGGGGCAAAGGGGCGTCTCGGGCAGGGCGGGGAGCGCGGGGAGGGCGCCTTGCCCCCCCTACCCGCGGTCGATACGCTCGAAAGTGAACGAGTGCCGCTCAAGCCAGGCGACCGCATCGAGCGCTACGTCATCGACGGCCTCCTCGGATCCGGCGGGATGGGCGAGGTGTACCGCGCGCACGACTCGCGGCTGAAGCGCGCAGTTGCATTCAAGATCCTGCGCGCCGAAGAGGCGCCGGACCCGAAGAGATCGTCGTCCCCGATGTCGGACGGCGCGGCGCGGATGATGCGCGAGGCGCAGCTCGCAGCGGCGCTCGATCACCCGAACGTCGTCGCGGTCTTCGACGTCGGGCAGATCGACGAGCCCGAGGAGCTGCGCGGGACGACGTACCTCGCGATGGAGCTGATTCGCGGGGAGCCGCTTCGAAAGTACATCGGCGATCCGAGCGTGCGGATGAAGGTTCGCGTGCGATGGCTGGAGGAGATCGCGCGCGCGCTGTCGGCGGCGCACACGGCGGGGCTCGTGCATCGCGACGTGAAGCCCGAGAACGTGATGATCCGCGACGACGGGATCGTGAAGGTCCTCGACTTCGGCATCGCGAAGCGGACGCTCACCGCGCCGTTGGATCCGACGTCGTCGACGGAGGGGTATGCGATCTCGACGCTGACGGCGCAGGGGGCGGTCGTAGGCACGCCGCTCTACATGGCGCCGGAACAGATTCGCGGGGAGAGGCTCGACGGGCGCGCGGACCAGTTCGCGTGGGGGGTGATCGCGTACGAGCTCTTGTCGGGGAAGCCGCTGTGGTCACTCGACGGGGGGGCGTACTCGCTGGTGGCGCAGATTCTCCAGACACCGGCGCCGTCTCTCGCGGAGGTGCCGCGCGTGACGCCCCAGGTCGCGGCGGTGGTGGCGCGGGCCTTGGAGAAGAACCCGGCGGCGCGGTTTCCGACGATGGAGGCGCTTCTCGAGGAGCTCGTGGGGAAGGCGGCGGAGGGGGACTCCGAAGCGAGGGTCCCGCTGTCGCCGAGCTTGCCGGACTCGGGGGAGGTAGGGCTCGGGGAGGCGCCGACGCAGGCGAGCGGGCGGCTCGTGGAAATTGCGCAGAGCCTACCGTCACCCACGCACTCGGCGCCGGTCCTGCCGCCGTCGGGCACGAGCAGCGAGGTGACGGCGGCGCCGCAGCCGGCGCCCGCGGTAGCACCCCCGCGAAAGAGTCGGGGTCGCACGACCGCGATCTTTGCCGCCGGAGCCACGCTCCTCGTGGCCGCGGGCGGCGCACGGCTCTGGCGAACGCGCACCCACGGCGAACGTCCCGTCGCCGCGGCCGCGAAGCCTCCGGCGCCGGAGTGCACGGTCAACCACGACTGCCCCTTCACGGATCCCGACGCCCCGCGCGTGTGCCGCGCAGGGACCTGCCGTAACCTCGCCTCCGCCGACTGTCATGTGATCGCGGTTCCCGAGGAGGTCGCCGACGACGCGACGCTCTGGATCGGAACGATGTTCCCGACTTCCGAAGAGGGGGACGGGGACGAGATCAAAGCGAACGAGCGGGCCGCGGATCTCGCGAGGAGCGACTTCTGGGACGTCACGCACGGGCTCCCCTCGGCGACCGGCATGGGAGCGTCACGGCCCATGGGGATCGTCGCGTGCGATGACGCGAAGCACCCGCAGGAGGTCGCGCATCATCTCGTCGACGACGTCGGCGTCCCCGCCGTCATCGGCTTCTCGGTCCCCGACGAGGTCGCCGACCTGGCGACGACTTTGTTCCTGCCGCACGGCGTCCTCGTGGTCGACGCCATGTGTCCGGACGAGTTCATCGCGTCCATTCCGCAACCTTCGAGCGGGCCGCGGCTGCTCTGGCGGACGATGGCGAGCGGACGCTTCGGCCAGCTTGCGGCGGCCGCGCTCGTCGAGAACGTGGTCGAGCCTCAGCTCCGCGCGGCGCCGGCGATCGGCAAGACCGGCCGCATCCGCGTCGCCGAGGTCCGCGTGGGCGCGCGCTCCGACACGATCTTCGACACCATGCACTTCAACGGCAAGACCGTCGCGGAGAACCGCGACGACTTCCTCTACCTCGCCGTCTGGGCCAAGGACTGGTTCAAGGGGGACTTCAGCGCGACGATCGCGGCGCTCGAGAAGTTCGAGCCCGACGTGGTGATCTTCGACGACACCAAGCTGTTCGAGGCGATCCTCGACCCCGTGGAGGCGCACCACCGAGCGGGCGCTCTGCCGCGCTGGGTCGGGATCGGCAGCCTGCTGACGGAGCCGATCAAGCACGGCCTCTCGCGGCGCCCGAGCCTGACCCGACGCATCTACGAGTTCGACGTCGTTCGCAACGCGAACCGCGAGAGGCTGCGAAACTCGATGCGCAACCACTTCCCCGACGCGCCGGACGACGAATACGGCGAGCCCACCTACGACGCGGTGTACGCGATCGCCTACGCGGCATACGCCGCAAGCCCCGGGCGGGGCCCGCTCACCGGGGCGACCATCGCGAGCGGCATCCCGCGCCTCCTGCCGCCGGGCGTCGCGACCGACGTCGGGAAGGCCGCCAAGTTCCAGGCGTTCGAAGTGCTGCGCTCAGGGGGCTCGATCGACTTGCGAGGGGCAGCGACCGAGCTCGACTTCGATCCGAAGACGGGCGACTCGATGGTCGACCTCGACGTGCTCTGCGTCGCCCCCAAGGGCGATACGGTGACCGAGCTCCCCTCGGGGTTGCGGTTCAACGGGCGCGCGAGCCGGCTCGAGGGGAAGCTGGGGTGCAAGTAGGGGGCGGGGCGGATGCTCGCCTTCGACGACAGTTTGCTCGCCTTGGACGACAGTTTGCTCGCCTTCGACCAGAAGATGCTCGCCTTCGACGCCAGTTTGCTCGCCTTTGGACGTCGCCGTGCTCGTCTTCGACGACAGTTTGCTCGCCTTGGACGAGGGCGTGCTCGTCTTCGACGACGGAGTGCTCGCCTTCGACGAACATTGGCTCCCCTTCGACGCCGATGTGCTCGTCTTCGACGAATTTCTGCTCGTCTTTGCGTCCGGACGCCTCGCGTTCGATGGAGAACGCCACGGGGTTCGTTCAGAATGGCTCGCGCCCCGCGAAGCCGAGCCGAACGACCATGAGCGACGAACCGACCTACTCACTGAACGAGCTGGCGAAAGCCACCGGAATCACGACGCACATGATCCGGCACTGGATGCGCCGGGGGTACTTGCCGCCGACGGTGCCGCGGGGGCCCTACACGAGGTACGAGGAGCAGCACCGCCTATGGATCAAGGCGATCATCCTCGCGATGGCGGGCGGGATGACACAACGACAGGCCGTCGCGCACGTGGATTCGCTCGAGTCGGTGGAGGACCTCGCCGCCGCCGCAGGGGAACCGATGCCCAAGCCGGCGCCCCCCGCTCCAGTCGCCCCCCCGCCTCTTCCCGTCGCGCCTGGCGGAGCCCCACGGCGTGACGCGAACGAGGCGCACGCGCGCGGCGTATGGGAGCGCGTCCCCATCTACCCGGGCGTCGAGCTCCACGTGCGCCTCGACGCCGATCCGAAAGCGCGGAAGCTCGCGATGACGATCGAGGAAACGTTCGCGAAGA
This sequence comes from Polyangiaceae bacterium, assembly GCA_052147435.1. Classification (GTDB taxonomy): domain Bacteria; phylum Myxococcota_A; class Polyangia; order Polyangiales; family Polyangiaceae; genus JBKQKP01. The sequence continues at coordinate 11,676 of JBKQKP010000183.1, read as the reverse complement.
GCACGCGCGGCGGCACCGAGGGGGCCTGACTCAAGCCAACCCGAAGACGCGCATCGACGACGTCTTCCCCCGCGCGGTCATCGGCGCGAGCTCGCGCAACCCCTGGCGGTCGGCGAGACGCTCGGCGGTGTCGGCCGATACGAGGAGGGAGGTCCCTGCCTCCTTCGTCATCCCCTCGAGCCGCGCGGTCGTGTTCACCGCGTCGCCGATGACGGTGAACTCGAGCCTCCGCCCGGGGGCGCCGATGTTCCCGGCGACGACAGGACCGGTGTGCACCCCCACCCCCATCTTCAATGCCTTCTCCCCGCGACGGGCCCGCTCGGCGTTGAGCGACTCGAGCGCGCGGGCCATCGCTCGCGCGCAGTCGACGGCGCGCTTCGCTCCGGCGTCCCCCTCGGCGGTCGTCGTGGAGCCGCGCTCGGTCGCGCGCTCGAGGCCGAAGACGACGAGGACCCCGTCGCCGATGAACTTGTCGAGGACGCCGTCGTGCGCCTCGATCTGCTCGAGCATCGCGCCGTGGAACTCGTTCAGCTGGCGCACGACCTCGTCGGGGGAGAGCGACTCGCTCATCGTCGTGAAGCCGCGAAGGTCGGCGGAGAGGAGCGTGACGGTGAGGAGCTGACCGCCGAGGGAGAGCGCGGCGTCGGGGTGCTCGCGCATCACGCGCTCGACGGCCGCGGGGGAAAGGTAGCGACGCAGGAGCTGGAGGCGGGCGAAGTTGTCGAGGGTGCGCCTCCCCTGGCGAGCCGCGGCGACGCCGACCCCTCCCATGATCCAGAAGATGAGCCCCATGGCGATCTGCGCGGGTCGGAATCCCTCGATCGGGAGGAGCACGCCCGCGACGAGGAGCGACGCCAGGACCGAGCCCACGACCGAGGCGACGGCGTCGCCGCGGAGCGCGTTGAGCATGAGGAGGAGGCCCGTGCTCGCGCCGAGGATGTGGCCGGCGAACAGGGGGCTCTCGGCGCGCACCTCGGGGGAGCCGAAGAGGTGGACGAAGAAGAACGACGCCGCGGAGAACCCGAGATCGAGCGCGAGGGAGAGCAGGATGAGCCAACGGCGTGCCCCCACACGCGAGACGATCGCGCGAAGGACGATCGCGTAGAGGACGGCGACTCCGAAGCAGACGTCCGGCACGAGAGAGCGGGTGATGCCGAGCGCGACCTGAACGGCGTAGACGAAGAGGGCGATGGCAACCGCGGCCGCGAATGCCCAGACCCGGTAGCTCGCGATGCGGACTTCGACCTCGTCGCGGGCGAGGCGGAGCGTCTGATCGATTTCGAGTGCGGCGACGGAGCGCGGCGGCATGGGGGGAGGATAGCCGGCAAGCGCCCCGGGGAGAGATCAGGGGGTCAAATCGAGGTCCACCTGGCCCGGCTCCGTGAACTGGGTGATGTCGTACGGCTGCACGAGGATCACCGCCGTCTCGCAGGGCTGCAGCGTGACCGCCCCCCCGTTGGCCTCCGTGAACCCGGGGCAGTAGGCCGATCCGTTGGCGTTCGAGCTGGAGTAGCCGCCGCCGCCGGAGACGCCGTTCGCGACGACGCCGGTGCACGCGATGCGGGCCGCGTCGGTCGTGGGGACGGTGGTCGTGCCCGCGTAGAGCGCGAGGAAGGCGACGTCGGTGGAGGCGCAGTCGGCGTTGGCTTCGAGAAAGGCCACGGCGCCGCTCGTGTTCTGCACGACGACGGCCGCGTACGCGCTCTGGGCGGTGTCGAGCTCGGCGACGGGGCACGTGTACGTCGTCGAGTCGGCGGGATTGAAGAAGAACCTGTCCGCGGGGCCATTGGTATAGGCGAGCGTGAACGTCTGCGTGCTCCCGGTCGCGGCGAGCGCGAGATCGACACCCGTCGGGTCGCACGTTACGCCTGCGTCCTCTCCCCCCTCGCCCGCATCGTCGCCGGCGTCGTCTCCCGTCGTCGCGGGCGACGTGACCGTGAGGGTCTCCGGGCTCGACGTGGACGCTCCAGGAGCGGGATTGGCGACGGTGATCGGGATCGTCGTCGCGCTCGCGAGCGACGCGGCGGGGACGACGGCGCGGAGCTCGGTCGCGCTGACGAACGTGGTGGCGAGCGCGGTGCCGCTCGCCTGGACCGTGGAGCCGGTGACGAACGACGACCCGAACGCGGAGATCGTCGTGTCGCTCGCCCCCGCGACGACCGAGGTGGGCGAGATGCTCGTGAGGACCGGGGTGGGGTTGTCGACCGTGAACGTCGCGGAGCTCGACGAGGTCCCCCCACCGGGCGCGGGGTTCACGACGGCGACGGCGATCGTCCCCGCGCTCGCGAGCTGGGTCGCCGTGAGCGTCGCCGTGAGCGAGGTGGCGCTGACGAAGGTGGTCGCGCTCGGGGTTCCGGCGAAGGTCACCTCCGATGCGGTGACGAAGCCGGTGCCGGTGACCGTGACCGCGACGGGAGACGAGCCCGCGGTGGCGCTCGACGGGGTGATCGTGGTGACGGTCGGATCGGGATTGCCGACGGTGAAGGTGGCGGGGAGGCTCACTCCGCCGCCGGGCGCGGGGTTCGTGACGACGACCGGGAGCGCGCCGGTCGTCGTGAGGGCCGTCGCGGGGATCGTCGCGGTGAGGGCGGTGGCGCTCGTGACGGTCGTCGGGATCGCGGTCCCGTTGAACGAGACGCTCGAGGCGGAGACGAAGCCGGTGCCGACGGCGGAGATCGTCGTCGCGGGGGAGCCGACCGTGGCGGTGCTCGGGGTGATCGAGGTCACCGTGACCGTGGGGTTGGCCACCGTGAACGCGATCCGCGTCGACGGGCCGCCACCCGGGAGGGGGTTCGAGACTTCGATCGGGACAGTCCCCGACGCGGCGAGCGACGCTTGCGGAACGACCGCGGTGAGCTGCGTGCTGCTCACGAACGTCGTCGGGAGGACCGCCGTGCCGAAGAGCGCCGTGGAGCCCGACACGAAGCCGGTCCCGGTGATCGTGACCGACGTGGCGGCGGCGCCGATGAGCGCGGCGTTGGGGGCGATCGACGTGAGCGTGGCGACGGGGTTGTTGACGGAGAACTGGAGCGGGCTCGTGGTGCCGCCGCCGGGGGCGGAGGTAGAGACGGTGATCGCGTGCTCGCCGCTCGTGGCGAGGAGGGTCGCCGGCAGAGTGGCGCTGAGGGTCGACCCCGTGGAGAACGACGTCGCGAGCGGGTTGCCGTCGAGCTCGATGACCGTCCGGGAGAGGAAGTTCTGCCCGGCGATGACGATCGTCGGCGCGATCCCCCCGACGAGCGCGCTCGAAGGGGTGAGCGAAGCCACCGTCGGCATCGGAGCGGCGGCGCCGTCTGGGGGGAGGTGGATGCCCGCGTCGGCGGAAGGTGCGGGCGTGGACGAGGGGGGCGGGTTGGACGTGGTCGTCCCGTCGGGTCCGGAGGGGCCGCGCCCGTCGGTCAGCGATTGCGCCGGCGCCGTCGCGCACGCGGTGGCGAGCGCGAGGGCGAGGACCGCCATGAATCTCGTCGGACGGCTCTTCATCGGCTGCCAGCCCGAGAGCAAGCCGTCGGCCAGGGGTTACGCGGGCGGCTCTGCGCGAAATCTCCACCGGAGCGACGCGGCGCACGGCAATTCTTCGAGAGAACCGGGGGTCGCCGTGTGGGTGAGCGTGGGCGAAAGGGGACTCAGACTGGTGCGCGCGGGCATCGGGGGGGCCCCCTCATTCGCGCGGCACCGCCACGAGAGCGAACGCTCAGAAGCTCCGCGCGTCGTACGGCTCTCGCGGCGCGGGGGGGGGCCACGTGCTGCGCCGGGGCGGAGGGGGGAGACCGAGAGTCTTGATGAGGAGCGCCCCCGCGAGAAACCCGCCGACGTGGGCCCACCAGGCGACCCCTCCCGAGGCTGCCGCCACGAAGGAGATCGTCCCGGAGAGCGCCTGCTGCAAAAACCAGAACCCGAGGAAGAGGATCGCCGGGACGTTGAAGAAGAACGGGATGATCCATATCGGGAGAACGACCCTGATCGTCGCGCGCGGCGAGACGACGAAGTACGCCCCGAGCACCCCGGCGATCGCCCCCGAAGCGCCGACGATCGGGACGCGCGAGAACGGCGAGAGCCACACCTGCGCCTGCGACGCGACGATGCCCGCGGCGAAGTACAGGCCCACGAAGCGCGAATGCCCGATGCGGCTCTCGAGACCGCTTCCGAACACCCACAGATAGAGCATGTTCCAGAGAACGTGCGCCCAGCCGGCGTGGAGGAACATCGACGAAAGAGCCGACGTCACCGCGAAAAGAATGCTCCCGGCTGCTACCTCGCGCGCGGGGACGAGGCCCCACGTCCACATGAGGTCCTCCTGCGCGCGCGGCGGAAGCGCCCATTCACCCAGGAAGATCGCGACGTTCGCGGCGACCAAGAGGAACGTGACGACGGGGGTGAACTGCCCGCGCAGGCTGCCACGAAGCGGGATCATTCTTATCCCTTAGACACGACCGGGCATTTGTCCATGACTCCCTCTACTCGTGAATGATGACCCGCGTCCCCTCCTTGGGGTCGTTCGCGAAGACGCCGTGCCACCCTTCGGGGAGCTTCGGCTCGGTCCAACCGAAGAGCTGGCGGGCGTCGGCCGGGGAGAGGTTCACGCAGCCGTGGCTCATCGGGTGACCGAAGTTCGCGTGCCAGAAGGCGCCGTGGAGCGCGTAGCTCCCGTCGAAGTACATGACCCATGGGACGTCCTCGATCGAATACGGGGCGTCGGCAGCGACGTCGCCGTCCATCGTCGAGCTCACGTGCTTGGCTTGGATGCGGAACGTGCCGGTAGGGGTCGGATGATCTTTCGTCTTGTCCTTCTCGTCGCGCTTCCCGGAGGAGACGAGCGTGGCATAGACGGCGTGGGTCCCCTCGAAGGCGACGAGGATCTGGTGCGTGAGGTCCACGTCGATCCACTTTTCGCCGGGGGCGAGGTCCGCGGGGGGGCTCCCTGGCGTGGCGATCTGCACGTCGGAGAGGGAGATCCACGAGCCGCGCGTGGTCCTGCGGTAGGTGGCGCCGTTCGCCGCGTACGTCTCGTCGGTCAGCTCGACGACGCTTCTTCTCTCCAGCGGGGCGCCCCACGCGACCTTCTTCTTCTCGGGATCGATGACGAGCGCGTGCGCCGTGGACGAGCGCACGAAGGCGATCGCGGTCTCGCCCGGAGGAGCGCTCGCGTCGTCGGATGCATCGGGTGACGACGCGGACTGCACGACCGGCGCGACTCCGCCGTCGACCACGTCCTTCGGCCACGGGCTCGCGTGCCCCCCGAGCCACGCGCCGCGGAACTCCGCCGGCGGGTAGTGAATCGCCACCCGCTCGAACGGGATCGCGAAGCCCGCCGTGTTCCTCCACCAGTGCGCGTGCGCCGCCTTGAAGTCGCGGTCGAGCGCGAGGACGAAGCCGCGGACCATCCGCCTCACGAGAACGCCGCGGCCGTGCAGCTCTTCGAGCGTGACCTCCTTGCTCCCGCCGTCGCGCAGGTACCAGGGGGTCGCGGCAGCGTCGGGGATGTTCGCGACGCGCGCGGGGCGCTCGGGGGGTTGCGGAGGAGGCGGGGCTCCGGCGTCGACCGGCTCTTCGTCGTCGTCGCTCGCTCCGGCGTCGACCTTGGGTGTTGGCCTGGGCGCGGCGAGCCACGGCTCGTACTTCTTGCGGTCCTCGAGCGAGAGAACGCGCCGGTAGAGCGGCGTGCCGTTCGCGATGTTCACGCCGTACTCGTAGGGGAGCGACTTCGTGAGATCGGGGCCGTGCGGGGCGAGGCGGACGCGCGGGTTCCTCGGGTCGAGCGTCGCGTTCTTCCCGCAGACGAACCCCCCTTGGACGAGCTCGAACCATCCGTCGGGGCAGCTCTCGTTCGTGATCGGGTCCGGAATGACCGGCACGCGCGCCCCGTGGCGGAGGTAGCCGAGGCGCACGCTCTCCTCTCCTCCATCCGCGTCCTCGGGCCACAGCGGGGCGCTCAGCACCGACGTCACGAAGCTCGTCGCGCCGAGGCGGGCCCCCTCCCATGTTGCGTTTGCGCCGCCATCGAAGATCGCGTGGGCGGCCTCGACGAGGGCGCGGTGGTGGGCGGCCTCTTCGGCAGCGGGGTCACGCGTCGGGGCCGGCGCGGGGGGGGCGGGGGGCGCGGCGTCGCGCTGCGAAGGGGCGTCGCGCGGGGAAGCGCAGGCAACCGAGAGAATGCAGAGGAAGGTCGGGAGATCGGAAGCGGTGAGCTTGAAAAACAACCTTTCCGTTCTTCCGATCTTCCTGTCGAACCCTCTCCTCACGACGGGAGAGCCTGTCTACTCGATCGCCTGGCTCGCCTCCACCACGTCGAGCATCGTGCGGTACCGGTGATAGTACTGCGTCACCTTCACGACGTAGTTCCGTGTCTGCGCGTACGGCGGCACCCCTCCGAACCGGATCACGGCCTCCCCGCCGGCGTTGTACGCGGCGATCGTGAGCTCGAGGTCGCCGTTGAAGTCGTTCGCGAGGATGCGCAGGAAGCGGACGCCGCCGAAGATGTTCTCGCGCGGGTCGTCGATGTCGCGGACCTCGAGGCGCATCGCCGTGTCAGGCATGAGCTGCATCAGCCCGCGCGCGCCGGAGACGCTTATGGCGCGAGGGTCGTAGTCGCTCTCGACCTTGATGACCGCGCGGACGAGCTGCTCGGGGATTTGATACAGGGTCGCGGCGTCGTGGATCCATTCGTCGTAGCGGGTGAACCTCGCCGGGTCCCGCTCCGACGGGGGAACGCCCATGCCCATGGGGCTCCCGGCGTAACCGTTGGCGCGGAGCGCCTTGTCGCCGCGGATGTAGACGCGGTAGCGGGGGTCGTTGCGGATGTTGGTGAAGTGGATCACCCCCTGCGCATCGACGTACTGATAGATGTCCGCGGACGCCCCCGGCGCAGCGCTCATCACGGCGACCGCCACGGCCAGCGGCGCGAACAGTCGGAGCGGGGGTACTACGCGCATCGGGTGGCCGAAGGATCGTGCAGGATCACCGCCGGCCAAATCAACATACCTCGACCGGACGGGGGTTATTCCGAGGCGTGCCGCGCCCACACGACCCGACGATCGGCCTCACCGTTCTGGTAGGGTGGCCCGAGCGCTGGCATAGCTAGCCGCCCGCCGGAATGACCTGGAACGCCCCGCTCGTCGTCGCCACCTGCGCTTTCGTCGCATTCCTCTTATGGAAGCTCCGGCCCGCCATGGGCGCGGGGGGAGGGGGCGGAAAGCGGGGGGAGCTCCGGGCGGCGAAGCAGCGGGTCGAGGCGGCGAAGACCGACGAGGAGCGGGCGATCGCGCTCTGCGACGCCGGGGACGCCGCGGCCAGTGGGCTCGCGGGGGCCGATAGCGCCGTCGGGTACTACCTGCGGGCGATGCGAACGGACCCCCGTTCGGCCCAGCTCGTGGCGCGGGCCGCGAAGGGGCTCGCACGGAGGCCGAGGGCGCTCGAATCGCTCCTCTGGAGGAGGTTGGGGGCGGAGCCGTGGAGCGGGGGGGGCGAGGCGGCGGCGCGGGCGGCGCTCGCCGAGCTGGCGCGGCTGTACGCAGGGCCGCTCAGGAACGCGCCGAGAGCACGGGCGATGGAGAACGCGCAGGCGCTGCTCACGTAGAGCGAAGTGTCGTCGACGAGGGTGGCGTCAATCGACCTTTACGCGGACCTCTCTCGACCAACCGGCACCCGAGACGTCTGCGTTCGCCGTGCCGCCGCGCGCGACGCGAAGCACGGGCTCCCAGCGGATCGTCGTGCCGTCGGGGGTCGTCTCGCGGTACTTCATCTCCAGGTCGAAGGAGCCGTCGTTCCGCTCGCGCGTCGCGAAGCGGAGCTCTTCACGATCGTGCGCGTTGTGCTCGACTCCGGGCTCGTGACGCCCGTCGACGGTGGTCCGACCGCGAAGCACGACCCCCTCGTCGGTGCCCTTGCGGGTCACTTCGTATTCGATCGCCACGCTCGCGGGCTCGCGCGCGTCCTTCGCCGATTGCGGGGGGGGCGCCGTCGACGCGGGGTGCGCGCACGCGCTCGCGGCGAAGGCCACGGCCGCCAGGGGGAGCTTCATCATCGTACTGGTCATGGGGCATCTCCTATCGTTTCGCGATTCACTCGTTCGCGAGGAAAGCGCGGCGAGCGCGGCGGGCATTCCCGCGCGGAGATCGTTCGACATTTTGTCTCGTTGGCCGCCTACGGCGCAGGGTGTTAGACAATCCGCGCGATGCCGAACATCGGAGACTCCGTCGACCGGTACGTCATCGAAGCCGTGATCGGCGAAGGGGGAATGGGGCGCGTCTACCGCGCGCTCGACCCGCGGCTCGGGCGGCGCGTGGCGCTCAAAGTGCTGCTCGCGGAGAAGGCGAACGAGCGGGTTCGCGCGGACGCGGCCGCTCGCATGATGCGCGAGGCGCGCGCCGCGGCGGCGTTCAATCACCCCAACGTCGTCGCGATCCACGACGTCGGCGAGGTCGGCGGGAATCCGTACATCGCGATGGAGCTCGTGAGCGGCGAGACGCTCCGCGAGTACCTGGGCAACGCGGGGGTCTCGAACGAGCAGAAGCTCGCGTGGCTCCTCGACGTCGCCCGCGGCCTCGGCGCGGCACATCGCGCGGGGCTCGTCCATCGGGACATCAAGCCGGACAACGTGATGATCACGACGGACGGGGTCGTGAAGATCCTCGACTTTGGGATCGCGCGGCGCGCCGAGCAAGAGTCCCCCGCGGCCCAGGGCGGGGCGCCCACCGCGGCCGCCAACTTGCCATCGCTCACCGCCGAGGGGCTCATGATCGGGACGCCGCAGTACATGGCGCCCGAGCAGCTCCAAGGGGCGCCGGTCGACGGGCGGGCCGATCAGTTCGCGTGGGGGGTGATGGCGTGGGAGCTCTTCGCGGGGGCACTTCCGTGGGGGAAGATCACGAACGGCGCGCAGCTCGTTGCGGCCGTGCTGGCGACGCCGGTGCGCCCGCTCTCCGCGGTGGTGCCGACGATCACGCCGGACGTGAGCGACGCCGTCGCGCGAGCGCTGTCGAAGAACCGGGAGACGCGCTTCGAGACGATGGAGGGGCTGCTCGAGGCGCTGGGCGGGAAGCACGCGCCGATGCCCACGCCGAACTCGAAGAGCATCGCGTACGACGCGACGAGCGAGCAGCCGAGCGGGCGACCGTCGGGCGGGTCGAGCTCTCCGGGCGCGAAGCGCTCGAGCCTCTTGAGCGCCCCAACGACCGCTGCACCGGCCGTGTCGGGGGTGGGCCTGCCGGTCCTACGGACAACGGGCCGCGCTGCGAGAAACTGGCGAGGAATGCTCGTCGCTAGCGCCGTGTGCGTCGTCGCAGCTGCGGCGGGAGCGGGGGCGATCTTCGCCGGCAAGCCGCATATCCTCATCTGCCCGGACACGGTCAACACCGCGGACGGCCCGCGGTGCGTACGTCCCGTCCCGGCCGAGGCGCTCGCGAAGCTGACGCGCACGATGCGAGTGACGGAGGTCGGCGGCCATACGCAGACCGTCGAGGGGGTCAACTTCGCCGGGAGGAGCATTCCCTTCGAACAACCCGTGGGGCTCACCATCGGACGGCACCGCGACGTGGGACGGACGGAGGTCGTGAGGGGCTCCGACGGTGCGGTGCGCGAGCTCATCGCGCGCGATCCGCACGGGAACGTCCTCGAGTGGCAGAAGTGGTCCGAGGGGGGGCGCCGCGTCGACTGGGTCGACCTCGACGGGAAGACCCCGCGCCATTGGCGCGAGACAACGCAGATCACGGGGGCCAGGCGCGAGTTCGACGCAAAGGGGCGGGTCGTGCGCGAGACGTATGTGGGAGCGAGCGGTCGACCGCGAGAGGACGAGGACGGCCGCTACGGCATGACTATGGAGCCTGGGAAGCTCGGGCGCCCCATTCGCACCACGATCCTCTCCGCGGACGGGAAACCGGGGGTCGAGGCGAGCGGCGGGTCCACGTTCACGAATAGCGACGACGACAGTTACGTAGGGCGCGACACGCGATACTTCGATCTCAACGGGCAGCCCGCATGCAACGGTGAAGGGATCCACCATCTGCGCATCGATATAGACGACGCGCAGTACCTGACGGCGATCACCAACTTCGACCTCCACGATCAACCGGCGGTCATCCTCTCGACGGGCGGGCATGCCCTCCTCGCCTCGTGGAGCCCCAGCACGCGCGTCGAGGAGGTGACCCTGGTCGATGAGCGCGGCCGGCCACGTCCCTACAAGTCCGACGCCTGGGCCGTGGCGCGTATGACGTACGACGAGCGAGGTCGGGTCACGCGGCTCGAAGCGTTGGGAGTCGACGGGAACCCCGTCATGATGCGCGGGTACGACGCATCGGCTCGGCTGACGTGGGACGAGCGCGACGACATCGTCCGGCAGGAGCTCTTCGACACGAACGGCGCACCTATGGTGAGCGGGCGAGGGTACGCTCGCGAGGAGCGCGTCTACGACGACCACGGACGCAACATCGAGGCGCGCTACTTCGACGAGGTCGGACACTCGGTCCCGAACGCAAGCGACGGCCCGCTGACCCGGCGAACGTACGACGACCGGGGGCTCGAGATCATGCGAGCGTTCTTCGACGCCGAGAACCACCCGTTCGCGAGCGTGCACGGGTACGCCAGCGTGCGGCGAAAGTTCGACAGGCTGCGCAACAAAGTCGAGGAGGCGTACTTCGGCGTCGATGGCCTCCCCTGCGTGAGCGACGAGGGGGTGGGCACCAAGCGGTTCACCTACGACGAGAACGACGACCTGGTCGCCATTTCGTACTTCGACGCGACCGGCGCGCCGACGACGTTCAGGGGGGAGTACTCGACACATCGCTTCAAGAACGACGAGCGCGGCCTGGTCATCGCGGAGGAGTGGCTCGACGGTCACGGAAACCGGACCCTGCGCAAGGATGGATACGCGGCGCTCCGGAACGTCCTCGATAGAAACGGCGACGTCGTGGAGGTGAGCTACTTCGGCAAGAACGATGAGCCTGTCATGCGAGCAGGGGGCTTCGCGAAGAAGAAGCTCGCCTACGAGATTCATCGTCGCAACGTCGAGGAAGCCCTCTTCGACGCCGCCGGGGCTTTGGTGATCGGTTCGGAAGGATGGGCGGTCGTTCGCAATGCGTACGACGATCGCGGCCTCGTCGTGCGTCGGGACTACCTGGACACGGCGAAGAGCCCCGTCCTGACGAAGGCCGGAAGCGCGTCCGAGACGAAGAGGTACGATCCTCGCGGCAACGTCGTCGAAGAGGCGACGCTCGGCGTCGACGGCAAACCGATAGCGACCGCCGACGGCTACGCGACCAAGAAGAGCACGTACGACGAACGCGATGAGCTCATCGAGGAGGCGCTCTTCGGGCCGGATGGCGAGCCCGTCGTCGGGAAGTCGGGGTGGTCGATCCGCCGGCTACGGTACGACGCCGCGGAAAACATGGTCGAGGAGGCGTTCTTCGACAACAACCGCCAACCCACCTCCCCCGCGGGCGCCTCGTACGCCTCGTCGCGAAGCCGCTTCGACGCGCGGCAGCGACGCATCGAGACGAAGTACCTCGACGGACGGGAGACCCCCGCAAGAGGCCCCGATGGTGTCGCCCTCGTCCGCTTCAAGCACGACGCCTACGGCCGCGTGATCGAAACCGCGTACTTCGACGGAACGGGTGCCCCTGCGATCTCGGGCGAAGGGAAGTCCGTCGTCCGCGCCAAGTACGACGACGCCGGGCACCCCCT
>JBKQKP010000182.1:0-30643 GCA_052147435.1 Polyangiaceae bacterium | reverse complement strand
GGTGCTATCCCCAGATCGTCGCCGCCTGCACGAACGACTCCGTCCGCGGCGCGTTCGGCTCGTACAAGCCGGTCGAGTGGACGAGCGGCTCGGTCGAGTCGATCGACATCGACAACGCGGGGGACCTCTACGCGAAGCTCCCGCTCGGGATCTCGCTCCTCGGCGGGCGGGTCGACGGCGGCGAGAAGTTTCACATGGAGTACTTCGTGAGCGGCACCCGCTCCGCGACGCGCGAGTCGATCCACCGCGGTGACCTCGCAGGGGTCGATGCGTGCAACTGGGCGACGCACTTCGTCTACGCGTACAACCTCGGCGCCTTCGCGCTGGGGGCGCAGGCGAGCTTCAAAGGGAAGGTCGTCTGGGGTGCCGGTGCGGGGGGCGACAGGGCGAGCGACTCGAAGGTGGAAAAATCGGGCGGCGTCCTCGGCTCGTGCCGCGGCGACTCCGCGAAGGACGTCTCCACCTGCCGCGTCCCCATCCGCCTCACGCTCCGCGAGATCGCCGAAGGAGACAATCCCAGCGCCGCCTCGTCCCGCCCCGCGGACGTCGCCAACGCAGCGACGGACGCCAACGCGACGAGCGCCGCCGCCACGCTCGAAGCGCGCACTGCCCGCGAGCACGACGCGCAGGAGCACATCAACGCGGCGCGCACGAAGGCGAACGCCCGCGACGGCAAAGGGTGCCTCGCCGAGCTGAACATCCACGACACCCTCGACCCTCGCCCCGAGGGGCTCTCCACGAGCAGCGGCTCGGCTTACGCGATCATGCGCGGGCAGTGCCTGATGCTCTCGGGCGAGTGCACGCTCGGGAAGACCGTCTACAGGCAAGCGCTCGAGAAGAGCGCGGGGGAGCAGCTGGGGCCCGAGCAGCTCGACAAGGCGGCCGACGGTCTCGCGAGCTTGAACTGCCAGGGGGGGACGATGACACCGCGCGATCAGCTACTGAAAGCACTGCAGGACCTGCGGCGCGGCGCGTTCCTCGAGAAGACGACGACCGACGCGTGCTCCACGGCGTTCGATGCGGTCAAGCACCTGATGGCGACGGTGCAACCGAAGGACGACGACGACACGCAGGTGAAAGACGCGCACATCGCGCTCCGGCAGAACGGCCCGCAGTGCTTCGCGAAGGCAGGCGATTGCGACGCGGCGTTCACCGCGTGGAAGACGGCGCGGCTCCTCGATCCGAAGCTCAGTCAGCGCGCGAGGGACCAGGACGAGAAGCAGCTACGGCACGGGTTCGAAACGAGCGTGCAGAGGTGCCGGGCGAAGTAGGCAAGCTCTCCCCGAGCTCACCCCACCCCTTTCCACCCCTTCACCACCTCCGTCAGCTTCCTGTCCTCCCCGTTCTCGAGGAGCCCCACCGCGACGACATTCAGCCGCTCCGGCCGCGCGATCTGCCGCGCCACGTCGCGCACGTCGTCCTTCGTCACGCGCGCCAGGCTCTCGCGCCGCTGGTCGACGTCCTCGAAGCGATCGAAGAGCAGCCCCCCCGCGTAGAACCCCGCGACGTCCTCCGCCGAGTCGACGAGCGCCGTCAGGTCCCACGCGTGCCGCCGCTTCGCCTTCGCGAGCTCCTCGTCCTCGGGCCCCTTCTCCGCGATCTCCTCGAGCATCGCGAGGATCTCTTTCGTCACGACCGCCACGCGCTGGTGCTGCACCCCCGCCGCGAAGTCGATCACGCCGTCGTCCTCGTACCCGTCGTACCCGGCCGACACGTCGTAGCAGAGCCCCTTGTCGTCGCAGACGCGGTGGTACAAGCGCGTGGACATCCCGTCGTCGACGAGGCGCATCAGCATCTCGATCGCGGGGCGCTCCGGCGCGTTCTCCCCCATCGCGCGCAGGCACACGCGGAGCTCGGTCTGCGACGACACGTTCTCCACGATCCGCAGGCGCGGCTTCTTCTGCGTGTGCACGGGGGACTCCCCCCGCGTCAGCGTCCCCGCCGGCAGCGCCCCGAAGTCGCGCGCCGCGATCTCCATCGCCCGGTCCGCGTCGATCGCCCCCGAGAACGCGAGCACGCCGTTCTGGGCCACGTAGTGCTTCACGTGATGCGTCCGGCACATCTCCTCGGTGAACGATCGCACCCGCGCCTCGTCCCCGGTGATGGTGTACCCGAGCGCGTGCGTCGGGTAGATGAGCTCGCGCGATAGGTTGTCGGCGTCTACTTGCCGCCCCTCGTCGTCGAGATCCTCGAGGATCTCTTAGCACACGATCCCCGTCTCGACCGCGATGTCGAAGAAAGACGGCGCGCGCAGCACCTCTCCAAAGAGGCCGCACGCCTCGTCGAGCGATTCCGGCGGAAGCGTGACCGAGTAGATCCCGTAGTCGGTCTGCGTCGAGGCGTAGAGGTACCCGCCGATCCGCTCGAACGCGAGGTTCACCGCGTGCGCGCTCGGCAGGCGCGGCGTCCCCCGGTAGATCATGTGCTCTAGGAAGTGCGAGATACCGTTCGTCCGCTCGTCCTCGAAGCGCGACCCGACGCGGAGATAAAGCGCGACGTGCGCGCGATGAAGCTGAGGCTGAGGCGTCGTGATGACGCGGAGACCGTTGGGGAGCTTGGCCGTCTTGAAGGGGACCAACGCCTACGGTGCCTCCTCGTCCTCGTCCTCGCCCTGTCCGGGGGCTCCTGCGTCCCCCTTGAGATCGGCGATGTACGACTCGTCGATCTTGATCTGCTCCTTGGCCTGCTCGCGGAGGCGCTTCACGTGAAGGGACATCGCCTCGGCCCGCTTCGCGGCGAGGAGCGTCTGCTCGAACGTCTCCTTCTCCTTCTCGAACTCGTCGTGGGTGGCGATCTTGATGTCCTTCAACGTCACGAGGAGAAACCCGTCGTCGGAGCGGAGGGGCTCCTTCATCCAGTCGCCGTCCTTCCCCGTGAACGCGAACGCGATGAGCTGGTTGGGCGCGTCGGGCGACAGACCGCCGATCGGGTCCCCCCCCTTGTTGAACGGGGACGACGCCACGAAGACCGGGCGATCCGAGTCGCCCGCCGCCCCGCCGACCTCCGGAGGGGTCTTCCCGTCGCTCGACTTGGGAGCATCCGATGCGCCGGCGTCGGCGTCCGCGGCCTTCGGGAGCCGCGTGATCGGCAGCGGCGCGGGTTGCGCGGGCTGCTTGGGGAGCGTCGCGATCAGCGCCGCGATCGCCGCGTCGGGGGCCTTCCCTCCGCTCACGTCCGCGAGGAGCTTCGTCGCGATCTCCTTGCCCCGCTCGAGCGACCGCCGCTTCAAGTACAGCTCGCGCGCGAAGTCCTTCATCAGGAGCGCGCGGACCTCCGCCTCCTTCGACGGATCGTCCTTCATGATCAGCTCGAGCCCGAACTGCGTCTGCACCGCGTTCTTCGAGATCTCCCCCGGCTTGAGCGCGTTCGCCGCGTCCTGGAACGCGGGGCTCATGGTCCTGTCCCCCATGTCCCCCCCCTGGAACGCGCTCGCCCGGTCGTCGCTCATGTCGCGCGCGGTCTCCTGGAACGACGCCCCCGCGGCGATCCGCGCCCGCGCCTCGGCGAGCTTCTGCGCGGCCTTGCGCAGGTCGTCTTCGGTCGGGTTCGGCGGGGTCTTCGCGAGGATGTGGCGGACGTGGTTCTCCTTGGGGAGATCCATCGCCTCGCGGTCCTTCATCAGCCCTTCGATCTCTTTGGCGACCGTCTCGTCCTTCGCCCACGTGTCGATGTCGGCCTGCGACGCCGTCACCGCCCACTTCTTCACCCAGCTCTGCTTCACCGAGATCGAGCCGACCGTCGCCGAGCTCTTCTCGTCGACGTAGAGGCTCTCGGCCTCGGTGTCGCTCACGCGGACCGGCGCGAGAACGAGCGCGCGCATCTTCGCGGCGAGGATCTCCCGCCCCTGCTCCTCGCGGAACTCCGTCGGCGACCGGCCCACGAGATTGCGGATCGTCCGCTCGTAGACCTTCATCTCGAACTGCTTGGTCTTCTGGTCCTTGAACCCGGCGTACACCTCGCCGTCGCGCACCCGGAGCTTCGACGCGACCTGCGGGTCTGCCAGCGGGACGCTCACGCGGATCCAGCCGTCGTAGATCTGGTCGGTGATCTCGTCGTCGCTGACCCTGAGCCCGATCTGCTCGGCCTCGCCGAGGAGGAGCTCGCGCTCGACCAGCCCGTCGAGCGTCATCTTCGAGAGCCCCATCGACCGCGCCTTGGCCGGGCTGGGCGTCCCCTCCTGGTCGCGCGGCATGAGGAGGCGGTACGAGGAGCGGAAGTCCTTCGGGTCGATGCACCACCCCCGGACGGTGGCGACGCACGCCTCCTTCAGGGAAGCTGTTTTCTGCCCGGAGTTCGGGCGGAACTGGATGACGAAGACGAGGATCGTGGCGACGATGACGGCGCCGTAGATCACGGAAGAAAGGCCGCGTTTCCGAAACAGGTCGAGCATGGACGGGCCGTGCGCATAACACGCGGCCCGGGGATTGCCCAGGGCCTGAGGGGGGACGCCTAGTGATGCGCGGCCGCCGGCGCCTCGCAGCTCCGCTCGAGCGAGAGGGCGAAGTGCAGGCTCTCGACAGCGAGGTCGAGCGTGTCGGCCTCTTTGGCGACGATGACCTCGAAGAACGTGTCGAGCGTGTGGTCGGCGTCCGAGGGATCGACCACGGGGGAGGCGTTGCTCGAGATCTCGGCGAAACCGTTCGGATGGGCCGCGCTGGCGAGGGTCCGCGCCCGCTCGAAGAGGCGATCGTCGTCCTCCCCGGGAAAGTGCCCCCGCTGCGCGCGGAAGATGATCCGCACTTCGAGCCGGTCCCCCGCGCGCACACGGACGCCGGAGTCCATGATGAGATTCTCGCGTACGCGCTCGGCCAGGACGATCTCGTCGCCAAGTGTCCGGAAGACCTGGAACCCGGCGCTCACGAGCGCCTTCTTCAGCTGTTGCGGGGTGTACGCGGGCATTGCAGAAATGGCGGAGGGCGGGGGCGATCGGATGCGAGGGGAGTGGGGCGCGGAGGCGCCGCGCAGGAATCCTACCCGTAGACTGTCCGCGAAAGCGCGCCACCGCGTCAAGGAGCTGAGGCGGGAAAGCCTCGCCGCCTAATGTTTGCGCGACCCTGCTATCATTACCGTCACCGTGAACAAGCGCCGCAGCCTTACGCCGGTGACGGGCTTGTCGAAGCCCGGGGAGCACGCGATGCGTCGAGGCGGAGCTCGCCAGACCGTCAGCGACCGGGTGACGTTCCGCGGCGCCGGGAGCACGGTCCGTGAGGGGTGGGCCCTGAACGTGAGCCGCGGCGGCGTCCGGGCGATCCTCGACGACGACACCGGCAAGGTCGAGCTGGGCGAGGAGTACGACATCACCGTGGGGAACGCCGACCCTGCGAAGGCCAAGAAAGGGCGGATCGTCTGGCTGCAGGAAGAGCCGGACGGTTTCGTCGTCGGCGTCGAGTACCTGGTCCCTGCGGAGGTCACGGGCGAGACTTCGGCTGTTTCGGCCGCTGCGGATCCCCCCTCGGACGGCGAAAAGAAAACCTAACCGCCCAGGATTTCGCCCGTCTTCGCCCGTCTCCCTTTGACGCCGCGCCGGGTTGTGGGCAACTCTCGCGTCCCCCGAGCGAAAACCTGAGCGAACCCTGACTAGAGGAGCCACGCGCATCCATGGCCGGCATCAAGAGCATCCTTCCGAACTGCGGTCTTTTCCGAACCACGCGCCCGCTCCCCGAGCACGAGGCCGAGGTCCCTGCGAACGTCCTCATCTACTTCCACAACCACTCCGACTCCGGCCTGCCGGTGGTGATCGTCCCCGACCACAACATCATGAACCGCTGGCACTTCCACGGCGCCGGGATCCCGTTCCGCGGCTTGTCGTGGGCGGACACGCTGGTGAAGCTCCCGCCGGAGGGCTTCTATATGCTCCGCAAGGCGCTCGACTTCGACGGCGGCTCCTGGCCGAAGGCCACGCTGGTCCAGCTCGGGTACACGAAGGCGGGCGATCCAATCCTCTTCATCGCGCAGCAGCGCGGGACGATGGAGGAAAACGACCTCTTCTTCTCGGAGCGCGGCGTCGGGATCGCCCGGGAGCAGCTCGCCATCCTCGAGGCGCTCAACGTCTTCATCGAGCCGACGGCGCCCGGGGGGCATAGCGCGGGGACGCACTGACGCGGGAGTCCGCTCGGGACTCTGGTACCTTCGTCTGCAATGACTGACGGCACCGCGCATGGCTCCACGCGCACCCGGGTCCTTCACTGGTTCGTTCGCGGGGGGGAAGCCAAGGGGCCGGACGGCAAGGCGGTGCCGATCGACGTCGACCCGATCGTGATCGGGCGCGACGAGGGGGCGCAGGTCGTCCTCGCGGACCAGGAAGTCAGCTCGTTCCACTGCGAGCTGCGCGCCACGAACGAAGGGGTCCTCGTGAAGGATCTCGGCTCGACGAACGGGACGTTCATCGGCGCGATCCGGATCCGCGAAGCGCTCGTCACCTCGGCGGTAGACCTCACGCTGGGGCAGTCGAAGGTCCACGTCGAGCCGAGCAAGAGCCATCGGGTCGACGTCGGGTTCGCCGATCGGTTCGGCCCGCTCGTCGGGACGTCGCCGAAGATGCGGCGGGTCTTCAGCGTCCTCGACCGGGTCGCGAACACGCCGCTCTCGGTCCTCATCCTGGGCGAGACAGGCACCGGCAAAGAGCTCGTGGCAAAGGCGATCCACGAGGCGAGCGACCGGAAGACCGGGCCGTTCGTGGTGGTCGACTGCGGGTCGATCCCGCCGACGCTCGCCGAGAGCATCCTCTTCGGGCACGAGCGGGGCTCGTTCACCGGCGCGAACGAGCGGCGCAAGGGGGCGCTCGCGGAGGCGGACGGGGGGACGCTCTTCTTCGACGAGCTCGGCGAGCTCCCGATCGAGCTCCAGCCGAAGCTCCTGCGCGCGCTCGCGGAGCGGCAGGTGAAACGCGTCGGCGGCTCGGCGTTCGAGTCGATGGACGTGCGCGTCCTCGCGGCGACGCGCCGGGATCTCGGCGCGGAGATGAACGCCGGGCGGTTCCGGAGCGACCTCTTCTTCCGGATCGCGCAGGTGAGGATCGAGCTCCCGGCGCTCCGCGAGCGGATCAGCGACCTGCCGATGCTCGTCGAGGAGATCTGTCTGAAGGCGGGGCGCGGCGGGACGGCGCCGATGGTGCTCGCGTGGATCGAGCAGCGGATGGGGGCGCACGACTGGCCGGGGAACGTGCGCGAGCTGGTGAACGTGGCGTCCGTCGCGGCGACGCTCGCCGACACCCCCGAGGCGATCGACGACGTCCTCACCCTCGCCCGCGCCGACGGCGACCCCGCCTCGGTCCGCCAGCCCGCGACGGCGTTCAGCGAGGCGAAGCGCCTGGCGGTGTCGGCGTTCGAGCGGGAGTACTTCGCGTCGCTCGCGCGCACGGCGAAGGGGAACGTGAGCGAGATGGCGCGGCAGAGCGGGATGGAGCGGCACCACGTGCGCGCCTACCTGCGAAAGTACGGGATCGCGAAAGAGAAGGAGTAGCCGCGCTATCGCGTGGCTGTCGCCGCGGGCGTCGCGGCCGCAGGGGCGGGTGCGGCGGTCGCGTTGGCCGCCGCGGCGAGGACCTCGTCCGCGTGCACGCCCGGATCCACGTTCGGCCAGACGTGCGCGATCTTCCCGTCGGACCCGACGAGGAACGTCACGCGCGAGTCCATCCCGAGGAACTGCGAGACGCCGTACGCGATCGAGATCGCTCCGTCCTGGTCGGCGACGAGCGGGAACGGGAGCGAGTGGTGCGCGGCGAACTTCGCGTGGCTGTCGGTCGAGTCGCGGGAGACTCCGAAGACGACGATGTGCTTCGCCTCGTACCCCTTGAAGGCGTCGCGGAACGCGCACGCCTCGGTGGTGCATCCAGGGGTTCCGTCCTTCGGGTAGAAGTAGACGACCGCCGGGTTCCCGCGCACCTCGGACAGGTGCACCATCTTCCCCGCCGGGTCTTTTCCGACGACGTCCGGAGCGATCGCGCCGACAGGGAGGAGGCCGGTTCCGCCGTCTGGCCGCTTCACGGGGCCGCACGCGACGGCGAGCGCGCCCGTCGCGAGGAGTGCCGTGGCGCCGATTCCGATACCGACCTTGGCGAGCTTGGTCATCGGGGAGTGTCTTAGCACTCCCGGGTCGCCTCAGAACCGCCCGACGATTCCCGCTTGGGCTCCCCCGGGGATCGCGACGGCGACGGGGGCGATCGCTGCTTCGTGGGTCTTCGTTCCGGCGAGGTACCAGGCGGTGAGCGCTCCGGTGATCGCGGCGAGGCCGATCGACGTGCCGAGGGCGCCGTAGGCGATGGTGCGGTCGCTGTCGTAGGTCGACTGGAGAGCGGTCTGCGTAGGGACCGAGCCGGCGGCGGCGTTGAAGCTGTTTTCGGTGGAGAGGGCGTTGGCGTATTCGACGGCGCAGACGGCGATCGCGGCGACGGTGACGCCGCCGGAGAGGAAGAGGAAGGCGGGGGAGAAGGGGTGGTCGGTGTGGGGAGCGGGAGCGGGGACGGGGACGGGAGCGGCAACGGGGGCGGGAACGGCAACGGGGGCGGGGACGGGGGCGGGGACGGGGGAGGTCGGGGGACTGGGAGGGGAAGTTACGGTCTTGTCGGCGGGCGCGGGGGGGCTCGTCGCGAGAATCTGGGCGAGGCGGTCACGCGCTTCGGTCTCCTCCTGGAGGACGACCGTCTCGAGCGCGAAGCCTGCGCTTCGTCGTGCGTCGACGGCCGCGAGGAACGACTTGTAGCGATCGCCCGCGTGCGCGAGGTCGCCCGACTTGTCGTAAGCGCGCGCGAGATCGAACGCGATGCGGTAGCCCTTCTCGGTGCCGACTTCGCGGTAGATCGACTCCCAGTCGGAGATCGCTGTCGGGAGATCGCCCGCCTTGTAGTGCTCCATGCCGGCCTTGAAGCGCTCGCGGTAGGGGGCCATCGGGTCGTCGTCGGCGGAGGCGCGCGAAGACGAGGAGAGCGCGGCGAGCGCGAGGAGCGCGCCGAGGAGGAGGGCGCCGCAGAAGGAAGCGCTAGAGGGGGTTCGTGTCGACATCGACGTGGGAGGAGCTGGCGGCGGGTTTGGGGTGGCGGGGGTGAGGGGTGGCGCGGGGGGAGGGCCGGCCCGCGGTGGGGGTCGGGGTCGGGGTCGAAGGGGCCGGGGTCGAGGTCGAGGTCGGGGTCGGGGTCAGGGTCGAGGTCGAGGCGGCGGTCGAGGTCGGGGCTGCGGTCGGAGTCGGGGTCGCGGTTGCGGCGGTTGGGGGGGGCGCCGGGGCGAGTGGCGGCGGGGAATCTCCTCGCGTCGTCGAAAACGCCACGATGCCCCCTGCGATCGCCAGCCCCACGAGCGCGGACGCGATCACTCCGGAGCGCGTCGCACGCGGCGGGAGGGGCTCGCCCATCGGCGGTAGGGATGGCGGGGCCACCTGAGTTGGCATGTTCGACGTGAAGCTCGACGGAAGAGAACGCGGGCTCTGGCCTTGTCCCGATCCCAAGGCCGCTAGCGCCGTGGGCCCCGCGAGGCTGCGGCGGAGGACCTCGACCCGCCCCGCCGGGACCTGCTTCCCCAGCGCTTCGTTCAACAAGCGCTTCCGCTCCGCCGCTCCGTACGCGAAGAGCCTCCCCATGACGTCCGCGATCACCTCGGCGTCAGCGTGCACGCCGGTCGACACGACGTACTCGCGGAGCTCTCGGGCTATGAGAGCCGCGGTCGCGGGGCGCTTGTCCCGGTCGTGGGCGACGAGCCTCGCGTGCAAGTCGACCAGCGCCGGCGGCGCGAGCGGTGAAGCGTCGAGGAGGCTGGGGGGCTCTCCTAGTGCAAGCCTTCGGAGGATCTCGAGATCGGTCCCGGTGCCGTACATTCGCTGCCCGCTCACGCACTCGAACAGGACCGCCCCCACGGCGAAGAGGTCGCTCCGACGGTCGAGCGTCTCTCCCATCGCCTGCTCCGGCGACATGTACGCCGTCTTCCCTTTGACCTCTCCGGTGCGCGTGAGCGGATCGACCGAGTCCATCTTCGCGACGCCGAAGTCGAGGAGCTTCACGTGCCCCTCGTACGAGACCATGACGTTGTGCGGAGAGACGTCCCGGTGAATCACGTTGAGGAGCGCACCGGTCTGCGAATCGCGAAGCTCGTGCGCGGCGTGGAGCCCGTCGCACGCGTCGGCGAGCATCGACGCCACGAGCGCCGGCGGGAGACCACCCAGCTTGTCGCGCGCCGTTCGCACGATGGCCGAGAGCGTCTCCCCCTCGACGTACTCCATCGCCAGGAAGAGCTCGCCGTCGATCTCCCCGAAGTCGAATGCGTGCACGACGTTCGGATGGATCAAGCTCGCGGCGAGGCGAGCTTCGCGTAGGAACGCTTCGGTCTGCCGCCGCTCGCGCGCGGAGTGGGGGTGCATCCGTTTCAGCGCGACGATCCGTTCGCTCGCCCCGCCGTCGCCCGTGCTGCGTTGCAGCGCGACTTCGATTGTCCCCATCCCGCCGCGACCGATCTCGAACAGCGGCGTGTACCGCGCCGCGAGGTCCGCCGGGATGGGCACCCCCGCGTCGGGCCGTGACGGCGCGTCCGCGCCTTGCGCGGCGCGGTCTGCAACAGGGGCCGAGCGCTCGCGTACGTTCATCGGTAAGGCTCTCCGTCAATTTACGACGGACAACAGGCCCGCGCTGGGAAAGAAGCGTGGGAGAGCGTGGGACCGTTTGCTACCTTGCAGGTCTATGCGAGTGGGACGCGCGCGGCGAGCCAGAGCGCTGTCCTGGTCGGTGGGCGCGGTGGGCAGCTTCGTCGTCGTCTGCGCGTGGGCCGCCTGGGCTTGCCTGCCGGACCTCGAGATCGCGCCCCCGAGTCAGCCTTCGTTCTGCGGAGACGGAGTCATCAATCCGGACGCGGGGGAGGAGTGCGACCCGGGGCCCGATGCATCCGCGGCGGCGCTCTTGGCGTGCCCCCTCACGCCGGCGCCCGGGTGCCAGGTCGGGAATTGCCCAAGCGACGGCGGGACCTTCGCGTTCTCCGACCCTGCCTCGCACCACTGCTACTTCTCCATGAACGATACGACCGACATCACAACGGCCGCGGCGATCTGCGTAGCAAACCTCGCTCACGTCGTCCGCTTCGTCAGCGCGAGAGAAGTCGAACTCGTCGCTCCGCGCGCCCCCACGAGCCCGTTCTGGGTCGGGTTGAGAGAGACTGCCCTGGACTCGGGGAGTTGGGTTGCGCCCGAGCCGACGGACGAGCCGGGCTGGAGCCAAGGGTGTGGCGGGTGCTTTGCGCAGGTGAACGGCGGCACGATAGCGCCGTCCACGGGGCCCGATCCTTTGGCGAATATAGGTGAGTGCGTCGTGGCGGCGAACGATACGTCGACGCTGTGGACGCAATCTCCCTGCAAGGCCGTCAGTCACGAGACCATGTGCGAGCGCGAGCCCGTTGGAACGCGGACGACCCCGTGTGCGTACGGTGCGTGCTTCACCGTCGCCGCGACCGTGACCTCGAAACGCTACGTTCTCTACGGCTCCAGAGAACCCGCGAGCGGCGCCATCTCCGTGTGCCAGACCCTCGGGGGGCAACTCGCCGCCTTCGACTCACCCGAGGAGCGCGAGCAAGTCGGCTACGAGATCGGTCGCCAGACCGTTATCGATGGGGGCTCGATGGGCGTGGGCGACTACTGGATCGGCCTCGGTTCCGACGCCGGCGTATGGACGTGGGACGGCCCTCAGGCAGGTACGCTAAGTCCGCTCCCTTGGGCGGTCGGCCAGCCCTCGGCCTCAGATGCTGGCTTGCGCGCGTACGTGACCGTGCAATCCGAGACGCTCAACTCAGAGCTGGCCACCGTCGACACTCAAGGCGCCAGTCACTACCCCCTCTGCCAATACTGAGCCGCCGGCGCTGCTCGCTCAGAGCTTCGCGATCCGGTCCTTCAGCTTCTGCACGATGTTCGGGTAACCCTGGGTCGCGTCCTTGAGCTTCTTGTCGAACTGCTCGTAGTAGCTCTTCGTGAGGCTCGACCCCTCGGTGATGATGTCCACGATCGAGAGCTTCCCGTTCGCCTCGCGGACGACGTAGTCGATCTGCACGACTGGGTCGCGCGGCTTGCTCTTCGACTTCGCCTCGGTCCGGATCTTCGTGTCGCCGGAGTCGACCTTCTCGCCCTTGTAGGTGATCTCGTAGTCGAGCGTCTTCTCGAGGTTCTTTTGGTAGTTCTTCTGGATCAGCTCCTTCAGGAGCCCGGAGACTTCCTTCTTCTGATCGTCGGTCAGCGTCGCCCAGTCGTTGGTGCACGCGGGAATGGAGGCCGGGCACGGCTGGCCGAACGTGCGGCGGGTGAGCTCGTCGTAGTCGACCATCCCGTCGAGCTCGCGCTGCACCAGAGTATCGCGGGTTCCTGTCTTCGGCTGACGCAGGTAGTCAGAGAGCTTCTGCGTCTCGCGCTTCACGAAGAGCTGCGGATCGTCGGCGGCGCGCGCTGTGCGGCTCGAGGCGTTCGTGGCAGCGGCGACGGCGATGCCGATGAGGAGTGCGATACTGCGAAGACGCATCGTCGGTTTCCCTTTCCCTCCCACGGGTTTGACGCAGCCGCCACCCCAGGGATTCACGTCACTCCCATTGGATTCAACCCGCCGGGGGGCCGTTTCATGCCACGCCCGCGCTCGCGTGCAAATACGTAGCGAAGACGCAGCGAAATTCGCCGGCTCAGCCCGCGCTCGGGGCGAAGCTCGGTCGCGCGGTCGCGATCGCTTTCTCCAGGTGAATGCAGAACGTCGCACCCCCCTCGACCGAGCTCTCCACGGCGATGGTCGCCCCGGCCGCCGCGTGGTCGTCCATGATTCGCTTCACGACGGCGAGCCCCATCCCGGCCCCGCCGGCGCGGGTCGTGAAGAACGCGTCGAAGATCTTCTCTCGCGCCGAATCCGGAATGCCGGGACCCTGATCCTCCACGGAGAGGTCGACCCCTCCGCCTCCCGCACGGACGACGACCCGCACCCGTTGCCCCGCGCCGCTCGCCTGCACCGCGTTGCGCACCAGGTTCCAAAGGACCTGCCGCATCTGCGCCCCGTCGCAGCGGGCGTATGCCTCGCCCGTCGGGCCGTCGTAGACGACCTGCACGTCGCCCGCCCCTCCGCGCTCCGTTCGCGCCGCCAGCGCCACGACGTCGCGGGCGAGCCCGGCGACGTCGACCGGTTCGATCCGGGGGCGGCGCGGCTTCGAGAGGTCGAGCATGTCGGTCACGAGGTGATTCAGGCGCGCGGCCTCGCGCTGGATGATCTCGCAGAGCTTCCGGTCCTCCTCGGACAGGTAGCTCGACTCGCGCAGCATCTCGATCGAGCCCGAGATCGATCCCAGCGGGTTGCGGATCTCGTGCGCGAGCCCCGCCGCGACGCTCCCGAGGAGCGCGAGTCGCTCCGCCTGGAGCGCGCGACGCGTCGCCGCCTCGAGCGCGCCGCCGGTGAGTCGGAGGCGCTCGGCCAGGTACCCGGCGAGGAGCGCGACGACGCCGATCCCGAGCGCGTTCACGAGGAGCGGGTACACAAGCTCCGACGTCGTGATGATGTACGTCTGGTCGTGCGGCGGTCGGACCCAGTGCAAGGCGAAGGCGAAGCACAAGAGGGCGTAGAGCGCGACGCCGGTCAGCGCGCCGAAGGTCGCGCCGCGAAGGCCGATGAGCATCGCACCGAGGAGGCACGTGAGCGCATAGAACGACGTCGCGCCGCTCGTCGCGCCGCCGGTGACGTAGACGATCGCAGTCCAGGTCACCTGGTCGAGGAAGATCTGCGAATAGGCCAGCGGCACCGGGGCCGCTCCCGCGCGAAGGAGGACCGCGTACACCGCACCGAGCCCGTACGCCCCCGCGATCGTGAGGAAGATGATCCGGAGCGACTGCGGGTAGATCGCGAGGTCGCCGCGCAGATAGAAGAACGCTGTCGCTCCGAGGAGGAGCGTAAGAAAGAGTAGCCGCGCCCCCGTGATCGCGGCGAGGCGCCCGGTGAGCGCACGATCGCCCCCTGCTTCGGGCCGGACGGACGCAGCGCCTAGCTCCAAGGCGCCTCCATGGGGCTATCCCCCCTTGATCTTACCGGCCATCGCGAAGATCGGGAGGTACATGGCGATGAGCACGACGCCGACGGTCCCGCCGATGACGACCATCATGAGCGGCTCTATGAGGCTCGTGAGGCCGGCGACGGCGACGTCCACCTCGTCCTCGTAGAAGTCGGCGATCTTCGAGAGCATGGCGTCGAGCGCGCCGGTCTGCTCGCCGACGCCGACCATCTGCACGACCATCGGGGGGAAGACGTTGGTCTCCATGAGGGGACCCGCCATGTTCTTCCCTTCGCTGATCTTCAAGCGTGCGTACATGATCGCGTCCTCGACGATCACGTTGCCGGCCGTCTTGGCGACGATCTCGAGCGCGTCGAGGATCGGAACCCCGGACGAGAGGAGCGTCCCGCACGTGCGGGTGAAGCGCGCGACGGCGATCTTGCGCATGACCGGCCCCATGACCGGAATACGGAGGAGGATCCTGTGGAAGTACTTCTTCCCCTTCGGGGTCTTGTAGATCCGCACGAGCGTGTAGATCGACGCGCCTCCGACGGCGACGACGAGGAAGAAGTTATGCGTGAACGCCTCGCTCACCGCGATGACGTACTGGGTGAGGACGGGGAGATCGTCGGGGGAGCCGAGGTCGGTGAAGATCTTCTTGAACGACGGAATGACGAACCCGAGAAGAACGCACAAGACGCCGGTGAAGATGACGACGACCGAGGACGGATAGACCATCGCGCCTTTGACCTGGCGCTTCAGCTTCATGTTCTTTTCGTTGTAGACCGCGAGCCGGTTCATGATCGTGTCGAGGATGCCGCCCACCTCTCCGGCCTGGATGAGGTTCGTGTAGAGCGGGTCGAACACTTTCGGATGCTTGCGGAGGGCGTCGCTGAACGTGGACCCCTGCTCGACGCTCGATTTCACGTCTTTCAGGACCGTGGCGAATGCCGGGTTCTCGGTCTGCCCCTGGAGGATCTCCAGGCACTGGACGATCGGGAGCCCGGCGTCGATCATCGTCGCGAAGAGGCGCGTGAACGTGACCAGATCCTTCCCGCTGACGCCGGAGCCGAACCCGAGGGAGAAGGCCTTCCCCTTCTTCTTCACCTTCGTCGGGGTGAGCTGTTGCGACCGGAGGCGGGTGTTGACCGCCTCCTCGTCGTCGGCCTCCATCGACCCCTTTTTGAGCTCGCCGGTGCGCGCGCGAGCTTCCCAGACCCATTCGGCCATTCGCACGAGTGTACTTGCCCCGCGCGCGATGGGTCAAAGTACGGTACGCAGCGGGGACGTTACCGGCGCGGGCCGGGGGTTCTGCCTACACGTATGACGATGCGGGTTCGCCTTGCAGCTTGAAGCGCTCGACGCCGACGGGGTCGCGGATGCGATCGTGTCCGGGGGTATTGCACCGCTCGCGGCGGCCGGCTGCGCGGTGCGGACGGGGCGGACGTGGCGGACCGAGCAGGGGGGGGCTGTCGGGACGCTCTTCGACCTCGCCAGCCTGACCAAGCCGATGAGCGCCGTGGCGGTCGCGCGCGCGGGGATCGACATCGCCGCGCCTCTGCGAACTTTTTGCCCTGAGCTCGCGACGACGGCGAGCGCCGACGTGTCGATGGAGCTCCTCCTCTCCCATCGCGCGGGGCTCGCGGCGCACGTCGCGCTCTTCGCGCCACTTCTCGAAGGGGGGACGGTCGACCCGCGCGCCGCGATCGCGATCGCGGCGGACGCGCGGCGCGACGACGCTCGCGGGGACATTCCTCTCGCCGGCTTTCCCCCCGTCTACAGCGACGTCGGGTATCTACTCGCGGGGGAAGCGCTGGCGCGCGCGACCAAGCAGGCGGATGCCGGGGGGGCGATCGCGAAGCTCGTCGTCGAGCCGCTCGGGTTGGGGGGGGAGCTCGGGACGGCGCGGGAGCTCGAGGCGCGGGGGATCGACGTCGTACGTGATGCAGCCCCGACCGAGGACGTGCCGTGGCGCGGTGGCGTGGTCCGGGGGCGGGTCCACGACGAGAATGCGTGGGCGATCACCGGCGCGGGGGGCTCGGGTCACGCGGGGATGTTCGGGACGGTGAACGCGGTCGTTCAGTTCGGGTGTGCCGTGCTCGACGCGCTCGAGTCGAAGTCGGCCCCGCTGAGCGCCGGAACGGGAGATGGCCTGTCGTGGCTCGTCACGCCGCGGCCGGGGGGGACGCTCCGCGCCGGGTTCGACGGGAAGAGCGCGGACGGATCGAGCGCCGGCACGCTCGCCGGGGCGTGGGCCTTCGGTCACCTCGGGTTCACCGGCACCAGCCTGTGGATCGATCCGGAGGCGCGCATCGTCGTCGCCCTCCTCACGAACCGTGTGCACCCGACACGCGAGCACGTCGCCATTCGCGCCGCCCGCCCCCGCGCCCACGACGCGCTCTTCGCCCGCGCCCGCTCGCTTGCGCGATAAGCGCGATAAGGTAGCGGCGTGACGGAGCCTGGTCTCTACCGCCCCCCCGGTGTGAGCCGGTGGCGCTTCGTGCGCGCCTACACGACGACGTTCGCCGTCATCTTCAGCTACGTCTCGCTCTCGCTCAAATCGCGGATCTTCGGCAAGGCGTATCGCGACGCGCGCATCGAAGAGGTTCACCGTCGCAGCTCGCGCCGCGTCTACGAGACGATCCTCTCGCTCCAGGGGCTCTTCATCAAGGTGGGGCAGCTCCTGTCCATCATGGCGAACTTCCTCCCCGAGGCTTTCCGGAGCCAGCTCGAGGGGCTGCAGGACCAGGTGCCGCCGCGGCCCTACGAGGAGATCGCGGCGCGGATCGAGGGGGACCTCGGCAAGTCGGTCGCGGAGCTCTTCGCGGAGCTCTCGCGGACGCCGATGGCGAGCGCGTCGCTCGGGCAGGTCCACGAGGGGCGCCTCGCCGACGGCCGGCGGGTCGCCGTGAAGATCCAGCACCATGACATCGATCGGATCGTGCGCCTCGACTTGAAGACGATCCGCCGCATCATGGCGATCGTTCAGTGGTTCGTCCCGATCGAAGGGCTCGACTCGTACTACTTCCAGATCCGCGATCTGCTCGGGCAGGAGCTCGACTTCCAGCTCGAGGCGGACAACATCGAGCGGATAGCGAAGAACTTCACGAACAACCCGCGCGTCGTCTTCCCGGTGCCAGTGCGCGAGCTGTCGACCAAGCGGGTCCTCACGGCGACGTTCGTCGAAGGGACCAAGATCGCCGATATTCACGCGCTCGATGCGGCGGGGATCGACAAGAAGGACCTCGCCGAGCGCCTCGTACGCACCTACTGCCAGATGATCTTCGTGGACGGCACGTACCACGCCGATCCGCACCCCGGGAACATCTTGGTCCGCAAGGACGGCGCGCTCATCCTGCTCGACTTCGGCGCGGTGGCGCAGCTCTCGCCGCACATGCGCGAGGGGATCCCGGAGTTCCTCGAAGGGGTCATTCGGCGCGACACCGAGCGCCTCGTCCGCGCGCTCCGGAAGATGGGGTTCATCTCGCGGACGAGCGACGACGCGACGGTCGACAAGATCATCGAGTACTTCCACCGCCGCTTCCAGGAGGAGGTGAAGCTCGAGAGCTTCAACCTGAGCGACATCAAGATCGACCCGCAGAAGGGGCTCGAGAACCTCCTCGACCTTCGCAAGATGAACGTCGGGCTGAAGGAGCTCTCGGGCGCGTTCCACGTCCCCAAGGACTGGGTGCTCCTCGAGCGGACGATCTTGCTCCTCTACGGCTGCTGCACGCTCCTCGACCGCGAGCTGAACCCGATGGCGATCATCCGCCCGTACCTGCAAGACTTCGTCTTCGGGGCGCGCGACTGGCGGCAGATCGCGATGGAGGCGATCCGCGAGACGGCGATGAGCGCGGTCACGCTCCCCGAGCAGATGCACAAGTACATCCTGCGGGCGACGCGCGGCGAGCTCGAGGTGCGCGTGCGAGGGGTGCAGGAGGGGGCGCGGACGATCTATGCGATCGGCAGGCAGCTCATCTACACGGCGATAGGGATTGCTGCGGCGATCGCGGCGCTCGAGCTCCACTTCCGCGGCGAGGAGCGGTTTGCGCGCTGGGCGCTCGGGGGAGCGGGGGGAATGGGGGTTCTTCTGCTGCTCTCGTCGATCTTCGCGCGGCCGCGGAGGGGGCGCTGAGGGACGCAAGGGGCTTGAGGCCGACCGCCGGCGCCCGCGCTACGATCCGGAGTGACATGCCCCGCCCCTCTCTAGACGAGGCGATCACGGCACCTCCGGGGATCACGAAGGGCGCGACCGGGCTCCCACGCCCTCCGACCCCGCTCGACACGTTCAACGTCGTCGAGACCAGCGTCGCGTCGGCGGAGCAGGCTCTCGAGCAAGGGGCGTTCAATCGGCTCCGTGTCTACCGGGTGGCGATGCTCTCCTGGTGCGCGTTCGGTCTCGTCGCGGCGTCCGTGATCCCCGGGCAGATGCGCGACCGGATCGCGTGCTGGGCCTCGGTCGGCGTCTTCGTGGCGAGCTATCTCCTGCGCGACAAGGTCGGCTCTCCGACGGAGCGGATCAAGAAGATGTTCCCCGTCGCGATCGTGCAGACGGTCGGCGCGATCGGGATCACCGCAGGGCTCGGGATCGCGTCCCCCTTCAACGCGATCGTCGTCATCGCGCTCTTCCTCTATGCGCTGAGCGCGCCGCGCAGGCACTCCCGTGTCGCGTTCGGTCTGCTCGCGGGGTCGTACGCGGTCCTGTCCGCGCTCGTGCTCACGGGGGTCCTCTCTGGCACCGGGCTCCTCGCCCCGGCGCCGCTCCCGTTCTGGACGCAGCTCGCGAACGCGCTCTGGGTCGAGGGGACCTACGCGACCGGGTTCGCCGTCGGGCTCTGGGCGAGGCGAGACTCGGCGCGACTCGTCGCCGAGCTCGAACGAGTGGTGCGCGACGTGGCGCATCGTGAGGCGCTCCTGCGCGAGGCGCGCGAAGAGCTCGCGCGTGTGGCGAAGGTGGGGGGGCGCGGTCCGTTCACGAACGTCGAGCTCGGGGGCTTCCGGCTCGGCGACGTGATCGGGCGCGGGGGGATGGGGGAGGTCTACGCCGCCACGCGCCTCGACGGAACGGGCGAGGCGGCGGTGAAGCTCCTGCGGCGGGACATTCTCTCGCAGACCGACATGGTCCGGCGCTTCGAGCGCGAGGCGAGCATCGTCGCGTCGATTCGATCGCCGCACATCGTGGCCGTCTACGAGGTCGGCGGAGAGGACGCTCCGCTGCCGTACATCGCTATGGAGCGGCTCCGGGGCGAAGACCTCGTGACGCGAGCTCGCGCGAGGGGGACGCTGCCGCTGGCGGAGGTGCGGACGCTCGTGCGGGAGGTCTGCGAGGGGCTGCGCGTGGCGCACCTGTCCGGGATCGTGCACCGCGATCTGAAGCCGGCGAACCTCTTCTGCGCGGAGCTCGAAGGGGGCGAGCGGTGCTGGAAAATCCTCGACTTCGGCGTCTCCAAGCTTCTCCAATCGAGCGAGGCGACCCTGACGACGAACCAGGTCCTCGGCACGCCTCATTACATGTCCCCCGAGCAGGCGGCCCGACGACCGGTGGACGGACGCAGCGATCTCTACGGCCTCGGCGCGATCGCGTACCGCGTTCTCACCGGGAAGCTCGCGTTTCCGAAGAGCGACGTGAACGAAGTGATCCGCTGCGTGCTCGAGGATATGCCGGAGGACCCGCGCAGGCTCGTCGAGATGGCGGAGGACGTCGCTCTGTGGCTCCGGATCGCGCTCGCCAAGAATCCGGAGGACCGCTTTGCGGACGCCGCAGACATGGCCGCGGCGCTGGATGCCGCGGCGTTAGGGCGTCTCCCCGCGGAGATGCGCGCGCGTGCGCGCTCGCTGCTGGGACAGCAGGGGTGGGGAGGAAGGCGATCGCTCGTCACGCTGCCGGAGGGGGCGACGCGATACCAGTGAGCGCGTTCCGGGCTCCGCGCCGCTACTTGCAGCGGTCTCCTTGGATTCGCGAGAGGGGCGGGGGCTCG
The DNA here is from genome assembly GCA_052147435.1 of Polyangiaceae bacterium. Lineage (GTDB taxonomy): Bacteria > Myxococcota_A > Polyangia > Polyangiales > Polyangiaceae > JBKQKP01. The sequence continues at coordinate 10,692 of JBKQKP010000182.1, read as the reverse complement.
AGCGGCGCCTTCGCCGAGCTGTTCTTCTTCAGGTACGCGACGAGCGCGTCGATATCGAGCCCGTGGTCCTTCCGTTCACGCGCCCCCTTCAGCACCGAGAAGCCATCTCCGCCCGACGCCAGGAACGAGTTCACGGTCACGCGGTACTTCTTCGCGGGATCGATCGACAGCCCCTTCACCCGCACCGACGTGACCTCCCCCTTCCGCGCCGCGCGGTCGTACGCATAACGATAGGTCAGCTCCTTCGACACCTGGAGGACCCTCGGCTCTGTGCTGGCGAACTGCGCTTCGAGGAGCTGCTGGATTTCGGCGCCGGTGAGCGTCAGCGTCACGAGCGTGTTGCCGAAGGGGTGGACCTCGAACGCCTCGGCGTAGGTGATCGCGAAGTCGGGGCGCCCGGGCTGCTTCGCGATCAGCTCCGCGCGGATCCCCCCCGGGTTCATCAGGCCGAAGTCGGCCCCCGTCGCGGCGACCTCCGCGTCGGCGATCACGTCTCCGAGCGGCGTCTCGCACGACGGGCTCCCCGCGATCTTCGCGTTCCCGGTGATGTCCCGCTTCACGTAGCCGACGACCTTCCCCGCGACGGGCGCTGCCCTCGCTTGGTAGTCCGAGACGATCGCAGCGACCTCGGCGTTCGGCGTCACGTCGCGCGTGGCGGCGACGTTCCGCGCGTGCTTCTCCACGATGCGTTTTGCGACGGGATCGATCGCCAGATCGATCTGCGTGACGGCGCGCCCGTAGCTGACGGAGCTCGTGACGAGGCGGCCGCCGATCGTGCAGTCGTAGGCCTGGTGCGTGTGCCCGCTCACGACGACCTGGATCGCCGGGTCGAGCGCGTCGAGGATCGGGAGGATGTCCCCCGAGAAGCCGACGCACGAGTCGTAGGTCCCGCCGCGCGCCTGCTCACCCCCTTGGTGAAGGACGAGGACGATCGCCGCCACGCCTTGCTTCTGGAGCTCGGGGACGAGCGCGTTCGCCGTCTTCGCCTCGTCTTCGAAGGAGAGCCCCTTCACGGCGTTCGGGATGGTGACGTTCGGAGTTGTCCGGAGCGTCTCGCCGATGAAAGCGATCTTGACCCCGCCCATTTCGCGGATGGCGTACGGGGGGAAGATCGTCTTCTGCGTGGCGTCGTTCACGACGTTCGCCGCGAGATAGGTGAACGACGCTCCGGGGAACCGCCCAGCATCTGAGCCACCATCGCAAATACCGAGCGAACATCCGCCGCTCTGAAGGCGCTGCAGCTCTGCGGGGCCGCGATCGAAGTCGTGGTTGCCGACGGCTTCGAGGTCGAGGCCGAGCCGGTTCATCACGAGGACGGCCGGCTCGTCCTTGAACACGTTCGACAAGAGCGGGCTCGCGCCGGTCAGGTCTCCGGCGGAGACGACGACTGTGTTCGGGTTCTGGGCACGGAGCTCGGCGATGTGCGCGGCGAGGTAGGCCGAGCCTCCGGCGGGGACGAGGACCGCGCCGGCGTCGCCGATCGGCTTCGCGCCGGGGAGTGACGCGATCGGATCGCTCGCAGGGGCGAGGACGAGGCCGTTGGTGCCGGCCGGGGGGAGGAGGTGGCCGTGGAAGTCGTTGATGGCGAGGATCTGAACGTGGACGAGCGGAGCGGGCGCGGCGGCGGTCGCTGCGTCGAGTGGAGCGCTGAGCGCGGCGTCGGGCGCGACGCTCGCGATGGGCGGGGCAGGAGAGGGGGCGCTTGCTGCGCACGCGACGAGCGCGAACGAGGCAACCGGGACTACGGCGAAGCGGACGATGTCTTGAAGCGAGGCTCGCACGGCGGCGCAGCTCAGCACGGAACCTCGTTCGCATCCAGAGGGAGAGGATTGAGCAGGAAGGGCGGAAGACCGGAAGGCGAGAATGGGTTCCTGCAATCCCTTCCGACCTTCCGATCTTCCTGTCGAGCCCTCTCTTCGACTACGACATCCGAATGGCCGCCAAGCATCTCCTCGCGATCGACCAGGGGACCACCGGAACCACGGCGCTCGTCGTCTCGCTCGCCGGCGAGACACTCGGTCGTCACACGGTCGAGTTCCAGCAGCACTTCCCGCACCCCGCCTGGGTCGAGCACGACCCGGAGCAGATCTGGACGTCGGTCGAACAGGCCGTGAGCGGCGCGCTCCGCGCGGCGAAGGTGGCTGGAGACGCGCTCGCCGCGATCGGGATCACGAACCAGCGCGAGACCACGGTCGTCTGGGACAAGAAGACCGGCAAGCCGATCCACCGCGCGATCGTCTGGCAGGACCGGCGCACGGCGAGCACCTGCGCGGCGCTGAAGGAGGCGGGGAAGGAGCCCAAGGTCCGCGAGAAGACGGGGCTCGTCATCGACGCGTACTTCTCCGGGACGAAGATCGCCTGGATCCTCGACGAGGTTGCGGGTGCGCGTGCGCGTGCCGTGGCGGGCGAGCTCGCGTTCGGGACGATCGACTCGTACCTCGTTCATCGCCTCACGGCCGGGGCCGTGCACGTCACGGACGTGACGAACGCGTCCCGCACGCTCCTCATGAACCTCGCGCGCGGCGAGTGGGATGCGGAGCTGTGCGCGACGTTCCGCGTTCCGGAGGCGGTCCTTCCGAAGATCGTCGGCAGCGCCGAGGTGGTCGCGACGACGCGAGGGGTGGGCTTCCTGCCGGACGGGATCCCGATCGCGGGGATCGCCGGGGACCAGCAGGCGGCACTCTTCGGCCAGGCGTGCTTCGCCGAGGGGGACGCGAAGTGTACGTACGGGACGGGGGCGTTCGTCCTGATGAACATCGGCGACCGGCCGCTCCTCAGCTCACACGGGCTCGTGACGACGGTGGCGTGGAAGATCGGAGCGGCGCCGATGACGTACGCGCTCGAAGGGAGCGCGTTCATCGCGGGGGCCGCGGTGCAGTGGCTGCGCGACGGGCTCGGGATCATCAAGAGCGCGGCGGAGGTTGAGACGCTCGCGCGGAAGGTGCCGTCGAGCGACGGGGTCGCGTTCGTCCCTGCGCTTGCCGGCATGGGGGCGCCGCACTGGGATCCTCACGCGCGCGGGCTCCTCACCGGGCTAACGCGCGGGACGACGGCGGCGCACATCGCGCGGGCGACGCTCGAGGGGATCGCGTTCGAGGTGTGGGATCTCTTGGACGCGATGCAGAGCGACTCGAAGCGGACGCTCCGGACGCTCCGTGTCGATGGCGGCGCGGCGGCGAACGATCTCCTGATGCAGTTCCAGGCGGACGTGGCCAAGGTGACCGTCGAACGTCCCGCGGAGCTCGAGTCCACCGGGCGCGGCGCGGCGATGCTCGCGGGGGTCGGGGCCGGACTGTGCGACCCGTCGAGCGCCGCGCGGATGCTCAAGGTGGCAAAGGCGATCGCTCCGGCCATGAGGAACGAGGAGCGCGACGAGCACCTAGCGAGATGGAGGGACGCGGTGGCGCGGGCGAAGGGGAACCCCATCCACCCGGCCCCCCGCCCCGCCGGCAGGGCGGGGGGAGCGTGAAAGAGACAGGGAAATCCCTCGGGCGGGCGGCGGTTCACGTTCCCCCCGCCCTCCCCGGCGGGCTGGGGGGCCAGGGGGGTGGGGTTGCGCGACAAGTCCTCCGCGTGCGAACCTTGTAGGTCCGCTGGCACGCCGTGTTCGGTCGTTCCAGCAGAGCTTTTCCGGTACCCACGCCCGCGCGCCGCGCCCCCTCCAGCCCAGGGAGCACGGCGACGAGCCTCTCGGGCACGCCTTCGGGCGCGCCGCGTGCGGTGGTGCTGGATGGAAGGGAAGACTGCCAATGTCAGAAGAGTCGGATCCGGCCGCGCAAGGCACACCTGTGCGCGACGTGCCGGTCGATTGGGAGGCGCTCGAGGACGCTTTCGAGAACAACGCCCCGGAGGTGCACTCGTACCTGCACCTCACGACAGGCGAGGTGCTCCGCGTCGTGGACGGCGTGGCCGATCCGCAGATGCATGTCCGGATCGCCTCGGACGGGAACTACCTCCGCATCGATCCGGTGAGCTCACGCGAGCAGTACCGCTGGATGGAGCGGTTCATTCCGATGGTCGACGATCCGGTCCTTCGCGGGAAGCTCGCCCAGGCGATCGACGGCAAGGGGGCGTTCCGCCGGTTCAAGGACGTCCTCATGTCGTACGGCCCCGAGCGCGAGCGGTGGTTCACGTTCCGAAGCGAGCGCCTGCGCACGTTCATGGAGGCTTGGTTGAGCGCACACGCGATCAAGGCAATCCCGCGCCCGCAATGGGCCGACGCGGCGGACGCTCCGGAGAGCGAGGCGGTGCCGGACAGCGTCGTCGCGCCGCCGTCGACCGCGGACCTCGAGGGGCCGAAGTCCGCGAGCGGCCGCCGCACGCGGAACGCCGAGGCGAGTCGCGCGCAGCTGCGCGAAGTGGCCGAAGGGCTCGGACCGCGCGAGCTCGAGACGCTCGTGTCGTTCGCCGAGTTCTTGAAGGCGCGCAGAGCCGCCCGCGGGTTCGCGCACCACCACGAGCATCAGGCCCACGAGCGGCAGGAGGCGTCGCAGCGATCGCCGGAGTCGTCCGGGTCGCTCGCGCAGGCGGCGGAAGAGAAGCCGTGAGACGCGTCGCGTGGCCGGGGGGAGCCTTCTGGCTGTGCGTCGCGATGATCGCGCTCTGTCCCGCGCTGGCCGCAGGTGCGGAAGGGATGCCGGCGCACGCGACGATCGACCGCGTCGCGGTCCGGTACTACGCCCCCGAGACGGGGGGCTCCGCGCACCCGCGCTTCGTGACCGAACGGATGCTCTCGTTCGAGGCGCGCCTCGACGCTCTCGCCGAGCAGGCTCCCGAGACGAGCGCGGTCGAGGAGCGCTTCGTCCGGTCGGCCCTCGATCGCCACGTGGCCGAGGACATGCTCTCCGCGCTCGCCGTTCAGTCCGGGACGACGATGCAGGACATCACCGCGCAGGCCGACGAGGAGCGGACAGGGCTCGTCGAGCGAGTAGGGGGGAGCGAGGCGCTTCGCGCGGCGATGGTCGCGGAGGGAATCGACGACGCGGAGGTCGACGCGATGCTCCGGCGCCGCGTGCGCGCCGCGTGGTACGTCGATCGCGCGTTGACTCCGCTCCTGCGACCGACCGAAGAGCAGCTCCGCGAAGTGTTCCGGACGAGCGCGCACCCGTTCAAGAACCAGCCGTTCGACACCGTGCGGCCGGCGCTGGCCCGGTGGTTCGTCGAAGAGCGCCTGCGCGCGGCGGAGACCACGTTCCTCCAGGTGGCTCGCGCGCGCGTGCGCGTGGTGGTCGTTCTCCGGGGAGACGGCACGTCCGCGGCGGAGCCGCGGCGTGGTCCACACGAGGAGCTGGCGCGCTGACGCGCGGGCGCGGTCCGCAGCATGAGCGCCCCGGACACAAGGAAAGTCGTCGTCGCCGCGCTCGCGGGGAACGTCGCGATCGCCGTGTGCAAGTTCGCCGCGGCGTATCTCTCCCACTCGACGGCCACGCTCGCCGAGGCGGTCCACTCGCTCGCGGACACGGGGAACCAGACGCTGCTCCTCGTGGGGATGAGGCTCGCGGTGCGCCCCGCCGACGAGCGCTTCCCGTTCGGCCGCGCGAGCGAGCGGTACTTCTGGCCGTTCGTCGTCGCGCTGATGCTCTTCAGTGTCGGCGGCGCGTTCGCGGTCGGAGAGGGGATGCACAAGCTCATCGCCGCTCCGGTGCCACCGACGGGGCTCGTCTGGAGCTACGGGGTCCTCGGCGTCTCGCTCCTTTTCGAGTCGCTGAGCTTCCGCGTGGCGTGGGGTGAGTTTCGCAAGGTGGCGCGCGGGCGGCCGCTGCGGGAGGTCCTCGTCGCGACGCGCGATCCGACGATTCCTCTGGTCCTCGCCGAGGACCTGACGGCGATCCTAGGGCTCGCACTCGCGCTCGTCGCGGTGGCGCTGACCCAAGCAACGGGTCTCGCGTTCTACGACTCGGTCGGGAGCATCCTGATCGGCGTCTTGCTGGCGAGCGTCGCTCTTCACATCGCGCGAATCACGCACGGGCTTCTCATCGGCGAGAGCGCTTCCCCCGAGGACCAGGCGCGCGCGCTCGTCCTCGCGGAGTCGGTCCCGCAGGTGAAGGAGGTGACGCAGCTCCTCACGATGCACCTGGGGCCCGACGTGGTGATCCTCGCAATGAAGGTCGCCTTTCGCGACGGGCTCGAAGCGGCGGCGATCGAGGACGCGACGAACGACATCGAGGCGAAGGTTCGCGCCGAGCTCCCGCAGATGCGAAAGATCTTCATCGAGGTCGATTCGCACGGAGACGGGCGCGGTCTCGCGCGGCTTCGGGCGATCGTGAAGGCGGGGGAAGGCGTGCGCCCGGTAGAGAAGCAGGAGGCGCAGTGAGGCCGGTCACGGTCACGATCGCGCTCCTCGCAGCGGGAGCTGCGCTGACGTTTCTTCCGGCGCGTCCGGGGGGAGCCTACGCGAAGAGGATCGCGGGGCTCAGGTCTGCAACAGTGCCGAACCGCGTGCGCGTCGGCCTCGTCTTCGACGTCGGCGGCCGTGGGGACAAGAGCTTCAACGACGCCGCGTACACGGGGCTGCTTCGCGCCGAGCGCGAGCTTGGGATCGACGGGGCGTACCTCGAGCCGGTGGGGAGCGAGGATCGCGAGGCGGCGATGCGCCTCTTCGCGGCGCGCGGCATGGACCTCGTGATCGGCGTGGGGTTCATTTTCTCGAGCGACGTCGATCGCGTCGCGCGCGATTACCCCGACGTGCACTTCGCGTGTGTGGACTACGCCCCGCCGCCCGGCGGCCCGCCTCCCAACGTCGAGGGGCTCGACTTTCGCGAGGAGGAAGCGTCCTTCCTGGTCGGGGCGGTCGCGGGCTTCGTCTCGAAGACGCACCAGGTCGGGTTCGTCGGCGGGATGACCGGGCCGCTGATCCGCAAGTTCGAGGCGGGGTACGTGGCGGGGGTGGCCGCGGCCTGCGGCGAGTGCGTCGTTCACTCGGCGTACGCGGGGGCGAGCCCCGACGCGTTTCGCGATCCGGCGAAGGGGAAGGCGCTCGCGATCAGCGAAATCTCGCAGGGGGCGGACGTGCTCTACCACGCGGCGGGAGCGTCCGGTCACGGGGTGTTCGAGGCGGCGCGCGAGAGCCACGTGTGGGCGATCGGCGTCGACGCCGATCAGTACGACGAGATGCCGGGGACGGTGCTGACGAGCATGGTGAAGCGCGGGGACGTCGCCGTGTTCAACGCGATCCGCGCGGTAGCCGAGGGGCGCTTCGAGCCGGGCATCCACGAGCTCGGCTTGCGCGACGGCGCGGTGAGCTACGTCCGCGACGGCGCGCACGGCGCGGCGATCCCGGACGACGTGAAGAGGAAGGTCGATGCGCTGAAGGAGGAGATCGCGTCGGGGGGGAGACACGTGTCGGGGGAGTGACTCCCGTCACTTCGGCAAATACATCCCCTCGAACGCGCACGACTGGTCTCCCGCGGAGATGCACTGCGTGCGCTCGATGACGAGAGCTTCGTAGCCGACCGCGCGAAGGACGTGCTGGATCGCATACCCCACGACGCGGCAAGCCTGCGCGTGGTGGTGCGTCCAGTAGCGGATCTCGAGCTGCAGCTCCCCGGCGCGCGGAGCGTTCACGACGAGGATCCCTTCGTCGCAGTACGTGCGCCAGACGCGCTGCGCGTTCGCCTCGAGCATCGCCGGAGTGGTGATCAGCCGGAAGAGAGAGCGGTAGACCCCCGCAACGTTGTCCTTCGCGATGGCCTCCGCGAGGTCGCTCGCCCAGGCGTCGCCGTCGTCCACCCCTGCGGCGTCCTCGAGCATCGCGAGGAGCTCGCCCAGGAGGCGCGTGTCGTACCAGCCCGACGCGACGATCCCGAACGAAGGGTCATCGAGACGGATGAGCGCCTGCAGCTCGGGGGACGAGCGCTCCCATAGGCCCGCGACCGTCTCCATCCCGTGGCGCTCTGCAAACCAGAGGAGCCCCGTCCGCACGGCGGTCCCCTTCATGCGCCCGCGCGCGACGCGGATCGCGCCGGACGCGCCGTCGCGCATGGCGTTCGCGGTGCTTTCGGGGCGGACGGAGGCGCGCTCGGGGCGGACGGAGGTGCGCTCGGGGAGGGCGGACGTGCGCTCGGGGCCAACGGACGTGCGCTCGGGACCGACGGACTGGCGCTCGGGGCGGATGGAGGGGCGCTCGGAGCGCACAGAGGTGCGCTCGGGGACTCGACTCGCGCGCTCCGCGCTGGCCTGTCCGCTCGGTCGCACCGACGGCGGCTGCGCCGTGTCGCCGCGCGAGATGCGGTCCACCGCCGACGATGCGGACGTTACCGGAGGCCCAGGGGGAATCGCCGAAGGGCGGACCGAAGTGCTTCGCGAGATCCGCTCGGAGGCGGACTGCTTGTCGGAGGGGCGAGCGGGGGCCGTGTTGGGGGGATAGCTCTGATCGAGCGCGTCGCGAACGAGCGCGCCGAGCTCGCGCATCGAGGCGACGCGGACGAAAGAGTTCTTCCGGAGACATGCCTGGATGACCTCGACGACCGCGCCGGTCAGCGTCGGCGGGAAGACCGGCTCGTCGCGGAGGATTGCGGCAGTCGTTGCCGCGGAGTTCGTCCGCCCGAACGGAGGATTGCCGACGCAGAGCTCGTAGAGAACGCAGCCGAGCCCCCACACGTCGCTCCGTTCGTCGGCGAGACCGTGCTCGAGCTGCTCGGGAGACAGGTAGGCGGGGGTGCCGAGCACCTCCCCCTGGCTCGTTAGCACGTCGCCCGAGCCCGACGCCTCGACGCGCCGCTTCGCGACGCCGAAGTCGACGACCTTCACGCGATCGTCGTGCGTGAGGAGCAGGTTCGACGGCTTCAGGTCGCGGTGCACGACGCCGACGTCGTGCGCGGCGGCGAGCGCGTCGGTCGCCTGGAGGATCCAGCGGAGCGCTCGGGGAGGGGACACCACCCCTCGCTCGGACAGGAGGCGCTTCAAATCGGTACCGCGGACCAGCTCCATCGCGATCCACGGCTTGCCGTCGTGCTCGCCGGCGCCGTAGATGCGGACGATCCCCGCGTGGTCCACCGACGCGAGCGTCCTCGCTTCGCGGAGCATGCGCGCGCGCGTCGCGTGCGTGGCGACCTCCTCGGCGAGCATCTTGAGCGCGACGGGGCGATCGAGCTGCGTGTCGTGCGCCAGGAAGAGGACGCTCATGCCCCCTTGCGCCAGCTTCCGCTCGACGACATACGGCCCGATGGCCGTGCCGGAGACGACTTGGACGGAGGCGCTGGATCCCACGGCTTACCCTGGGCATTGTGCATCGCGCGGGGCGCTTGTCACGCAGCCCGATCGCGTGACGCCCGAAGGTGCGCGTGCTCTCTCGCCGTACAAGAAGGGCCGGTACAAAAAAGATCCGGGCTCCTCGACGGTCCATGGGACCTGTTCGAGGAGCCCGGGGTTCGGCGCGCCCTTCCCCCCAGCGCGCCGTCGTTATCGTCAGGGGCAGGCGTTCGTGACGCCGTTGCAGTCGGTCGTATCGGTAGTGCTCGGGCAGCACACCTGGACGCAGATACCCGCGGCGCCAGAGTTGAGCGACCAGCTCGCCGTACCGCCGTCGTCGGAGAAGGTCGCGGGCGTGCCGCCATCCGACTTCTCGAAGGGATCTGGCCCGACCATGAAGCCGTTCGCTCCGGTCACGACGAGCGGAACTTGTGTGTTGGGGGCCACGGTGACGCTAGAGGACGATGCCGTCGCTTCGGACGTGCCGTTGAGCGTGACGTTGCACCAGCTGAGGTAGTTCTTGACCGTGACGGTCACGTTGCCGCCGCTGTCGCTCCCTGAGTCGCCACCGCTGCTGCTGCCGCTGTCGGTGCCGCTGTCGGTGGAGCCGCCGCTGCTGCTGCCGCTGCTGCTGCCGCTGCTGCTGCCGCTGCTGCTACCGCTGCTGCTGCCGCTGCTGCTGCCGCTGCTGCTGCCGCTGCTCCCGCCGCTGCTACCCCCAGCGTCGACTGGTGGATTGTTCGGCGTTGAGGAGTTCGAGCAGGCGATGACCTGCCCCCCTGCGATACCCATGATGACGACTGAAGCGAAGACGACGGAACGTTGCATGTGGATCCCTCCTAGCTTGGGCGGAACTATCCGCGAAAAGCCCACAGCGTCAAAGTTTATTCGCCCGAAAAGGGCCTGAGGCTGACGCGGCGACCGCGCTTTTTGGCTCGTCCGTTCGGGGCTATGGCGCAGCCTGCACGGTGACTTCGCCGCTCATCATGGGCCCATGGACGATGCATTCGTAATCGAACACTCCCGGAACGGGGAATTTCACGGGGTGAGCGGGGCCCCGCCGTCGGTGCCGGTCACGGTTCCAGTGTTGAAGAAGAAGCCGCCATCGCCAATGCTCACGACACCGTGCGGGACGCCGTTGTCGTCGTTCACCCAGGTGATGGTGTCGCAGACGTTGACGGTCAAGACCTGCCCTTTGCCGCCGTCGACCACCTTCGTGGCAGCGAAGTCGAACTTGGCCGTCACCGCGCTCCCTGCGTCGCCGCACGAGCCTGCGTCCGCGGAGCCGCCATCGGCGGGTGAGGTGGACCCGCTGTCGTCGCTCGGCAACGTGGTGGAGACCGGGGCGGGTGACGTGGGGGACGCCGGGGTGCTCGTGCCCGTGCAGGCGGCGAACCACGCGGCGCCGACGGCGAGCGTGCTGAAGATCGCGAGCGTGGAGAGGAGGACCGCGGGGCGCATGCCGAACCGAGTATGCGGCAAGGGGGTTCGCGCGCGCTACCG
>JBKQKP010000181.1:0-3043 GCA_052147435.1 Polyangiaceae bacterium | reverse complement strand
TCGCCCGCCGTCACGTACACCGTCACCGCCGTCGGCGTGGCGGACGGCAACGGTCACGTGCTCGCGCCGCCCGGGAGCGCCGTGAGCTTCACGGCGTTTCAGCCCCCGCGCCCGACCAACCGTCGCTTCGATCTCGGGTCGATGCTGCCGAAGATGAACCGCCGCGCTGACACGACCGGTGACCTCGCGGCGTTCGTCGCGTGCATCCAGGAGGTCACCGATTGGCTCCTCGCCGAGCTCGATGGTCTGCCCGATCTCATCGACATCGAGCGCGCCCCCGAGTGGATGCTCGACTTGATCCTCGCGGACCTCGGAAACCCCTTCACGTTCGATCTGACGGAGCTCCAGAAGCGCAAGCTCGCGTCGATTCTCGTCGGCATCTACCAGCTCAAGGGAACGGCGCCCGGCATCAAGAGCGCTGTCCGCTTCTTCGTGGGCCTCGACGACCTTGTCATCACGCCGCTGACCTCGACGACGCTCGTCCTCGGCGAGTCGGAGCTCGGCGTGGACTGGGAGCTCGGTCCCTCCACGCGCTTCGCGCGCTACGCCTTTGAGGCGGCGGTCTCCCGAGTGCTCACCGACGGGGAGCGGACCGCGGTGCAGGCGCTCGTCCGGTACATGAAGCCGGCGCACACCCACTTCGTCGCGCTGAATGAGCCCGTCACGCTGCCGGTGTTCGACGGATGGGAGGTCGGGACGAGCGAGCTCGGGGTGTCCACCGTCCTCAATTGACAGAAGTCCGCCCGGCTCCCGCCGGAGAAAGCGACGGGCTCTGTCCCCGCCGCGCCCTCGGCACTGCCTTTGTTCCAGGTGAGGAGTCGCTCCCCTTCCTTGGGGCGCGCGCCAAGGGAACGTGGCCGATCGAACCGACTTCTATTTCCGCCAGCGCGTCACGGAGGCCGAGCTGGATCTCGCCTTCACGCTGCTGGAACAGGCGGATCGGAACCTCGCCACGGACATCGGTGTCTTCGGAGTCATCAGCGGCGCCGTCCCATCGCCGCACGCGCCGGTTGCCGATCTCACGATCGATCTGACGGCTCCGGGGCGGGCGTACGACAAGCTCGGCGAGCGGATCTTCTTCGGCACGGGCCAGCGCGTCGATTGCTCCGTCGATGCGTCGGGCGTCCCGACCGACGTGAAGACCCAGGGCAACGAGCGCTCACTCGGGGTCTTCCTCCAGTTCTCCCGGCAGCTCTCCGACCCGAGGACCGACGGCAACAGCCAGCAGGTCTACTTTCGCCGGGACGAGTCCTTTCAGTTCGTCGTCAAACAGGGCCTCGAGGCGCCCGCAGGTACCGCCGTCCCGGTGGCGCTTCAGGACGATTCGCTCCTGATCTGCGACGTGAAGCGCGCCTTCGGGCGGACGCAGATCCTCCCGGGGGACATCGATCCGTCTCGCCGCCAGGCGTTCATCTTCGCTCGCGCCGACGCGGTCCAAGTCCAGCCCGGGCTTTGGAAGGTGCTCGCGCCCGCGATCGGGACGGCGCAGGCGGCGTTCGACGCGACCGACAGGGTCTTCAATGACCATCTGTCGGGCGCGGCGCGCAGGCACCCCGCCGAGGCGATCGACTTCACGCCTCATGCCTTCCTCGCCAGCAAGACCGTGGGCGCGGCGGTGGGCGAGCTCGTCGACGACCTCCTCGCCGTCGTCGCTCCCGCGGGAGCATCTCGCATCGGCATCGACGCGATCCCCGGCATGCCGACGGCGCTCCAACAGGGGAGCGTTCGAACGCAGCTCGCTCAGCTTCTCGGGGCCCTGAACGGGCACCTCGGCGCCACGGCCGGAGCGCACCCGGCGAGCGCCATCGCCGCGACGCCGTTCGCGTTCATCGCCGCCACCAACGTCCAGGCGCAGCTTCAGGCACTCGTCACCGCGCTCGCTGCGATCGCAGGGGTGACTCTGATCGGGAGCGACGCCGTCCCGGGCGCCCCGTACAAGCTCGCCGCGGGGACCGCGCGTGAGCAGCTCGTCGCGACGCTCGGCCAGATCAATCAGCTCGTCGCCGATCTCGGGTCGCAGAACGCGGGCCTGGGCGCGGCGAAGATCGGAGACGGGGATCTCGGGGGGTCGCCCTACCACGTCGGTCCCGGGACGGTTCACGACCAGCTCGCGTGGATCACGGGAGGGCTCAACGCCCATACGACGTCCGGTGACCACGACGGGCGATACCCCCGTCTGACCTACTCCAACGGCCAGCTCTACAACGCGGGGCAGACGATCGCGCACGGGGACATCGGCGGGTGGCCGGCGATCGTGACGACCTACTACAACGCCGGAATCATCGGCGGACTGCCGCTCGGCCCGTTCAACGCTTCGGGGCCCCTCTCGACGCAGATTCTCGCGTCCGTCACCAAGAAGTCCCAGGCCACCGGAGGCTATCAGCTCACCGTTCAGAACAACTCGGCGCAGCAGCTCTACATCCTCGTCAACGTCTACCGGGTGGGCGCGTGAGCACCGACCCGCGCGTCACGATCGCTGCCGCGCTGGGCACGCGGACGAGCGCCCCCGTCGCCGCTTTCGCGCGCGTCATTGGGGTGGATGCAGAGGGAGTCGCGCCGTGCTGGGGCGACCTCGCCGACAACTTCGACCGACTCCTCACGACTGACGACGCGCGCGCGGAGGCCTTCGAGGGTCTCCGAGCCGCGGGCGACCTGTCGGCGCTTCTCGTCTTCCTCGATCTCAATCGCGCGCGGCCGGGGGTCCTCGGGCACGTCTGGACCGTCGCCGCCGAGCTCCCGGCCACGATTCAGTGCGCGCTCGTCTCGCTCGATCCCCTCGCGACCGTGCCCCCCAAGGTCGCGGTCGGTCTTCATCCCGGTGCGCGCGCGCTTCTCGGCGACGCGTCCGCGCGCGCCCGCGAACACGAGTTCTACGCCGCGCAAGCGGCGGCCCTGCGCGCGTTTCGAACGCGCGCTCCCCAAGTCTCGGTGCCCGCGCAACCCGCACGGACTCCGTGAACCAACCGCGGCCACTCGGCCGAAAAAAAGGAGAAGCCAGATGGAGTGCCACGCCTGCGAGATCATCCACGTCCTCGGCCCGTAC
>JBKQKP010000180.1:0-26504 GCA_052147435.1 Polyangiaceae bacterium | reverse complement strand
TCCAGGTTTCTGGAGTTCAGTCTTGTTCTCTTCCGATCTGGGGGCGCCGCCGCAGGAGGCCGTGAGGACTGCGCTCAGAAGGGCTGTTCGTTTCACGCGAGCGCAGTAGCACAGCGGCAGGGGCATGCCAAAGGCGGTAGCCTGCGACCGTGAAGACCTGCGAGTACGACGGCGCACCGTTCACGGAGCCGCGATCCCATCCCTGGACCGACTCCGCGTCGTGCGCCGACTACCGATACGTCGACCTGAAAGCCGACCCCTCGCAAATCCGTACGTCGCTGGAGGACTTCGTCCCCTGGGGCCACCACGCCGCGATTGACGACTTCTACGCGCTCGTCGAGTGGGTCAATGGGCCACGTTCGACGCTGGAGTCGAACGACTGTGCGTTCACCGGACCCCACGCCAACGAGTCCCCCTCCTTCGCGAAGGCGCTCCAGTGCTCGGGACGGATCATGGTCCTGTTCAGCGCGCTGGCGAGGAACCTCTCCCGGCCGGGGATCGAGTCATTCAAGGATTCTCTGCATCACCGGTTGGGAGAGATCGACGCGGCATTCTCCTGGGGAATCATCGGCACGACGATCCTCCCGGTGCGGTACGTGACGTTGCCCGGCCCGGCGAAGCAGCAGCTCGGGTATCAGCTCATGATCTCGTTCTGGGCGTGGGGGAGCCGCGAAGAGGAGCTCATGACGAACCTCGGGCGGGTCCTGCGGAACCTGTCGCAGGCGCTGCAGAGGGTCGTCGCTTCGGCAAACTAGTTCGGTCGCAGGCGCGGCGGGAGCGGCATCGAGAAGCCCGGCGTGACTTCGGGGGGAGGAAGGTCGACCGGCCCGGAGCCGTCGTCGTAGCGGGCTCGGGTCGCTCCGAGAGCGATCTCGTCGCCGTGTGCGAGCGTCTGCTCCCCGCGTAGGCGCTCGCCGTTGACGTACGTGCCGTTCAAGCTCCCGAGGTCGTGGAGAACGAAGACGCCGTCGCATTGTTTGAGAATGCAGTGCTCGTTCGCCACGATCTTGTCGGACAGCTGGATCGAGCTCTTCGGATGCCGTCCGAGGCTGTTTCGCGCCCCCAGCTCGATCACGCGCGCCCCTTCGGGGGTCGCGAGGATGAGACGCGGCGTCCGCATCTTCTGTGTCTTCTGCGGCGGAGGTGGTGGTGGCGCCGGGGGTGGCACCGCGACGGCCGGCTCGGCAGCGAGCTGGGCGCGCACGTTCCGCAACGCCGTCACCCAGCTCTCGCCGGTCTTTGCCATCCGTTCACGGACGAGCTTCTTGAGATTTGCGGGCATGGTTCGACTCTCCGAAGCGCAGACCGCCTTCGCCCACCCCGAGAACGATCTGCGATTCCGAGAAAACCACGCAGGCTCCGAGGTCATCCCTCTCTGCCTCGCGCGAGGTCCGAGGGTGGGTCGGACGGTGCGAGGTGGGGCCCGAGCAGCGGGGCCGACATTCACCTTAACCCTCAGCCGGGAGCGGTCAAGGCATCGTCTCGGCTGTCGCCTCGCGTCGGGTGCCTGCGGCTCGTACGATAGCGGGAGCCTTGAGCCATGCGCGCCCGCTTCACCCACTCCACCGCAGCAATCAGGCCCAGAGTCCTCGTCTGCGTTGCCGCCGTAGGTTGCGCGGCCGGTCCGCTCGCCGCCTGCGGACTGTCGCTCAACGGCCTCGCTCCCCTCGGGGCATCCCCCGCTGATGCGTCGTTTGTGGACGTGGTCGTCCCCTCCCCTGATGCCACGAGCGCGGGGGGCGCCGTCGATGGGGGCAATGCCGTTGGCCCTCCCGACGCGGAGCCTGACGACTCGCCGCTCGGCCCGGACGTGGCCGTCGACGCAGCCCCTACGTGCGTCCCCTACGACGCGGGGCTTGGTGGCGCGCTCGCGCTCTCCGCGTTCGTCCTGAGCGGTACCGCGGTCTACGACGAGAACAGCGACGGCCGTATCACGCTCACCAACAGCGAGAACGATCAGGCCGGCGCCGCCTGGTACCCAACGACGCTCCCCCCCGTCTCCGGCTACGACCTGACGTGGTCGCTCCGGGTCGGCCCCACCGAAACCGACGGCGAAGGGTTCACGTTCGCCGTGCTCTCGTCAGACAGCACGCCGGGCGTGGGAAACGACGGCGACGGGCTCGGTCTCCAAGACATCACGGAGTCGGGCGGTGACGGGGGCATCCCCTCGGGCTACGCGGTCGAGGTGGTCACGTACCAGAACACGAGCGACCCCACCAACGTCGGCCTCGTGACCCTCAAGCTCGCGACCATGCCCGGGTTCACCCCGGTCGCCGAGACAGCCGTCCCAACGCCCTTGAACGACGGGAACGTCTACGCGGTGGATGTCTCGTGGCGCGCGCCGAGCTCGTTGAGCGCGACGTTGTTCGGGCCCGATGGCGGCGTCTTCAAGGTCAGCTCGAGCAACCCAGGGCTCACCGCGACGTCCGCTTACTTCGGATTCACCGGCGCGACCGGCGGGGTCTCTGACTCGCACAACGAGATCGCGGGAATCACCGTGGCCGAGACCTGCGAGTAGGTGTTGTGCACCGTTTGGGGGACGTTCCCGCGGCGAGGGGCGCTGCTAGACGGTCCTCATGAGCTCACTGACGACACCTCGCGGACTCACCTCCCCCATCGCTCTCTTCGCGCTTCTGTCGGTCGCAGCCGTCGTCCCCGGTTGCGCGGCGGACGCGGGGGAGACCACCTCGAGCACCGAGAGCGCGTACACGACGCGAGCCCCGGTCGACAGCAACGTCGCGTCGTTCAAGTCGCTCGACGCGAACGTCGCCTATGCGCTCGACACGAGCGGCGACCTCTGGCGCGACAGCTTGAGCTCGGCAGAGCACACGAGGATCGACGGCAGCGTGAAGGCGTTCCAGCCGATCGCTGGCGACTACTACGTCTACGTCCTGGGGGAGAACGGCAACCTCTGGTTCGAGCCCAACGGCACCGCAGGGCGCAGCCTCGTCGCACCGGGCGTGCAAGCCTTTCAGGCGACGGGGATCGGCTTCGTCTACTGGAAGGATGCGTCGAACAACCTCTGGTACCAGGTCGATACCGCGCCTCCGACCTTGGTCGACAGCAGCGTGAACGACTTCTACGTCATCGACAATTCGGCGATCTACGTGCTCGGCACCGACGCAAACCTCTGGAACGAGAACGGCAGCGCGTCGAACCGCTCCCTCGTCCAGCCCGACGTGCTCACGTACTTTCCGGTCGATTCGAGCCACGTCTACGTGGAGGACACCACCGCGACCCTCTGGAACGAGAACGGCTCTTGGAACAACCGCTTCCCGGTGGACTCCAGCGTCCTGCGCTACTACCCGATCGACGCGAGCTCGGTGCTCGTCGAAGGGGGCGACGGCAACCTCTGGCGCGAAGTTCACGACTACAAGTTCCGCGACTTCGTCGATGGGAACGTACAGGCGCTCCAGCCCTCGGGCGCGACCGCAGCCTGGGTCCTCGGCGACAACGGCAACCTGTGGCTCGAGCAGATGGGGACGCCGCCTATCGTCCTCTCGGGGTCGACATCCAACGGCTGGTCGAACGTCGGCTTCTGGCCGAACGGAAACTGGGTGATCGAGGCGAGCATCGAGAACAACAACCTCTTCAGCGCCACGGGCATCATCGAGTTCCAGGTGATGGCCAACTCGACGGGCCAGGTCTTCGTCTTCTCGGGCTCGTGGGGCATCGGGAGCTATTCCACGGGAATGAACCTGGCCGCGACAGGGGACAATCCAGCGCTCGTCACGGCGTTCCCGGCGATCGCGGCGGGCTATACGTGGAACATGAAGCTCGGGCTCAATTACTGACCGCGCGCCGAACGGCAGTCGGCCCGCGCGGAGCCCGAGGGACCAGCCGAGCGCGGTGGTAAACTCTGCAGGGTGTCGCGTTCGTTCGGGAAGCCTCGGCAGCGCGCCGGCGTCGGTGCGGGAGCGCTCTTCCTCGTCGGGGTCGGCACGTTCTCCGTGTTGGCCGCGTCGGCGTGCGAGCAGGTCCTTGGGCTCGACAAGATCGATTACGACGTGGCCGACGGGGGGACCGCGGTCACTCGGGGCCCGGACGCGAGCACGCCGGCCGACTCCGCGTCGGGGGAGACCGACGCTTTCTCTCCTGACGCACCCGGGACGGCGCCCGCGACGCTCGCGACGCTTGCATCTTCACCAGGCGGCGCCGGAGCCGTGCAAGGAGTCGCGATCGACGACGCGCGCCTCTACTGGGTCACCGCGGGGAGCAACGGGTACGTGCTCAGCGCCCTCAAAGACGGCGGAGGGATGACGACGATCGCGACGGAGCAGCCGTACCCGCTCGACATCGCCGTGCTGGGGACGAGCGTTTACTGGTCGGTTCGCCCCGCGGGGGCGGGACCGCAGTGTATGGCGATGGTCGCGAGCACACCCGGGAATGCGCCTGACGGAGGCGACGCAGGGCCAACGTGCGTGACGTCGTCTCCCGACACGACCGTGCGGATGACGCTCGGCGGAGGGGGCATCGTGCTCCTGTCGCAAGGGACCGGCCCGAACGCCAACGACGAGTACATCGGTTTTTCGACCGTCGGCGCCGCGTACACCAACGTCGAGACCCAGGGGCCGTCATCGGCCGTGACTGCGACGACGCAGCAGGGCTTCCTCGGGAACGGGAACGGGTTTCACATCGACGAGATCGCATTCCCGGGGCTGACGTTCGGAGCGTCGCTGTGCACCTCCAGCTGCGGCGGCACGGTGATCGAAGACATGACCACGGACGTGGCGGTCCAAAATGTCCTCTGGATCACGGAAGGAGGGGGGGTCCACACGACGCCGATCCACGTCAACGGAGCCGTGGGCACGCAGTTCGTCGTGCTCCCGGCCACCCCGCAACGGGTGGCACGCGACTCGAGCTACGCCTACGTGACGACGACCGGACAGTGGGTGTTCGCGGTCCCCCTCGCTCAAGGGTCCGACGGAGGCGTGTCGGTGACGCTGTCGAGCGAAGAGACGTCGCCGTTCGGCATCGTCGTGGACGACACCTCGGTGTACTGGGGCAACGCGGACGGGACGATACGCCGGACGAGCGTGCCGCCCCCCTGAGCGCTCATCCTCGGGGAGACGCGGCCCCATCGCCCGCGCCGATCGGCGCCTTGTCCTTCTTGTCGTTCCCGTCCGGAGCTTTCTCCAGCGACAGGTCTGCCACGCCGTCCTGGAAGTGGATTCGCGCCACCATGCGCTTCTCCTGGAGGGCGACGATCTCGATCGTCGCCTTCGAGAGCCGGTCGCTGATCTCCTGCATCTTCGCCTCGAGGCTCTGCATCAGCGGACCCGCCGTGCGGACGGCCTTGAGCGTGAAGATCTGTTCGTGGAGCTCGTCCATGCGCGCGCGGTACTCGGTCATCTGCTCGCGCGTGGTGCCGATCCGCTGATCGATGTCGGCCAGATCCTTGTTGAGCCTGAGGAGCTGCTCGACCTGCTCCTTCAGCGGACCGCGCATCGCGGCTTGCGAGAGGAAGACGCGGACCTGCTCGATACTCTCGGGGGAGCGGACGTCGATGGTCTTGAAGACGGGGGTTGTCTCCTCGATGACGACGTCCGTCTTGCCGTGCGGCTCGACCACGACGCGAATCAGGTTCGCGGCGCCGATCTTCTCGCTCCCAGCCCCCTCCGGAGCCTTCGTGAGCTTGTACCCCGTGGGCACCGTGTGCCGGACGTACACGACCGCGCGCTCGTCGAGCCGGTTGTTCACGGCGAAGGTGAGCTTCCTCCGGTGCTGCACCTCGGTCGAGAAGACGCCGCGCTGGACGGTGAGGATGCGCGAGATCTCGTCGCTCTCGCCGCTGCTCTGGTCGACGACCAGCTGCCGGTCGAGTGCGAAGGGGACGAACGCGGAGCCCCGCGCGGGGATGGGCTCCGTCATTCCCTCGCCGATGAAGTGACCTTCGCCGAAGACCGTGACGGGTCCCGTCTCGAGCGCCGAGTCGCTCGGGTTCTTGAGGTGGACCGACTTGAACGGGTAGCGCGCGTTGCCGCGGTTGCTCTCCGGGTCGTAGAGGTAGACGACCTCGCCGTCGGTCTGGTTCTTGAGGATGGACACCATCGCGCTCGTTCCGCGCGCGACGGTGGTCGTCGTCCCCGACTCGAAGTGCGAGGTCCCGATCGGCTCGGCCGCCGCGGTCTCCGGCTTCTCGGTCGGCTGGCCGTTCTTCGCCTTTGCATCCATGGGCGCCGGAGCCTGGACGACGCGCACTCCGCCGTTTCGGCCCACCTGCTCCCCTCGCCCGACCGCGACGATCTTGCTCGGATCGACCCCCTTGCGCAGGAGCTGCTCGCGCACCTTGTTGGCCCGCTCGAGGCTCGCCGCCTGCTTGTCGGCGTCGTCCTTCGTCGCGAACCCTTCGATGATGACCTGGTCAGGCGACGACTGGAGCCCTGCTGCCATCCGCGCGAGGCCGTCGACGGCGCCCGGTCCCGCGGCGCTCGTCGCGCCGCCGGCGTAGTCCATCGCGACAGCCGCCGGGGAAGCAGCCATCCCCTTGCCGTGACCTCCGCCGAGCCGCCCGTGACTCGCGCTCTGCATCGTCGGTTGGGGCGCAGCCATCGGCAGCGCGGGCGGGGCGTCGGCGACCGCGAGGACGGACTCGTCCAGGTCGGCGACGAGCTTCTTCTGCGCAGGCTCGCCGCCGTACGACGCTCCGCCCATCGGCGGCGCCAGCGCGAACAGATCGTTTTGCCGCAGCGTCTCGCGCTCGACGAGCCGCACCGACTGGAGGTCGAAGCGGAAAGAGAGCGCCGAGCTCGACCCGACTCCCAGCTTCACGTTGGTCCAGTCTTCGCCGCTCGTATTGTCGACGATCGCCCACGCATCGAGCTCGACCTTCCCGTTCTGGCCGAGCACCACGCGATAGCTCGGCTTCCAGGAGGGGGCCTCCGTGACGTACGAGAGGCGAAGCTGATGCGTCGTCGGTCCCGAGAGACCAATGTTCATGTCGAGGAGGCCGTTGTCGGAGCTCGGGAGGCGGGTCGGGTAGCTGATCGGCGCCGGCTCACCCGTCTTGGCATCGACGACCGTGAGCGACTTCAAGAAGTCGTCAATCTTGTCGCCCGGGACCTTGAGAGTGAGGTGGTCCCCCTCGACGTTCGCGGTCCGTTCGAAGTAGGCGACACCGTTCCGGTAGACGACCACGCGCCCGAGCGTCGTGTCGTTCGCGTGGACGAACGTGGCCGCGGGGGCGCCGCACCCGGTGAGAAGTGCGAGGAAGGGGAGGAAGGTAACTGTGCGAGACGGGATTCGCGGGATTCGCATGTCCCCTTGGACGCGCCATCTCGGCGAAGAGTCTAGGCGTCACAAGAGATCGGTGCGCAGGGGCTCACACCGGCGCGGACTCGGCTACCGAGCCGCGAACATCGGGCGGCGCCTCGGACTGGGCCGCGCGAGCTCTCCAGCGCCGCAGCGTCTCGAAGTGAGCGAGTGCGGGGACCTCGAAACGGTCGACGTTCATCATCCGCGCGAGCGGACCGTCCTCGCGAACGGTGACAGCGAGGAGGGCCCCGCGGAGCGCTTCGCGCGCGGTCACGCTGACGCGCGACGCGACGAAGATCACGTCTCCCGGGATCGGACCCGCGGCGGTCACGACGCGTGCGCCACGCGGAGCGCTTTCGGGCAGCACGAGGGTTCGCCCGCGGCGGCCAAGCGAGGCGTAAGTCGCGGCCACGTCGATGTCGCCCTTCTCGAGAGCGCGCAGGACGTGCTCGTGGGAACCAAAGAACGACTGCCGGCCGAAGAGCTCGTCGGGCTCGAGTCCGAGCGATCGGAGATAGAGCGACGGAACCGTGTACCCGGAGGCGCTGAGCTTCGAAACCCACCCAACGTGCGCCCGAGACAACGCCTCGGCACCGACGCCCGTCGTGCCCGCGCGAGCGAGGAGCACCGCGTAGTAGCTGGTCCTTCCTCCGCGCCCGACGGCGACGAGCGGCTTGCCGCCGCCCGTGGCGAGAATCCCGTGTGCGACGATCGGCGGGGCCCAAGCAACGTCGCACGCGCCTGTCTCGAGCGCCTTGGACAGAGCCGCGTAGCTCGGAACGAACAGCGGCTCGAGGATCAACGCGGAGCGGTTGCGCACCTCGTCCGCGATCTCGTCGAACGCCGGACGCGCCTCGGCGGCATCAGCAGAGAGCGCGAACGCGAGACGGACGGGCAGGGACATGGCGGGCAAGGGTGGAAGCTGTGTCTCACGACCCCGTGTCGGCCACGTGACAACCTCTTTTCAAACAGCACCACTGGATTCATCCGCCCGTACAAGATGATGGCTTTGCGAGACGCAATTCCGCGCTGACGAAACGCTTTGCCGCGCTCAAGCATCGTGGCGATGCGCAATTTCCTGTCATCCGTCGTCGTTACCGTAGCCTGCACGACCCTAGCCGCCTGCAGCAGCTCAGGCGGGAGCGGCTTCGGCGACCCGGGGGGGGGAAGCTCCGGCGGCAGCTCAGGGGGGAGCTCCGGCAGCAGCTCGGGGGGGAGCTCCGGCAGCAGCTCGGGGGGCAGCTCCGGCGGTAGCTCGGGGAGCAGCTCGGGCACCGGGAGCAGCGGTGGAGGGAGCGACGCGGGGAGCAGCAGCGGGGGCGTCGACAGCGGCCCGGGCGCCTGCACGACGAACACCGGCCCGATCACCGGCACCGTCGGAAACAGCGGCGGGTCGATCTCGCGGCTCGTCTTCGCCGTCGCGGGAGACACCCGTCCCGCGGACGAGGACGACCCGAGCGGCTACCCCACCGCCATCATCACCAAGATCTTCCAGGACATCGAGGCGCTCACGCCGCGCCCGGCGCTCGTCCTCGGCACGGGCGACTACCAGTTCTCCTCGACCGGCTCGAATGCAACGGGGCCGCAGCAGGTCGGGATCTACATGCAGACCCGCGCGAGCTACTCGGGCCCCTTCTTCCCGGCGATGGGCAACCACGAGTGCGGGGTGTCCGGATCGTTCACCACGTCGGACAACAACAACTGCGGCCCGGGCAACCCGGGCGGGGTGACCCCGAACTATTCGGGCTTCATGAGCCAGATGCTCGGGCCGATCTCGCAGACGAACCCCTACTACTCGATCAATGTGAACGCGGCCGACAACTCGTGGACCGCGAAGTTCGTCATCACGGCCGCCAACTCGTGGACGACCGCGCAGCAGACGTGGCTCACGACCACGATGGCGCAGAAGACCACGTACACGTTCGTCGTGCGCCACGAGGCGTCGGATGCGACGCCCCCGCTGCCGCCGGGGGTCGCCGGGGTCGACGCCGTGCTCGCGCAGTATCCGTACACGCTCCTCATCGTCGGGCACGCGCACGACTACGGTCACTACAGCGATTCCCCCCAGGTCGTGGTCCTCGGAAATGGTGGCGCGCCACTGTCGAGCGGCGACTACGGCTACGGGCTCTTCGCGCAGCGGTGCGACGGGGCGATCGTCGCGGACGAGGCTGATTACGAGACGGGCGCGCTGGACCCCAACTTCCACTTCGTCATCACGCCCGAGGGGACGATCACCCACTAAGGGCTGTCCCTAATCACGACCGATGACTCGCGCCGGCGGAGCGCTCGAGAGGTACACTTTCCCGCATGGCCGACGAAGCGCCGACCCTCGTGGAAGGCGCCCATCCGCAGGAGGTCACGGACGTTCCGCCCGGCCCGTCGTCGGGCCGCTACGTGATCCTGCAGCCCTTGGGCAAGGGGGGCATGGGCACGGTCTACGCGGCGTACGACACGGAGCTCGACCGCCGGGTCGCGTTGAAGTTCCTTCACAACAGCGACTCGGAGGAAGCCGAAGCGTGGCGCGAGCGATTGATGCGAGAAGCCCGAGCGATGGCGCGCGTGTCGCATCCGAACGTGGTGACGCTCTACGACGTCGGGTTGTCCAACGATGGGCGAGTCTTCCTCGCCATGGAGGTCGTGGAGGGGGGGACGCTCTCGGACTGGCTCCGGACGCAGCCACGAAGCTGGCGGGAGATCGTCTCCTTGCTCTGTGAAGCAGGCGAAGGGCTCGCCGCCGCGCATCACGCGGGGATGGTGCACCGCGACTTCAAGCTCGACAACGTCCTCTTCGGCAAGGACGGAAGGCCTCGCGTGACCGACTTCGGTCTCGTTCGCGGC
Organism: Polyangiaceae bacterium; assembly: GCA_052147435.1. Lineage (GTDB taxonomy): Bacteria > Myxococcota_A > Polyangia > Polyangiales > Polyangiaceae > JBKQKP01. Next base: position 16,412 of record JBKQKP010000180.1, on the reverse strand, counting down.
ATCGAGGTGCCCCGCACCGTCCAGGATCCCTTGCCGGCGGTGGCGGGGGCCCGTCCGCTCTCTCCAGGGTCCGGACCACGCAGCGCTTCCGTCCCGTCGGCGCGCTCGTCTACACGTTCGCTCTCGTCGACCCTGACGATGACGGGCGTGATGTTGGGGACACCGGGGTACATGGCGCCGGAGCAGTACACGAACGACGTGGAGGTCGACGCGCGCGCCGACGTCTTCGCGTTCTGCGCGACGCTCTATCGCGCGCTCTACGGAGAGCGCGCGTTCCCAGGCAAGACGGCCGAAGAGATCGGCGACTCTACTTTGCGCGGGGCGGTCCGGGACGTCCCGAAAGGGAGCAACGTACCCACATGGGTACGGAGGATCTTGCTCTGGGGTCTTTCCACCGACCGAGAGGCGCGCCCTGCGTCCATGACGGTCCTCCTCGCGGCCTTGCGCGCGGATCCTGCCAGGCTGCGGTCGCGGTGGCTGGCGGCAGGCGCCGCGCTGGCGGTCACCGGTGCGGTGGCTCTGACCGTGGACGCGGCCGGTCAGCGTCGCATCCGTGCCTGTCAAGCGATGGCCGATCGCATGGGAGGCGTGTGGGACGACCCCCGGAAAGAAGCGATCGGCAAAGCGTTCCACGCCACGGGACTGAGCTACGCGGACGACACCTGGGGTCGCGTCGAGAGGCGCCTGGACGGCTACGCTGCCTCGTGGAAGGCCTCGATGCTCCAGGCGTGCGAGGACGTGCGCGTGAAGGGCGAGCGCTCGGAGGCGAGTCTGGACCTGAGGGGCGGATGTCTCGAGGATCGCCGCGACGAGCTTCGGGCGCTCAGCGACGTCTTCGTGGCTGCGGACGCCAAGACGGTATCGAACGCTGCGAAAGCCGCCAGCTCACTCACCTCGCTCGACTCCTGCTCGAACCTGGACCAACTCAGCGCTGTTGCCCGCTTGCCGCCGGAGCCCGGCGCGCGCGCCGAAATCCGCGCGCTGCAGGCAGAGATCGCGAACGCCAAGGAGCTGAGCAGCGCCGGGAAACCGATGCTGAGCCGGCAGCGTCTCGAACGGATCCACGACCGTGTCGAGGCCACCAAGTACGGCCCGCTCCGGCTTGCCTGGACGATGGTGCTGGCCCCCATGGACTCCGAGGGGGACGCGAAGGCGGGGGCCCGCGACTGGGAGGAGGCCATCGCGATCGCGGAGACGTCGCGGATGGATCGCCAGAAGGCCGACTGTCAGATCGGACTGGGTGGCTATGTCCTCAACTCACTCGGCCGGTACGACGAAGCGCACCTCTGGCTCGGCCTCGCGAGCGCGACCCTCGCCCGGATCGGCGGCGACCCCGAGCTGGAAATACGCCGGGATGGCATCGAGGCCTTCATCTTCTTCAACGAGGGGAAGTACGGCGACGCGGTACGCGTCGCGAGGCGCGCGATCGAACGCGCCAGCGCCGATCACGTCGATCTCCCCGTCCCGCTCGCGGACGCGCACTCGGCGCTCTCGCTCGCGCTCGTGTACATCGCCCGCGACGAGAGGAGCTTCGAGGAGGCGGTCGGTCACGCGCGGGAGGGCTTGCGGATCGTCACGGAGGCGCTGGGGCCTCAGCATCTGAACGTTGGCGAATCGACGGACGGCGTCGCGGGGATCGAGCTCGAGTCCGGCCGGCTCGGGGACGCTCTTGCGACGGCCTCGCGCGCCACCGAGGTCTTCCGGGCCGGGGTCGAACGCGGAGAGCTCGCGGCCACGAACGTCCACGCCGCCATGGCGCTCCAGACTACGGGTGCAGCCCTCCTCCGCATGGGGCGAGCAGCCGAGGCTGCCGCGGCCCTTGAGCAGGGGCGGCGGATCTCTCGCGACGTCGGCGCTACCGGCGACCTCGGGTTGGCCAACGTGACCCTCGCCGAAGCATGGCGCCAGCTTGGTCGCCTGGGAGAGGCCCAGCGACTGTGCGAGGAGACGCGAGCCGAGCAAACGGAAGAGACCCAACCCGAGCAACGCATCGAGCTTGAGCTCGTCATGGCGAGGATCGCCCTCGACGGAGGCAGAGCCGACCTCGCGTTACCGCTCGCCGAACGAGGCTTGGCGCTCGCGCTGACGGGCGCGTCACCGCTCTACCAACTGTCGTCTGCGCGCCTGGTGGTCGCGCTAGCGCTCGCGGCGGCCAAGCAAGACCCCGTGCGCGCGCATGCGCTGGCCGAGCAAGCTCGGGATGGGTTCACGGCGCTCCGCGATCAGCCGCGCATCGACGTGGCCTCGGCGCTGCTCTCGCAACGGTGAGCCCGGACGCCTTTCACTCCAGGACGATCCTCCCCCTGCCGTGGTCGACGGGGCCGTCGCCCCAGCCCGCGCACACTCGAGGGACGCGCTTCGGGGTGTCGCATCGGCTGATAGACATGCCAATGTTCTCACCGGGCTCGCTCTTCATGCCGAGCGACTCCAAGGGGACGGCCAGCTCGATGGCCCACTCCTCGTCCATGTTCTTCGGCTCGTTGATCGAGCCGTCGATCTCTCTCGAGGCGTGCGATCCGCTGTTCCAGGTGTAGTCCCACTCGCCACCGCCCCGGCGAATCGAGTCGGTGATGACGGCCTTGGGAGTCACTTCGATCGCGTACTCCACTCCGGGCTGCGAGAAGACGACGCGGAACGCATCGTCGAGCTCCCCGATCGGTTCGTCGGGTTGGTCGGTGTGCGACTCGATGTCCTCGTCGGACGCGTATAGAGACAGGTAGAGGTAGTCGCCGCTCCAGAGGACCCTCGTCTCGGAATAGGGGCGAGCGGGCTTGCCGTTCTTGAACAAGAAGTCACCCGTCCTCGCCGGTCCCGGCGGGCGGACCCAGGCGAGATCGTCCGTGTCGCCGTCGAGCGTGATGGGGCCCGAAGCATGCGGCACGCGGAGCACCGTGTCGCCACGAGCGACGGAGGCTGCGAGTGTCGCCGCTGCGCGCGCGGCGCGGCGGGACGATTCGACGTGCTTCGCAAAGAGCACGCCGCCGGCCGCGAGGAGCGCGACACCGAGGCCGAGCGCCGCCGTCTTGCTGAAGCGGCCGGGCTCGTCGGGGTCGGGGGACGCGGGAGGGTCTACAGGTAGAGCCGACATCTTTGCCTAGAACGACTTGTACGAGGCTACCCATACGCCGAGTGTCGCGACGATCAACGCGAGCGCGAAGGCCACGAGGAACGCCCGGTGAGCCAGGCGAGCCATCGTTCGCTTGACCTCCTCGTCGGCGACGAGCCCAAGCGTGAGGTGCGAAACGCAGCCGACGAGGGCGAACACGACCGCGCCCACGGCGAGGTGCTCCTTGCGCTCGAACATCCAGCCAACTTTGGGCCCCTCGATGAAGATGTGCTGCTTAATCCGCTCGCGGTAGAGCGGGTAGATGTAGCCGCCGAAGAGCGCCGTCGCGACGACGAGCCCGGTCGCGAGCGAGACCGATAGCCGAGCACGCCGCTTCGGGTTGCGAAGAATGATCGCCGGATGCAGGAGGGCGGCCGCGCTCAACCACCCGAGGTGGCCGTGGATGTGCTCGAGCACGCGAAGGAGCAGGGTCGTCATGGCATCAAGAGCCCCTGGATGCCGATCATCGCGCCGACGACGAAGACGCTCGCGCAGAGCACGCGCGTCGTGCGCGCCAGGTCGCGGCGTGCAGCCACGTAGGCGAGCGTGGCCACCATGCCCGCCACATAGCCTGCCGCGGTGAGCCGCCAGAACATCGCGATGTGCGGCGTCCAGACGATGTTCGCGGGGTTCGGCTCCCTCTTGAAGACGACCTCGTAGGCCCGAAGTGCCGCGTACGTCGCGGGCACGCTGAGCAGGGCGGATACGACCGTTGCGATCCAGACGGGAGGCTGCGTTCGCACTACCGGAAGTTGTACGGCACTTCGAGGGCTCCCGTGACGCGAATGGACCTCGCGGTGTGGGCATGCGAGCCTCGCGAGTGCCATGTGGTTGCGTCTGCTGCCCGTGCTGGCGGTTGCCTTGTTCGTGACGGGGATCGCTCGGGCGCAGGCGCCGCCGCCGTCGTTCCTCGAGGGCCGGTCCAACGACGAGCTCCGGAGCCTCGCCTCGGACCCCCACAACGACGTGCTTCTCCGACGAAGCGCCGCGACGAAGCTGGTGATGACCCTCGCCGACGCCGGCGACTTCGACGGCGCGGACGCCGCCGGGCGCGAGTTCGCCAAGAACATCGACCCCGGAGCCGTCAAGCACACCAAGGCTGTGCGACGCCGTAGCCATGTTCACGTCGCCGCCCTTGGAGCCCTCGGCGTCGCGATCGGAATCGCGGTCCTGTCGCTCGTCGCTGCCCGTCGTCTGATCACGGGAGCCCTCGGCGCCGTCCGTCGCCTCGCGTCCGTGGTCACGTTCTTCTTCCTGTACGCGGGGCTCTTCGGTGGCTACGTCGCATCCACCTACGAAAATGGCAGTCCCCTCCCCTTCGTGCTCTTCGCAGGGCTGATGCTTCCGCTCGTCTTCCTCTTTCGGATGTGGAGCGCGGTGGGCTCGCCCCGTCTATCCGCGCGGGTTGGGCGCGGAGTCGCAGCGGTGCTCGCGAGTCTCGCGGTGGGCTTCCTCGTCGTCGAGCACGTCAACCCGGCCTACCTGGAGGGGTTCGGGTTGTGAGCGCTCTCAAGGAGCGCTGCGACGCGCTCCACCCAGGCAACGAGCAACCCCCCCTCGGGGGGCACGCTCGCGAACGCCGACTCGACGGCGTCCAGTCCTGCCTCTGAAACGATCCGCTTCTCGTTCAGCACCCATCGATGCCGTTCGCAAAGGCGGGAGTGGGCCTCCTCCATCACGGCCTTGGCGGTCTGGCCCACCGTGCCGACGAGATCTCCGCGCCTGGCTCTCATCCGCGCGTGCTCGAGGGTGAATCGCCGGCAGAAGCGCCACCTCTCGGGGGCGACCTCGGCGAGGCGCACGGGAAACGGGCCCACCTCCGAGAGAGAGCCACGCAGGATGCGCGCGACGCTCCGCTCCGCCATCAGGCTGTACGTGGGAACGCCGGCGAGATAGCCGAGGAGCGCGTCGACCTCGAACTCGCCGCGCCGCGCACGATCGCACCAGCCATCGACGACGTCGAGATCGCGAAGCAAGACGTCGACCTTGAGCCCGGCGAGCGTGAGCCACGCGCCGCCGTTCATGATGCGGCCCCAAGAGCCAGGGGGATGGAACTGTCCCCACCGCGCGAGGGGGCCGAGATCGAGTGGACCCTGGTAGTAGACGCCCAGGTCCCAATCACTGCCGTCGTCAGCCGTTCCGAGAGCTCGAGATCCACCGAGCACGACCGCGCGCACCCCCGCGATGGCTTCGAGGTCGTCGAGGAGCGGGACGAGATCGGGCGGAACCGCGACGTGCATTTGGCGTCCGCCATGTATCAGATTCGGGGTCCGAGCGAGCGCACCTGGAAAGAGCCGGGCACCGTTGCCACCCGTCCCCCCCTACGAGACATTGGGCCTCACCATGTCGATACGCGAGGCGATCCTCCGCTTTCAGGAGCTGCACGAGGACTTCAAGGCGGGGGCGTTCAAGTCCCCCGACGCCCTCAAGTTCTACGAGTCCGAGCGGGACGACTTCTTGGCAGCTCTGCTCCAGGGGCAACAGCTCGCCATTCGCCCCGGGCAGACGGCGCGGCAAGCGCTCCGGGTCGCCGCAGCATTCTCTCTCACGTTCGCGTTCGGGCCGCGCAAGGAGGTCACGACGACGATCGACATCGCATCGACGGGCTTCGCCGCGAACGTCTCCAGCCCGCTCGCGTTGCGCATTGCCGGCGACTTCGAGCTCGGCCTCCAGCCGAAGCCCGCGCTTGGGCGCGCGCGTGTCGTGGCCTGCACCCGCGACGCAGCGGGCGCCTACCGCACCTCCTTTTCGATCGACACGATGCCTCCCGAAGACAGAACGCGCCTCGAGGTCGCGGTGATCGACATCGCGCTCGAGATGCAGCGTAAACGCTGAAACGGACGCTCCTCTCCCGTTGTGGAGCCTTGTGGGAGAGCGGCGGCCATGAAGGTTCCTGGCTGCTCTCGAGGAGCCTGGCCGGCCGGAAACTTTTGCCACTCCCGTCCGTCTAACGAGGCGTGTCGCACTTCCCTGCTCTCTCCGTTCGTCTTCCCGGGCGGCTCTTCCTGATCGCGATGCTGGTCGGCTCGGCGCTCATCACGGCGTCGAGCCTCGCCTATTTCGACTTCGAGACGCTCCCCCCCTTCGTCATCGAGAGGCTCCCCGAGCGATTCGCGTCGCTGTGGCTCGCCTCGCTCAGGGTCCATGTAGCGGCGGCTCTGGTCTCGTTTCCTCTGTGCCTCGTGCTGACGACGCGCGCGCTCCAGAAGCGGGCGGCGTTGCATCGCTGGCTCGGGCGCCTGAGCGGCGTGCTCGTCCTCTTCGCGCTCGTCCCTTCAGGCACCATCCTCGCGTTTCATGCGAAGGGGGGCGGGGTCGTGACCGCAGGGTTCCTCCTCACCGCCGCGATCATCGCGTGGGCCATGGTGCGCGGGATCCGCGAGGCTCGTCGCGGCGACCTCGTGTCCCATCGACGCGCCATGCGGCATGTCGTCGGCCAGATGAGCGTTGCAGTGGTATCTCGCGCCATGCTCCTGGGGCTCGACTACGCGGGGATCGACCCCGATCTCGCCTACGTCGTCGCGCTGTGGGGGCCCGTTCTGGCGAGCGTCGCCGTCGTCGAGCTCGTATCGACGCGCTCGAGCCTAACTGTTTCTTCCGTCACTCAACTCGTCGAAAGGATTCGCCGTGATTTCTCTCCGCCCGCTCTTCTTGTGCGCGTTCGCGCTTTCGCTCGCCCCGTCCTTCGCGTCGGCCGATGAGCCGTCGCTCGCCGAGCTGGCGCAACGCCAGGTCGAGGACGGGCTCGTGAAGCCGCTCGCGCAGCGCGAGAACCACACGTTCTCTCGCTCGCGTCCCCCGCCGCGCGAACGCCGCGTACGTATCCTTCAGACGACGGCGACGCTCGACAAGAACGGGCGCCCCTTCGTCCCGTTCGCGATCGACGTCCGCTTCGGCCCGGAGGAGTGGCACGAAGACGACATCGTCGGCTGCGCGTACGCGAAGAGCGGCAAGCTCTACGTGAAGCGGGGGGACGAGTATCGGCCTGCGTCGTTCCTTCTCGGGAGGAACGAGGACGCGGTGGCCGGCGTTTGCGAGGCGGGGGCGCGATCGTAGGGACTCAGCGAGGCCGGGCTGGGGCGCCGTACGTGCCGCCCGCAATACGCTCCGCCGAGATGGCCTGCTGCAACGCGCTCAGCGCCCCCTGACACACCAGCATGGCCTTGCGCTTCTGATTCAAGGAGATGGAGAGCGAGCGGACATTGGTGTTCTCGCGAGACAGCGCGAGGATCTGCGTCCTCAGGGCGCTGAACGCGGCGTAGCGCGCAATGGCGGTTGCAAGATCGGGCTCCTTGCTCAGCTTCGGGAGCGCAGCGAGGCCATCGAGGCTCTTTCGCACGCGCGCGTCCTCCGTGGCCATCTGCGCTTCAAGCTCGTCCATCTTCTTGTCGTTTTCCTCCGCGATGTGCGGCGGCAACAAGGTCTGAATGCGAAGGGCGCTGGTCTGTGCGCCGTAGGCGAGGCGCATCACGGTCGTCGGCAGGGTCGAGTCGCGTACATCGCCGTTCGCCGCGACGAGGCGATCGAGCGCTGCGCTCATCTCCTGGACCGCGGCAGCGGCCGGACCAAAGGCGAGGCCGTACGCCTTGACGTTCGTGTTCTTCACCGCCAGAGCCAAGAGGTCGTCGTCGATCCGCTGCAGCTCGGCGAAGGCCGCCGAGAATTGCGCCAACGACTCCCGCTCCCCTTCCCGCTCGCCCCCCGTCAGAAGCTCTCCGAGCTCCCGGCGCTCCTGCTCCACTTTCGCCGAAGCAGCGCGGGCCTGATCGGCAAACGTCTGCGAGTCCTGATCGGTCGTGGCGAGGACGGCGCTCTTCTCCGCCTCCGAGGCCGAGGCCAGGTCCAATTGCATCCGGTCCACCAAGTCCACCCGCCGGGCCTCGAGCGCGAGCTCCGCAGTACGGTCCTTGTCTCCGTGAAGGCGCAGCACCACGAGCAGGGCGACCAAGAGAACTGCAGCTCCGGCCGCCGTCCAGAGGACACCGCCACCGCCAGCCCTAGTGGTTGAGGCGTCCATCCGGTGGACGGTAGGAGGCAGGCTCTAAATGGGCGCTAAATTCGGCGTCTCGTGGCAAAGAGAGCTTTCGGAAATGAGGCTCCCCCTCAAGCTCGTCGCCTCTGTCTTCCTGACGGTCGCGCTGACAGTCGCGCCCAGCAGCCAGGCGCACGCGCTCGGCCCCGTCGGCATCGAGGTCGGCGCGAAGGTCGGCTATGGGGCTAGCCCCGGGGGCGGAGCGGTCAATCCGCTCGGCGCGGGGTTCGGGCTGCGGGCGGGGATCACGTTCGTCGGCATCTACGTCGGCGCCGACGTCGTCGACTACCTCGGGAGCGGCGACGGCAACGGCGGCCAGTACCACGCGTTCCAGTACGGAGGAGAGCTCGGCTACGGCTTCAAGGTTGGCTCCGTCACGATCCGCCCGCAGGTCGGCGCCGGCGGGGTCTACCTGTTTGGGTCGCTCGCGGGGCTGACGTCCCCGGCGATCCCCACGGCCGTCAGCCCGTACGTGGAGCCGGGCGCCCTCGTCTTCGCTTCCTTCGGCATCGTGTACATCGGCGTGGACGCGGGCGCGCTCGTCCTCGTGAGCGAGCCGGCGTACGTGCAGACGGGGAGCCAGTACACTCTGACCACGGGCACCAACGCGGGCTTCACCGCGCACGGCCAGATCGGGCTCAAGTTCTGAAGTGGGCCCTCACGGAGGAGGGAACTGGGCATTGAGCTTCGCGAGCGGCTTCGCCGCCGCGGCCCCGACCTTCGTGAACGTCTCGCGGGCTTCGGAGACGAGACGCTTGGCGCGCGCCGTGTCTGCCGCGCTCGGGTGCGTTGCGAGAAGCGCGGTCGCGAGGGCCACCTTGGTGGCCGCAAATTCTCTGTCAGTCCCCTCGGCCTTCTCCGCAAGACGGACAGCCCGTTCGAGAACCGGCAGCGCGTGCACCGCGTCCCCCTTGCCCAGCAGGCCCTTCCCGACGTCACCGAGCGGCAAGAACAGGCGCGGCTCATTCGGACCGAGAACGCGCTCTTCGACGGCGAGATCCTTCGACGCATTCGCGATCGCCTCGTCCCAGTCCCCGAGGTCGAGCTCCAGATCGGCGATCGCCAAGTGTGTCGCCGCCAGGAAGAGGTCGTCGGGTCCGAGCAGCTTCGTGCGGATGGAGAGAGAGCGCTCGAGATCCTCATGCGAATGCGCCGCGTCGCCCGCTTCGCCGAACGCGATGCCGCGGTTGTAGAGCAGGTTCGCGACCGACAGCGACTCGGCTCCGAAGACGGCGACCCTTATCTCGAGCGATCGGCTCAGCGCCTCGATGGCCTCCTTCGTTTGGCCCAGCTGCCCGAGGGCGTTTCCGAGGTTGAGCAGCGCGACGGCGACGCTGGGGTGCATGGGCCCCATGGCCTTCTCGACGATCGCGAGCGCACGACGCTCGTACTGCACCGTGAGCGCGAAGTTCCCCTCGTCGTACGCGACGTTCGCGAGCTCGACGAGGCACGCTGCGATGTCGAAGTGGTCCGGGGGGAGCCTTCGCTCCTGGATCGCGAGAGCCTGGTTCGCGTGGTCGCGCGCTTCGGCGAGATGCCCCGCCCGGTACGCCAGGAAGGAGATCGCACCGTGGAGCTGTGCCCGCTCGGCGTCCTGCTGGGGGCCCGCGCGCTCGAGCAGCGCGGACGCGTGCTTCGCGGCGGCGCGCCCTTCCGCTTCGTGACGCCCTTCGTTCGCGACCTGGACGAGCCGGATCCACGCCCTTGCTTCGACGTAGTCGTCGCGCGCGGCCTCTGCCGCCAGCACCGCTTCGTCGAGCATCGGGCCGGCCGCCTTTTCGTCTCCGGCCATGTGGAGGATCGACCCGTAGGCAAGCCTCGCCTCGGCCTCGAGCGGCCGAAACCCGGTAGCGAGCGCGGCATCGACCGCGGCCTTTCCTATCGGCACCGCGTCGGCGGGCGTCGAGGCAGTCCCCTTGGCCAGCGCCTCATTGATCGTCTTGCGCACGGTCTCGATCTGCTTTCGCGCGTTCGGGTCGGTCGGCAGGCCCGGAGCACGCAGCGCCTCGGAGTCGGCGCACGCGTCGAGAGACGGGAGCGCGTTCGCCGCGGTCACGGCCCGTTGCACGGTACCGGCGTTCGCCGCGGCGAGCTCACTGCCCAGCGAGCCCACGGCGGAGAGCCGCCCATTGAGGCACTCCATCCGCAAGTCGAGCAGCTCGGCTGACTGCTCGCCACGAACGTGGGTCGCCTCACACGCGTCCTGGTGCATCGCGAGCCAGCTCCGAGCGTAGGCGTCGATGGCCCCCTCGGCTCCGCGGATGGCGTCCTCGGCGTAGGGGAGCTTCGTGGCTCGGAACGCGCTCTCGATCGCTCGCTTCTGCGACTCCCCCCAGACCCGCTCGACCTGCGGCTGCGCGCTCGGGCAGAGGGTTGGGCGGTGCGTACGAAGCGAGGCGAGGCCGGCGACGATCAAGGCGCCCGCCACGACGGCGGCCAAGCGGAGGCGGCCGCGGTTCGGGTCGGCTTCGAGCTCGGCGAGGAGCTCGTTCATCGAAGCGAATCTCTCTTGAGGCTGGAACCGAAGCCCCCGGAGGACGGCCCGGCGGATCCAGGAAGGGACGTCGGCCTTCTTGGCAGGAGTCGGGAGCTCGGGGCTCTCCTCCCGAACCACCCCGCTCTCGTCGGGCAGCCGGCCGTAGAGGGCCTCGTAGAGCGCGACGCAAAAACTGAACTGGTCCGAGCGCGCATCCGCCGTCATGCCGCGGAACTGCTCCGGGGCCATGTATCCGGGCGTCCCGGAGATGTCGGCGCTGACCGTGCTGGCGCTCGCGACCCTCGACACGATCCGCGCGACGGGCGCTTCGTCGAGCGGGACGGAAGGCGGCGCAAGCACGTTCGGCGCCGCGTGCGCGAGCCCGAAGTCGCCGACCCGAACGCGCCCGTCCTTCCCGACGAGCACGTTCTCGGGCTTGAAGTCGGCGTGCACGATGCCCGCGGCGTGCGCGGCCGCGAGACCGCGCCCCGCCTGGATGAACGCCTTCACCACCTCGCGCCACCTTCGCGCCGCGGCGTTCATCCAGTGACGAAGGCTCTCCCCGTCGACGAGCTCCATCGCCACGAACGCCTGACCGTCTTCGATGAAGACGTCGTGGACGGTCACCACGTTCGGGTGCGCGAGCCGGGCCATCGACTGCGCCTCTTCGACGAGTCGCGACGGCTGGGTCGGGTCTTGGAATTCACCACGCTCACGATGCAGCGCTTTGAGCGCCACTCTTCGATCGAGCTTCGGGTCGTACGCGGCGTAAACGACCCCCATCCCGCCGGCGCCGAGCTGGCCCACGATCTCGTAACGACCGGCATGCGCTCCCGGAGGGAGGACCTCCCGGGGGGGGCGATCGCTGCTCATCGCAGGGCGCGTCCCGGTGATTCCCGTCGATTCGGCGGGAGGGGGCTGGGGCAGCTCGGACATGCGCCCCACCAGAGGTAGCCCGGCAGAGGTCTCTTATCCACCCAGCAGGCGCGTCTTCTCGAGCCAGTAGATCGACCGCGGGCCCCGCCGCACCGTGAGCCCGCGATCCGACGCGAAACCATCGACCGCGGCGCAGAGCTCCGCGTGCTTCGGGCTGTAGTCGTGCCCCGCGAGCACTCCGTCCGCGGTGAGCCGCGCGCTCCAGACCCGTAGATCGTCCGTGACGCTCGCGCCGTCGTGGCTGCCGTCGAGGAACACGCGATCCACGCTCCCCGGCGCGAAGCGCTCCGCCGCCACGCGCGACGGCTCGGCGAGGACCTCGACGACGATCCCGAGCGCGGCCATGTTCGCGCGAAAGACCTGCTCGACGTCCTCCTGCGCGAGCGCGGCGGCGTAACGGTCCGCGAGCGTGTCGCGCGACCCGCTCCAGTGGTCGACGCAGACGAAGCGGGTGCCGTTCGCGTTGCAAACCGGGCCCACGAACGAAGCGCTGCGCCCTTTCCAGGAGCCGATCTCGACGAGCGTTCCGCCGCGGAGAGCGCGGGCGAAGCGCGCGTACCACCGCCCCTCGTCCTCGGAGAACCAGCCGTCGATTCCCTTCACGCGGGGTCCCTTAGCACGGCGTTGGAGGCAGTCGGGTTCTGGTTGTCTAGCGACCGCTCGTCGCGCGCTATGCTCCGTCGGCATGCGTCCCGCGATCCGCTTCTTGTTCGACTACGTCTCACCGTACTCGTACCTGGCCTCCACCCAGATTCGCGCGCTCGCGGGGCGGCACGGTCGTGACGTCGAGGCGGTACCCGTCCTCTTCGCAGCGCTCCTCGACGCGAATCGCACACGCGGGCCGGGGGAGATTCCCGCCAAGCGCGCTTACCTCTTCAAGGACATCGTCCGAATCGCGCGCGTCTTCTCCGTGCCGCTCGAGCCCCCCGCGACGCACCCGTTCAATCCCTTGGTCGCGCTCCGTATGACCGCGTCCGTCGAGGACGGCGCCACGCGCTGGGCGCTCGTGGAGGCGATCTACCGCGCCGTGTGGGCGCATAGCGAGAGGATCGACGCGCCTGACGTCGTCGCCCGACTCGCCAGCGAAGTGGGGCTCGACGGCGAGGGGCTCGTCGCCCAGGCAAGCTCGCCCGAGGCGAAGGCGCGCGTCCGCGCGAACACGGACGGCGCGCTCGCCGCGGGGGTCTTCGGCGTCCCGACGATGCTCGTCGACGGCGAGGTCTTCTGGGGGACGGACTCGCTTCCGCACGTCGAGCGGTTCTTGAGGGGGGAGGATCCGGTCGACGCGGAGACCGCGCGGCGGTGGAGCAGCGTGACACCCTCGGCGCAGAGACGGTCCGAAACTGGCTAGCTCCACGCCGGGAACGCGCACTGCCATTGGACGGCGGAGCGTGCGTGCGAACGGACAATCCTGCGTGATCGGCCCTGCGGCTGGGGTGTCCGGCCCCCGATTGCGCGCGTTTTTGCCATCGATGAGAGTGGAGCACTCGTCGACAAGAGACTTTCTCTCGTCGACGAGAGCGGCGCACTCATCGACGAGAGCGGCGCACTCATCGACGAGAGACTCTCTGCCATCGATGAGAAGCCGGCACTCGTCGGCGAGTGATTCTTTGTCATTCATGGCAGCGGTTCACTCGTCGACGAGGGAACCGCCGCCGTCGACGGCGGCGACCCAGTCGTCCGGGCAAGTTTGGGCGTACGCTTTCGCCCGCGCGATGCCGGTGGACGAGCTCCAAGCAGATCCCAGACGCGCGTCTCGGCGAGGATCGACCAGCGCTCGGATTCGACCTGTTCCTTGTCGAGAGACAGTCCGGCCTGTGACTCCTCAGAAAAGGTATCGGACCTCAGTCGCTACTCGCGTGGGCGGCTGGCCGATCCCTCACGTCGCCGCCCGCCCCTCTCTCTGGCGGGGACGATCCCTCGTTGGTGGTGCGTGCATCCCTCGTGCGGGGGATGACCATACCTCCTCGATCCCCACGGCGTACCCCGGGCGAGGGATCGCGATCATGCCGAGGAGGTATGACGATACCTCGCTCGTGGTACGGGCAGCCCCTGGGCGGGGGATGACCCTACCTCCTCGATCCCCGCGTCGCCCCCCGAGCGGGGGATCGCGATGATGCCGAGGAGGTACGACCGTACCTCGTTCGAGGCATGGGCATACGACGGGCGAGGAATGTCGGTTCCCCCTCGACTCCCGGCGCGCTTCACCTCACCACGAGACCCGAGGACGACGCCGGACTCCCCGCGAACGTGGTCGTCGCCCCGAGCGAGCCGTCAGCGTTGATCGGCCAGCTGGTGATCGACTGGCCTGAGCCGTTCCGCGTGTAGAGGAACGCCCCGTCCGGGCTCGCAGCGATATCGGTCGGGCCGGTGCCCGTCGACGCCGCGATGCCGGTCCCCACGAGCGCGAGGTCGCCCGTGGCCGGCGTGATGGTGTAGGCCGAGATCGTGGCGTTGTGCGCGTTCAGCACGTAGGCCGTGTTGCTCACGACGGTCACCCAACACGCAGCCAGCTGCCCGTCGGCGAGGAAGGCGGTTTCGGCGGTCACGCCCCCTGTCGGCGAGATGGAGTAGGAGCTCGCGCCGGTGGTCGCGGTCGCCTGGCTCACCACGATGAGGCCGTCGCCCGAGACGCCGAACCCGTACGGCGCCATCGACGCGCCCGCCGAAGTGAATACTCCGGCCTGCGCGACCCCCGCGTTGACGACGAACGTGTCGATGTTGTCGGCGCCTTTCTCCGTCACCACGAGGACCGCGCCCCCCTGAACGAACGAGATCTGCTCCGCGCCGGGCTGCACGAGGCTGAGAGCCTGCGTCGAGCTGGGAATCGGAAGGAGCCCGCCCGGATCGACGGTGAAGCCCGAGATGTTCGCCGCGACCGTCGCGCTGCCCGCGTTGAGGACGTAGAGCGTCGTGCCCGAGAGCGTGAGGCTGATCGGCGCCGTACCGCCCGACGGGACCTTCGAGAGGAGAGAGATGCTCCCGTCGAGGTTGAGCGCGAGCTCGGAGATCGAGCTGTCCCCGGAGTTCACCGCGAAGAAGTGATTGCTCGTCGGGTCGAAGGCGAGGGCTCCTTGGCTGCCGAGACCCGCACCGGTTCCCGCGCCCCCGGTGGGATACTCGCCGAACGCCGTGAGCTCGCCCGTGCTCGCCGAGCGCGCGTACTCGATGATCGCGTTCGACGTCGCCTCGTTCGACAGAATGTAGACGGCGGTCGGGGCAGAGGTCCCTGCGTCCGGGATGGGGGCCGCCGGGCCTTGCGGGCCCGTTGCCCCTTGCGCTCCGGTCGCTCCGGTCGCGCCGGTTGCGCCGACTGCACCTGCGCCGCCAGGCGATCCCTGCGCGCCCGCGTCTCCCGCCGCGCCTTGCGCGCCGGTCGTCCCTGCAGGTCCTTGCTCTCCCGCGGGGCCCGTGCTCCCGCTGCAACCGGAAAGAACGGTGACGATCGCCGTTGCGAACAGTGCCCTTTGAATCATGAGGGGTCTCCTTGGCAAGAGGGGGCCTTCCGGCCGCCACTAGGGAACGAAGCGCCGCTGCGTCCGCGCGTCCCCCCGCTCGCCCCCATTCACGACCGCGTGGGTCGAGGGGTCGAGCGCCGAGGGTCGTACGCGCGTGCCGGTGTATACGGGGGACCGCGCGCGCGGTTTCGGTGGCAGTTCGTTTTCTCGAACTGCGAGTGACTCTTCGTGGTCAGAAATCCGGAAACGCCCCCATCGGGCTCAGCGCCGCGCTGAAGTGCCGCAGCGACGGCGCTTCCTCCAGGACGCGCATCCCCGGCAGCTTCGACCGCAACGGCGCCAGCTCCGCTCCGAGCGCGCCGACGTAGTCGACGTGGCTCTGCGTGTACACGCGCCTCGGGAGAGCGAAACGGACGAGCTGCCTGCGCTCGCCCGGACCGAACATGAGGTTGCCGATCTCGCACGTGCGGACGCCTCCGAGCAGGTAGAACGCGCACGCGAGCGTCTGCCCGGGGAAGGCGTCGGATGGGATGTGCGGGAGCGCGGCGCCAGCGTCGACGTAGACCGCGTGGGCGGCCGCCGGAAGGATCACCGGCCACCCCGCGCTCGCGAGCTCGCGGGCGAGGTACGCGGACGCGGCGAAGCGGTACTCGAGGTAGCTCGCGTCGAGCACTTCGTGGAGCCCCTGGGCGATCGCCTCGAGATCGCGCCCCGCGAGGCCGCCGTACGTGACGAAGCCCTCCGTGCGGATCTCTTCGACGCGGATGCGCTCCGCGAGGGCCGGATCGCGGACGCCGAGCATGCCGCCGATGTTCACGATCGCGTCCTTCTTCGCGCTCATCGTGAAGGCGTCGCAGAGCGCGAACTGCTCCCGCGCGATGTCAGTGATCGATTTCCCGCGCTCCCCTTCCTCGTCGCGGTGGATGCAGTACGCATTCTCGGCGAACCGGCAGGCGTCGAGGACCAGCATCACCCGCGCGCGCCGGCACCTCTCCGAGACAGCCCGGAGGTTCGCGAGCGAGACGGCCTGCCCCCCGACCGTGTTGTTCGTGACCGTCATGACGACGAACGCGACGTCGTCCTTCGAGGCATCGAGCGCGCGATCGAACGCCGCGAGGTCCATGTCCCCACCGAACGGGGCGTGGGCGACGAGGGCGTCGGCGCGCGGGAGATCGACGCCGCGGGCACCGGCCGCCTCGATGTTGGCGCGCGTGGTGTCGAAGAGGCCGTTCGAGAGGACGACCTTCCCCTTCAGGGGGACGACCGCGCAGAGGATCCGCTCGGCAGCGCGCCCCTGATGGGTCGGGAAGACGTGGGCCATTCCGGTGAGGTCGTGGACTGCCTCGGCGAAGCGGTAATAGCTCCGGGCGCCGGCGTAAGTTCGGCTCAGGGAGTCTACTTCAC